>CATVYJ010000003.1 GCA_958348245.1 uncultured Veillonellaceae bacterium | reverse complement strand
TTCATTCCGTCAGCGGAGGGCCGCCAAATCTCAGGGCGGAATGACCGGGCGGCGGTCCTTTCTTGGCCGACACTCTTTCCGGGCGGCCGGAAAGAATGTCGGCGACGCTGGAATCGTATTCCAAAAATGGAAAAATTCGTATGTTTCGGACACGTACGGACTTGAATTGCAGGCCCGCATCGTGCGGGAAACTCCTTGTTGCCGCAATGTAGGCCCGCACCATTAGGCGGAAACCGTATTGCATCGCAATGTGGGTCCGCAACAGAATGAGAAAAAACTTTTTTATTCCGATGTGGGTCCGCTCCTGAATAAACAGAACCGTTTTATTTCCATATGAGCCCGCATCTTATGCGAAAGAAGAGGAGCGCCGCGCCCGCGCCAGCCATTTGAAACAATAAAAAAGGCAGGCAGGATGCCTGTCTTTTCGCCGTCCGCCTCAGATGGTCTTTTCGCCGAAGAGGGGATGCCTGGCCGGGCGGAGGCTGCGGTGCTCGATGAGGGAGAGCGCTTCCTCCATGGTGACGTCCCGGCGTCCTTCGGGCGTTTCATAGACCGCCACGGGGACGTCCGCGTCGAGTTCGCTGCCCGGGAAGTATACGTACTCGCCGGTATGGCTGTCGCCGTAGATGTAGCCGGAGAGCAGGCGGCCTTCTGCCAGTTTGTGTGCCATCGTTCACCTCGCAGAGGAAATACGGTTCGAACCGGAGGTAGTCTGCGGAGGTGAGGTGGAGCCGCACGCCGCAGAGTTCGTCCGGAATGTCGTGGAAATTTTTTTCGCCGTGGATGTGGCCGAAGACGCAGTCCCGCACGCCGTGGGCGCGCATGATGTCGAGGATGCGCATGGGCCGGCGGCGTTCGTCGTAGGGGGGATAGTGGAGGACGCAGAGGATGCGCCGCGCGCCGGACGCTTCGGCGAGCGCGATGCCCCGCTCGAGGCGCCCTTCTTCGCGGCGCAGGATGGCCGCGTCGTTTTCGGTGAAGTTCCGCGCGGTCTCGGGGATCCAGCTCCGCGTGCCCGCGAGCGCGATATCGCCCACGCGGATCACGTTGTTATGGAGAAATTCAAACGCGCCGCCCGTGGCTTTCGTCATCTTCGTCACCGTGTCCCACCAGTAGTCGTGGTTGCCCCGGACAATGATTTTCCGGCCCGGGAGCCCGGCGATCCACAGGAGGTCCGGCAGAGCTTCCGCGAGGTTTTTGCCCCACGAGAGGTCGCCCGCGATGATGACCGCGTCTTCCGGGCGGATGGTCCGCCGCCAGGAGGCTTCGATTTTTTCCCGGTGGTGCGCCCAGTTTGCGCCGAAGATGTCCATGGGCTTTTTCGGCGGGTCGCCCGAGAGGTGGAAGTCGCTGAATGCGTACAGTTTCATCGGGATTCACCGCCGAAATACCGGGAGGAGCGGAGCGTGGCGAGCATGTGCTGCCGGCTCTCCGCGTCGGCCACCTGGGTGATGCGGTACCCCATGTAGAGGGGGCTCGCGGTGTAGCGCGGGAAAATCTTCACGCGCACCGCGCCGCGGATATAATAGAAAAATAAATTATAGCTGTCGCAGGGGATGGGGAAGTCGCGGAGAACAAAGCGCGCCACCTGCTGCACCGCGTCGGCGAAGCGGTCCGAGGGGCGGTCTTTCTTGAGCGTCACGTTGAATTCGGCCATGCAGCAGACGGGATAGTCTGAGAGCGTCACGTAGCAGTCCTCGTCTTCGTGGATGAGGGGGCCGAGGAAATTCTCGGGGTAGACGTTGTCCCGGTAGTCGTAGTGGTAGAAGCCGATGATCTGCGAATGGGGATGCCGCTGGGAGCCGCCCGAGCGGGGCCCGAAGTTGCGGAAATAAATGACGGACTGAAATTCTTTCCGCAGGGCGGTCTCTTTCCATTTTTCCAGCCCGAAGGCGATCACTTCGTGGAGCTTTTCCGGCGCGTAGGAGGAGATGTCCCCGTTGTGGTCGGAGGACTCCACGAGGACCGTGGGCCAGGTGTCGTGAAAGACGGGGTATTTATTCATGAGCCAGATCATGTCGCCGCGCCGCTCGAGAATCTGCGTGAGCGTCTCCGGGCGGCAGAAGGGGCACGGCGCGCCCTTCGCCGAGTAGGGTTTTTCTTTTCCGATGTGCAAGTCAAATTCGATGGGATTGGTCATGGTGTCACTTTCTTCCTGCGGAGCGTGCTCCGGCACCTGTATTATACCATGCAGAGACGGCAGGACTTTTACAAAGTTCTCTATTTGTCAGATTTTATGCCAATATTATGAAACAGACTGAAAGTAATGGCCCTTTGCGCAGATTCGATATTCTTTATGCTTGATTATCCCATAATGTCTGATAAAATGGGAATATCAAAAGGCTACCCGTCAATAGATAACGAAAGAAAAGGGAATGTAGAATGATTCCAGATGAAAAGGAAACAAGCGCAGCAGGTGTCAGTCATGACTTCAAATAAAAGACGTATTTGCTGCTTTTGTGAGACATGGGAATCCGGAGGCATTGAGTCCTTCCTGTACAACGTACTATGCCGGATGGATCTGACTGGTCTGGAAATAGATCTTGTAGCTGCTAAAATTGGAGAAAGCATTTTTACGGATGGACTGGCGCAGAGAGGAGTCCGATTTTATGAATTATCGGGCAATCCCCGTCATCTTCTTCGGAATTGGACGACTTTCTGGCAACTCTTACAAAAGAGGAAGTATGATGTCATCCATTTTAATGTGTTTCAGGGATTGTCTCTTTCCTATGTTCAGCTTGCCAAAGAAGCCGGCGTTCCAGTGAGAATTGTGCATTGTCATGGGCCGGCGCTGCGTCCGAGCAAAACACGCTGGTTGAAAATGAGAATCCATTTGTCTGCCAGAACTTTATTTGCCAATGCAGCGACGGAACATTGGGCCTGCTCATCTGCCGCGGCGAAATTTATGTTTCCTGATTGGATTTTGCAGAAAGACGGATTTGCCTATATTCATAATGGCATTGATACCGCACGCTTCCAGTTTTGCATGGAACAACGCAAAGAGCTGCGCCGCGCTCTTGCTATTTCTCGCGACTTTGTTATCGGACATGTAGGCAGATTGTGTGAAGAAAAAAACCAGATGTTCTTGCTGGATATATTTGCAAATGTTTTACAACGACGACCAGACAGTATTCTGTTATTGGCAGGCGGTGGATCGATGGAACCACGGCTCAGACAAAAAGCAAAAGAACTGAATGTAGAGGCACGGGTGAAATTTCTCGGCGTCACAGATAAAATCCCACAATTACTGTGGGCCATGGATGCTTTTGTATTTCCCAGCCTGTTTGAAGGACTGGGAATAGCCGCTGTGGAAGCACAGGCGGCTGGATTACCGGTATTTTGTTCCAAGCAGGTTCCAGACGAAGCGCGTGTAATTTCGCGGTTTTATAAATTATCTCTTAAGGATTCGGTGTCTCAGTGGGCTGAGATGATTTTAACCCATTCGTTGTCGGATATGGATAGAGAAAAAGGTGCGGAGCAGGTGCGCTGGGCTGGATTTGAGATCGATGATGTGGCCAGGACAATTGAGTCGGCATATAGGGGGCAGATGCGTTGAATAGAGAAGAAAAAATATCAGTCATCGTACCCGTTTATCGAGTAGAAGCATATCTGCCGCGCTGTCTTGACAGTATTTTGTCGCAAAGTTATACCAATCTGGAAATTATTCTGGTGGATGATGGTTCGCCCGATCGGTCTGGCGAAATCTGCGATGAATATGCAAACAGGGATAAGCGTATCCGAGTGATCCATCAGGCGAATCAAGGCGTTTCAGCCGCCCGCAATGCAGGACTGGCTGCGGCGACCGGCGATTGGATTGGCTTTGTGGATGGAGACGATTGGATTGATCCGGAAATGTATGAATATCTCCATAAATTAGCGGAAACCTATCATAGCAGATTGGTGCAAGTCGGTATTTATTGCGAGCAAAGACAAACTGTTATATATAATCCATCTGATGTTCAGCATGTCGTTTTATCAAGGATTAAAAATAAAAATAATTTTTGGCGTTTTTTTGCAAATTCTTGCTGTTGTAGACTATTCCAAAGGGATAAAATAAAAAGGGTTTTCTTTAATCCAACTTATCCACTTGGTGAAGATGTATTATTTAATCTGGAAGTTTTATCATTATGTGGTGAGACAGTTTTGGGAAATAAAGCGTTCTATCATTACAGACAGAATCGGGATAGTTCTAGCCATATGGCTGTATATGATGATAGATTGATTAGTGTACGTAAGATGTTTCAATTTGCGGAAGAAAAATTTTTTACACAAAGAGATATAGCAGTTTTTTGCAGA
Source organism: uncultured Veillonellaceae bacterium (assembly GCA_958348245.1). GTDB lineage: Bacteria > Bacillota > Negativicutes > Veillonellales > Dialisteraceae > UBA1822. The sequence goes on along the minus strand of CATVYJ010000003.1, from coordinate 235,247 downwards.
AATTCTAAGTTGCGAAATAATTTGGATATTTGTTCAAAGATTGTATGCAATCATTTGGGAAAATCACAACATACTTTAGTCGAAGAAATTCGTAATGAGATGAAGGGCTTGTGCAAAAATCATTTCAAAGGGACTGATTTTGCAATGAAGGAAAAAGTAAAAAGCTATTTTATCGGATATGCCTGGAATGTTTACCAATATGTTTTGCCTAAATGGAAAACCATAGTTGGAAAGAGTGCCTTTTGAATGAGAGGAACAATGTTACCGAAAATCAGCGTCGTAATGCCTGTATATAATAGCGAGGCAACCATTGCGAGGGCTCTTCGTTCAATACAAAGCCAGCAGGATATACCTGCGTTGGAAATCATTTGTGTTGACGATGGGTCTACAGATAGAAGCTTAGAAATTCTCGAAAAACTGGCACAAACAGATTCTCGAATTACCGTTTTGACACAGAAAAATCAATTCGCCGGGACGGCGAGAAATCGAGGAATGGCACAGGCAAAGGGAAAATATGTTGCATTTCTGGATGCGGATGACTGTTATCTTCCCGGCGCTCTTAGCGCTTTGTACAAACATGCCGAGGGAAACCAGTTGGATATGGTGAAGGGGAGCTTTTGCTGTGTGAATGTTCAGAACAGAGAAGTGACTAGGCCCCAGTATTCCCACAACAACTCAATAAAATGGCCGAATCGGGGAAGAGTGATACAATTTCGCAAGCATCCGTTTCAGCTCTTGGGGGTATCGGATGTCCCGTGGAACGGGCTTTACCGAAGAGCATTCTTGAAGCAACATCATATTCAATTCAACGCGTTGCAATGTGTCAACGATCATTCTTTTTATATTGATTGTCTGATTCATGCAAAGCGTATAATGGTCGTGGATACAGAAGTTGCGTGCTATCATATTGGTCAGGAAGATTCTTTCATTGGTAAAAAAGCGCAGCATTTCTCCTGTAATATAGCGTCCTACTTCATCGTGCGGGAATTTTGCAAGGACATTTCTCCAAAGCTTCGGCAAATCATTTTACAACAGGAACTCACAAGTATATTCGGTTGGTATGAAAGATTAAAGATACAGAGAAATGCGTCTGATAAGATGGACGAAGAACTCAAAAATTTCCTGCTTTCCTTTGAGGAACGAGATGTAGGAGAGCGATTTCTGTGTGCTTTTCCCTATGCAGATCTTTACTATCAGATTCGGTATAATGAAAAACCGCCACATGGGCGACCAGCTATGCCTGTGCGAGCACTTCAATGCCTGCGTGAACACGGCTGGCAATACACAGTTTCACGAATTATGAAGAAAGGACATAGACAATGAGTGTAATTAAAGATGCCCTGAAGCACATTCTCCCCCCTCCAGTTCATGCGTTTAACCGTGAAGTAGCACGAATTTTAGCAATAGCGGAAAACAATGCGCAAAAAACGACCCAGCTTCAACAAATGCTTGATATGCAGGCAAAGGAATTGGTTTTTCTCAGACAAGAGATAGCGCACGTTAATGAAGCGATAGTTCCGAATAAACCTATATATTGGAATAATGAGTTTGAACGTACAATTGTCCGCAAAAATTGGGGAAATGTCACTGAACAGCCTGATTTCCCGGAAAAATTTACTAAACTCATATCTGGTATGGATGGGGACAGCGTGGAAGCGATTATCCGGATTCTGATGCGTCAAAAACAGTATCTGACGAAAGATCAAAAGCAATTTGATTTTTTTACCCGTAAAGAGCAAGAAGAACTCCGGCTTTTAAAAGAAAATTTTACTTCGGAAATAATGGAGGTTTCCGACCATTTATATGCATATAAAAACTATCTACTTCCTGTTAATCATTTTGAGTCCAGTGTGTTTTATTACAAGCATGGCCTTTCTCAACTAAAAACTCTAAATAAGGTAAAAGGGAAAGTTATCGTAGATGTGGGCGGATTCATAGGTGACTCCGTGCTAGTTTTTTCGGAATTATCGCCTTCTTACATTTATACCTTTGAATCCGTACCAGAAAATTTTGAATTGTTGAAACAGACAATTGCATTGAATCATGTGCCGAACGTGATAGCTGAAAATGTGGCACTGGGAGCAGAAAAAGGAACATTAACCATGCATGTCTGCGGGAGCGGATCTACAGCTATTGAGCGAAGAGGAATGAATTATAAAGAGGATATTACTGTTCCAGTGCGGACTTTGGATGATTATATAGCAGAGCATCCGATGGATATCGGCTTAATTAAGGTAGATATAGAAGGTGGAGAACCATATTTTTTGGAGGGCGCAAAGCATACAATTTGTACTCAAAAGCCTATTCTGCTTTTAAGTATTTATCATAATGCACATGACTTCTTTGAGTTGAAACCACTTTTGGAGAGCTGGGATGTAGGATATCGGTTTAGTATTCATAAGCCTACCTATAGAAGTATAACGGGAGAAACTTTATTACTGGCTGAACTTTTATAAGAGCGCGTAGAGTTTTAGTTTTCAAATTATGACCTAAGAGGATGTTTAAAATGAATAACCCTAAAATATCTGTAATTATTCCTGTATTTAATGCGGAAAAATTTCTTCCTCAGTGTTTGAATAGTGTAACTAACCAGACACTGAGGGATATAGAGATTATTTGCGTTGATGACGGTTCAACAGATGGATCACTTAATGTTTTAAAAAAACATCAAGAGAAAGATTCGAGAATTATAATTCTAACGCAAAAGAATCAATATGCTGGTGTGGCACGTAATCATGGACTTAAATATGCAAATGGGAAGTATATAGCTTTTTTGGATTCTGATGACATATACATTAATGATGCTTTGGAAAAAATGTATAATATTGCAGAGCGAAACTTAGCGGAAATTGTTAAAGGCAAATTTTATTATTTAGATGATAAAAGCGGAAGAATTTATGAAGATAGTTACTCACAAAGCAAGCAAGTAAAAGCAAATTATCGCAATAAAGTTGTTTCTTTTTTTAGCGAGCAAGAAAATATAGTGGGAATAGCAGATGTTCCGTGGAATGGTCTATATTTAAGATCTTTTCTAGATAATCATAAAATACGATTTAACTCTTTAAGGTGTGTTAATGATCATTCTTTTTTTATAAATTGCTTTATTCATGCCAAAAGAATGATACTATCAGATATTTATGTATCATATTATCGCGTGGGACAGAAAAATTCTTTAATAAGTGTAAGATCAAATCATTATGATGATCAACTTAAATCATATAATATAGTTAAAGAAATTTGTGAAAATCTTCCTCAAAAATTCTCACGAATTATTTTACGAAGAGAGTTATCGGCAGTATTTGGCTGGTATAATCGGCTTTGTTCAAATGCAAAAAACTCAAAAAAAATAAACGAACAATTAGCGGATTTTCTTGCAACTTTTTCAGAAGAGGATGTTGGCGCAGAATTTATTGAAAACTTTCAGTATAAGAATATTTACTATAAGCTGAAATTGGCCGATAAGAATGCAAAGGATTACTCACTGATAGCTAAAATAAAAAGACTTATAGCAAAGCTAAATTCTTAAATATAAAAAATTACTAGTATTCTTCAAAAATGAAAGATTTAGAAACGGAGGCAATTCTTGACATGAAGAGTAAAGATACTGATTACAAGAAAGAATCAACTCGGTTGTATTCTCCCGATAAATCTGTCGAAATTACAAGAGAGAGCCCGTTAGTCTCTGTTATTATTCCTGTATATAATACAGATAAGTATTTGTCAGAGTGCCTGGACAGTGTTGTGAATCAAACTTTAAAAAATATCGAAATCATTTGTGTAAATGATGGTTCTACCGATAACTCTTTTAGTATTATTTCTAAATATGCAGAAAAGGATACGAGGTTCAAAATTGTTACTCAAAAAAATCAGGGACAAGCTGTTGCCAGAAATAAAGGGATAAAAATGGCAACAGGGAAATATATATACATGATTGATAGTGATGATTGGATAGAAAAAGACACATTAGAAACGATCTATAATGAATGCGAAAAAAGAAATTTAGAGGTGCTTTTTTTTGATGCTACTAAATTTTATGAAGAAGAAAAAAAATTTTGCAATGGGCAGAAGGATTTTAAAAGACGGCAATATTCAGAGATCTATGATGGTATAACATTTTCTAAAATAACACATGATGATAATAATTATATTGTTAGTCCCTGTTTATTTTTGATATCTTCTATTTTTTTGAAAAGACATGCAATCTATTTTTATGAAGGAATTATTCATGAAGATGATTTATTTTGCTTTAATATTTTGATGAATGCTAAAAGGGTATCTCATATTGAACGGCGTTTTTATCATAGAAGAATACGAGCAAATTCTACTATGACCAGTCCAGTGTCTAGGAAAAATGTTATCGGCTATTTTACTTGTATGTTAGAAATGTTGAAGTATGGGCTTTCAACAAATTATGATGCTAAAAAAAGTAAAGAAATATGGCGGACCTTTATGATTATGAGAACTGTCTGCAAAAATAGATTTTCGAAAATTTCTCAACAGGAAAAAAGCAGTATTTATTTTGAAAATCAATTTGTTCAGATGATGTTTGATGTATTTATTATTAATAATGATGAATTTGTAAATGAGGAAAATTTTTTAGACGGAGCCCCTTCCTTGGTACAAAGATTGAAAATTCAAGAAGGACAAATTCGTGAACTTTCCACAGAAATTAAGAACATTCATTCTTCAAAAACATATAGAATTGGACATATTATTACTTGGGGGCCACGAATGTTTCGCGGGATGATCTACTGCTATAGGGAACATGGGTTTAATTATACGATGAAGCGTATTTTCGCTCATTTGAAGGTAAATAAGGGTATTGGTGCGGATCAAGATGATCAATTTCAGCAAATGGAAAAACAGCCGACAAAAACAAAAAAACGCGATTATAATTATTATGCAAGTTTATCCTCGGACAAGTATGCGGAAGAGTTAAAACTTTGGTATGAGCGGATTACGAAATCTTCGCTTGATTTGGATAATCCGCAGACTTTTAATGAAAAAATACAATGGTTAAAACTTTATGATAGTACTCCTTTAAAAACGCGTCTGGCAGATAAGTATCTGGTACGTGATTGGGTCAAGGAGAAAATTGGGGAGCAGTATCTGGTACCTTTATTGGGGGTCTGGAATAGTTTCGATGAAATTGATTTTGATAAATTGCCCGATCAGTTTGTCTTAAAGGCAAATCATGGGAGTGGATGGAATTATATTGTGAAAGATAAAAGTAAGTTTGATAAAGAGGATGCGAGGAAAAAATTTGATGTTTGGATGCATAAAAATTTTGCTTTTCAATTTGGGTTTGAATTACAGTATATGAATATTCCTCCCAAAATTATTGCAGAGAAATATATTGAAGAATTTGAACAAGTTTATGATTACAAAGTGATGTGCTTCAATGGGCACGCAAAATTCATTTGGGTAGATACGGACCGCTTCACTAGCCACCACCGTACATTGTTTACGCTGAATTGGGAGCGTATGAATGTGACCATGACATGGCCAACAGCAGAACACGAAATTCCTAAACCTTCAAAACTTGATAAGATGGTTGAAATGGCAGAAAAGCTATCAAAAGGGTTTGCACATGTTCGAGTGGATTTTTATTATGTACATGACCATATTTATTTTGGGGAAATGACGTTTACATCTTCCTCAGGAACAGAAAGAGCCATGCCAAGAGAGTTTGAGCGACGGATGGGAGATTGGATTGTGCTTCCGCCTAAAAGTCCTATACCAGAAAGAAAAGAGTTTTGACTTTATTTAGAGAGGGGTTATGGGAAATCGATATTTACGCTATCAGTTTCTCTTTGAGGAATTGGTGAAGCGGGATTTTAAGAAAAAATACAAGCGGACCATATTGGGGATGGCTTGGAGTATTTTGGCACCATTGTTGATGCTTCTTGTCATGTACTTGGTTTTCAGCCATTTTTTTGGGCGGGGGATGGAGCATTATGCGACCTATCTGTTTTGTGGTAACCTGATTTTTTCTTACTTCAGTGAATCTACCTCTCAGGGAATGACGGCGTTAATGGGAAATGCCGGTATTTTCACTAAAGTCAATGTGCCGAAATATTTGTTTCTGTTTTCCAAGAACGTACAGACGTTGATCAATTTTGGGTTAACCATGATTATATTTGTGCTTTTCTGCTTCTTGGATGGCATTACATTTACCTGGCGTGTTATTTTCCTGCTTTATCCGGTGGCGTGCCTTGTGTTGTTCAATGTGGGGGTGGGACTAATTCTTTCTGCTTTATTTGTTTTTTTTAGAGATATTCAGTATTTGTGGAGTGTTTTTACTCAGCTTCTCATGTATATGTCTGCTATTTTCTATACCATTGACAGTTTTCCATTATGGGTGCAGCATGTTTTCTTACTGAATCCTGTGTATCTTTTTATCCGGTATTTCCGTTTGATCGTGATTGAAACGTCTATTCCGCCGGTATGGTTCCATCTGCTGATGCTGGCTGATGTGGTTATTGTGTTTGGACTGGGATGCTGGATGTACAAAAAGTACAATACGCGGTTCCTGTATTATGTATGACGGAGGGATGTCATGAGCATTCTGGAAGTGCATGATGTGTCTATCCGATACAAGACGGGAGACTTCAAGGATATCGGCTTAAAGGAATACGTGCTTCGGCGGGTCAAACATCAGTATCATGTGGTGGAGTTCTGGGCAGACCGGCATATCAGTTTTTCTCTGGAAAAGGGGGATATGCTGGGAATCATTGGAACAAATGGAGCAGGGAAATCGACGCTGCTCAAGGTGATTTCCGGGATCATGGAACCATCCGAGGGATGGGTGCGCAGAGCGGGAACCGTCGCCGCTCTTCTGGAGCTTGGCAGCGGTTTTGACGGGGACCTGACGGTCAAAGAAAATACGTACTTGCGTGGGGCTATGTTGGGGTATACGCGCAAGTTCATGAATGAGACTTATGAGCAGATTATTGATTTCGCCGAACTGAAAGAGTTTGAGAATCGTCCTTTCAAACAGTTGTCTTCCGGGATGAAGAGTCGACTAGCCTTTTCCATTGCCAGTCTGGTTCGCCCGGATATATTGATTCTGGATGAAGTATTGTCTGTAGGGGACGGCGCTTTTCGCAAAAAGAGTGAGGCCAAGATGAAGGAGATCATTCATGGCGGAGCGACTACAATTCTGGTATCGCACTCGTTGCAGCAGGTGCGGGAGATGTGCAACAAAATTCTCTGGCTGAACAAGGGGAAACAAATTGAATTTGGCAGCGATGTGCAGGCGATTTGCAATCGTTATCAGGATTTCCTGAATGGGAAATATAAACTGTAGTCGTATGCGCAACCGTGTGATTGACTATTGAATGAATCCCTTTTTGAAGTTAATATTGCGGTTTTGACTTAATGGTAATAGTAGGGGAGAGATGTAATGGGCATTTTTCTCCTGCTTTTTGCATGATGCTTTGCAGAGACGGCGGAAACGGGGCGGCGGAGGAGGAATTTTTATTTCTTTATTTGAGCAAAGTATTGACAAGGCGGGGCGGATAGTGTAGGATAGCGTCATACCAGTTCTTTACTCAAATAAAGAAATGAAGAAAGCGAAAGCGGGGGACAGCGTATGAAATGGAAAAAACTGCTGCTCGCCGGCGCGGTGCTCGCCGCTGCGGCGGGGCTGGTGGCCGGATGCGGCGGCGGAGACAAGGCGGCGTCCGCGCAGAAGGGAGCGGACCAGAAGATCATCATCGGACTGGACGATAATTTCCCGCCCTTCGGGTTCAAGGACAAGGACGGCAATCTGGTGGGCTTCGACATCGATATGGCGAAGGAAGCGGCGAAGCGCATGGGCAGCGACATCGAATTCAAGCAGATCGACTGGTCCAGCAAGGAGACGGAGCTCCGCAGCCACAAGATCGACGCCATCTGGAGCGGCCTCACCATCCTGCCGGAGCGCCAGAAGAATATGCTCTTCTCCCGTCCGTATGAAAATTCCGTGCAGATCATCCTCGTGAAGGACGAATCGCCCATCCAGTCTAAAGCGGATCTGGCGGGCAAGGTGGTGGCCACGCAGGAAGGCTCCACCGGCCTCGACGCCATCAACAGCGAGCCGGACGTGAAGGCGTCGTTCAAGGAGCTGAAGCTCTACCCGGACAATGTGTCGGGCTTCATGGATCTGAAAATCGGCCGCATCGACGCGATGATTGTGTCGCAGGTGGTGGCTCTCTATTACAACAAGCAGAACGACGCGGGCTTCCGCGTGGTGGACGCGGGGTACAACCGCCAGCCGGTGGGCGTGGGCATCGCGAAGGACAACGAGGAATTCAAGAAGCGCCTGGACAAGACGCTGGAGGAAATGAAAGCGGACGGTACGTCCACGGAGATTTCCATGAAGTGGTTCGGTCAGGATATCACCATCTGACCGCATAAAGGAGAGAGACACATGAACTGGAAAAAAGCCATCGCCGCAGGCGTGCTCGCCGCGTGCGCAGCAGGACTTATCGCCGGATGCGGCGGCTCGGAAAAGAAGGCGGCGGACGCGCCGCAGAAGCCGGAAAAAATCGTGGCGGGGCTGGACGACACGTTCGCACCCATGGGATTCCGCGACGAGGACGGCAAGATCGTGGGCTTCGACGTGGATATGGCCGCGGCGGTGTCGAAGGAGATCGGCGTGCCGATCGAATTCAAGCCCATCGACTGGGCGAGCAAGGAGTCGGAGATCGCTTCGGGCCGCATCAACGTCATCTGGAACGGCCTCACCGTGACGGAAGAGCGGAAGAAGGTGCTGGACTACACGGACCCGTATCTGAATAACAAGCAGGTCTTCGTGGTGATGAACGATTCGGACATCACCGACGCAAAACAGCTCGCGGGCCGCAAGGTGTGCGCGCAGGAGGGCTCCACGAGCCAGAGCGCCATGGACAAGCAGCCGGAGGTGCGGGACTCCTTCGCCGTGTGGAAGCTCTATCCGGACTTCACGTCGTGCTTCATGGATCTCGAATCGGGCCGCGCTGACGCCGTCCTCGGAGACAGCGTGCTCATCAATTACTACATGCAGAAGAAGCCCGGCGCGTTCCGCGTGCTGCCCGGCGTGGTGGCGAACGAAGTGTACGCCGTGGGCGTGAAGAAGGGCGACGCGGCGCTGGTGAACCTCCTGAACGAAGGCTTCCGGAAGGTGGAAGAAAGCGGCGAAGCGACGAAGATTTCCGAGAAGTGGTTCGGCACGGACCTCTCGGTGAAGCCGCAGTAAGCCCGGCGGATTTTATAAAGGCATAAGAGGAAAAGGCAGGCCCGGGCCTGTCTCTTCCGCGTTTTCAGGAAAGAAGGTTTCCATGGTCGATTACATCACCGGCATTCTGCCGAACATGGTGGAAGGGCTCGGCGTGTCGGCGCAGATTTTCATCATCGTCTACATTCTGTCTCTTCCGTGCGGCGTGCTGCTCTCGCTGGTGCGCCTCTCCCGGCTCGGCCTCGTGCGGCGCGTCGCGGAGTTTTATATCTACATCATGCGGGGCACGCCGCTCATGCTCCAGATCCTCTTCATTTATTACGGCCTGCCCATGATTCCGGGCATCGCCATCCAGATCGATGATTTCTCGGCGGCCATCATCGCCTTCGTGGCCAATTACGCGGCGTACTTCGCGGAGATTTTCCGCGGGGGCATCCAGTCCATCAGCCGCGGTCAGTACGAAGGGGCCAAGGTCCTGGGCTTCACGTACCGGCAGACCATGTGGCACATCGTGCTGCCGCAGGTGGTGAAGCGCGTCATCCCGCCGCTCGGGAACGAGACCATCACGCTCCTCAAGGACACGTCGCTCGTGTATGTCCTCGCCATGAACGACCTCATGCGCGTGACCCGCTCCATCGTGCAGCGCGACTTCGATACCACGGCGTTCGTCGTGGCGGCGGTGTTCTATCTGGTGTGCACCTTCGTGCTCACCCGGGCGCTCAGCTGGCTGGAAAAACGGTACGCCGTGTATGAAGATTGAGGTGAATCCCGATGGCTTTTATTGAGATGCAGAATATCCGGAAATCGTTTGGAAATCAGGAAATCCTTCACGGCGTGAGCCTGTCCGTGGAAAAGGGGGAAGTGGTCTCCATCATCGGCCCTTCCGGCGCGGGGAAGTCCACGTTCCTCCGGTGCCTGAACAATCTGGAGACCATCCAGGGCGGCGCGATCTATGTGGAGGGGGACTGCCTCGTCCATGAGGAAAACGGCCGGGTGGTCTACGCGAAGGACGCGGAGGCCCGGAAAATTCTCGCCAAGATGGGCATGGTCTTCCAGTCGTTCAATCTGTTCCCGCATATGACCGTGCTGGACAATCTGCTCGCCGCGCCGGTTTACGTGAAGAAAATGAAGCGGGAGGACGTGCTGCCCACGGCGGAGAGGCTCCTCCGGAAGGTGGGGCTCTGGGAGAAGCGGGACGTCTACCCGGGAAGTCTCTCGGGCGGGCAGAAGCAGCGCGTGGCCATCGCCCGGGCGCTCACCATGAACCCGGACATCATGCTCTTCGACGAGCCGACGTCCGCCCTTGACCCGGAGCTCACCGGGGAGGTGCTGAAGACCATCCACCAGCTGGCGGACGAAAAGATGACCATGATCATCGTCACGCACGAGATGGCTTTCGCCAAGTCCGTGTCGGACAAGGTGCTCTTCATGGTGGACGGGCGCATCGAAGAGGAAGGCACGAGCGACGAAATCTTCGAGCATCCGAAGAGCGAGCGCACCCGGTCTTTCCTGCAGTCCATTCTGCGCTGAACGCAAGGCAGCCTGCGGGCTGCTTTTTTGCTGCCGTTCTTGAAATGGCCGGGCGATTGAAATACAATGAAGCAGAATTTCCGGGAAGCGCGCTTCCCCGTTTCATAAAGGAGGCCTGCAAGATGTACTGCGTACAGCCGATTGCCGAAGGCATTTACTGGGTGGGCGTCAACGATTTCGTGACGAACCGTTTTGAAAACATCATCCCTGTCCCGAAGGGCGTGTCATACAACGCGTATTTCATCGACGACGAGAAGACCGCCGTGGTGGACACGGTGGACGCCCTTGTGATGGATGATTTCCTCGAGAGCGTGGAGCATCTTCTCCATGGCCGCCCGCTGGACTATATCATCGTGAATCACATGGAGCCGGACCACAGCAGCTCCCTCCTCACGCTGGCCGAGCGCTATCCTACGGCAAAGCTCTGCGGGAGCGCGCAGGCGCTCCGCATGTTTGAGCAGTTTTTCCACCGGCCCATGAAGGAGCGCTACCTTGCGACCGGAGAGAAGATGACGCTCTCTCTCGGGCGGCGCACGCTCCGCTTCTTCACCGCGCCCATGGTGCACTGGCCGGAGGTGACCTTCACTTACGACGAGACGGACCGCGTCCTTTTCAGCGCGGACGCCTTCGGATGCTTCGGCGTGCTGCAGGGGAGCGCCTTTGCAGACGACGGGGACTATGAGCGGGACTACGCGGACGAAGCGCGGCGGTACTACGCGTGCATCGTCTCCAAGTACGGCCCGCAGGTGCTCGCCGCCATGAAAAAAGTGTCTTCCGTGCCGGTAGACGTCATCGCGCCCCTTCACGGGCCGGTCTTCCGCACGGAGCGCGACAGGGATTTCATCCTCGGAAAAACGGCGCAGTGGGCCCGGTGGGAGCCGGAACGGCGGGGAGCCGCCGTCTTCTATACGTCCGTGTACGGCCACACCGCCACCGCGGCGCAGCGCCTCGCGTGGAAGCTCCGCGCCCTCGGCGTCGCGGACGTGAAAGTGACGGACCTGTGCAAGACCGACGAAGCCTACGCCGCGGCGGACGTGCTCGCCTACTCGCACCTCGTCTTCGCTTCCACCACGTACAATATGGGGCTCTATCCCCTCATGCGGAATTTCCTCACCGATCTGGGGGACCATCTCGTGCAGAACCGCCGGATAGCGCTCCTGGGCAATTCGTCCTGGGCGCCGAACGTGGCGGGGAAAGTGATGAAGGACTTCGTCTCCGGATGGAAGGGGTGCGCGCTCCTCGCCGAGCCTGTGCATATCCTCTCCGCGCCGGGGCCGAAGGAGGAAGCGGCGCTGGATGCGCTCGCAGAGACCGTCGCCGCCGATCTCGCGCAGGGGACATGATGCGGCGCTTCTTCTTCCTGTGCTGCGCCGGCGCGCTGGCGCTTTCTCTCGGCGGCTGCGCCGCGCCTTCCGTGGACGTGGTGCGCGTGAAAAAGCAGATGGCCCCTTTTGTCTACGAGGCGGACGTCCGCGTGGAAGCGCTGCACACGCTGGCGGTGACGCCGCAGGTGTCCGGCCCCATCATTTCCGATATCCCCGACATCGGCACGGCCGTAGAGGCGGGGCAGCTCCTCTTTCAGATCGACAGCAGCGCCTATGAAGCGCAGCGCGCGGACCTCGCGGGACGCATGGGGGCCGCCGCAGCGGCCGCGCCGGCTCCGGACGACAGCGTGGAAGCGTCCCTGCTCCGGCAGGGCATCATCACCCGCGCGGAATATGACCGGCTCCGCGCGCGCCGGGGCGTGCCCGCGCAGAGCCGCGCCCCGGCGGCGGACGAAGCGTCCCGCATCGCCATGCAGGCGGTGGAGCAGTCCATCGCGAACTGCACCGTCCGCGCTCCCATCAGCGGCATCATCGCCCGGAATTACGTGGCGGAGACGAAAACCGCCGCCGCGGGGCAGACCGCCCTCGTCATCCGCGAAGACAGCCCGGTCATCGCGAGCCTCCAGATTCCCTCCGCCATGGACCCGATCCTGCAGAAGGCCAAAGAGAAAAAGACCCTCACCGTCACCTTCGAGAGGGACGGCGAAGGCCCGCGGTACGGCGAGCTCAAGCCCCAGCCGAATCCCGGGGGCGATCCCTACACGGTGTACAAAGTGCAGGCGGACAATCCGGACGGCGCGATGGAAATCGGCGCGTCCTACACCGTGCGCATCGACAGCGGGCAGAGCGTAGAAGGGTACGTCATTCCCGGGACCGCTTTCGTGAAGGACGACATGGTGGAAATCGTGAACGCGGACAATCTCATCGACGTGCGCACCGTCACCGTGGCGGGCAGCATGGGAGAGGATAAACTCGTCATCGGCGGCCTCGAGGACGGGGACCGCGTGGTGGCCCGGCCTTCCGACCGGCTGCCTCTCGGAGCGGAGGTGCGCGTCCGGTGAGGTGGGGGAGAGACGACTACGCGGGCGATCCCGTCGCCGTCGCCCGCCGCCTCGTGGGAGCGGTCCTCGTGCACGATACGCCGGAAGGGCGCGCGGCGGTGCGCATCACCGAGACCGAAGCGTACGGCGGCTGGTGGGAAGGGAAGCCCGACGACGGCGCGCATGCGTACAAAGGGCGCACGGCGCGTACGGAGGTCCTCTTCGGGCCGCCGGGCCACGCCTACGTGTACCTCATCTACGGCATGTACTGCTGCTTCAATATCAGCTGCGGCGCAGACGGCACGCCGGGGTGCGTCCTCCTCCGGGCGGGCGAGCCCGTGGAAGGGCGGGCGCTCATACAGAAACGGAGAGGAAAGGCGAAAGGCACAGCTCTCACCTGCGGCCCGGGCCGGCTCTGCCTCGCCATGGCCATCGACCGCTCCCTCTACGGCGCGGACCTCGCAGCCGGCCCCCTCTATGTGGAAAGCGGCGCGCCCTGCGAAGTAGAAACGTCGAAACGGAAAAACATCGACTACGCGGCGTATGGGAAAGATTTCCCATGGCGCTTCACGATGAAAGGCAGCCTCTGGGTGAGCCGATAACATAAAAAAAGACTCCGCATGTGTTCGCGGAGTTTTTTTGCGCGCCGGAGAGAGCTGCGGCCGCGGCGTCTTTTCTATTTTTTATTGTATTCGCTCGTTGTTGTAAAATCGGATGTATCTCTCTATCATATCTCTGGCTTCCATAAGGTTTTCCAGTTTCTTCCTGTACAGGTACTCTACCTTTAATATGAAGAAGAAATTCTCTGCCATCGCATTGTCGAAGCAGTTTCCTATTCGTGACATATATGGGGTAATTCCATATTCTTGTAATACTTTGGCATAGGCATCCGATGTGTATTGCTCGCTCTAATCGCTATGTAGGCAGAGAAATGTCTTCTTTGCTTTCCGGCTCTTTTTCACGGCATCCCGCACGGTGTCTATGACTAGACGCGTTGTCTGCGTTGTTCCTTTGCGGTATCTCACGATGCTGCGGTCATACAGGTCCCGGATGATACAGAGATATAAAGTGCCCCGTTTGGTTTGGATGTATGAGATATCTGTGACCCATTTCTGATTCGGTGACTCTGCATGGAATTGGCGGTTTAGCAGGTTCTCATACTTGTTTTGCTATTCGGATATTTGCTTCCATTGTCTGCGTCTTCGAATTTTCGAGAGGAGCCCATACTTGTATATGATCCGAAGGACCGTCTTGGGATTTCGGTAGATTTGTTTTCCTTTTAACCAAATCCACATACGGCGGTAGCCATACGTTTGGTTGCATTTCTTCTGCTGTTTGCGAATTAAGGAAACAAGGAAACGATTTGAATCTTTTTTCAGAATGAGTTTGAGAAAATGATAATAGCCGCTGCGGGAGACACCGAGCAGGGAAGCCAGAAGGGAAACGGAATATTTCCCGTGGTAATGAAGGATAATCTGGAATTTAACAGACGGCCTCACATCTTTTCTACTGCTTTCAGAAAAGTCCGGAGCACTTCATTCTCCATGCGGAGCCGTTCCAGTTCAGACGTTTTCTTTCTGCCGCAGGGGTTGGGGACGATGCCTTGAGCCAGGCTTCGCTGAGCCCAATTGCGGCGGGCAATCCAGTTATGAATTTGCGAACGTTCAAGACCAAGTGCTTCCGCAATTTCCCGGTTGGTCATGCCCTGTTCTTTCATGGTAAGGATTTGTGACTCGAGGGCCTGCATGTTTGTGTATTTTCTTTTAGTCATAGTACCCCCTTTTTTGATGTATTTTCATTTTCCTATATTAGGGAGGCTTCATCTACTGTCTCGAATTCATGGGGGCAGTCTAGATTTCCATAGTTTCGTTTTTCGCCTTCCCCATTTCTACTTTCATCATCTGGATGGAAATCAAATTGGAGAAGCGGCGTATTTTCATTTTTTAGAAGATACCTCTTCCATCTGACATTCTTCATTATTTTTTCTCCGCCGAGTTGTGACAGACATTTCATAAGCTGCCTGGCCACAAACCTCAATACTCTGAACTTCACAATCTAATTCTATCAAAGTTGCTTCTGCTGCCATCGGATAATTGTTGTATTATGTAATAAGACGATATAATAAATGAGTTCTTCGTCAAAAAAAGAAACATGTGGAAAAGTGGCAAAAGAAAACCGCCCCAGTTCTTGTGATTGGCACTATTGCATCAGCGATTGAGCTGGAGCGGAAGTGCAGGAGACAAGGGAAAACGCCGTGGAAGAGAAATACAAAGTCCGGAGCAACCAGGTGGAACAATATTTCAAAATTGGCTTTGATAAGGAGATACTTGACTATGAAATTGCGCAACACGAGAGGGAACGAAACGCAACTGAACGGCTCCGTGTCCAGTTTAGAAGAAATGATGGACGCGCCTGCGAAGGAGATCAAGAATCTAACAGGCGAGAATATTACATTGAAAGTGCAGACGGAAACGGAGGTTGGGCTGGAAGCAAAGCTGATAGAGATACAGCAGAAATACTCCGCTCTGCTCTTGCAGGTGCAAGAGTCAGCAGAGCGGATCACCCAAATGGAGGGCGAAATATCGACGCTGCTATCTTTGACAGCCGAGCAAACGAAGGAAATTCAGCAAAAGAGCGAACAGATTGTGAGGCTGAACGACGCGGCGAGACAGGCCGCAGAAAATGAAAAAAGTCGTGCAGACAATCGTAGTGCCATGGACCGGATTGTAAAAATAATAGGGGTAGGGTATCCCCTCATCAGCGGTATGCTGATGTACATTTTATCTCCAAAGGGGCTTGATGATCTCTTAAGTTTTGCCAGTGGCTTTTTCACATTTGTCGTCGTAACCCCTATTATCTTTGGAGCGGATGCAATCGGGGGAGTACTGAGGTATTTGCACACTGTGGGCGGCATTGGCGGATTTCTTGGAACCGTTGCAGTCCTTATTTTCATTGGGATGCCATATCTTGGAATAGTCATAACGGTATATTTTAGCCTTTTCAGGATGATTGCCAGCTTCATTTATCACGTATGTGATGTCTATACTTTAATGATGATGTTTTTGGTGTTTTTCTCTGTGGGGATGTTGGAGTTCACAAATCGATTCCCTCATACAAACCCGGTCTGGTTTGGGGGCGGTGCCATTATCCTCCTTATCTTCCTCATGAGGTGGGAAACCATACAGGAATGGTGGAAAGAGTATCGCTTTTTCCGCAACATTGTATGGAAATAAAAAGGCCCCCACCAGTTTATCCCGTGGTTCTGCATATGCGGCCTGTAAGGCCTTGATTACTGGCTACGCGTCCCCGCGCCTATCATCCTGCCACTTGCATTCTTATTACTTTTACCCGTAAACGGGTCAAATATTTCTGATTCAGACGTATCGCCCATTTCGTTTCCTTTAGACATTCTTTTCCTTCGGTTCGCTTCTACGTAATCTTCACGGGACCTGATTATGTATTGTATTAAACCATGGGCCGACATGATTTAGGCAGGCTCTTCCACTTAAACTACATAACTCAATTTTTCCCAATACGTTTTACATAATATTTTTCCGATTTCAAACTGTTCTCCACAAATACTTTTCTCCGTTTATAACTCACCGTTAAAACTTTACGGCCCCCGGTCTAATGAACTGCCCCAGAGAAAAGAGACTGTAAAAAGAGGGGGAATTTGCATGAAAAAACAGATGAAAATTTGCCTCGCCGCGTGGATTGCGGTAAGCTTCGCAGAGGGGGGCGTCAGCCGCAGAGAGCTTTCCTACTATAGATACCACGGTAGAAAATGATATTGATTACGAAACCACAAGAAGTATTGATGGCGTAAAGCTGACTGGTGCAGGGGATAAAGAACATTCCCTCTCTATTACTAATGGATCGAGCCCCGATAATTCTCAGGGGATTGTCCGTGCTGATGGCGGTACAGCGATTTATGGTCGTGATGGACAGATTAAGATTGACGTTGGCAATTTAAAAGTATATACGGATCATCAGGGGATTATGGCACAGTGTAACGAAGGGGGCTCTGTTGATATCCATGCGCAAAAAGATGTGGTCATTGATGCAAAACTTCTTGCAGTTACGGCGGGAGCAAACGCTTCAAATTCCGGATCTGCGGCAGTAAAAATTGAGGCGGGTAATAAAGTTAACATCCATTTACAAAATGGTTTCGGTTTATATATTTATGATTCGTCGGCAGAAAGGGGGGGATGCTGGCGACGCAAGTGCAACTATTCATGGTGCTAATGGAGTAGACATTACCTCTAACTCTGAAGCCACTATATTATTATGGTGAAAAGACGCGGCATCTGCTACATTTGATATATCTTCCGGCAATGGAGATGTTAATTTAAAAGGGAGTCTTGCTGGTATTTATATTGCACCGAATGGAGCTTCTGATGAGGGGCTTGGCAACGATGAAGTGGCTATGCAAGGTACTGTTACGGGGCAGAATGTTACTGTGGAATCAACTGGTGAGAGGAAAACGGCTGTTATCGTGCAAGACGGAAGTCTTAATCTGAAAACAAATGAGGATGGCGGGGCTATCATTCTGCGCGGCAGCAATAATGGATATTCAGCGGATATTTCCGGCAGTAAGGGGAGTCTTACTCTTGGTGACGGGACAAAAAAGACAGATGTATATGTCGATGGTTATGTGAAGGTAACAGACGGAGCTACCACGACATTTGCAGAAAATACGATTACTCATGTGGATAGCCAGTACCTGACTAATGATGCACAGGCGTTTATTACCACGAAAGAAGATGACAAAGAGGTTGGAAAGGTGGCAGTGAATGGGAATCTGGACATTGGCAACGTGAAAGTCGGGACTAAACTGAATTTCTCCGATAGTGCAGACGTAAGCACTGCGGCGGCAGATAAGATCATTACGGACAATGTGCTTTAGCAGTTCTATTCGGATGAAAACGGCGTTCTTGCGGCCGGTACTGTTTCTAAGGAAGACGCGGCACAGCTGCTCTCTGGTTCTCTCCTGACCAATGTCGCACTCTATGCGACCGGGAACGAAGGCGATGATTCTGTGAAGGCGCTCATAGACGGCGGGCACGCGGTGGAAGCACTGAACAGCGCGGACGGACTCTCCGCTATGGCGGGCGTGGAGCACGGCACGTACACCGCGGCGAATATTTTCAATGACGCCGTGGCGGGTCACCTCATGAACCGCAACGACAAGGACGTGTGGGCGTACGGGTTCCACAATAAGGAAAATGTGAACGGCCTCTCCTTCGGTGCGAATTACGACGCGCAGTACAACGGCGTGGTAGCCGGCGCGGATCTGTATAAGAACGGCGGCACCGTGGCCGGTATCGCTCTTTCCTATGCGGACGGCAATGTAAGCGGGGCCAATGGTTTCGCCACCACGCGGAATGATGCGGACTACTACGGCGCATCGCTCTACGCGCGCTTTGACCGCGGCAGCTATGCCCTGCTCGGCGATATTTCCTACATGAAAGGCGACCACGACGTGACGCAGTGGAATAAAGGCCGGCAGATTACGGCCTCTCCCGACAGCGATGCGGTGAGCGTGGGCGTGAAAGCGGTGAAAGATTTTGCGGCGGGCGAGAGCGGCACGCTCACCCCGTACATCGGCATGCGGTATCTGCGTCTCTCCACAGACGGCTTCACCGCGAGCAACGGGCTCCACTATGACGGCGACGATCAGGACCTCGTGCTCATCTCGGTGGGCGTAAACTACAGTGCGGCCATCACGGGCGGGAGCTGGACATTCCGTCCGTATGCGGGCGTAGGCTACATCTGGAACGCGGGCGATAAGAGCACGGATCAGACCGTATCGCTCGGCACGGCGTCGGACTCCTTCAGCTACGACACGGTGGACAGCGGCAGCTTCCTCATGCGAGTGGGCTTCGTGGCAGACCACGGAGATATGAGCTACGGCGTGGGCTACAGCTACCAGAAGGGGGACAGCGTGTCGAACAACGCGTGGACCCTGAGCGCCTCTTTCCGCTTCTGATTTTCCATATTACACAAGCAGATAAGCTCCGCATTTCGCGGGGCTTTTTGCGTGGGCGGTTTCCGGCGAAGGCGGCGCGTGGCGCGGCGGGGGATTTTCCTTTATAATAAAGAAATTGATTCAGGGAAGATAAGGAGAGAAGCCATGAAGCTGCTGCGTCTCGTTTTGCAGGGATTCAAATCGTTTGCGGACCGCACGGAGATTTCCTTCGCGGAGGGCATCACCATGATCGTCGGGCCGAACGGCTGCGGGAAGAGCAACATTTCCGACGCGGTGCGGTGGGTGCTGGGCGAGCAGAACGTGCGCAATCTCCGCGGGCAGAAGACAGAGGATATCATCTTTGCCGGGTCGGCTTCGCGGAAGGCGAAGAACGGCGCGGAGGTACAGCTCGTGCTGGACAATGCGGACCGCTCGCTTCCCCTCGATACGGCGGAGGTGTCGGTCACGCGGCGGGTCCTGCGGAACGGCGACAGCGATTTCTATATCAACGGCCGGTCGTGCCGCCTGAAGGACATTCAGGATCTGTTCGCCGCGACGGGGCTCGGACGGGGCTCGCTCGCCATCATCGGGCAGAACCGGGTGGATCAGGTCCTGTCCGCCCGTCCGGAAGAACGGCGGCTCATTTTCGAAGAGGTGGCGGGCATCAGCCGGTACCGCCTGCGCAAGGAAGAGGGGCTCGGCAAGCTCCGCCGCACGGAAGAAAATATGGACCGCGTGAAGGATCTCATGGCGGTCCTGGAAGAGCAGATGGGGCCCATGGCGGAAGCGGCGGAAAAAGCCCGGAAGTACGGCGCGCTCGTGCGGGAGCGGCAGGCGGCGGAGGCCACGGCCTCGCTCCTGAAGCTCACGTCGGTGCGGCGCATGCTCGCGCGGTATGAGACGGAGCACCGCGATTGGACGGATGAGAAAGTCAGCCGGGACGGGGAGCTGGCCCGGCTCGACGCGGAACGGACGGCGCTCGAGGCGGAGGCGGCAGCCCGGGAAGAAGCGTACCGGCAGGCCATGGCGGACGCGGCGGCGCGTCAGCGGGATATGGACCGCATCGACGGCGATTTCCGCGTGAAGGAAGCGGCCCGGACGCACGGGGCGGAGGAAATGGAGCGCCTCGCCGGGGCGATCGCCGCGCACGGAAAAGCGGCCGAGCAGGCGGCGGCGGCGCTGGCCGCCGCGGAGACGGAGCGGCAGGCGGCAGACGCCGCGCTCGTGCGGGAACGGCAGGCGGCGGACGCGGCGGACGCGGAGAAAGCCGCCGCGGCGGAGCGGCTCACCGCGGGGGAAGCGGCGCACCGGCAGAGACTGGACGCCGTCCGGGAGAAAACGCTCCGGAAGGAACGGCTCGAAAGCGCGCTCCGCCGGGAAGAAGAGGAAACGGAGCGGCAGGCGGCGGCCCTTGCGGAGGCCGCGGCAGCGGAGACGGCGGCGCGGAAAGACGCGGAGACGGCGGAGGCGGCGCTTCGGGCGCTCGACGAGAAGACCGCGGACCGGACGGCGCGCATGGCCGCGCTCGAAGCGGAAGGAAAAGACCGGCGGGCGGCGCTCAAGGCGGGGGAAACCCGGCATTTCCAGCTCATGCAGCGGGAGAGCGAAGCGAAGAACCGCGCGTCCCAGCTGGCGGCGCAGCGGGCGTACCTTGCGAAAGCGGAGAAGGAGTACGCCAGCTTTTCCAACGCATCCCGCACGGTGCTCACGGCGGATATGCCCTGGCAGGCCCATATCCGGGGCGCGTTCGGGGAGCTGCTCCGCGTGCCCGGCGCATATGCCGGCGCGGCGGAAGCGGCGCTGGGCGGCACGGTGTCGTATATTGTGACGGACACGGCGGAAGCGGCGGAAGCCATCATCCGGTGGATGAAAGAGAAGAACTCGGGGCGCACCACGTTTTATCCGCTCGATGCGATGAAGCCCCGTTTTTCCGACGCGCTCGAACGGGAAGCGGCACGGGAGGAGGGCGTGCGGGGCATCGCCTCGGACCTCTTCGGCTGCGCGCCCGGCATCGAAGCGCTGAAGCAGGCTCTCCTCGGGCGGGTGCTCATCGTGGAGGATCTCGCCGCGGCGCGGCGCATCGCGAAGAAATACAAATACCGCCTTCACCTTGTGACCCTCGACGGACAGATTCTCCGGCCGGGAGGCTCCATGACGGGGGGCTCCATGAAGAAAAAAGCCAACACGTTCTTCGGGCGGAAGCAGGAAATGGAGGAGCTCGCGCGCGGAGAGGCGGCGGCGCGGCAGGAAGCGGAGCGCATCGCCCGGGACCTGGCCGCGCAGGCCGAGACAAACGCCGCGCTCTCGGAGGCGCTCTCCGCTTCGCGGGAAGCGTGGCAGGCGCTCCATGTGGAAAACGCCGCCGCCGCGGGCCGCCGGGAAGGCCTTGCGTCCGCGCTGTCCGCGGCGCAGGCGGCGGCTTCGGCGGCTTCGGCAGCCCGGGCCGCCGCGGAAGCTGCGCGGAAAACCCATGAAGAGCAGGCTTCGGCGTTCCGGAAAGAGCGGGACGCGCTGGGAGATATCCCCGCGCTTCCCGAAGAAGCAGAGCTGGCGGCGCTCCGGGCGGCGGCGGACCGGGCGGCGCAGGCGGCGGCAGACCAGCGGGTGGCGCTCGCCCGGGCGGAAGAGGCGCTCCGCCGGGCGGACGATCAGGTAAAGGCGAAGGCCGCCGCGGCGGACGCGGAGCAGACCGGCAGGAAACAGGCCGAGGACGCTCTCGAAAAACGCCGCGGAGAAGACGCGGCCATGGCGGAGGCGCTCGCGGCGCTCTCCGCGCAGTACGACCAGGCGAAAGCCGCCCAGCAGGCGGCGGCGGACGCCCGGGACCGCGCGCGGGACGAGGCGGATCAGATCGCCCTCGGGCTGAGCGGGTGCGACAAAGCCCGCCGGGCGGCGCAGGATGCGGCGTTGGAACTGGATAAGAAGCTCGCCGAGAGGGCGCTGCGCATCGAAGAGCAGAAACGCCTCGAAGCGGAGGAAACGGCGCGTCTCCAGCTGGCGGGCTTTACGGAAGAAACGGCGGAAGCGCATCGCCTTCCGGGCAATATGCAGGACATGCAGGCCCGGCTCGGCCGGTTGAAGGAAGAGATCGGCGCGCTCGGGCCGGTGAATCCCAACGCGGAGGCGGAGTATGCGCTCGAGGAAGAACGCCTCCAGTCGTACCGGGCGCAGGTGGAAGATCTGGAAAAAGCGCGGGACGGGCTCCAGCAGGTGATCCGCGGCATCGACGAGGCCATGGCCTCCCATTTCACCGAGGCGTTTGGTAAAATCAATGAAGAATTCGGGCGCATCATGCGCCTCATGTTCCGCGGCGGGGCGGGGCGCCTTGCCCTGACGGACGCGGCGCATCCGCTCGAGAGCGGGGTGGAGCTCTATCTGGAGCTTCCCGGCAAGAAGCGCCAGCCCCTCTCGCTCATGTCGGGCGGGGAGCGGGCGCTCACGGTGATCGCGCTCCTCATTTCCTTCCTCGCGTACCGGCCCGCGCCGTTCTGCTTTGTGGACGAAATCGACGCGGCGCTGGACGACGCGAACGTGGAGCGCTTTGCCCGCATGATGGAGGAATATAAAAAACGGGCCCAGTTCATCGTCATCACCCACCGGAAAAAGACGATGGAGTTTGCAGATACGCTGCAGGGGGTTACAATGGGAGAAAAAGGGGTGTCTGCGCTCGTTACGGTGCGCATGGAAGACTACATCAAGGAGGAATGACATGGGATTTTTTGACAAAATCAAAAAGGGGCTGGAGCGGACCAAGAAGAGCCTCATCAAAAATATCGAGACGGTGGTCATCGGCTACGCGAAAATCGACGAGGATTTCCTGGACGAGCTGGAAGCGGTGCTGCTCACGGGGGACCTGGGCGTGCGCACCACGGATTACCTCATGCGGCAGATCCGCCGGGGCGTGACGGAGGGGCGCATCACCAGCACGAAGGAAGTCATGCCCTATATGCAGCAGCTCGTGGCGGACATGCTCCGGGAAGCGCCGCACGAAGAGGAAGCGGCCCATCATCCGGAAGTGTGGCTCATCGTGGGCGTGAACGGCGTGGGCAAGACCACCACCATCGGCAAGCTTTCGAGCCAGATGCATAAGGAAGGGAAAAAGGTGCTCCTCGCGGCGGCGGATACGTTCCGCGCGGCGGCGTCGGAGCAGCTCACCATCTGGGCGGAGCGCACCGGCGCGGACATCGTCAAGCATGCCGAAGGGGCGGATCCGGCGGCGGTGGCGTTTGACGCGGTGTCGGCGGCGAAGGCCCGCGGAGCGGACGTGGTGCTCATCGATACGGCGGGCCGGCTCCAGACGAAGGTGAATCTCATGGAAGAACTGCGGAAGATCAGCCGCGTGGTGAAGAAGGTCATCCCCGACGCGCCGCATCAGACGCTGCTCGTGCTGGACGCCACCACGGGGCAGAACGCGGTGAGCCAGGCCCGGTCTTTCGGGGATATCGTGCCGCTCACCGGCGTGGTCCTGACGAAGCTGGACGGCACGGCCAAGGGCGGCGTGGTGCTCTCCATCACGGAAGAGCTGCACGTGCCGGTGAAGTACATCGGCCTCGGCGAACGGGAGGACGATCTGCAGAAATTTGATCCCGACGATTTCGCCCGGGCGCTCTTCGAGACGGACGATCATCCGCTCTCGGAAAGCACGAAGGTGTAAGGAAAAGAAAAAAGACGCGGGCCTTTGCGGCTCCGCGTTTTTTCGTGGGACTTTGCGGGGAGAGAATCTATGCGGCGGAACGCCGGCGGATGCGGATGAGCAGGGCGATTTCCAGGAGGCCGATGGCGGAGAGGCCGTCCTGTGTGCCCGTCATTTCAATGACGGAGCTCACAAAGAGGCTCCCGAAGGGGGCGCTCCCGAGAAAGACGAAGGAATAGAGGCTCATGATGCGGCCCAGCACCTGCGGCGGGCACGCCATCTGGATGGCGGTGTTGCAGTGGATGAGGAAGAGAATGACGCAGAAGCCGAGCGCGGCGAAGAGGGCGAGCGCCGGCGCGTAGAGGCTCGTGCGGCTCACCGCGAGAAGGAAGACGCCGCAGGCGAGCGCCGCGGTGAAAAGGAAGCGCTGGCTCCGCTGTTTCCGGCCCGCCGCGCAGAGGAGGCCGCCCGCGAGCGACCCCGCGCCGATGGCGAAGAGGATGGAGCCGAACCCTTCGATGCCCTGATGAAGCACCCGGTCCGCAAAGAGGGGGCCGTACGTGCCGAAGTTCATGACGAGGCCGGAGACGACGGCCATGGAGAGGAGATTGGTGCGGATGACGGCGTGACTCTTCGCGAAGGCGAGCCCTTCCCGGATTTCCTGCAGGGCGCCTTTCCGTTCCGCCGCCGGCGGCGGTTCTTCCACCTTCATGCGGAGGTAGAGAAAGAAAATGGGCACAAGGGAGAGCGCATTCAGAAAGAACATGGCGCCGTAGTCGATGTACGTGAGGAGCCATGCCGCAAGGAGCGGGCCGAACATGCGGGTGATGTTGAAATTGGCGGAGTTGAGGGCCATGGCGCTCTGGAGCTGGGCCTTGCCCACGAGGCTCGGCATGAAGGCGAGGCGGGCGGGCATGTCCACCGCGTCGATGGAGCCGAGAAGAAAGGCGAAGAGAAGAATCCATCCGTAGGCGGCGCGGTCTGTCCAGAGGAGCGCCGCCAGCGCCGCGGCCTGCACGATGTAGCAGAACTGCGTTCCCGCGAGGATTTTCCGCTTGCTGTGCCGGTCGATCCAGAAGCCGATGAAAAGGGAGAAAAGGAGCGCCGGGGTGAACTGCATGGCGGACACGAGGCCGAGAAGCAGCGCCGAGTCGGTGAGCTCGTATACGAGCCACTGCTGCGTGGTGAGCTGCAGCCAGAATCCGATGAGCGCCACCCACTGCATGAGCCAGAAGCTGCGGTAATTCCGGACGGCGAGCGCGGGAAACAGCGCGGTGATTTTCATTGGCACACCTCAGAATTTTCTGTATAATCAGGGAAGTCATCTGCGGAGCGCGGGGATATCCGCCCCTCCGCATTTTCATCTTAGCACAGCGGCAGGAGCCGCACAATTGACGGACGCCGGGGAGAAAGGGAGAGCATGGGAGCAAAAAAGAAATCGTGGTACGCGGTGAAGGCGGGGCGGCACACCGGCCTCTACCAGAGCTGGGACGACTGCAGAAGGGAAGTCACGGGCTATCCCGGTGCGGCGTTCAGGGGATTTTATACGAAGGAGGAGGCCGAAGCGTATCTCGCAGGCGGCGCGGCGGAAAAGGAAAGCGCCGCCTCTGATACGGAGACGATGACCGCCTATGTGGACGGTTCATACGCGCCGTTCCTGCCGGACTGCTACGCCTACGGCGCGGTGTTCCTCTGGCAGGGGCGCGTGGAGACGGAAGGGCGGCGCTTCACAGACCGGGACAATGCGGCCATGCGGAATGTGGCGGGCGAAGTGGCGGGGGCGCGGCGCGCCATGGAGGTGTGTGTCGAACGGGGCATCCCGCGTCTTGCGCTGTATTACGATTACGCGGGACTGGAGAAATGGTGCACCGGGGAATGGCAGGCAAACCGGCCGGGCACGAAGGCGCTCAGGGCGTATTATGACAGCATCCGGGACCGCCTCGCCGTGACGTTTCACAAGGTGAAGAGCCATACCGGCGTCGCGTACAATGAAATGGCGGACCGCCTCGCCAAAGAGGCGCTCTTCGGGAAGTAAAGGACGCCCTCCGGGAGACACGCGGACAGGGGCAAAAAGAAAAGACCGTACGCATACGGTCTTCTTTTATTGGGGAAATTACCATGCCGGTTCGATGGTGCCTTTGTAGGTCTCGGCGATGAACTGTTTCACGGAGTCGGACTGATAGGCCGCTGCGAATTTCGCGTAGGCCGGATCGTCCTTGTCCTTTTCGCGGGCGGCGATGATCATCACCGCGAGGGGATTGTCCTTGTCCTCGAGGAAGATGCCCTGATCCTTCGGGGAGAGGCCGGAGCTCATGACGTAGTTCATGGTGATGACGGAGGCGTCCACGTCGTCCAG
Organism: uncultured Veillonellaceae bacterium; assembly: GCA_958348245.1. Lineage (GTDB taxonomy): Bacteria > Bacillota > Negativicutes > Veillonellales > Dialisteraceae > UBA1822. The sequence continues at coordinate 209,196 of CATVYJ010000003.1, read as the reverse complement.
GCTGCGCGGAAGCTGCGCCGCTTCCAGTTCGCGGAATGTGAGATGCTTCGGATTTTCCACGATGTCCGCCGGGGTCGCCGCATTGCCCGCGCCGTCCTTCAGTTTGATGAGGCCCGCCTGCTGGAGGAGCTGGAGGCCGCGCCCTTCGTTGGTGGGGTCGTTCGGGATGGAGACGACGCCGCCGTCGGGGATATCCTTCACGTCTTTGACGGAGTTGCTGTAGATGCCCATGCGCATGAGGATGGCGTTGCCGATGGTGGTGAGGTGCGCCCCTTTCTGCTGATTGAAGTTTTCAAGGAACGGCTTGTGCTGGTACACGGCGAGATCGAGTTCGCCGTCTTCGAGCGCCTGATCCGGGGTGATATAGTCGGAAAATTCCCTGACGTTGACTTTGAGGCCGTGTTTTTCCGCTTCTTTCGCGGCGGCTTCCACCACTTCCGCGTGGGGGCCGGCGGTGGCGCCTACGGTGATTTCCGTTTTTTCCGGAGCCGCTTTCGGCGCTTCGGTTTTGGAGGAGCCGCCGCATCCGGCGAGGAGCGCCGCGGCGGTGAGAGCTGCAAGACCTGCGATGATGTATTTTTTCATGATAAGACGTCCTTTCTGCTGTATGAATCAGAGCCTGTGTGGCGCAGGCTTCACAGCCCGTGCGGGAAAAAATCAGCGTTTGTCCGCTTTGCGGGCGAGGCGGCTGCCGATGAACTGGATGGCCTGGACGATGATGACGAGGACCACGATGGTGGCGATCATCACGTCCGCCTGGAAGCGCTGATAGCCGTAGCGGATGGCCAGGTCGCCGAGGCCGCCGCCGCCGATGGTGCCCGCCATGGCGCTGGAGCCGATGAGCGTGACGATGACGACGGTCATGGTTTCAATAATGGACGGGAGCGCTTCGGGAATGAACACTTTCCAGATGATCTGGAAGGGCGTCGCGCCCATGGACTCCGCCGCTTCGATGAGGCCGGAGGGGATTTCGCGGATGGAGGTCTCCACCATGCGCGCCGTATAGGGGATGGCCGCGATGGTGAGGGGGACAATGGCGGCGGTGGTGCCGATGGACGTGCCTGCGATGAGGCGGGTCAGCGGGATGATGGCCACCATGAGGATGATGAAGGGGATGGAGCGGATGACGTTCACCACGAAGGAGAGCGGCTTATTCAGCGCGGGGCAGGAGAGAATGCCGCCCTTTTCCGTCACCACGAGGAGGATGCCCAGGGGAATGCCCACGAGCGCCGCGATGAGGGCGGACACGCCCAGCATGTAGAGGGTCTCGCCGAGACTTTTGAGAAGGAGATTAGTGATTGCCGGAGACATAGCCGATGACCTCGCTTTCGATGGGAAGATTGCTCAGATGAGAGAGCCCGGCGCGGATGTCCTCGTCCGCTCCGTCAATGGTGACGATGAGCTTGCCGAAGGGCACGCCGTGGATGTAGTCGATATTGCCGTAGAGGATGCTCACGTCCAGATTGTAATGGCGGATGAGATTGGCCACGATGGGTTCGTCCGCCACGTCGCCCCGGAAGGAGAGGCGCAGCGCCGTGAGATCGGAGGGGTGCTGCTTTTCCTTCGTGATGTTCATGTGGGAGAGCGCTTCCGGCAGCTCGTTGGAAATGACGGAGCCGATGAATTTTCGCGACGTTTCCGTTTTCGGATTCGTGAAGAGGTCCACTACGGAGCTTTCCTCGATGATCCGCCCCTTCTCGATGACGGCCACCCGGTCGGCGATCTGTTTGATGACCTCCATCTGGTGGGTGATCATGATGATGGTGATGCCCAGTTTTTTATTGATGCGCTTCAGGAGCTGGAGGATGGACTTCACCGTCTCCGGGTCGAGCGCGGAGGTGGCTTCGTCGGAAAGAAGCACTTCCGGGTCCGACACGATGGCCCGGGCGATGCCCACGCGCTGCTTCTGCCCGCCGGAGAGCTGCGCCGGGTACTTGTCGCGGTACTCCGTGAGCCCCACCAGTTCGAGAATGGCGGAGATTTTTTTCTCCTGCTCGGCCTTCGGCACTTTCGCGAGTTCGAGCGGGAAGGCCACGTTCTGGAAGACCGTGCGGCTCGAGAGCAGATTGAAATGCTGGAAAATCATGCCGATGTGCTTGCGCTCTTCCCGCAGTTCCTTCTGGGAAAGTTTCGTCATGTCCCGGCCGTTGATGAGGACTTCGCCCGACGTGGGCGGCTCCAGCATGTTGATGCAGCGGATGAGGGTGGACTTGCCCGCGCCGGACTGTCCGATGATCCCGAAGATCTCCCCGTCCTCGATGGTGAGGTTGATGTCTTCGAGCGCGGTGATATGGCCGTCGTAGCTTTTGTTGATGTGCTTCAGCTCAATCATCTTGTACTGTTACTCCTTATTCCATAAAAAAACTTTCATCCCAAAGATGAAAGTTCAAAAAGCAGCGCATCATCTTTCGGGAAATCCCGCTGGAATTGGCACCGGTTCTCTTGCGAGGGGTTGCCGCAGCTTCCTTGGGCCAGTCCCTCCGCTGCTCGTGATGAAATCGTATGAAGTTGTGTGATTGAGCTTATCTTACAGTATCATTAAGGAATTGTCAATAGAGAATGACAGACTCCCGTGCCGCCCGGCGGGTGCTTCATTGCGGGAACCGGTTTGCAATGTTATAATTGTACTAAATTAAAGCATGAAAGAAGGCGCGGCGCTGCCGCATTGCCCATCGGGCAAAGGAGGTCTCCATGAGTGTCAATCAGCGGCTGGTGAATCCCCTGACGGATCAGCTTTTTGAAGCCATTCTGCACCTGCAGTCCAGAGAGGAATGCTACGAATTTTTTGAAGATCTGTGCACAATCAATGAAATGCGCGACATGTCTCAGCGCCTCGAAGTGGCGCGCATGCTCCGGAACGGGGAAAAATACGACCAGATCGAAGAAACCACCGGCGCGAGCACGGCCACCATTTCCCGCGTGAAGCGGTGTCTCCGGTTCGGCGCGGACGGCTACGCGAAGGTGCTGGACCGGCTGGACCCGAAGCCGTCGGAGGCGGGCGATGAATGAACTCGCGATGAGCCGTAGCGGCTTCAAGGCGTACGACATCCGGGGCGTGATGCCCACGGAAATTAATGAAGAGCTGGCGTACCGCGTGGGCCGGGCTTACGCGGCGCTGTACCGGTCGGAGACGGTCGCGGTAGGGCGGGACATCCGCCTCTCGTCGCCGGCACTCGCGGCGGCGGCCATGCGGGGGCTTGCCGACGGCGGGGCGGATGTGGTGGACATCGGTCTCTGCGGCACGGAGATGATGTACTTCGCCGTCTTCCATGAAAAACTCTCCGGGGGCATCATGATCACCGCCAGCCACAATCCGCAGGACAACAACGGCATGAAGCTCGTCAGGGAAGAAGGCATCCCCGTGAGCGCCGATACGGGCCTGAAGGATATCGAGCGGCTGGCGTTTTCGGGAGAGTTTCCGGAAGCCGCGCGGCAGGGGACGATCACAGAGAAGGACGTGATGGACGACTATATCGCACACATCCTCTCCTATGTGGACGTGTCGCGCATGAAGCCGCTCCGCCTCGTGATGGACGCGGGCAACGGATGCGCCGGTCTGGCGTTTCGAAAGCTGGCGCCCCATCTGCCCTTCGCCTTTACGGAAATGTACATGGAGCCTGACGGCACATTTCCCCACGGCGTGCCCAATCCCATGCTGGAGGCATGCCGCGCGCCGCTCATCGAAAAAGTAAAGGAAACCGGAGCGGACATGGGCATTGCCTGGGACGGCGATTTTGACCGGTGCTTCTTTGTGGACAATGAAGGCCGCTTCGTCGAAGGCTACTATATGGTGGGGCTCCTCGCAGGATATTTCCTCCGGCTGCATCCGGGAGAGACCATCGTACACGACCCGCGCTGCTTCTGGAATACGCAGACCGTGGCGGCGCAGTGCGGCGGCCGCGCGGTGGAGTCGAAGGGCGGGCATGCGTTTATGAAGGAAACGCTCCGCCGCGTGCAGGGCATTTACGGCGCGGAAATGAGCGCGCATCATTTCTTCAGGGATTTCTCGTACTGCGACAGCGGCATGATTCCCTGGCTCATCGTGGCGGAAATCGTGAGCGAAAGCGGCAGGAGCCTCGCCGAGCTGGTGCGGCAGATGGAGGCCGCGTTTCCCTGCAGCGGCGAAATCAATCTGCCGGCCCGGGACGTGGGGGCGGTACTCCGCGCGGTAGAGGAACGGTACGGGCCGGCGGCGCGGGAGGTCTCGCATCTGGACGGCGTGAGCCTCAACTTTGGGACGTGGCGCTTCAATCTGCGCCCGTCCAATACGGAGCCGCTGATCCGCTTCAATATGGAGACCCGGGGCGACCGGGCGCTTCTCGAAACAAAGAAAAACGAAGTGATGCGCTTCATTGAAGAGGCCAATCAGTAAAAAAGAACCCGGCGCGAGCCGGGTTTTTCGATGCTGTTTTTACGAATGCAGAAAAGCCCCTTCCGCAGGGGAAAGGACTTTTTATGCGGGGATGCGGTTCAGCCTTCGGCGGTTACTGCGAAGAAAGACTGGGGATGGCCGCATACGGGGCATTCCTTCGGCGCTTCCACGGATTCGCAGACGAAGCCGCAGTTTGCGCACATCCAGAGCTTCTTTTCGCCTTTCTTGAAGAGGGAGGCGTTTTCCACATTGGCGAGGAGCATTTTGTAGCGCTTTTCGTGACGCTGTTCGATGGCGCCCACTTTGTCGAAGAGATCGGCGATGTGGGTGAAGCCTTCTTCGCGGGCGGTCTTGGCAAATTCCGGATACATGGACGTCCATTCGCCGTTTTCACCGGCCGCGGCCGCTTTCAGATTGTCCGCGGTGTTGTCGGACAGTTCGCCGATGAGCCAGAACCAGATCTTGGCGTGGGCCCGTTCGTTGTTGGCGGTTTCCTGGAATACGGATGCGATTTCTTCAGAAGCGTCTTTTTTCGCTTTTGCAGCAAAGAGCTGGTATTTGACATGCGCCTGAGATTCGCCGGCAAACGCGGCGCGGAGATTTTCTTCTGTCTTGGTGCCTTTCAGCTTGGCTGCTTCGGCAAGTAACGGTTCTTCGTACATGATGTTTCCTCCTGTTTGACAAACTGGTTTGTAAAGAGGGTGTCTCTTCATAAGCGGCGGTCCGCTTACCTTCTTTATAATAGCGGTTTTGCACGATTTGTCAAATGGACGGAGGCCGCCGGGGGGACAAAGGAAGGCGCGGCGGCGCGGGCAAAGTTTCTGTCATGATTTCTCTGGCATTCTGTCAATTTTTATCGGATAATAAAGACGGAGAAAAGCGCGGAAACAGGCGGTTTTTTCCGCCGCCGCAGGGAAATGCCGCCGGTGCGGGGAGGAAACGGCGCCGTTTTGTAAAAGATTTTACATAGAATTTACATTGCGCGGATATGATAAGGAGAGGATTTTTGACGCTGTCAATGCGGGGCGACCCGCGCGTTCAGGAAAGAGACGGGAGGGCGGCTGTATGTTCAGCCTTGTCAACAAACACGAAGAGTTTTTTGATTATCTGGTGACGAACGCGGAGTATTTCCACAAGGGGACAGTGATGGCCCGGGAAGTGATGGGCGACATGTCCAAGCTGGAGCGCTACAGCAAGGAAGTGCGGGAACTGGAACATGCGGCGGATCAGGTGACAGCGGAAATCGTGGCGCGCATGAAGCGGGTCTTCATCACGCCCATCGATCGGGAGGACTTCTATCTGCTCACGAGCAATCTGGACGACTGTGTGGACGACATGCAGGACGTGGTGATGAGCCTCAAGCTGTATCATGCGGGATTCGGCGGCGAGCTGCCGCTCCGCATGGCGGATATTCTCGTGGAAATGTCTTCGGAGCTCATCATCCTTTTCCGTCTGCTGAAGGACATCGACAAAAATGAAATCGAAATCGGCAAGCGCGCGCGCCACATCAACGATCTGGAGAGCGAGGCGGACCAGGTGTACCGCGACATGATTTCCGATCTGTTCGACGGCAGCCATGAGGTGATGGAGATCATCCGCTGGAAGGAAATCATGGAGGCCATGGAAACCACCGCGGATCAGGCGGAACGGGTGGCGAACATTATCAAAGAGGTGGTCATGAAGTATGCCTGATCTGTATTTAATCGGGCTGGTGGTGGCGCTGGCGCTGCTCTTCGATTTCATCAACGGCTTTCATGATACGGCGAACGCCATCGCCACATCGGTGGCGACGCGGGCGCTGTCGCCGCAGGTGGCCATCATCATGTCGGCGTTTTTCAATTTCTTCGGCGCCATGATTTCCACGGGGGTGGCGAAAACCATCGGCGGGGAGATCGTCATGTCGCCGTCCATGGTGGATTCGGTGGTGCTCATTTCCGCGCTCACCGCGGCCATCGTATGGAATCTGTTCACCTGGTGGATCGGCATGCCGTCCAGCTCGTCCCATGCGCTGATCGGGGGCGTGCTGGGAGCGGTGGTCATTTCCTACGGCTTCGGCGCGATTAACGGCGGGGGCGTGCTCACCATCGTGCTCGGACTGGTGCTGTCTCCCATGATCGCCATGTTTACGGGCTATACGATCATGACGATTCTCTACATTGTCTTCCGCAATGTGGACAAATCCCGGGTAAATTATATTTCTCAGCGGGTGCAGATCTGCTCGGCGGCGCTCATGGCCTTTTCCCACGGGTCGAACGACGCGCAGAAATCCATGGGCATCATCACGCTGGCGCTTCTGTCCGGCGGATACATCGCCGAGCTGGAGGTGCCGGATCTGGTGAAGATCGCCTGCGCGCTCGCCATGTGCGCCGGCACGAGCGTCGGCGGGTGGCGCATCATCCGCACGGTGGGCAATAAGATTTTCCGTATGCAGCCCGTACACGGCCTCGCGGCGGACCTGAATTCGTCCATTACGATTTTCACGGCCACCATGATGCATCTGCCCGTATCCACCACGCACGTGGTGACCGGCTCCATCATGGGCGTGGGCTGGGCAAAGCGTTTCCGTGCGGTGCACTGGAACGTGGCGTACCAGATGGTGTCCGCCTGGGTAATGACCATTCCCTGCACGGCGGCGGTGGGCGCGGGCACGTATCTTCTCATTTCCCATATTCTCTGAAACAGGGGCCGGTCCCGGAAGGGGCCGGCCTTTTTTGCATTCGTCCGGGAAAGGATAAAAATTTGAAGGCGTTTATGGTATGATAAAAAGAGTGTTTTTATAAGGAGCAACGTATGCTGATACAATGGTTCCCCGGCCATATGGCCAAGACGAAGCGGCTCATCGTGGAGCATCTGAAAGCGGTGGATCTGGTGGCGGAACTGCTGGACGCGCGCATTCCTTCTTCAAGCGCGAACCCCATGATTTCCGAACTCACCGCGGGCAAGCCGCGCATCGTCATCCTGAACAAATCGGATCTGGCGGACCCGGAAGCGACGGCGCAGTGGGTGGCGTACTACCGGGCGAAGGGGCTGACGGCCATTCCTCTCGACAGCACGAAGCCCCAGAGCAAGAAAGTGCTCGTGAGGGCCATTCACGAGGCTGCGCAGCCGGTCATTCAGAAATGGCTCCGCCGGGGCCTCCGGAACCGGCCGGTGCGCCTCATGATTCTCGGCATCCCCAACGTGGGGAAGTCCACGCTCATCAACCGCCTGGCGGGGACGAAAGCGGCGCGTACGGCCAATACGCCGGGCCACACCCGGGGCAAGCAGTGGGTGCGTCTCCAGGATGGGATGGACCTGCTCGACACGCCGGGGGTGCTGTGGCCGAAATTTGAGGACCAGACGGCGGCCATGCGCCTCGCCGCTACCGGGGCCATCGCGGGGGATGTGTTTGATCCCGACGAGATCGTGCCGGCGCTCATGACGGCGATCGCGGAGGTGACGCCGGAAACGCTCCGGGACAAATACGGCATTGAAGACGTCAGTGCGGACCCGCAGCTTCTCATCCGTGCGGCGGGCGAGCGCCGGGGCTGCCTCCTGCCGGGCGGAGCCATCGATTACGGACGGGCCCAGCAGGCGATCCTTCACGATTTCCGGAGCGGACGGCTCGGGAGGATCACGCTGGATGCCGTGCCGGAGGAAGCGCCATGACCATCGCGGAGGTGCGGGTGCTGCTCCGTTCGCCTGACGCGGATCCGGAAACGGTCGCGGCGCTCGCCGCCGATCCCCGGAAGGGCGTGCGGGATCTCGCCGCGGCGTACCTGCGGCGCCTGGAGCGGGAAAATGCGGAAATGGCCCGGGTGGAGGCGCTGTACCGCTATGAATCGGAGTTCTATAAAAAGGGCGTGCGGTATGTGGCGGGCATCGACGAAGTGGGGCGGGGGCCGCTTGCGGGGCCGGTGACGGCCGCGGCGGTGATTCTGCCGCCGCACTGGTTCGCTGCGGGGCTGAATGACTCGAAGAAGGTCACTCCGAAGCGCCGGGAGGAACTGGCGGAAGCCATCCGCCGGGAAGCGGCGGCGGTGTCCGTCGTGAGCCTGCCTCCGGAGGAAATCGACGCGCTCAATATTTACGAAGCGACCATGATGGCCATGTACGAAGCGGTGAAGCGCCTTGCCGTCCCGCCGGAAGCGGTCATCGTGGACGCCATGCCGCTTCATTTTTCCGTGCCCGTCCTCTCTCTCGTCCACGGGGACGCGAAGAGCGCGTCCGTCGCGGCGGCGTCCATCGTGGCGAAAGTCCACCGGGATCATCTCATGGACGACTATGCGGAGCGGTATCCCGAATACGATTTTGCCCGGAACAAGGGATACGGCACGGCGGAGCACATTGCGGCCATCGAAAGGTACGGCATCACGCCCATCCACCGGAAGAGCTTCGACCCGGTGCGGTCCATGCTGGAAGACGGACGGGCTCATTTTTACATCGAAAAGGAGGAGAGCCAATGAAACAGTGCATGGATACGGACAACCTGCACCGCCGGCTGAGAAAAATTGCCGGCCAGGTCAACGCCATCGACCGCATGGTGGATGAAGATATTCCCTGCGAGGACATGCTCGCCCAGATCAACGCGGCGAAGTCGGCTCTGCACAGGGTGGGGCAGATTGTGCTGGAAGGGCATCTGCAGCACTGTGTGCGCGACGGCATTCTGAACGGCGACGCGGACAAAACCATCGCCAATTTCACCAAAGCGGTGGAGCGCTTTTCCAATATCGTATGAGGGCGGAGGAATTTCCGGGGAGATTATAAGAATTTCCTGCGGTTTTCCTTGCGTCCGGTGATAGAATAGTTAAGAGGTGATTAGATGTATCCGCTCAACTGGAAAGCGGAGGGACGGCCGTGCCTCGTGGCCGGAGCCGGGCATGTGGCGCTGCGCAAAGCGCGGGGGCTGCTTGCGGCGAAGGCGGAGGTGACGGTCGTCGCGCCGGAGGGCGTTCCCGAATTTTCAGCGCTTGCCGCCGAAGGACGCCTCCGCTGGGAGCGGACATCATTTCTGCCGGGTATGGAGCGGGGGGCAGACCTCGTAGTCTCCACGACCGGCGATGTGCGCGTGGCGCGGTATCTCTCCGAAGCGGCGGCCAGAGAGCGGTTTCTCTATAATGCGGCGGATTTTCCCGCTCTGGGAAACTGCACCCTGCCCGCCCATTTCGAGCGGGGAAGCCTCACCGTGGCCGTCTCCACCGAGGGCAGGTCGCCCGCCTTTTCCCGGTACATCCGGCAGTGGCTGGAAGCGGAGATCCCGGAGAATTTCGGGGAATGGCTGGACCGGCTGGCGGCGCTCCGGGAGGAAGCGAAGGAGACCATCGAGGGAAGCCGTGCGCGGGAAGCATTCTGGCGCGCGGCGTTCAGCGGAGACGTGATGCGCCGCGTCGCGGAAGGACAGTTAGAAGAAGCAGAGGAGTATATTCGACATGCAATGGGTGGTTTTGGGCCTGAATCATAAGACAGTGCCCGTGGAAATCCGGGAGAAGTTCGCCATGACGGCGGAAAGCATCCGAAGCGGACTGCGCCACATCCACGATCTGGAGGGGATCGAGGAAGCGGTCATTCTCTCGACGTGCAACCGGACGGAAATGTACGCCGTCCTCAGCAGCGGTGCGGGGAAAGAATCGCTGCAGAATTTTTTCCTGACCGTGTCGGGCAATACGAAAGCCGATGCGAAGCCGGAGTATTTCTACTATTTTGAGGGAGAAGCGTGCATCCGCCATCTCTTCGACGTGGTGTCCGGGCTGGACTCCATGGTGCTCGGCGAGAGCCAGATCCTGAATCAGGTGAAGACCGCCTATACCATGGCGCTTGCGGAAAAGGCGACGGGGACCATCCTGAATACGCTTTTCCACCGGGCGATCACCTGCGGGAAGCGGGTGCGCACGGAGACGCACATTTCCTACAACGCGGTTTCCGTCAGCTATGCGGCGGTGCAGATGGCGCAGCACATCCTGGGTTCGCTCGAAGGACGGACGGCGCTCATTTTCGGCGCAGGGGAGACGGCGGAACTCACGGTGAAGAATCTGCAGGGCAAAGGGCTCAAGTCCGTCATCGTGACGAACCGGCACCTCGAACGGGCGCAGGCGCTCGCGCTCAAGATGGGCGGACGGGCGGTGCCCTTTGACCGGGCGTTTCAGGCGGCGGACGAGGCGGATATCCTCATCAGTTCCACCGGAGCGACGCAGTATATCATCAAGCCGTGGGATATGCGGCAGCTCATGAACCGCCGGAGCAACCGGCCGGTCATCGTCATCGATATCGCCGTGCCCCGCGACTCCGATCCGGAAGTGGGGAACATCAAGGGCGTGACGCTCATCAATATCGATGATCTGCAGCAGATCGTCGAGGAGAATATCCGCTTCCGCGAGGGGGAGGCGGAACGGGCGAAGCTCATCATCGAGGAGGAAATCGCCTCCATCGAGGAACGCTTCACGTATCTGAGCACCCGCCCGGTCATGGTGTCCCTTTCGGACAAGGCGGAGCACATCCGCGCCCGGGAGCAGCGGAAAGCGCTGGCGAAGATCGAGGGCCTCACCGAAGAGGATGAAAAGATTATCGACCACATGACGCACGTGATCGTACGAAAACTGCTCCGGGAGCCCATGATCCGCCTGAACAGCGCCGCCGGCACGCCGGAAGAGCTGGCGGAAAAGGCGAACATGGAGCGCATTTTCCAGCTGGACATCAAGGAGGCCGCAGGTGAAAAATAAACTCATCATCGGCACGCGGAAAAGCGTGCTCGCCCTGTGGCAGGCGGAGTATGTGGCGCAGCGCCTCCGGGAGCAGTATCCCGGACTGACTGTGGAGCTTTTGCCCGTGTCCACCCGGGGCGATGAAATCCTGAATAGGCCTCTCGCGGAGATCGGAGGGAAGGGGCTCTTTATCCGGGAGCTGGAGGAACTCATGCGCGAAGGGCGGGCGGACATGGCCGTGCACAGCCTGAAAGACATGCCGGCGGAGCTGCCGGAAGATTTCACTCTGGCGGCGGTGACCGACCGGGAAGACCCGCGGGACGCCTTCGTATCGCTCCGGTATCCGGGCGTGGAGGCGCTTCCCGCGGGGGCGAAGGTGGGCACGTCCAGCCTGCGCCGGCAGTCGCAGCTCCTGCACCGCCGGCCGGATCTTGTCGTGGAGTCGCTCCGGGGCAACGTCCAGACCCGCCTCCGGAAGCTCGACGAAGGGCAGTACGACGCGGTCATCCTTGCGGCGGCGGGACTGAAGCGCCTCGGCCTTGGGGACCGCATCGCCTCGTACCTTTCCACGGAAGACAGCATCCCCGCCGCGGGGCAGGGCGTCATGGCCGTGGAAGTGCGGAAGAATGATGAAGAGACGCGGCAGATGCTGGCATTTCTGCACAATGCGCGCGTGGCGTCGTGCATCGCTGCGGAGCGTGCCTTCCTGGGCTGCGTGGGCGGCGACTGCAAAGTGCCCGCCGGCGCGTTTGCCGCAGAGGATGGAGACGGCCTGCGGGTGGACGCATTCATCGCTTCGGAAGACGGACAGACCTTTTACCGCCGGTCCGTGTGCGGCGCGCTGCCGGATGCGGAGCGGCTGGGGACAGCCGTGGCGGACGCGCTGCTGGACGACGGCGGCCGGGCCGTGCTCGAAGCCATTGCAAACAAGTGATTTCGTATATTGAGGAGATTGTATGGGAAAAGGGATCGTATACCTGATCGGCGCGGGGCCGGGAGACCCGGAGCTGCTGACGCTGAAGGGGAAACGCTGCCTCGAAGAGGCGGACGTCATCGTCGGCGACTATCTGGCCGATCACCGGCTGCTTGCTTTCGCCAATCCGAAAGCGGAGTATGTGTATGTGGGCAAGATGTGCGGGAATCACACCATGAAGCAGGAGGATATCAGCCGCCTCATTGCCGAAAAGGGAAAGGAAGGGAAGACCGTCGCCCGGCTCAAGGGGGGCGATCCCTTCGTATTCGGCCGGGGCGGCGAGGAAATCCTCGAGCTGCGCGCAGAGGGCGTGCCCTATGAAGTGGTGCCCGGCGTGACGAGCGCCATCGCGGCACCGGCCTACGCGGGCATCCCCGTGACGCACCGCAGGGTGGCCGCCTCTTTTGCCGTCATCACCGGCCACGAGGACCCCACGAAGAAGGAATCGTCCATCCACTGGGACAAGCTCGCCGGCGGCGTGGACACACTGATTTTTCTCATGGGCGTCCACCAGGCGGGGGCCATCGCGGAGAACCTCATGAAGTACGGTCGGAGCGCGGATACGCCGGCGGCGTTCATCCGGTGGGGGACCCGCCCCTATCAGGAAGTGTACGAGACCACCCTCGGCCGCGCGGGACGCGATGTGGAAGAAAAGGGCATCCGGCCCCCGGCGGTCTTCGTGGTGGGCGACGTGGTGCGCCTCCGGGAAGAGATGCGCTGGTTTGACAATAAGCCGCTCTTCGGCAAACGGGTGGTGGTGACGCGCTCCCGCAGCCAGGCGTCGCGGCTTACGAAGCACCTGGAGTCTCTCGGCGCGGAATGCATCGAGCTCCCGGTGATTTCCATCGCCGATCCGTCCGATCAGTTTGCCAGCCTGGATGCGGGCATCGAAAAGCTGCGCGGGTATGACTGGGTGATCTTCACCAGCCAGAACGGGGTGGACTGCTTCTTCCGCCGGCTCTTTGCCCGGGGATACGATACGCGGGCCCTCGGCGGGGCCCGGATCGCCTGCATCGGCCCGGCCACAGATCTGGCGCTCCGCCCGTACGGCGTGCGTGCGGACGTCCTGCCGGCGGAATACAAGGCGGAAGGGCTCCTTGAAGCGCTCGTGCCGCAGGTGGGGCCGGGAACGAAGATTTTCCTTCCCCGGGCGAAAGTGGCGCGGGAAATCCTGGCGGACGGTCTGCGCGCAGCCGGCGCGGAAGTAGACGTGGCGGAAGCGTACCGCACCATCTGCGAAGAGGAAAACCGGAAAAAACTGAACGAACTCCTCGACGGAGGGAACGTGGATATCATCACCCTCACCAGTTCGTCCACCGTGCATAATCTCGTCGCCATGGCGCCGGATAAACTGGACGCCATCCGGCGGTGCATGCTCGCCTGCATCGGCCCCATCACGGCCGACGCCTGCCGGGAGTACGGCCTTACGCCGGGCGTGGTGTCCGACGTGTACACCATCGACGGCCTCGTGGAAGCCATCGCGGCGAAACAATAACGGCAACGCGCTCCGGCGCTTTGTCATAGATTTCGAGAAAATTTCTGCATCATCAGGAAAGTGAGTGACAACAATGAAATTCAATGCATTACGTCCTCGTCGTCTCAGAAGAACCGAAGCCATCCGCAGCATGGTCCGCGAAACCGTGCTCACCCCGAAGGACTTCGTGTATCCGATTTTTGTCGTGCCCGGCAGGAATGTGAAGGAAGAAATCCCGAGCATGCCGAACTGCTACCACCTCTCTGTGGACAACGCGGTGAAGCTGGCGGAAGAACTGTACGAAATGGGCATCCCCGCGGTGGAAGTGTTCGGCCTGCCCGAATACAAGGACGAAATCGGCTCGTCTGCGTGGGACATGACGAGCCCGGTGCAGCGCGCCATCAAGGCCATCAAGCAGGCCGTGCCGGATCTGGTCATCGTGGGCGATGTGTGCCTCTGCCAGTACACGAGCCACGGCCACTGCGGCTGCCTCTGCGGGCATGAAGTGGACAACGACAAGACCCTGCCGCTTCTCGCGAAAGTCGCAGTGTCGCAGGCGGAATGCGGCGCGGACATCATCGCGCCCTCCGACATGATGGACGGCCGCATCCACGCCCTGCGGGAAGCGCTCGACGCGGACGGCCTGCAGAATACGATCATCATGTCCTACGCCGTGAAGTACGCCTCCGCTTTCTACGGCCCGTTCCGCGACGCCGCGGACTCCGCGCCGCACTTCGGCGACCGCCGGGGCTACCAGATGGACCCGGCGAACGTCCGCGAAGCCATGAAGGAAGTGGACCTCGACCTGGACGAAGGGGCGGACATCATCATGGTGAAGCCGGCCCTGACCTATCTGGATGTCGTCCGGCAGGTGCGCGACCGCATCGACCGGCCCGTGGCGGTGTACAACGTGAGCGGCGAATACGCCATGGTGAAAGCCGCCGCGGCGAACGGCTGGATCGACGAGAAGCGCATCGTCCTCGAATCGCTCACCAGCATGAAGCGCGCCGGCGCGGACATCATCATCACCTACCACGCCATCGACGCCGTGAAGTGGATGAAGGAGGAAGCGGGGAAATGATCAGCCTCTCCAAATCCGAAAAAGCCTTTGAAGAAGCGCGGAAATATATGCCCGGCGGAGTGAACAGCCCGGTCCGGTCCTATCCTCACATGGGATGCCCTCCGCCGTTCATCGATCATGCGAAGGGCGCGTACATCACCGACATCGACGGGAACACCTACATCGACTACGTGGGATCATGGGGCCCCATGATCCTCGGCCACGCCCATCCCGCGGTGATCGCCGCCATCCAGAAAGCGGCGGAGAAGAGCACCAGTTACGGCGCGCCCACGCTCCTTGAAACGGAGCTGGCGGAGCTCATCACGGAGATCCTTCCGTCCATCGAAAAGCTGCGCCTCGTCTCTTCCGGCACGGAAGCTACCATGAGCGCGCTCCGCGCAGCGCGGGGCTACACGGGCCGCGACAAGATCCTGAAATTTGAAGGATGCTATCACGGCCACGGGGACAGCCTCCTCGTGAAGGCCGGCTCCGGCGCGTCCACCTTCGGCAGGCCCGACAGCGCGGGCGTCACGAAAGGCACCGCGCAGGACACGCTCGTCGTGCCCTACAACGACATCGCCGCATTCCGCGCCATGATGGACAGCGAAGGCGATCAGATCGCCGCAGTCATCGTGGAGCCGGTGGCGGGCAATATGGGCATGATTCCCCCGGTGGAGGGCTTCCTCCCCGCGCTCCGGGAAGAAACGGAAAAGCATGGCGCCGTCCTCATTTTTGACGAAGTGATGTGCGGCTTCCGCACGGACTTCCACGGCGCGCAGGCGAAGTACGGCATTCATCCGGACATGACCTGCCTCGGAAAAATCATCGGCGGCGGTCTGCCCGCGGCGGCGTACGGCGGGCGGAAGGAAATCATGAACTGCATCGCGCCGGACGGCTCGGTCTATCAGGCGGGGACGCTCTCGGGCAATCCTCTCGCCGTGACGGCGGGCATCGCCACGCTTCGCACCATGATGTCCATCCCCGATTTCAATGACAAAGTGGCCGCGAAAGTGACGAAGCTCCTCGCGGGCTGGCAGGAAGCGGCGGACGAAGCGGGCGTCGCCGTCCAGCTTCATCAGTCGGGCTCCATGTTCGGCCTCTTCTTCAGCGATGCGCCGGTCATCAATTATCACGACGCGTGCGCGGCGGATGCGGTTTCTTTCCGCGTGTGGTTCCGGGCGATGCTCGATCAGGGCATCTATCTCGCTCCGTCGCCTTTCGAGACCATTTTCATGTCCTGGGCGCACAGCGGCGAAGACATTGAAAAGACTATCGAAGCGGGCCGAATCGCCATGAAGCGGGTGGCGGAAGAAAAAGCGTCCCGTTAACTTCATACCGTACAGCGTCTTCTTCGGAGGACGCTGTTTTTCCATGCGCAGGCCGGTAGGAGGCTCTCTTGTAAGAGCGGGCGCAGCGGCGCATAATAGAATGAAAAGGAATGATTCGGTAAAGGGGGCGTTATCTTGCGCAGTTTCTGGATGTTTCTGTATGTGCTGTATCCGGCGCTGATGATGGCGGCGCTGCTGCTTCATCCGTCCACGGCAGGCCTGTCCTCGGTGCGCCTCGGCGGGCTGATGATCGGCACGGCGGCCTACACCATGCTCTGCGCGCAGCTCATCCTCACCGCGCGCATTCCCGCGCTGGACCGTGCTTTCGGACAGGACCGGCTGCTCCGTCTGCACGGCATGGCGGCTTTTGCTGCGGTGCTGCTTTCGTTCGTTCATGCTTTCTACATTCACCGGGGCTTCTTCACGCCGCGCCTCCGCTACGGGGAAGCGGCGCTCGTCCTTTTCACCGTGCTCACCGCGCTGGCCGTCTTTTTCCTGTCCGACCTCGCGACAGGGCGGTGGGCCTGGGCGGCGCGGCTGCGGAAGTCGCTCTACCGCTGTCAGCTCACGCGCTATCATGCGCAGCTCCTGCTGCACAATCTGACCGCCCTCGCGGTGGTGCTGCTCTATCTCCACGCGGCGGTCCGCATGAAGCAGTTCTGGGACAACGGGCCTTTTGCGGCGCTCACTACAGCCCTGTTCCTTGCGTCCATCGCCTGCTGGGCGTGGCACACGTGGCTCCGGAAGAGCTATGTCTATACCGTGGCGGACGTCATTCGAGAAAACGACACCATGACGACCCTCGTGCTCGAACCGGCCTCCGACCGGATTTTCCAGTATCTTCCCGGGCAGTTTGCCTATTTCCGGTTTGACGATCCCGCGGTCACCGACGAAGCGCACCCCTTTACGATTTCCTCCTCGCCCCGGGAGACGCTTTCCATCACCATCAAGGCGCTCGGGGACTGGACGGACCACGCCCATGAAATCCGCCGGGGGAGCGCCGTGCACATCGACGGGCCGTACGGCCGGTTAAGCCCCGCGCTGTATCCGGCGCGCCCGTCCGTCCTCATCGCCGGCGGCGTGGGCATCACGCCCATGATGGGAATCCTTCACGACGAATACTTCCGCGGCGGGCAGGGGAAATGGCTTCTCCTGTGGTGCGTGCGGGGCCGGTCCGAGCTCATCCGGAGCGAAGAATGGAAACGGCTCGAAACGGCGCTTCCGGGGCTCACCATCTGCCCCGTGCTCTCCCGGGAGCAGGCCGGTGGCTGCGAGACGGGCCGTCTCTCCGAGGAGATCGTGAAGCGTCAGCTTGCGCGATGCGGCATCGCGGCGGAAGACGCGGCTTTCTATTACTGCGGGCCGGAGCCGCTCCGCCGGACTGTGCACCGCATCCTCGGCGCGCTCGGTGTGCCTGCGGCGCGTTTTCACGAAGAGCGGTTCTCCCTCTGAGGCCCTTTGTCCCGAGGACCGGCTTATATATGGAAAGAACGGAGTGCCTTTTGTGCCTTCCAGGCACGGCCTTTTCGTTAGTAGCCCTTGCCATCCGCCTGTGATACTATAAGTAAAGCAGCGTTTATTCAGGACCGCATGCGGCCCGCATTCACATACGAAGGAGATGCATCATGGATCAGCAGCGCATCATTGAAGAATTTAAAGAACTGGTAGGAATCGAAGTCTATTCCCGGAAGGAACGGGCCATCGCAGACGTGCTCAAAAAGAAACTGACCGATCTCGGCCTCACCGTTACGGAAGACGGCGCGGGAGCCGTCCTCGGCGGCGACACGGGCAACCTCTATGCGGTGCTGCCCGGCGACCCCGCCCTCGAACCTGTGCTCTTCTCCGCACACATGGACCGCGTGGCGAATAACGGCCATATCCATCCCATCGTGGATGAAAAGGAAGGCGTCATCCGCTCCGACGGAGAGACCATCCTCGCCGGCGACGATATCGGCGGCGTGTGCGCCATCCTCGCCATGCTCCGCACCGTCCAGGAAGAACAGATTCCCCACGGCACCATCGAAGTGGCCCTCTCCGTGTGCGAGGAAAGCGGGGTGGAAGGGTCGAAGCAGTACGATTTCAACCAGTTCCAGTCGAAGTCCGCCTTCGTGCTCGACGCCTCCGGCAAGGCGGGTACCATCGTCGTGGAAGCGCCCAGCAAGGGGAAAGTCATCATCAAAGTGCACGGCCGCACCGCCCACGCGGGAAACGAGCCGGAAAAGGGACTGAACGCGGTGAAGGTAGCAGCCGACCTCATCATGCACCTGCCCGACAGCCGCCTGTCGCCCGCGTCCACGGCGAATTTCTCCATGCTGCAGGCGGGAAGCGCCACCAACGTGGTGTGCGACCTGGTGACCATCACCGGCGAACAGCGCAGCCGCATCGCGGAGGAATATGAGGAAATCTCCGACAAGATCCGCGCCGCGGCGGATATGATTTCGCAGAAATACGACACGCCCGTCGAAGTGTCCATCGACACCCTGTATCATGCCTTCCATCTGGAAGAAAGCGACCGCCCCTGCATCCTCGCGGCAGAAGCGTGCCGCCGGGCCGGCGTGGAGCCCTTCTTCAAAAAGGGAGGCGGCGGCATGGACGCGAACCACTTCAACGAACACGGCATCCAGGCCGTAGGGCTCGGCACAGGCAATTTCAAATGCCATACCAGCGCGGAGTATCAGGTCATCGACGACCTCATGAAATGCGCCGCCCAGGCCGTGGAGATCGTGAAGCTTGCCGCGGGCCGCTGATTCCCGCACAGTCTTTCCGGTATGTCATATGGATGAGGAAGAACCTGCCGGAGCCTTTAAGTGAAACAGAAAAAGGACGGGCTGCGGCTCGTCCTTTTTGCCGGCTTTCCGTCCGCCAACGGTTCAAACCCCGCTGAGGTAGGGGAGCGGCGGCGAAACCGTGGCAGCTCATGCGTCCGGTTTCCCCGGCGGTAATGCGTATCCTCCCGGGGCAAGCCCTTCCTTCTGTAACGCGGAGGAAGGATTTCTTATCGCGTGAAAATAGATTTACGGATGGCGCGCTTCTTTTATGGAGCGCGCTCTTTTCATGGAGAACGCCGGGAGAGGAGCTGCTCCGTTTTCTTTTCCGTGGGAGCGGACAGAATTTTTTCGGAAAGGAACGAAGAGAGGGGAGGGAAGCGCGGAGCCGGAAGTGTTTCAGAAGCGCGCGGGACAGGCGGGCGCGGGATTTCCTTGCAAATTTGGCGGCGGACTGGTATGATACACCATATATGAACAGCGCAGATGGGAAGAAGCCGCGGGGATGTCCCGCAGAGAGCCGCCTCATGGCTGAGAGGGCGGCGGACGGAGAGCGGCAGGTCACCCCGGAGCCGGCAGTGAGAGCTGTCCCGCAGGCGGGCGTTATCCGCATAGAGAGGCTGACAGTGTCAGCTATGTAGGTGGTACCGCGGAAGTGTCTTTCGTCCTATGGGATGAAAGGCTTTTTTTATGGCCCGTCCGCGCGGCGCATGAAGGAGTGGGAGTATGAACAAGTACGAAAATCTGGACAGTTACGATCCTTCGCAGATCGAGGAGAAATGGTACGATTTCTGGGAAAGCCACGGCGTTTTCCACGATGAACCGAAAGACGATGAGGAGGGATTCAGCATTGTCCTGCCGCCGCCGAACGTGACGGGGCAGCTCCACATGGGGCACGCCCTCGACGGCACCCTGCAGGATATCCTCATCCGCTACAAGCGCATGCAGGGATACAATGTGCTCTGGCTGCCCGGCAAGGATCACGCGGGCATCGCCACGCAGGTGAAGGTGGAGAAGCAGATCGCCGAGGAAGGGCTCACGAAGTACGATCTGGGCCGGGAAAAATTCCTCGAGCGCGTCTGGCAGTGGAAGGAAAAATACGGCAACACCATCGGCCGTCAGATCCGCAAGCTCGGCTCGTCCTGCGACTGGAGCCGGGAGCGCTTCACCATGGACCCGGTGTGCGCCCGCGCCGTGCGGGAAGTGTTCTGCTCGCTCTATGAAAAAGGCCTGATCTATCAGGGCAGCCGCATCACGAACTGGTGCCCGCGGTGCCAGACGGCGCTCTCCGATATCGAAGTGGAGCACGAAGACGAAGTGGGCCATCTGTACTATGTGAATTACCCCATCGTGGGCGAAGACGGCTATGTAGAGATCGCTACGACCCGTCCGGAGACCATCCCCGGCGATACGGCGGTGGCGGTGAATCCGGAAGACGAGCGCTTCAAAGGCCTCATCGGCAAGAAGCTCCTCCTGCCCCTCATGAACCGGGAAATCCCGGTCATCGCCGACGAATACGTCGATCCCAAGTACGGCACGGGCTGCGTGAAGATCACCCCCGCGCACGACCCGAACGACTTTGAAGTGGGGCAGCGGCACGACCTCGAGTCCATCATGATCATGAATCTGGACGGCACGCTCAATGAAAAAGCCGGCAAATACAACGGCATGACCCGGGAAGATGCGCGGAAGGCCATCATCGAAGATCTGGACCAGATGGGCCTCCTCGTGAAGATCGAAGAGACGAAGCACGCCGTGGGGCACTGTTCGCGCTGCCATACCACGGTGGAACCGATGACCACGAAGCAGTGGTTCGTGAAGATGAAGCCCCTCGCCGGCCCGGCCATGCAGGCGGTGAAAGAAGGCAAGACGAAATTCGTTCCCGACCGCTTTGCCAATACGTACATCCAGTGGCTGGAAAATATCCACGACTGGTGCATCAGCCGTCAGCTCTGGTGGGGTCACCGCATCCCCGTGTGGTACTGCGACGACTGCGGCGAGACCATCGTATCCCGCACGGACATCGACGCGTGCCCGCACTGCGGCAGCCATCACATCCATCAGGACCCGGACGTGCTGGACACGTGGTTCTCCTCCGCGCTGTGGCCCTTCTCCACCATGGGCTGGCCAGACAAGACGGATCTCCTGAAGAAATGGTACCCCACGAGCGTCCTCGTCACGGGCTACGACATCATCTTCTTCTGGGTGGCCCGCATGATGTTCATGGCCATGGAATTCATGCACGAAGTGCCCTTCCAGTACGTCTTCATCCACGGCCTCGTGCGCGACTCGCAGGGCCGCAAGATGTCCAAGTCCCTCGGCAACGGCATTGATCCCCTCGAAGTCATCAAACAGTACGGCGCGGACGCGCTGCGCTTTACCCTCGTCACGGGCAACACCCCGGGCAACGACATGCGCTTCTACTATGAACGGGTGGAAGGCAACCGCAACTTCGCGAATAAGATCTGGAACGCCGCGAAATTTACCATCATGAATCTCGACGACTACGATGAAAATTTCGTGCCGAAGAAAGAGCAGTACACCCTCGCGGACCGCTGGATTCTGGAGCGGCTCGCCCGGACGGAAGAATACGTCTCGGCCAATCTGGACAAATTCGAGCTGGGCGAAGCGGCGGACAGCATTTACAATTTCGCCTGGAACTGCTTCTGCGACTGGTACATCGAGACGGCGAAGGCGCGGCTCTATGGCGAACACAACGACGACCGCCGCGTGACCCAGTATGTGCTGGTGTACACCCTCACGCGCATGCTGGCGCTTCTCCATCCGTTCATGCCCTTCATCACCGAGCACATCTGGCAGCACCTCCCGCACGAGGGCGAATGCCTCGCCCGGGCGAAATGGCCTACGGCGGACGCAGACCTGCGCTTCCCCGAAGAGGAAGAACAGATGGAGCGCATCATGGACGCCATCAAGGCCATCCGCAACATGCGCGCCGAAGCGCACGTCCAGCCGAACAAGGGCTGCGCCGTACAGATCGCCGTCGACCGGGACGACCTGCGCGCCTCCATCGACACGCACCGCGCGTACTTTGAAAAACTCGCCCATGTGGACGCGCTGGAACTGCTGCCGAAAGACGCGGCCAAGCCGGACAATGCGCTCACCACCGTCGTGACCGGCATGGAAGTCTACCTTGAACTGAAAGGCCTCATCGACGCGGACAAAGAAAAAGCCCGTATTGTGAAAGACAAAGAAGCGGCGGAGAAAGACATTGCCCGCACGAAGGCGAAACTCGCCAACGAAGGCTTCCTGGCAAAAGCGCCTGCGGCCGTGGTGGATAAGGAAAAAGCCAAGCTCGCCACACTGGAAGAAAAACTCGCCTCGCTGGAAGAACGTCTGGATTTCCTGGCGAAACTGTAATACAAAAAAGGAGAGAAGGAGCGGAAGCCCCTTCTTTCCGTATGGGAAAGAGGAGCAAAATGACTTACGAAGAATCCATCGCCTATCTGGAATCGGCGGCGTCCTTCGGCATCAAGCCGGGCATGGAGCGCATCAACGCCCTGCTGGACCGCCTCGACCATCCTGAAAAGGCCTGCCGCGTCATCCACGTGACCGGTACGAACGGCAAAGGGAGCGTGGTCGCCATGATCACCAGCGTGCTGGAAAACGCCATGTTGAAAGTGGGACGCTACATCTCCCCGCACCTCATCGACTACACCGAGCGCATCTACTGCGGCGGTCGCGACATCTCCCGGGACGACTTCGCCCGGGCGGCCGATGCCGTGCGGGAAGCGGCGGAAGCGGCCGTTGCAGACGGCGCGGAAGCGCCTACGGAGTTTGAACTCCTGACGGCCATGGCATTCTGGTATTTCCGCGAACAGCACGTGGACTACGCCGTGGTGGAAGTGGGGCTCGGCGGCCTTCTCGACTCGACGAACGTGGTAGAGCCCGTGGTGTCCGTCATCACAAACGTCGCCATGGACCACATGGCCTACCTCGGCGATACCCTGGAAAAAATCGCGCACCAGAAAGCGGGCATCATCAAAAAAGGCGTGCCCGTCGTGACCGCCGCGCAGCAGGGCGCGCTCAAGACCATCAAGAAAGAAGCCCACGAAAAGAAATCTCGCCTCTATTTCTACGGCCGCGATTTTGAGATCGACAGCCGCAGCCGCTGGCAGCACGGGCAGATCGTCGTGGTGAAGCGCAAGGATATGCCGAAAGAACTCGAGAAAGGCCTTCTCTTCGTGCCCTTCGTGGGGCCGCATCAGGCGGTAAACGCCGCCGTGGCCGCCATGGCGCTCACCCTCGTGATGAAGCAGGACGACCGCATCAACGAAAACGACCTCCGGGAAGGGCTCGCCCGCACCCGGTGGATGGGCCGCTTCGAAATCCACGACGTGCGGGGCATCCCTGTCGTCTTCGACGGCGCGCACAATCCCGCCGGAGCGGAAGCCCTTTCGGAATCGCTGGCCGAACAGTACCCGGATAAGCGGCGGCTCATCGTCTTCGCCTCCCTCAAGGACAAGGAAACGGACACGGTCATTTCCCTCCTCGTGCGGAAAAACGACAAAGTCTTCCTCACGGAAGCGCCCACGCCGCGCGCGCGGAAAACGGCAGAGCTGAAGGACATGTTCACCTGCGAAACGAAAGAAGAACCTTCCGTCGCACAGGCCCTGGCCGACGCCGTCGCCGAGGCGAAAGACGGCGACATGGTCCTCGTATGCGGCTCTCTCTATATCCTTGGCGAAGCGCTCACATGGATGGAGAAAAAAGAAATCGAGCTGAAAGAAGAAGCGGATGCGGCCGCCAAAGCAGACGCGGACGCATCCTCCGACGCAGAGAAAACAAACGAATAACACAGCGCACGCAAAAAGCGGCAGGCACAACCCGCCGCTTTTTGCGTGCGCTCGCGCAGTGAATTTCAATTGCAAACATAAAAAAGAGGGCTGGAGACATAGCCGGTACAGACGGATTGGCAGGCCATCATGCGCCTCCGCCCGGAACTGCGGGACTGGGAGGTGAACAGGTGTCAGCGGTGGTATGAACACATCCCGCCATTCTGCCGGCGACCGCGGGAGGCAAAGCGTATCGGGCGGATATGCTGGCGATCTATCCGTTTCATCCGGATTGGTTTGTGCGGCTTTGCGGCGCGTTCCTCCGGCAGATGCTCTCATTTCTGCGGCGGCGGGGCGTGCTCCATGGGCGAAAAGGACTGGCTATGATTCCGCCGGGGGACTGCCCCGTGAATGTGCCGTTCGTGCGGAGGGAATGGTTGCGACGCCTGTTTCCGGACTGGAAGCCGCTTGCGGAACGATGAGAAGAGGCCGCCGACACGGCTCTGCGGCAGAACGGTTCGGCACGGCGCATGCTGCTGGCCATCCTGATGGAAAACGCGGTGGAAGAAACCGACGCGGTACGCGGCCTGGACCGCGCGCATATCCTGCTCGATGCCCTGCATCAGGGAGAAGATGCATCCGGGATGAAAGAAACGCTGGATCATCTCTGCGGCATTGCCAGGGTATTGCAGGCGGACGGGCAGTATCGGATGGAGCCTCCTTCCATGCAGTCCCTCACTGCGGTTATGGAAGACGGCGGCGCGTGCTGCCGGACGGACAGGCTTATGCCGGAAGCGGCGGAAAAAGCAGCGGCGGTCCTTCTTGACGCGCCCGTTCGGCGCATTCAGACAAGTGGAAAAGCGGCGCGTATTGTCCTGCCCGCGCAGTTTGAAGAGACGGAAGAAAATAACAATATTTGTCCAGAGGCCGAAGAAACCGCGTCGGAAGAGACGGGTGCAGTGTGATTTTCCCGGGCCTCAAAGGGTGAGCAAGCGTTCCTTGGGGCCTGAAGGAACGAAGTGCATAAAAAAAGAGACCGGTGACGGTCTCTTTTTTGTGTGGATGATTTTATATTCCGTCGATCTCCGGGGCGAGGAGGGAGACGGCGGAGGAGGAGCCGAGGCGGTCTGCGCCGGCGGCGAGGAAGGCTTCGAGGTCTTCCCGGGTGCGGAGGCCGCCGGCGGCTTTGATGCGTACGGCGGGGCCGATGTGCGCGCGGAGGAGAGGCATGTCGGCGAGGTCGGCCCCTTTCGCGCCGAAGCCGGTGGAGGTTTTGATGAAGTCCGCGCCGCCTTCGGTGACGCAGCGGCAGGCGGCGATTTTTTCTTCCTCCGTAAGGCAGCAGGTCTCGATGATGACTTTCACGATGCGGGAGCCCGCGAGGCGCTTTACCGCGCGGATCTCGTCCGTGACGTACGATGTATCGCCGTCTTTGAGCGCGCCGATGGCGAGGACCATGTCGATTTCCTGCGCGCCGTCGGCGAGGGCCTGTGCCGTTTCGGCGAGCTTGGCCGCGGTGCTGGCGTGTCCGAGAGGAAATCCCACGACGGTGCAGACTGTGAGCGCGGGAAATTCCGAGGCGGCGCGGCGCACGAAGGCGGAGGGAATGCATACGGAGGCGGTGCGGTACCGGAGGGCTTCTTTGCAGAGGGCGCGCACGGCGGGCAGGGAAGCGTCCGCTTTGAGCAGGGTATGGTCTACATGGGAGAGAATGGTCTGTGCGTTCATGGGAACTCCTTTCGGTTCACTGACGGTGCCAGGGAATGCAGCGTTTTTCCAGAAGGGCGAGGGCCATATGGAAGAGGAGGCCCAGCAGGGAGAGGACGATGACGCCGGCCATGAGGCGGTCGGTCATCATGAGGTCGCCGTAGTGGAGGATGAGCGCGCCGATGCCTTTTTCTGCGGCGATCATTTCCGCGGCCACGAGGAGGAGGAGCGCGGTGCCGGCGGCGATGCGGCAGCCCGCAAAGATCATGGGCAGCGCGCAGGGGAGGACTACTGCGCGGAGGGTGAAGAGCCAGCCCGCGCGGTAGGAGACGGCCACTTTGATGAGGAGGGGGTCTACATTTTTTACGCCGGAGCAGGTGTTCATGGCGATGGGAAAGAAGACGCCCATGGCGATGATGGTCACTTTGGACAATTCGCCGATGCCGAGCCAGAGGATGAAAAGGGGCAGGAGGGCGATTTTCGGGATGGGATAGAGGGCGTTCACGATGGGCATGGCGATGCGGTCCGCCAGTGCGGAGGTGCCTGCCGCGAGGCCCACGGCGAGGCCGAGCGCGCTCCCTGCGGCAAATCCCAGAAGGATGCGGGTAAGGCTTGCCGCGAGGCTGTCCGTGATTTCTCCGGCGGCGGCCATGGCGGCGAGCGCGGAGAGAATCCGCGTGGGCGCAGGGAGAAAGAGCGGCGGCACGACGCCCGCGCGGCACACCGCTTCCCACAGGGCGAGGAGCGCGAGGAGGGACGCGGCGGAGACCCACGCGGGGCAGCGGCGGCGCCACCGTTTCATTTTGTCCTGTACGGTCCAGACAGTCATGGGCGCACCTCCGTCATGGCTTCTTTTGCATCGCGGCTGATGTGGTCCCAGATGCGGCGCACAAAGTCCGCGATGGCCGCGCTGTGTTCGGGACGTTCCCGTTCAGCGCGGGGGATGGCGATGGTGAGGATGTCTTTCACCCGGCCGGGACGGCGGGAGAGGAGGATCACCCGGTCGGCGAGCATGACCGCTTCCTGAATGTTGTGCGTCACGTAGAGCGTGGCGAGGCGGGTCTTTTCCCAGAGGGAGATCAGTTCTTCCTGCATAATGAGCCGGGTCTGCGCATCGAGCGCGGAGAAGGGCTCGTCCATGAGGAGCAGGTCCGGCTCGACCGCGAGGGCCCGGGCGATGCCCACGCGCTGGCGCATGCCGCCGGAGAGCTGGTGGGGGTAGGCGCGTTCAAAGCCCGCGAGGCCCACGAGCTGGATATAGCGGCGGATGCGGCCGTCCCATTCGCGCTTCGGCACATCGCCGCCCGCTTCGAGGCCGAAGGCGATATTGTCGTACACGCTGCGCCAGGGCATGAGGCCGGTCTCCTGAAAGACGATGGACACGCGGGGCTCGGCGGAGCGGTCGTCCCCGGCGAAGCGCACGGCTCCCGCGGTGGGCGCGAGAAGTCCCGCGCAGAGATTGAGCAGGGTGGATTTGCCGCATCCCGAAGGGCCGACGAGGGCGACAAATTCTTCCTCGGCAACGGTGAAGGACACGTCGTCCAGCACGGAGAGCGCGCGTCCCCCTCCGGCGGGAAAGGTCTGTGAAATATGGTCGATGATGAGCTGCATGGAGCCTCCCCGGAAAATGCCGCGCGGGCGGCGGAATGGTCAGTTTTTCAAGGCGCTGTCGAGGAAGGCCGGATTCACCACGTCGGAAGCCGCGAGGTCTCCCGAGAGGAGGCCGTGAGCGCGGTACCAGTCGATCTGCGTCTGGATGTCGCCGGCGAGGAGGCGTCCTTCCCGGTCGATGTAGGGAAGCGCCGCGCGGATGTCTTCCTCAGGGGTCCGGACGTAACGGGCGATGATTTTCACCGTTTCATCCAGAAGAGCCGGGTCTTTCCGCTCCACCGCGGCGGCGTAGTAGTCTTCGCACGCCCGGCGGTAGGCTTTCATGAAGCGCACGCCCGCGTTGGCGTTCTTCGCAAAGTCCGGCGAATAGAAGACGGCCGACGTCTGGTAGGGGATGACGTCGCCCACCTGCGTGACGACTTTCCCGTACCCTTCGGCCTGGACCTTCGTCACGTTCGGCTCATTGAGGATGCACGCGTCGATCTGTCCGCTCTGGAGGGCGGCCGTCACGGCGGAGAGCTTGCCGAGCGGCACGAGGGTCACGTCGTCCAGCGTGAGCCCCTTCGCTTCGAGGAGGCGGCCCGTCATGTATTCGTAGGTGGAGCCTTTCTGGGTGACGCCCACCCGTCTGCCCCGGAGCGCTTCGATGGAGGTGAGGCCCGCGTCGTACAGGTCGGCCCGCGCGAGGAGCGCGGACGAGGGAAATCCTTTTTCTTCCCGTCCTTTGTCGGCTACGATGCAGAGTTTCTGCCCCTGCGCGGCCATATTGTAGAGGCCGGCGGTGAGACCCGTAGCGCCTACGTCCACCTGGTTCGACGCGGCGGCCGCGGCGATGGGCTGGGCGGCGTCGAACCACTGCGGGTCGATCTCGATGCCTTCGTCCCGGAAATAGCCTTTGTCCATGGCGAGGAAAAGAGGGGCGCTGCTCGTGAGGCGGAGCATGCCCAGACGCACTTTCACCGGCGTCTCTCCCGCAGGCGCGGTTTTCTCCCCGCCGCAACCGGCGGCGGCCAAGAACGTGCACAGGGCGAGAACCAGCGCGAAAAGTTTTTTCATAACGGCCTCCTTATGAAAGAAAAAGAGAATTTTCTACAGCTTACTACAGCGGAAACAGAATTTCAAAAAGAAATCCGCCCTGTGGTAGAATACAACAGAGAAAACGGAAAGGAGGCGCGGCGATGCGGAACATCATGCTGGCGCTGGGCCTGCTGGCGGCGTGTCTTTCGCCGGAGGCGGCGGAGGCGCGCATTGACGGCGCGCGCATGGCCCTCGGGGGCGTGACGGCGGGATCGATGGAGGCGTATCTCCGGGCGACCTACGGTCCGCCGAAAGCGGTGAGCCGCACGCTGTCCCCTGCGCGGGACGCCTATGTGCGGGAGTACAATTACGGCGACTCGTTCTATGCGGCGGTGCTGGAGGAGACGCACGCCGTGCTGTGGCTCATGACCATGGACCGGCACAACAACGTGGCCACGCCCGACGGCATTCAGGTGGGCTCGAAGATGGAAGACGTGATCCGCGCCTACGGCGAACCGGATCTGCGGCAGATCGACGGGGATGCGGATTATCTGTGGTACTTCGCAGAGGGCGGCGGGGAAAACCGCCTCGTCATCCGCATCAGCTTCGGCAAAGTGACGGCCATCACCTGCGGCAGCAAATAAAAAACCGCTGTCTCTCTTGAAAAAGGGGCAGCGGTTCTTTTTTATTTTTCGTGCAGGAGCGCGTCATTGCGGGCGAGAATCTTTTTGCCGCGCCACGCGAAGGCGTACGAACGGTACGTCCGGTCGAAGGCGCGCGCGGAGAGCGTGAGGTCGTCCTCAGCGAGGAAGGCCTTGCGGGCGGCGCGCATTTCCGGAAGAGGCGAGGGGGCGGCGCGTTCGTTCCACGGGCAGACGCGCTGGCATTCGTCGCAGCCGAAGAGGAGCGGCGTGCGGCGGAGGATGCGCGTCTCTTCTTCCGTGAGGTCTTCCTTTTTCTGGGTGAGGTAGGATTTGCACGCGAAGGGGCGGAAGCCGTCCTCCGAAAGCGCCCGGCCCGGGCAGGCGCCGAGACAGCGGCGGCAGGATCCGCAGCGGCTGTCCATGGGGGCGCCGGGTTCGAGAACGAGCGTGGTGAGAAGCGCGCCGATGGTGCAGAGAGAGCCGTATTTCGGATGGATGAGGCAGCGGTTTTTTCCAAAGAAGCCGAGCCCCGCGCGCCAGGCGAGCCAGCGGTCCGCGAGGGGGCTCGTATCCACCACGGGGACGCACCGCGCATCCGGCGCGAGCGCCGCGACCGCATCGGCGAGGCGCAGGAGATAGCGCCGGTTCACCCGGTGGTAGTCTTCGGCGCGCGCATAGAGCGCGATATTGCCCGGCTCGGGCCGTTCCGGTTTATAGGGGAAGAGGCACACCACGGCGGACTGCGCTCCGGGCATCACCGCGTCCCAGGAGAGGCGGTCCGCCGCAGGCGGCGCAAAGGGGACGGGGCCCGCCTCCATGAGCCGCGCGGCGAGCGCATCCGGCGCTTCGCGGGCGCAGATGCCGCAGGCGTCGAGACCGAGCGCGCGGGCGGCGTCCCTGATCGCGGAAGAAAGTGTCATGAAAACCTCCCAAAAGAAAAAAAGCAGCATCGCTGCTGCTTACTGTTTCATGCGCTTGGCGAGGATATCCGCCACCCGTTCTGTGGGGAGATCGTCGCTGTCGTAGAGCAGGCCCTTCGGGCTCTTGATGATGAGCCGGTCCATAAGGTTCTGTTTGATGAGATCGTTCGTCGCGGAGAGGAAGGACAGGCATGCCGCGTCGTGGTATTCTTTCGTGATGAGCCGGGACAGGCCGGGCGCTTTGAGCCGCTGCTGCAGGAAGAGCTGATGGATGGCCTTCCAGCTTTTTTTCCGGGGACACGCGCGGAGCACGATGATGACGCTGTAGCCCCTGCTTTTCAGATACTCGATGGTGCGCATGGTCTGCTGCACGTTTTCGAGAGCGCCTTCCTGAATGAGATTGTACCGGCCTTCCGCGGCGCGGTGCAGCGTCAGATCCGAGAGGAACTTGGCCTGCGGGAGTGAGAAGAGCGCGCAGTACTGGCCGTATTTCCGGAGCAGCTCCTGATAATGAGGATGGAAGCCGCGGAAATTGTCGCCCATGGACTGGATGATATCCGCGTTGTATTCCTCGATGATGACGGAGGACATGCGCGTCTTGCCGGAGCCGGGCTGGCCCGCCACGATGTACGCCGTGGGGCGCTCCAGATCGCCCGTCTTGTTCACCGCGATGGACGGCCACACTTTATTTTCAAAAAGCAGGCGCATTTCGTCTTCGTCAAAGGCGCTTTCCTTTTCGATGAGCTTTTTCGTGAGCTTTACCCCCGTAATGGGCCGGAAGACCTGATCGGGGATGTACTTGCTCTCGATGGCAAAAGCCTGCCGGAGCATGGCGATCTGCTCGTCCATGGGGATGCCGTAGCCGGCGCGGAGCTCCACCCGGGACATTTCCCGCACGGTCTTGCGCCACAGATTGTACAGGGTGGCGTCGTCGTCGGGGGAAATTTCCGCCGCATCCCGCATGCCGGCCAGCAGATTGTGAATGACCGTAAAAATCTCCGCGTTCACTTCGAGCTGGATGCCCATGGGGGTGATTTCTGCGGATTCCATCAGTTCACGGACGGTGCGCTCGTCATAAGGCATTGCCATACCACTTCCCTTTCTCTATTGTAATGGCGTTTTCTTCGATCGATGTTTGGCTTCATCATAACAAAAGAGGCTGTATTTGTCGATGAAAAATTTGACAGAATCTTTGCAGGCCGGTGACATAGATAAAAAGAAGGAAACAGATCATCCGCGGGGCTTTCCGTGAGAAACGTCTGCGGCGGGCGGCGCGGCGAGGGAGTCAAAGCGGTTCCACGGACGGTCGAAGTCGGAGAGGCAGCCTGTCACGGCATCCCGCACGGCATCTGCGAGACAGAAGCCCAGCGCGGAGAAGGTGCCCGCATCGGTGAGGCGGGGGCCTTCGCCGTCGCAGAACAGCATCACCCCGTCCGTGGCGGTGCCCGTGGCGGGC
Organism: uncultured Veillonellaceae bacterium; assembly: GCA_958348245.1. Classification (GTDB taxonomy): domain Bacteria; phylum Bacillota; class Negativicutes; order Veillonellales; family Dialisteraceae; genus UBA1822. The sequence goes on along the minus strand of CATVYJ010000003.1, from coordinate 178,399 downwards.
CGTCCCGTATAGACGCTGGCGATGCCCAGGTCCTGCAGCGCCGCGGTCTTGCCCTCGGTGACGGTGATGAGGGCGCGGGCCATGGCGTACGGGGGAAGGTCTGCGTTGACGAGCACCATGAGGTTGATGGTGCCCGCCGGATAGAAACGGCCGTCTTCCTCGCGGTAGAGGGGCGGGTCGCCCGCGCGGGCCGCTGTCTTTTCCACGCCGCCTGTGGCGATGACGTCTACGGAAAGCGTTCCCGCGCGCCGGGAAGCACGTCGCATCCATTCCATCTTCGCCGTGGTGAGAAAGGCGCAGCTTTCTTCCGGCGGACAGCCTTTTTCGAGCAGGGAGAGACGCAGAAAAGCTTCCGGCGAGCCGCCGGGGAAATCCGCCGCTTCCGCCCAGAAGCCGGTGAGCTTCTGGTTCAGCGCATGCCGCACGCGCCGGAAGCCGCCGCCCCAGAGCGCGGTGGAGAGCGCCGGACGCGGCCGGGGGAAAGTGAGAAGAAGCGCTGTGCGGGACGCGGAGAGCGCCGCGCCGCCGATCATTTCCGTCATGAGGACCTCCGCGGCAGAAGCCGCCTGTTTTCCGGGATTTCTTGAAGATTTATGTCCCTTATGATAACATAAAAAATGATTTTTCTTTGCCAGGCGTGCGATTTTTTCGGAAACAGAAAGGGAGGAAACCCGTGCTGTCCATTTATTTTTCCGCTGCGGTGGTTCTGCTCGTAGCGGCGGCGTTTTTCTGCGTCTCCTGGGCCGCGGTGTGCGGCCTGCCCCGCGGTCTCGCCGGGCGCGTGAAGGCCTGGGCGGCAAAGGGAGCGCCCCGCCGGCAGACGGAGCCGGACGCGCCCCCTGCGGAAGCGGCGGAGCCTGCGCCGGCGCGCTCTGCCGCGGCGGTCAATGAAGCCACGCAGGTCTTCAATTTCGGCGGGCTTTCGCGGGACGGCGCGGACGAAGCGACGCGCGTCTTCGATCGGGATGAAGCGGCCGCGGGATACGCCGCGGAGGAGCGGACGCCCGCGCGCTTTGCGCTCGAGCCGGAGCCGGAGGTGCTGGAGTCGCCGCAGACGCCGGAAGTGCTGGAGGAATACTTCGTCCGGCATTTCCTGAATCAGTACGGCGCGGTGTCGCGCACGGCCGCGCAGGACGCGCGCACGGTGACGCATCATCTGGTGGAGCGGGCGCGGGCTCTGGCGGGCCGGGACGCGTCGGACGTGCTCACGCACATCATGGTGCAGGAGGCGCTCCAGAACGCGCAGCGCACGTATGTCATGCTGCCCAATGATACGGTGCTCGGCATGGTGGGGGATGCGTTCTACGACGTGGCGCAGGGGAGCAAGTCCGACACGCGCACCATCCTCGCCTACGACGCGCTGCGTGTGATGCCCCGCATGGAAATGGGGCAGTTCCACGCGCTGGCGCTGCTGCTGCTTTTCCATTATTCCCGCAATGTGGACAATGTGGACGCGGACGCGCTCCGCGCCTATGCGGCGCGGTATGTGGAGCCGCTGATCCGGGAACTCCCCGGCGAGTACAGCGGCTATCAGCAGCTGGAGTACCTGCACTGCGTGTCGCTGGAAAACAGGGATACGGCCTTCGGGCAGGTGCTGCGTGATTCCTACCCGCTGGTGTTTTCCTTCCGGGGCTGCATGAAGTCGGAGCTGGACAGCATCCGCGCGGACTGGCCCGCGGGCGCGCTCGTGCCGAGCCTGTACAATTCCTATGTCAAGGCGGCGGTCATCGACGACTCGCTTCTCGGGGACTACTTCGACCGGTACGGCATCGACAGCGAACGGGAGCAGACGCTGCTCAGCGCGCTGCTTCATTCGCGGCCCGTGCCGTATGACCGGCGGGAAATGGAGCACATCCTCGCCCGCATCGCCCCGCCGCTGGCGGAGCTGCAGAAGGCCTGGGACGGGAGCCTCCTGCGCCGGTCGTCGCTCACGCTCATGGGCATGTACATCGCGCAGATCCACATCCGCGAGCTCATCGGAGAAGAGTTTGACCTGTCGCACTGGATGTAAGATAATAAAAGAAAAACTTCACAGGAACATGCGGCGCCGCACAGCGAGTGCGGCGTTATTTTGCAGAGAGAGCCATGCGTTTCATTTCTGCACGCATGGGAAAATTTCATGCACGGGGGAGGAAGACTATGGGGATATTTGACATCATCGGGCCGGTCATGATCGGCCCGTCCAGCTCGCACACGGCGGGCGCGGCGCGCATCGGCCGCCTCGCGCTGGAGATCCTCGGAGACCGCCTCGCCGCGGCGGACATCACGCTGTACGGCTCGTTTGCGAAGACCGGGCGGGGGCACGGCACGGACAAGGCCATCGCGGCGGGGCTCCTCGGATGCGACCCTTCGTCGGATAAGATCCGCAGCGCCCTGGAGCTGGCCCGCCGGCAGGGCGTGCCCATGCATTTTTCGTTTTCCGAAGAAGACCGGGGCCATCCGAACGTGGCGGCCATTCACGCTGTGGGACAGAGCGGGCGCACGGTGGACGTGGTGGGCCGCTCGCTCGGGGGCGGGCGCGTGCTCATCACGGACATCGACGGCTATCCTGTGGAAATCAGCGGGGAGGAGTATACGCTCATCACGCATCATCACGACGTGCCCGGCGTCATCGCGCAGGTGTGCCTCGTCCTCGCAGGACATCATCTCAATATTTCCAATATGAAAGTATTCCGCAGGGGACGCGGAGACGACGCGGTCATGATCATTCACACGGACGACAAGGTGCCGGATCACGTGGTGGACGAGCTGCGCGGGTGCAACCGCCATGTGGTGCAGGTCATGGCGCTGGATATCATCTGAGGAGGGCGCATGAAAGAGTATCATTCCATCAGAGAGCTGTTTGAGGAAGCGGACCGCCGCCGGTGCTCGCCGGGCGTCCTGGCCTGCCGGAAAGAGGCGGAAGAAGAGAATATCGCCTTCGAAGAGGCGTGGGAGAGGATGAAGCGGCTCATTCCCGTTTTTGAGCATGCCATCCGGCGCGGCCTCGCGGATAAAACGAAATCGCTGAGCGGCATGATCGGCGGCGACGCGAACCGGCTGTACCGGGCGAAGATGCACTTCCTGAGCCCCGTATGCCGCCGGGCCTGCGCGTACGCCATCGCCGCGGCGGAAGCAAACGCGAAGATGTACCGCATCGTGGCGTGTCCCACGGCGGGATCCTGCGGCATCGTGCCGGCCGTGCTCGGCGCGGTGGGGCGGGAGATCCATGCGTCGGACGACGAATACACGCGGGCGCTCTTCACCGCGGGCGCGGTGGGAAAAGTCGCCGCGGAAAACGCGTCCATCGCCGGCGCGGTGGGCGGCTGCCAGGCGGAGTGCGGCACCGCGGTGGGCATGGCCGCCGCCGGCGTGGTGGACCTCCTGGGCGGCACCACGGAGCAGATGGGCGACGCCCTCGCGCTCGGCATCAAAAATCTTCTCGGCCTGGCGTGCGACCCTGTGGCAGGGCTGGTGGAGGTGCCCTGCGTGAAGCGCAACGGCATGGACGCGGTCATCGCGCTCACCGCGGCGGAAATGGCGCTCGCGGGAATTCACAGCGTCATCCCGCCGGACGAAGTGATCGACGCCATGGGAAAGATCGGCCATCTGCTGCCGGCGTCGCTCCGGGAGACCAGTCAGGCGGGGCTGGCCGTGACGCCCACGGGGCGGCGCATCACGGACGAACTGCGCCGGAAGCTGAAAAGCGAATAAAGGGAAGACGCTCTGCGGGGCGTCTTTTTTCATGAGAAATAGGCAGGGAGCGCGCCGCACGCTATAATGAAAAGAATCGACGAAGGAGGATCCATGAAAGAGATATCCAAAACGGAGCGCATTCTCTCCCTCTACGATGCGCTCATGGCGGGAGAAGCCGTACACCGTGAGACCTGGGCGGCGGAGCACGGCGTGTGCGAGCGGAGCGTCCGGCGCGATCTGGACGATATCCGGCAGCATCTGGGCGCGCGGAACGACCGGAGCCGGCAGAAGACGTATATCCTCTACAGCCGGAAAGACGGCTGCCACCGCGCGGCGCATCTCGAAGCGTGCGAGCTCACCGCAGAAGAATTTCAGCGCCTTGCCGGCGCGCTGGAAAAGACGGCGCTTCCCGGGGAGGACCGGCGGCGGATTCTCCGGAAAATTTTCTTTTCGTCCCTCACGGAGGACACGCGGCGCGCGCTGTACGACGCAGCGGAAGCGTGGCTTGGGGAAGAAGTGGAGGACGGCCGATGAGGGCCATTAAGGAAGCGCTGGCCGCGCGCATCGATCCGGCCGGAGAGGAAGCCTTTGTGCGGACGCCCATTTCCGTCCGGGAAGCGGCGGAGCGCCTCGTGCGGCGGGAAGGGCGGCCCGCGCCGGCGATGGCGCGCATCGTGGACGCGGTCGTGCCGGGCGGAGAGTACGACGTGCCCGTGCGCTTCTTCATTCCCCGCGAGGGGCCGCTCCCCGTGCTGGTGTACTACCACGGCGGAGGATTTGCCGCAGGCAGCGTCCCGCTCTACGGGCGCATCTGCCGCCGTCTGGCGCATGCCGCGGACTGCATCGTCGCCGCGCCGGAATACCGCCTTGCTCCGGAGAATCCCTGCCCCGCGGCAGAGACGGACGCGCTCGCCGCGGCGCGGGGCGTGCGGGGGCTCCTTGACGAGATGGACATTCCCCACGGGCCTGCGCTCTACCTCGGCGGGGACAGCGCGGGCGGCGCCCTTTCCGCGCTCGTGAGCGAAGCCATGCAGGACGACGGCGGCGCGCCGGAGAAGCAGATCCTCATCTATCCCTGGCTCGATATGACCGCGTCGCTTCCCTCCGTTGAAGAAAACTGCCGGGGAGAAACGGGATTTCCCCGGTCGGAGCTCCAGTGGTACCTCCGTCAGTATTTCCGCGCATGCGGCGATCTCCGCGGCCACTCGCCACTCTTCGGGCGCGTGACGGCGCGCCTGCCCGAGACCCTTCTCATCACGGCGGAGTTCTGTCCCTTCCGCGATGAAGGTGCGGCCTACCTTGCGCGGCTCCGGGCGGCGGGGGTACGGACGGAGCGCCTCCATTTCAAACACATGACGCATACCTTTCTGAAATATGAGACCGCCTGCGCCGGCGAAGTGCGGCAGGTCTACGCGCGCGCGGCGGATTTCTTCCGGCGCTGACAGCGCGGCTTCCCCGCGGAGATTCCCTGAAATTTCCTTGACATTTCCCGGTAAAACCGGTAAAATGCTCTTTGTGAGATTTGTCCGGAAACCACTAGCCCCGGAGGAAGGATGGAATCTTGCGGTCAGTATATTAAGGAGGAAACAGCATGAAAGATACATTTATGGCCAATTCGAGCAACATCACTCGGAAATGGTATGTCGTTGACGCTGAAGGCAAAACTCTTGGCCGTCTGGCTGCTGGAGTTGCAGAAATCCTTCGGGGAAAAAATAAAGTCACCTTCACGCCTCATGTGGACACCGGCGACTACGTGATCGTCATCAACGCAGACAAGGTGGTCCTCACGGGTAAGAAACTGACGAAGAAAGTCTACTTCCACTACACCGGATACATCGGCGGCGACCGCTATGAAAAAGCGGGCTACATGCTGAAATACAAACCGGTCAAAATGGTGGAACACGCCATCCGCGGCATGCTGCCGAAGAACAAGCTCGGCGATCAGATGTACAGAAAGCTCCACGTCTATGCGGGCGCTGAACATCCGCACGCAGCGCAGCAGCCGGAAGAACTGAAATTCGACATCCGTTAATACCAGAAGGGAAGGGAAATCAACATGGCAGAAGCTACTTACTACGGCACCGGCCGCAGAAAAACATCCGTTGCCAGAGTCCGTCTGGTACCGGGTCAGGGAAATATCACGATCAACGGCCGTACTCTCGACGACTATTTCGATCTGAAAACGCTGGAACTCATCATTAAACAGCCGCTGGAACTCACCGGCACCACCGCTGCGTACGACGTCATTGCGAACGTCCAGGGCGGCGGCCGCACCGGCCAGGCAGGCGCGATCCGTCACGGCATCAGCCGCGCGCTCCTCGAAGTGGACGGCGACTACCGCAAGGTGCTGAAGAGCGCAGGTCTCCTCACCCGCGATCCGCGTATGAAGGAACGTAAGAAATACGGCCTCAAGAAAGCAAGACGCGCAAGCCAGTTCAGCAAACGCTGATACGAAGGCAGTCAAAAAGATGTGGGAATCTTCTCACATCTTTTTTATTGTCCGGATGCGGGTGAGAGCGGAAGAAACGCAGCGGGAAATGAAATCCGGCGGCGGGTCCGGTGGTATACTGAACCCATACAAAGAGAGGGGATGGCCGCGGACGGGGCGCCGCAGGCCCGGTCTTCGGTGTGATGTTCCCTTCGCGGCGGGGCGGTGCATCCGGTCCGGCTGAAAAAATTTTCCTTTCATAAAAAATACGGCGATCCGTTTGGGACAGCCGTATTTTTTTATGGATAAAATCAGAGCCCTTTCTGCTCGATGCCGCTCACGAGATAGCCCAGGTGAATCGTGGAGTTCAGGAGGACGAGCCGCCACACGCCGTCCGTGCATTCCACCACGTTGATGCAGGCGTTGTCCTGCTTGATCTGCCAGAAGCGGTCCATGCCGAGGCCGAGGAGGTCGCAGAGGACGGCTTTGTTCACCGCGTCGTGGGCGCAGACGAGGACCGTGTTTCCCTCGTATTGGGCGGCGATGTCGTCGAAGGCGGCGCGGGCGCGGCGGCGCACGTCTTCCAGACTTTCTCCGCCGGGCATCTGCACGCGCTCGGGATGGGTGTGCCACAGGTGAAATTCTTCGGGATACTGCGCTTCGATGTCCGCGGCGTACCGCCCTTCCCACGCGCCGTGGGAGATTTCCGTGAGGCGTTCGTCCGTTTCGACGGAGAGCCCGTGGAGGCCGGCGGCGAAGCGGCACGTGTCCTGCGCGCGGGAGAGGGGGCTCGCGACGGCGGCGTCGATGGGGACAGCGCGGAGGGCTGCCGCCGCGGCCTGTCCCTGCGCGAGGCCCCGCGGGGAGAGGGGCGTGTCCACCTGCCCCTGATAGCGCCCTTCCACGTTCCATGTGGTCTCGCCGTGCCGGATCAGAATGATGCGTACCATGGCGGGCCTCAGTGCTTTTCGCAGTTGATGACCTTCAGGTCGAGGATGCCGTCGATGGCGCGGAGGGCGAGCAGCACGTCGTTCGGCAGGTCCGCGTCGAGCGCGACGGCCATGATATTCGTCCCTTCCTGGGGCGTGCGGCCCACCTGCATGCCGTTGATATTGATGCCGGCCTGCCCGAGGACGCCCGCAATCTGCCCGATCATGTTCGGACGGTCCGCATGGGGCGCGATGAGCAGATACCCTTTCGGCTCGAAGTCCATGAGGTATCCGTCGATCTGGACGATTTTCGCTTCTTTCCGGTCGAAGAGCACGCCCGTGATCTGGTGGGAGCCCGTGCTGGTCTCGATGGTGACGGTGATGGACGTGGTGAAATACGCGCCCTTGCTGCCCTTGACTTCGCGCACGTCCATGTGGCGTTCTTCCGCAATGTTCCGGGCGTTCACAAAATTGACCGTCGCCTGCAGGACCGGCGTGAGGAGCCCCTTGATGACCGCCGTGGTGAGAGGGGCCACTTCCGTCTCGGCGAGTTCGCCCGTGTATTCCACGGTGACGCGGGAAATGTGGCCGTCCGCGAGGTAGATGCCGATATTGCCCATGCGTTCGCACAGGTCGAAATAGGGCTGAATGACGGCCAGCGTGCTCTTCGTGATGGGGGAGGCGTTCACGGCGGTGGCCACGGGATCGCCGTGGAGGGCGTCCGCTACGCCTTTGGCCACGTCGGTGGCCACGCCGATCTGCGCTTCCACGGTGGACGCGCCGAGGTGGGGCGTGAGGGCCACGTTCGTCATGCCGAGGAAGGGATTTTCCTCCGGCACGAGCGGTTCCTTCGCCCACACGTCGATGGCCGCGCCGGCCACTTTGCCCGACTTCAGCGCTTCCGCCAGGTCGTCGATCTTGATGACCGCGCCGCGGCTGGCGTTTACGATGCGCACGCCGTCCTTCATCTTTGCGATTTCCTTCGCGGCAATCATGTGGCGGGTCTCGTCCGTCAGGGGCGTGTGGAGCGTGATATAGTCCGAACGGGCGAGGAGCGTGTCCAGATCGACCAGCTCCACGCCGAGCTGCTTGCCCCGCTCGAGCGGGATGTACGGGTCGTAGCCGATGGTGTGCATGTTGAAGGCCTGCAGGCGCTTCGCCACGTTGGATCCTACGCGGCCCACGCCGATGATGCCCACGGTCTTCCCCTCGAGCTGGATGCCGGTGAAGCTCTTCCGGTCCCAGCGGCCCTCCATGATGGACTGGTGCGCCTGCGGGATGTGGCGCGTCATGGAAAGCATCAGGGCGATGGTGTGCTCGCACGCGGCGATGGTATTCGACTCGGGGGTATTGACCACAGTGATGCCATGCTTCGTCGCGGCGGGGATGTCGATGCCGTCCACGCCCACGCCGGCCCGGCCGATGACCTTGAGGCGCTTCGCCGCTTCGATGACCTTTGCGGTGATGCGGGTCTGGCTGCGGGTGATGATCGCGTCGTACGTGCCGATGGCTTCGCACAGCGCCTCTTCGTCCATATTCGGGCGGATGTCCACGAGAAATTCCTTTTCGAGAAATTCTCTGGCTTCTTTCGCAACGTCGTTGGTGATGAAAATTTTGTACATGATGGTCCTCCTTTGTTCTGACGCGCCGGTTCAGCCGTGCACGCGCATGTATTCTTTCATGAAATCCGCCATGGCTTCCGCCGCTTCCGGCGTGACCGCGTTGTACAGGGAGACGCGGCATCCGCCCACGAGCCGGTGGCCGCCCACGCCGATGAAATCGTTTTCCCTGGCCTTCGCGATGAAGTCTTTCTCCATTTCGGGCGAGGCCAGATTGAACGTGACGTTCATGCGGCTCCGGTGCGCGGGCTCCGCATGGCCCCGGTAAAAGCCGCCGCTTTCGTCGATTGCGTCGTAGAGGAGCCGCGCTTTCTTTTTGTTGCGCACCTCCATGGCGTCCACGCCGCCCATATTCTTCACCCAGTGGAGCATTTTATTCAGCGTGTAGATGCAGAAAACCGCCGGCGTATTGTATGCGGAGTCTTTTTCCACGAAGGTGCGGTACTGGAGAAATTCCGGCAGATCCGTCCGCGCCGTCTCGAGGAAATCCCGCCGGATGACGGCGAGCGCCGTGCCCGCCGCGCCGAGATTTTTCTGGATGCCCGCCCAGATGAGGGCAAACTGGCTGCAGTCCACCCGGCGGGAGAGGATGTCGCTGGACATGTCGCATACCACGGGCACGTCCACCTTGGGAAACTGCCAGTACTCCGTGCCGTAGATCGTGTTGTTCGTGGTGATGTGGAGGTAGTCCGTGCCGGGGCGGATGTCGTACGTGCTCGGGATGTAGGAATAATTTCTATCCTTCGCGCTGTTCGCGTCGTAGGCCTCGCCGAAAAACCGCGCCGCATCCCGCGCCTTGTGCGCCCATACGCCCGTGTCCGCGTAGGCCGCGCGGGTGTGAAGGAAATTGTACGCCTCCATGACGAACTGCATGGACCCGCCGCCCTGGATGAAGACGACGGCCTGATCGTCCCGGAGCTCCATCAGCTCAGCGAGAAGCGCCTTCGTCTCGGCGAGGAGCGCCTGAAATTCTTTCGACCGGTGGCTCATCTCGATGATACCCATGCCCGTTCCGCGGTAGTCCGTCATTTCCTCCCGGATTTCTTCCAGCACGGAAAGGGGCATCGGGGAAGGCCCTGCATTGAAATTCCATACCCGTTTCATACGATTCCTCCTGTTTGTGGAAACAAAAAAAGAGAAGCGTCCCTTGGGACGAGCTTCTCTTCTCGCGGTGCCACCCAAATTGCCGGCTTGTTCCGGGAAATAAAAAAGGCTCTCATCCTAAGGGACGAGAACACCCGCGATACCACCCAAATTGCCTGCCGGCCATCTTGCGTCTGCTGTAACGGGCAGTCCCGATGAATTCCTCACTCATCACTCCGAAGCGGAAAGACGCCTTCTTCCTGACAGCTCGCACCGCCCGCTGCCTCTCTGCAAGGATTCCAGGTCCCTTCTTCGTCCTCGTGTTATGTTGCATCAAGCATAGCAGACGAGCCGCCGGCGTGTCAAGCGGAAAAATCAGCGCCGCCTGCGCGCCGCTTCCGGAGAGCGGGGGCGGCCGATTCATGCTATAATGAAGAATAAATTTAATCGGGCGGAACGGGTTCTGCCATTCAAAAAATCTTTGCGTCAGTTCAGAAAAAGGAGAATCGTTATGGAAGAAGCATTCCACAGAGAAAGATGGATCAATAATCATTCCGTATATCAGGTGTCCGTCATCGACGCGCTCATGCAGGGCGTCATGGAGGGCGTGATTTCCGCGAAGGAGCTTCTCCGCCGGGGCGACTTCGGCATCGGCACCTTCGAAGGACTCGGGGGCGAGCTCATCGTCATGGGCGGCAGAGCGTACAACTGCAAAGACGACGGCACGGTGGAGGAAGTCGCTCCGGACGCGATGATTTCTTTTGCCCAGGTGACGTACTTCGACCGCTTCGCGCCGCTGCACCGCGTGGAAGGCATCGGGAGCACCGCGGAACTGGAAGAAAAACTCAGCGCGTGGACGCTGGAAGACCCGAACATCATCTACGCCGTGAAGGGCCACGTGTCCGGCGCGTCGGTGGAGCTCCGCAGCATCGGCCGGCAGGAGAAGCCGTATCCCACGCTGGTGGAAGCGTCGAAGCAGCAGAAGATCTTCCGTCATGACGGCGTGAGCGGCACGGTGTTCGGCTTCCTGTTCCCGAAATTCATGACGAACGTGAATATTCCATTCTGGCATTTCCATTTCCTCGCGGACGATGTGTCCTGCGGAGGCCATCTGCTGAACATGCAGGCGGACGCCATGAATCTGCAGGTGTATCCCATTTTCGAGCACGTGATCCGCCTGCCCGAAGGCAAGGCGTTTTCCCGGATCCGCCTGTGCGACGCGAACGACATGGAAAAGGCCATGAAAGACGTGGAGGGCTGATCCGCGCGGCGCAAAAAAGAGCAGCATCGGAGGGTGCTGCTTTTTTCGTGCGCCTGGCGGCGCTCATTTCTGCGTGAGGTCTTCCACTTTCGCGCCGAGGAAGCGGATGAGGTCCGAGGGCGCGAGACACACCTGATGGCCCCGCTGGCCCGCGCTGATGCTGATGATATCGTGGCGGGCGCACGCCGCGTCGATGTAGGTGGGGAACTGTTTCTTCATGCCGATGGGGGAGCATCCGCCGCGGATGTATCCCGTAAGGCCGGGGAGATCCTTCACGTGGAGCATGGCCACGCTTTTATTGCCGGAGGCGCGCGCGGCGGCTTTGAGGTCTAGCTCTTTCTCCGAGGGGAGGCAGAATACTACGGGCCCCGTCCGGTCCCCGCGGGCGACGATGGTCTTGAACACCATGTCCGGGTCAAAGCCGAGCGCTTCCGCGGCGTGCACGCCGGAGAGGTCGTCTTCGTCGAAGTCGTAGGATTTTGTGGTGTAGGGGATTTTTTCTTTATCCAGGATGCGCATGACGTTCGTTTTCTTTTCGTGTTTCATGAGAGCGCCTTCTTTCAAAAATTTCTTTCATCATGGCGTGGAAGGGACATTTTGTCAAGCGCTTGCGCCGGAGGAAGCCGGCCGGTATAATGAGGGCGGTGCTGGGGGAGCCGAAAGGCTGAGAGGCGGAAACCGACCCTTTGAACTTGATGCAGTCCATACTGCCGGAAGGAAGCACGCGAAATGACAGAAATTCCGCCGCAGGGCGGATTTTTTTATGGGAATTTTCCCGCAAGGAGGCAATATGACACAGCTGGAAGCGGCAAAGCAGGGCATCGTCACGGAAGCGATGCAGACCGTCGCCGCGGAGGAGCATCTCTCCGCCGATGTGGTCCGCGCGCGCGTGGCGGACGGCACGGTGGTCATCCCGGCGAACGTGGGGCACAAAGCGCTCCATCCCCGGGGCATCGGCCGGGGGCTCCGCACGAAGATGAATGTGAATCTGGGCATTTCCAAGGACGTGTGCAATTACGACACGGAAAAGGCCAAGGCGGAGCTGGCGGCCCGGCTCGGCGCGGAGGCCATCATGGATCTCTCGTGCTACGGCAGGACCGCGCCTTTCCGGGAGTGGCTCATCGAGACGAGCCCCGCCGCCATCGGCACGGTGCCCATGTACGACGCGGTGGGCTTTCTGGACAAGGGCCTGAAGGACATGACCGCCGACGATCTGTTCTCCGTGGTGGAAAAGCACGCGAAAGACGGGGTGGATTTCATGACGGTCCACGCGGGGATCACTCAGGAAGTGGCGGGCCACGTATGGAAAAACAAACGCCTCACGAATCTCGTCTCCCGGGGCGGGTCCATCCTCTTTGCGTGGATGTACATGCAGGGAAAGGAGAACCCTTTCTACGAGCAGTATGACCGGCTTCTCGAAATCTGCCGCACATACGATGTGACGCTGTCGCTCGGCGACGCCTGCCGGAGCGGGAGCTGCCATGACTCTACCGACGCCGTGCAGATTTCCGAGCTCATCACGCTGGGCGAGCTGGTGCTCCGCGCGCGGGAAGCGGGCGTGCAGGTCATGGTGGAAGGGCCGGGCCACATGCCCCTCAATGACATCCGCATGAATGTGGAGATCGCAAAGAAGCTCTGCCACGGCGCGCCGCTCTACGTGCTGGGCCCCATCGTGACCGACGTGGCGCCCGGATACGATCACATCACCGCCGCCATCGGCGGGACGCTCTCCGCGGCGTGCGGGGCGGATTTCCTGTGCTACGTCACGCCGGCGGAGCATCTGCGCCTCCCCGATATCGACGACGTGCGGGAAGGCGTCATCGCCTCGAAGATCGCCTGCCACGCGGCGGACCTCGCGAAGGGCGTGCCCCGTGCGAAGGACTGGGACGAAGCGATGAGCCGCGCCCGGCAGAAGGTGGATTTCCCGCAGATGATACAGCTCGCGCTCGACCCGGAAAAAGCCCGGCGCTACCGCGAGAGCAGCCGTCCCGAAGACGAAAATACCTGCACCATGTGCGGCCCCATGTGCCCCATGAAAACCATGTCCGCCATCCTCGACCGGCGAAACGAGAAGAAATGACAAGAAAGCTCCGAAAGGGGCTTTTTCTTCTGCGGGAAATGCGCGCGGCGGGAGACGGGACGCCCGCAGCGGGAGCGGAAAATGCTATAATGAAAGAAACAACTAAACTCTGGGCAGGAGGGACGCATGTATCTTTCAAAAATTGAAATCGAAAATTACCGCACGTTCCGCCGGCTGGAGATGGTCTTTCACGAGCGGGTGAACTATCTCGTAGGGGACAACAACATCGGGAAGAGCAACTTTCTCGACCTGCTGGAGACGACGCTCTCCGGATGCGGATTCCGCGAGCAGGATTTCCAGGACCCGGACCGGCCCATCCGCGTGGTGTACACCCTGTCGGCCGGAGACAACGGCTCGGAAGAGGCGGTGCGCATCGAGCTCACCCAGCACATCCACGAAGTGATGCCCCATCTGAAAAACGGCGATACCGGCGAGACGCTTCCGCTCGAATACATCCGCCGCATGTACTACATCGCCCAGTCGCTGCCGGAGGCGATGCAGCGGGAAAATGCGGAACGGACCGCCGCAGAGGTGCGGGAGCTCTTCGAGGCGTGCCTTCACTTCGGAGAGGAAGAGCGGAAGCGGCTGGAGGATATCTTCGCCCGGGACGGCATCGAGGTGGACCTGTGCGGACCGGCGGAGACGGCGGCGCTCCGGCTGATGCACGCCATCTTCAGCGCAGGGCGGCCCGGCGCGGGGCGGAGCACCATACAGGTGCTTTTCGCGGCGGGCTCGTACATCCTCGCCAAGCTGTATCAGAAAAAGAAAAGCCGCGCCGTGCCTTTTGAAGAAATCGTCATGACGGACCGGAAAGGGCGGCGGTATCTGCCGGTGCTGGTCAGCATCGACGAGCCGGAGCACCATCTCCATCCGTACATGCAGCGGGCGGTGCTCACGTTCCTGCAGCGCATTCTCAACAATCAGGAGCCGTTCTTTGTGCATCTCCTGCAGGAAGTGCTCGGCATCGACGGGCTGGACGGCCAGATTTTCGTGGTCACCCATTCCGCGGATGCGCTCATCAACGATTACCGCACCATCATCCGCCTCTACTGGGGCGCCAATCAGGAAGTGCGCGCGGCGTGCGGCGCGGCGTTTCATTTCGACAGGGAAATCGAAAAACACCTCATCATGCATTTCCCCGAAGTGAAGGAGGCGCTTTACGCGCGGTGCGCCGTGCTGGTGGAAGGGGAGACGGAGTACGGCTCCTTCGAGTATTTCGCGCGCACACTGAAGACGGACTTTGATTTCCACGGCATCTGCCTCATCAACGCCCGGGGCGAAAGCTCCATCGGCAAGATCGCGCAGCTCATCCGCCGCTTCCACGTGCCGGCGGTGTGCTTTTACGACCGGGATGTCATGGAAGGCAGAAAACCTTCGGAATACGTGTTTTATACGGATTATATCTGCTATGAAATGGATGTGGTGATGACCTGCCTCGCCCGGGGGCGGAGGAGCCTTCTGGACGCCGTCATCCGCGATACGGGCGAGGGCGGCACGTACGTGTCGTCGGCCCTCGTGAAGAAGGCCAGCCAGAAGCTGGGCCTTGCGCGGTATACGAACCGGCCGCGCAAGCTGGAAAATATTTCCGGCCGCGATGAAAAAGCTCTCGAATTTTATTACTTCGCCTGGCTGTACGGCAATAAGGGCGTCATCATCGGCCGCGCGCTGGGGCTGGCTTTCGGGGAAGCGGATATCCCGCCGGCGTTCCGGCGCGTCATCGAAGCGGCGGCGTCTTTTTCAAGGAAGACCCTCTGAAGCGGAGGGAAATCCGCTCTTGAATTTTACCTGTATCTCCTATATCATTTATGGGAATGCATTTTTTTCAGTAAGTGAGAAGGGAAACTCATGGCGGCGGGGCCGCCGTGAGCGCCCGGCTGCGCCGGCGGCGCAGTGTGTGCAGGAAGGAGGCCGACATGGGAAAGTCTGTGCTCACGGGACGTTCCATTCTGGGGCTGGAGAATTTCACGGCGGAGGATATCAGCCGCGTGCTGGAAATGGCAGACCAGATGAAGCGGATCGTGCTTTCAGAAAATAAGAAGAAGGATTATCTCAAGGGGAAATCCGTGGTGACCGTATTTTCGGAAGCGTCCACGCGCACCCGCAGCTCCTTTGAACTGGCGGGGAAATATCTCGGCGCGGATGTGGTCAATATTACAAAGAGCGGCAGCTCGATGACGAAAGGGGAAAGCATGAGAGACACCCTCCTGACAGTTTCTGCCATGGGGGTCGATGCAGTGATTATTCGTGATTCGTCAGAGGGCGCCGCTGTTTTTGCATCCCGCGCATGGAGCCCCATGGTGAAGACGCCCATCATCTTCAATGCGGGCGACGGCGCTCACGAGCATCCTTCGCAGGCGCTGCTCGACCTCTATACGGTGCGGCAGGCGGGCATCCCCTTCCAGGGCATGAAGTACGTCATTCTCGGGGACATCCTCCACTCCCGCGTGGCGCGGAGCGACATTTACGGCTTCCTCAAGATGGGTGCGGAGGTGCATCTCTTCGGACCACGCACGCTCGTTCCGCCGGAACTGGCGGACATGGGCGTCGTCATCGACGACAATATCGAAGACGCGCTGCGGGACGCGGACGCAGTGAACGTGCTCCGCATCCAGCTGGAGCGGGCGGCGGCGGGATTCTTCCCCACGCTCCGGGAATACGCGCGGATCTTCGGCCTCAACGCGGCGCGGCTCCGCCTCGCCAAGCCCCACGCGGTGGTGCTCCATCCCGGCCCGATGAACCGGGGCGTGGAAATCGCCTACGACGTGGCCTACGACGAGCAGTCCATGATTCAGGAAGAAGTGCGCAACGGCGTGGCCATCCGCATGGCGCTTCTCTATTTGACACTGACGGAGGGAAAAGACCTTGAAGCTGATCATTAAAAACGGCACCATCATCAATCCGGCCCGGCGCCAGCACGAGACGGGCGATGTGGTCATCAAGAACGGGCGCATCCTTTCCGTGGGCGGCACGGCGGAAGACGATCCGGCGGCGGTCGTATACGACGCGGCGGGGTGCTTTGTCACGCCCGGCCTCATCGATATGCATGTCCATCTCCGCGAACCCGGGCAGGAAGCGAAGGAAGACATCCATACGGGCACGCAGGCGGCTGCGGCGGGGGGCGTGACCCGCGTGGCCACCATGGCGAATACCGCGCCGGTCATCGACAACGCGGCGGTGCTCCGGGACGTCCAGGAACGGGCGGAACGGGAAGGCGTGGTGAAAGTGAGCATCATCGGCGCCGTGTCGAAAAATCTGGAGGGGAAGCAGCTCTCTGAAATGGGCGACATGGCGGCGGCCGGCGCGGCGGCCTTCTCCGACGACGGCCACTATGTGGAAAGCGCGAACTTCATGCGCCGCGTCATGGAATACGCGCACATGTTCGGACGGATGGTCATCGACCATGCGGAGGACATGACCATGTGCGCCGCGGGCTCCATGAACGAAGGAAAAGTCTCCTACCGGCTCGGCGTGACGGGCCGCCCCGCCGCCGGGGAAGACCTGGCGGTCGCCCGGGATCTCGTCCTGTCGAAGCTCACGGGCTGCCACATCCACATCGCCCACGTGAGCTCGAAAGGAGCGCTGGAACTCATCCGCCGGGCCAAGGCGGACGGCATCGACGTCACCACGGAGGTGACCGCCCAGCACCTCTTCTTTACGGACGAACGGCTCCGCACGTATGATACAGCGTTCAAGATGGCGCCGCCCATCCGCACGGAAGAAGACCGGCAGGCGCTCATCGAAGGCGTGGCGGACGGCACCATCGACGCCATCATCACCGATCACGCGCCGCACACCAACGAAGAAAAGGACGTGCCCTTCTGCTGCGCGCCCAATGGCATCGCAGGACTTGAGACGTCGCTGGCGGCGGTCCTGACGGAACTCTACCACAAGGGGAAGGTCTCCATGGACCGCATTGTGGAACTCATGTCGGTCCGCCCGGCGGAGCTGCTCGGAGTCGCGGGCGGCGTTCTCGAAGAAGGCGCGCCGGCGGATGTGACGGTCATCGATCCGAACCGGGAATGGACCGTCCACGGCAAAGACCTCTATACGAAAGCGCTCTTCACCCCCTTTGAAGGCATCACCCTGAAAGGAAAGGCGGTGCTCACCGTGGTGGACGGAGAGATTGTAATGAAGGAAGGAAACGTGCTGAAATGAAAGGTTATCTCATCCTGGAAAACGGAGCCCGCTTTGAAGGGGAGCTTCTCGGCACCGCGGAAGGCCTCGGGGAAGTGGTGTTCAACACCGGCATGACCGGGTATCAGGAATGCTTCACCGACCCTTCCTACGAAGGGCAGATCCTGACGCTCACCTATCCCCTGATCGGCAATTACGGCGCGAACAATGAATTCATGCAGAATGCGAAACCCGCCGCGGCCGGCTACATTGTGGACCAGCTCTGCTTCCATCCGAGCAACTGGGAATGCAGAGAGCCCATCTCCGATTTCATCGAACGGTACCGCGTGCCCTGCCTCTACCATGTGGACACCCGGGCCGTCACGCGGACCCTCCGCACGCAGGGCGTCATGAAAGGCGTCATCGTCTCCGCCGAGCGCACGGAAGCGGAAATCCGGGACCTGCTGTCCCAGTCTCTCCACCGCAATCAGGTAGAGCGCGTCACCACGACGGTGCCCTATGTGTACGGCAGCGGGAAATACCACGTGTCTCTCCTCGACTGCGGCCTGAAAAAGAATATCCTCGTGAGCCTTGCGCGGAATGACTGCACGGTGCATGTCTTCCCGGCGCACACCCCGGCGGAGGAGCTTCTCGCCATCGATCCGGACGGCATTTTCCTCTCGCCCGGCCCGGGGGACCCCCAGGATCTGGGCTATGTGGTGGACACGGTGAAGCAGCTCATCGGGAAAAAGCCCATCTTCGGCATCTGCATGGGCATCCAGGTGCTGTCCCTCGCCTTCGGGGCGCGCACCTTCAAGCTGCCCTTCGGCCACCGCGGAGCCAATCATCCCGTGAAGGACCTCCGTACCGGCCGGGTGTACATCACCAGCCAGAATCACGGCTACGCCGTGTCCGACGAAGGGTTCCCGGACTGCCTCGAAGTGACCTACCGCAGCGTCAACGACGGCACCATCGAAGGATTCCGGCATAAGACGCTGCCCATCCAGGCCGTGCAGTACCATCCGGAAGCCGCGCCGGGACCGACGGACAATTTTTATCTCTTCACCCAGTTCAAAGAAGCAATGGAGGCCGCTGCCAAATGAAGAATCCAGATGTAAAGAAAGTCCTGGTCATCGGCTCCGGTCCGATCATCATCGGCCAGGCTGCGGAATTTGACTACGCGGGGACGCAGGCCTGCCGGTCCCTCCGGGAGGAAGGCATCGAAGTGGTGCTGGTGAACAGCAACCCCTCCACCATCATGACCGACGCGGACATCGCCGACCGCGTCTACATCGAGCCGATCACCCTGCCCTTTGTGACGGAAGTCATCAAGAAAGAACGCCCGGACGCGCTCCTTGCCACCCTCGGCGGTCAGGTGGGCCTCAATATGGCGGTGCAGCTCGCCAAAGCGGGCGTCCTCGACGAATACAACGTGAAGCTCCTCGGCTCTTCGCTCCACGCCATCCAGCACGCGGAAGACCGGGAGCTCTTCAAGGAAGCCATGGAAGAAATCCACCAGCCCGTGCCGGAGTCGGAGATCTTCGAAGAGCTGGAGCCCGCCGTGGAATTTGCCAACAGGATCGGCTATCCCGTCATCATCCGTCCCGCCTATACGCTGGGCGGCACCGGCGGCGGCATCGCCCATGACCGGTACGAAATGGAAGAAATCGCCAACCGGGGCATCAAGCTCTCGCCCATCAATCAGATTCTGGTGGAGCGGAGCGTCGCCGGCTGGAAAGAAATTGAATTTGAAGTGATGCGCGACAGCGCGGACAACTGCATCATCGTCTGCTCCATGGAAAACGTGGACCCCGTGGGCGTGCACACCGGCGACTCCATCGTCGTCGCCCCCACGCAGACCCTCACGGACCAGCAGTTCCAGATGCTCCGCACGGCGTCCATCGAGATCATCCGCTATCTCAAGATCGAAGGCGGGTGCAATGTGCAGTACGCCCTCGACTCCCGCACGAACCATTACTACGTCATCGAAGTGAATCCCCGCGTGAGCCGGTCGTCCGCGCTCGCGTCGAAAGCGACGGGCTATCCCATCGCGAAGGTGGCGGCTAAGATCGCCCTCGGCATGCACCTCGACGAAATCACCAACGCCATCACGGGCAATACCAAAGCCTGCTTCGAGCCGTCCATCGACTACGTGGTGCTGAAATTCCCGCGGTGGCCCTTTGAGAAATTCACCCTCGCTGACCGGCAGATCGGCACGCAGATGAAAGCCACCGGCGAAGTCATGGCCATCGACCGCACCTTCGAAGGGGCGCTCATCAAAGCCATGCGCTGCCTTGAAGTGGGCGAGGGATACATCCATCTGGCCAAGCTGGACAACCAGTCTCTCTACGACATCCGCTGCCTCCTGCACCGCGTGGACGACGAGCGGCTCTACGTCATCGCCGAAGCGCTCTGGCGCGGCATCGAGCCGGAGGAAATCAACCGCATCACGAAGATCGACCTGTTCTTCCTCTACAAAATCAAGAACATCATCGACGCGGAAGAGCGCCTCCGCAAGGAAGGGCTCAATGAAGACACCCTGCGGAACGCGAAGCGCATCCAGATGCCCGACAGCGCCATTGCGCACTTCATTCCCCAGAGCGAGAAGGAAGTCACCCGTCTGAAGAAGAAGCTGGGCATCCATCCCGATTACAAGATGGTGGACACCTGCGCCGCGGAATTTGAAGCGCACACGCCGTATTATTACTCCACCTACGGGCAGGAAGACGAAGTGAAGCCCCAGGGCAGCAACTCCGTGGTGGTCTTCGGCTCCGGACCCATCCGCATCGGGCAGGGCATCGAATTCGACTACTGCTCCGTCCACGCGTCGTGGGCGCTCCGCAAGGCGGGCAAGAAATCCATCGTCATCAATAACAATCCGGAAACGGTCTCCACCGACTTCGACACGTCGGACGCGCTCTACTTCGAACCGCTCACCGAAGAAGACGTAATGGAAATCATCGAAAAGGAAAAGCCCGAAGGGGTCATCTGCCAGTTCGGCGGCCAGACCGCCATCAATCTCGCCACGCCCATGGCGAAGCAGGGCGTGCGCATCATCGGCACGTCCAACGAAGGCATCGACCTTGCGGAAGACCGGGAACGGTTCGACACCCTCATGGGCCAGCTGGGCATTCCGCGCCCGAAGGGCTGCCTCGTGGAAAGCGTGGCGGAAGCCCTCGAAAAGACGAAAGAGCTGGACTATCCGCTCATCGTCCGCCCGAGCTACGTCCTCGGCGGCCGTGCCATGCAGATCGTCTACGACGAAGGAGAACTCCTCCAGTACCTGCGCGAAGCCGTGGTGGCCTCCCATGAACATCCGGTGCTCATCGACCAGTACATGGTGGGCCGGGAAGTGGAAGTGGACGCCATCTCCGACGGCATCGACGTGTGCATTCCGGGCATCATGGAGCAGATCGAGCGCGCCGGCGTCCATTCGGGCGACTCCTTCGCGGTCTATCCGCCGCAGCACCTCTCGCAGGACATCATCGACACCCTCGTGAAGTACACGAAAGACATCGCCCGCGCCATGAACGTGAAAGGCCTCGTAAATATCCAGTTCATCGTGGTGGGCGGCAGGGTGTACGTCATCGAAGTGAATCCCCGCGCGTCCCGCACGGTGCCTTTCATGAGCAAGGTCACGGGCATCAATATGGTGGAATGCGCCGTCCGCGTGGCTCTCGGCGAACCGCTGGCGTCGCTGGGCATCCCGCTCGGCCTCATGCCGCCGAAACCCTACGTGGCGATCAAGGCGCCGGTCTTCTCTTTCTCCAAGCTGGGCCTCGTAGAGATCAAGCTCGGACCGGAAATGAAGTCCACCGGCGAAGTCATGGGCATCGGACACACCTATCAGGAAGCGCTCTACAAGGCGGTGGTCGCCTCCAATCTGGACGTGCCGGCCAAGGGCAACATCCTCATCACCGTGAGCGACCGTGACAAGGAAGAAGCGGCGGACGTGGCGAAAGGCTTTGCCGAAGCGGGCTATCACATCATCTGCACCTCCGGGACGGGCGCGTATTTCCAGGAAAAAGGCATCCCCGTGGAAATTGTGAAGAAGATGAACGAAAAAGGGGAGAACTGCGAGAAATACCTCAAGTCCGGCCGGGTGGACGCGGTGATCAACACCATTTCCTACGGCACGGAAATCGAGCAGCAGGGCTATGACCTGCGCCGCATCGCGGTAGAGCTCGCCATTCCCTGCCTCACCTCGCTCGATACGGCGCGGGAAGTACTGAACGTCATGGCCGGCCATTCCAACATTACGCATGTGGAGGCCATGCAGGATTACGTGAAGGAGGTCTGACATGGCAGGCTATATTGAAAAAGGGCCCATCCGCCGGCATGAGCTGGTGGGGCCCTCCATCTGGCGCATGGAGATCGAACTGCCCCGCACCGCCCGGGAGGCAAAGCCCGGCCAGTTCATCGACATCCGCATTCCCGACGGCACGCGCATCCTCCGCCGTCCCATCTCCATCGCGGGGACGGATCCCGGACGGGGCATCACGGAAATTTTCTACCGCGTGGTGGGAAAGGGGACGGATATCCTCTCTCATCTGAAAGCGGGCGATGTGGTGGACAGCCTCGGGCCGCTCGGCCGGGGATTCACCCTCCCGGACGAGGGGCACATCGTCGGCGTGGGCGGCGGCGTGGGGATCGCGCCCATCCTCTTTACGGCGCGCCGCGCAAAGCCCGGCCAGATGACCGTCGCCATCGGCGGACGCAACGCGGAGGAGGTTTTCTGGAAAGACTTTTTCCCGGAGACCCTGCGCGAACTCATCGTCACCACCGACGACGGGTCCTGCGGCGTGAAAGGCTTCGCCATCGCGGCCCTTCCTGCCGTCTTTGAAAAAGGGCCGGTGGCGGAGGTCGTCACCTGCGGCCCGGGCATCATGATGAAGAAAACCGCGGAGCTCGCCGAAGCGGCGGGCATTCCCTGCGAAGCGTCCCTCGAGCGGCGCATGGGCTGCGGCACGGGCGGATGCCTTGCGTGTGTGTGCGACCGCCGCGACGGCAAAGGACACTACAAAGTCTGCCTGAACGGGCCTGTATTCAACACGAAGGAGGTCGTATTATGAACCTGGCCGTCGACTTCCTCGGCATGTCCATGAAGAATCCCATCATCGCCGCCTCCGGCACATTTGGATTCGGACTGGAATACCGGAACTATCTTGACTTGAACCGCGACGTGGGCGCCATCTCCCTGAAAGGGCTGGCGTGCGAGCCCTGGAGCGGCAACGCGGGGGTGCGCGTGGCGGAAACGCCCGCAGGCATGCTGAACTGCATCGGCCTGGAAAATCCCGGCGCGGCGCATTTTGTGAAATACATCCTGCCGGAGCTCCGCCAGTACGATGTGCCGCTCATTGCGAACATCGTGGGCCACACGGAAGAAGAATACGGCCGGGTGGCGGAAATGCTTTCCGTCCCGGGCATCTCCGCCATCGAAATGAATATTTCCTGCCCGAACGTGAAAAACGGCAGCCTCGCTTTCGGCACGCATCCCGAGACCGCGGCGGAAGTGACGCGCATCGTCAAGGCGCATACGGATCTGCCGGTGATGGTGAAGCTCTCGCCGAATGTGACGGACGTGGCGGCCATCGCCAAAGCGGTGGAGGAAGCGGGCGCGGACGCGATCTCCCTCATCAATACGTTCATGGGAATGGCCGTCGATCTCCGCACGCGGCGGCCCGTTCTGGGCAACGTCACGGGCGGCCTTTCCGGCCCGGCGGTGAAGCCCGTGGCGCTCCGCATGGTGTGGCAGGTGGCCAATGCCGTGCACATTCCCGTGTGCGGCCTCGGCGGCATCATGACCGGCGAAGACGCGGCGGAATTCCTCGTGGCCGGCGCGTCCGCCGTGCAGGTGGGGACGGCCACGCTCGCCAGCCCCGACGCCATCCCGCGCATCGCCGCGGAACTCGCCGCGTGGGGCGATGCAAACCATGTGGCCAATGCGGCCGATCTCACGGGTACGCTCGTCACCGAATAAATGGCAGAAGAAAAGCAGGCATCCTCGAAAGGGGGCCTGCTTTTTTGCGCGCTTATTTCTGCTGCGCCTGCTCTTGCTGCGCCTGCTGCTGGTCGGCCAGCTTATCCTGGATGTTGTCCAGCCGGTTCCGCGTGTCTTCGCTCTGGTTCTGCGCGCGGTTCTGCGGGTCGCCGGGGCGGGCCTGCTCCCGCGCCTGCTGCTGCCGCGCCGTGCGCGCTTCCCGTGCGTTCTGCCGGAGCTGCGTGTCCCGCTGGGCGTTCAGCCGGTTCAGCGTGCGGTTCACCTGCGCCGCCGCGCGGTTGTTCGCCGGGGCCGCCATGACGGGAGCCGCCGCGCCCGTCATCATCAGCGCCGCCAGGAGCGCCGCCGTCCATGCTGTCCGTTT
The DNA here is from genome assembly GCA_958348245.1 of uncultured Veillonellaceae bacterium. Lineage (GTDB taxonomy): Bacteria > Bacillota > Negativicutes > Veillonellales > Dialisteraceae > UBA1822. The sequence goes on along the minus strand of CATVYJ010000003.1, from coordinate 154,846 downwards.
CATCTGTCATCCCTCCCTAGCCTGTTAAAAATAATTCTTTCCTTATCTTTACTATAGCATAACGGGGAACGGGAAGAAAGCGCGCCGCAAATTTATTATGCATTCCGAATGGGAAACTTTTGCGTCTCAATAAAAAAACGTCCCGAAGGACGCGGAAGGGAGTTCAGATGGTACTACAGAGGCAGCCGATGAGGCCAATGGTGAGAAGGCCGAGGTTTTCTTTCCAGGAATTATGAGACATTTCCATCAAAATGACTATAAATGCGGGAAGAAATATAGCGGGGAAAAATAGAATGGGCGCGTAATTCATGGTGAGAATGCCGGAAACCACCCAATATATACAAAGCGCAAGAATTAATATCATCATAGAAATCACTCCTTTATTTATATTATATCAGGAATTTTAATTATTTGTAAGGAAACCGCATGCCAGGCGAGGTCTTTCCCTTCGGTTTTGTCCTGCCTGCGGCGATGAACGAGCCTCTTGATTTTTCTTTATTTCAAACCGAGGGAAAAGGGGAAGAGGAAGGCCGCACAAAATATGACAGAAATTTTGCAGGGAATTTTCTTTACTTTTTCTCTTTACCGTGGTAACGTATTATCATACAGATAAGCAGAAGGAAGCGTAAAGGAGGATGTATGCGTCAGACACTGGAAGAGCTGCAGATGGTTCATGAAGAAGAGATGGTCAATTACGACCGCATCCAGTCGAAGGTGCTTCAGGTGATGCGCCGCCACGGCTGCCGGATCATCCAGACGCCCACGTTTGAAGATTACGATACGTACGGCCGGTATTTTCCCGGCCTGCAGAAGGAAATGGTGAAGACCCTCGATACGGACGGCACGGTGCTGGTCATGCGGCCCGATGTGACGATGCCTCTCGTGAAGATGGTCGCCCGGGAATATCCCGACACGAAGCAGCTCCTGAAATTCGGCTACGTGTCCATGGTCTTCCGCGAATATTATGGAAAATCCACGCACGGCAAATATTTTCTCCAGAGCGGCGTGGAAGTGCTGGGCGACGCTACGCCCGAATGCGACGGGGAAGTGATCGTCACCGCCGCGGAATTTCTGGAGGCGCTGGGCATCACGAAGATGCGCATCGACCTCGGCACGGTGGCCTATATGGACGCGCTCTTTGCGGATCTGCGCCTGCCGCCGGAGGCGCTTGCCCGGGTGCGGCGGGAGCTGGAAGAGAGAAATCTGGTGGCGCTCCGAAAGACGGCGGACGATCTGGCGGTGACGAAGCTTCAGCGGGATGTACTGACGGAGCTGCCCCGGCTCTTCGGCAGCTATGAAAGCGCCATGCGCCGCGCGGAGGAGCTTTCGCTCAACGCGGGCATGGCGGAGGCGCTCGAGCGGACGAAGCGTGTGTACGCTTATCTGGAGAGCGCGGGCTGCGCGGACCGGGTGCAGCTCGACCTGGGCTTCACGTCTCACATGGGGTATTACACGGACTCGGTCTTCAAAATCTACGCGGACGGCGCGCTCTATTCGCTCATCAGCGGCGGCCGCTACGACCGGCTGTCCGCGCAGTTCCACGCGGAGCGCCCGGCGTGCGGCTTCGGCATGAATATGAATCTGGTCTATGAATACATGGCGGACGCGGGCCTGCTCGAAGAGGCGTCGCCCGCGGCGGACCTGGCGGTCGTCTACGACCAGGCGCCGCCTTCGCTCATCCGGGACATCAGCGGCTGGCGCCGGGAAGGCTTCGCCGTGATGGGCGTGCACGAATCGAACACCATCGCGCCGGAAGATTTCCGCCTCATCGTGCGGTGGAAGAACGGCGGATATGAAAGAAACGGCAGGGCGGTGTCCCGGGAGGATATCGACGCCCGCCTGAGGAGGCTCTGATATGCTTCACATTGCACTGGCAAAAGGACGCATCGCGAAAACGGTGATGCAGCGGCTCGCGGAAGGAGGCTGGAATTTCCCCGAGTACAGCGGCGGCAGCCGCAGGCTCATCTTCACCGACGCTTCGGACCGGATCAAGGTGACCCTCGTGAAGTCGCCCGACGTGGCGGTGTACGTGCGGCGCGGCGCGGCGGACGCGGGCGTCGTGGGCAAAGACGTCCTCATCGAAGACGGTGCGGACGACGTGTACGAGCTCCTCGACCTGGGCATCGGACAGTGCCGCATGGCTGTGTCGGGCGTGAAGGGCCGACGGGACGTGATGAAGAAGCGCATTCTCACCGTGGCGTCCAAGTATCCCTCCATCGCGCGGCGGTATTTCGCGAGCCGCTTCCAGCCGGTGGACATCATCAAGCTGAACGGCTCGGTGGAGCTCGCGCCCCTCGTGGGACTGGCGGACGTCATCGTGGATATCGTCGAGACGGGGACCACCCTCCGGGAGAACGGCCTCGAGGCGTACGACGAATTCATGGCGCTCTCCGCGCGGCTCATCTGCAATAAAGTGTCGTACAAGATGAAGCAGGACGAATTGCAGGCGTTTATCACAGCCTGCGGATTTGACAGATAGAAAGAAGGCAATGGCATGGAATGGATCAAGGTGCCCGAAGAGGGCCTGACGCTCCGGGAAGTCCGGCGGCTCACGAACCGTTCGGTGAATCTTTCGGCGGAAGTGGAGCGCGCCGCGGCGGCGATTCTGGAGGATGTGCGCCTGCACGGCGACGAAGCGGTGCGCCGCCTCACGAAACAGTTCGACGGGGCGGACCTTGCGGACTTCCGCGTGAGCGAAGAGGAAATCGAAGAGGCGGCCGCCGCCGTGGGAGACGATTTCCTCGCGGTGCTCCAGGAAGCGAAGGAGAATATCGAAGCCTATCACCGGGAGCAGGTGCGCGCGAGCTGGATCAGAGAGTTCCGTCCGGGCGTCCGCCTGGGCGAGCAGTACGAGCCCATCCAGCGCGTGGGCGTGTACGTGCCCGGGGGCCGCGCGGCCTATCCCTCCACGGTCCTCATGGACACGGTGCCCGCCGTCGTGGCGGGGTGCCCCTCCATCGCCATGGCCACGCCCCCCGGCCGGGACGGGAAGGTGCATCCGAATATCCTTGCCGCGGCGTATGTGGCGGGCGTGAAGGAAATCTACAAAGCGGGCGGTGCGCAGGCTGTCGCCATGCTGGCATACGGCACGGAGACGGTGGAGCCGGTCTTCAAGATCGCCGGCCCGGGGAACGCGTTCGTCGCCATGGCGAAGCGCCTCGTGTACGGCACGGTGGGCATCGACATGATCGCCGGCCCGTCGGAGGTGTGCTGCGTGGCCGACGGCAGTGCGAATCCGAAATGGATCGCCGCGGATCTTCTCTCGCAGGCGGAGCACGACCCGCGGGCGGCGGTGTTCCTCATCACGACCGACGCGGCTTTCGGCAGGGCAGTCGAAGCGGAAATGGAAGCGCAGATGAAAGAACTTCCCCGCTGTGAAATCATCCGGAACTCCGTGGGCGATTACGCGAAAGCCTTCCTGTGCAGAGACGCGGCGCAGTGCTTCGACGTGGTGAACAAAATCGCGCCGGAACATCTGGAGATCGAGCTGCCCGATCCGGAGCGGTATCTGCCGCTCGTGAAGAACGCCGGGGCCATTTTCCTCGGCAAATTCACCTCCGAGCCTATCGGGGACTACATGGCGGGGCCGAACCATACGCTCCCCACGTCGGGCACGGCGGCTTTCTCTTCACCCCTCGGCGTGTACGATTTCGTGAAGCACAGCAGCGTGGAAATCTATACGGAAGAAGCCTTCCGGCAGATTTCGGCGAAAGTGCAGCGCTTCGCCCGCGCGGAAGGCCTGGAGGCCCACGCCCGCGCCATGGAGGTGCGCGATGAAGGCTGAATGGCTCCGCCGGGAGGTGCGCGCCTTCGCGCCGTACGTGGTGGCGCCCATCCATGAGTCGCACGTGGTGAACGCCAACGAAAACTATGTGAACGTCTTCCGCATTCCCGCCGTGTGGGACGACGTGCTCGCGGCGCTGAAAGCGTACCGCCCGCAGGTGTACCCGAAGCCTCTCGCGGACGATCTCCGGCAGGCGCTCTCGGACTACACCGGGGCCGCGCCGGAGGAGCTCCTTGCGGGAAACGGCGGCGACGAAATGATTTCCTACACGCTTCACACGTTTCTCAACGAAGGCGACACCGTGCTGGTGCACGCGCCCACCTTCGACATGTACGAAGTGGGAGCGGGCCTTCTCGGCGCGAAGGTGGCGAAGGTGCAGGACCTGCCGGGCTTCCGGCGGGATCGGGAGGGCCTTCTTGCGGCGATCCGGGCGCTTCGGCCGAAACTGACTTTCCTGTGCAACCCGAATAATCCCACGGGCGAGCTCCTGCCGGCATCCTTCATTGAGGAATGCCTTCGGGCGGCGGACAATCTGGTCTTCGTGGACGAAGCGTACATGGAATTTGCCCAGGCGGAGAGCGTGCTCTCCCTCGTGGGGAAATACCCGAATCTCATCGTTCTGCGCACGCTCTCGAAAGCGTTCGGCCTCGCGGGGCTGCGCTGCGGGTATCTCGCGGCGGACCGGGACCTCATCGCGGAGATCGCCAAGGTGAAAAATCCATACAATCTCAATTCCCTCACGCAGGCCTTCGCCGCGGCGGTGCTCCGCCGCCGGGACGATGTGTTCCGCATCCGGGATGCCATCGTGGCCGAGCGGGAGCGCCTGTACGAAGCGCTGCGGGACATCCCCGGCGTGACGGTCTTCCCGTCGCGGACGAATTTTCTGCTTTTGGAAGTGCCGGAGGATCGGGCAGACGCGCTTTTCGATGCGTGGCGGCAGGCGGATATCCTCGTGAAGCGCTACAGAGGAAATCCGCTCTTGCCGGGGGCGTTCCGCATCACCGTCACCACGGCGAATGTGGACGACGACATCCTGCGGGTGCTGAAGGAGGTGATGAGCCGTGCGTGAAGCGGATATCGTGCGGAACACCGCGGAGACGCGGATTCATCTGCATTTGCAGCTCGACGGCGGCGGGTCGTTTCAGGGGACGAGCGGCATCGGCTTCTTCGACCACATGCTGACGCTCCTCGCCGTGCACGGGGGCTTCACCCTCGCGCTCGATGCGGAAGGCGACCTCGACGTGGACAACCATCACACCGTGGAGGACATCGGCATCGTCCTCGGAGACGCGCTGAAAGAAGCGCTCGGGGACAAGCGGGGCATCCGCCGCTACGGGTGCTTCTTCTGCCCCATGGACGACGCGCTCTCCCGCATTGTGCTCGATCTCTCCGGGAGGCCGTACTTCGTGTACGACGTGCAGATTCCGGTGGAGCGCATCGGCGCGTTTGAGACGGAAATGACCCGGGAATTTTTCCTGGCGGCCGCCATGCACGGGGCGATGAATCTCCATATGGCCACGCTCTACGGCGTGAACGGCCATCACATCGTGGAGTCGCTCTTCAAGGGGTTCGGCCACGCGCTGGCGGAGGCGGCGTCGCTCCGGGAGGACGCGGAGGTTCTTTCTTCCAAGGGGGTGCTCGAATGAAGATCGCCATCATTGATTACGAAGCGGGAAATCTGGCGAACGTGTACCGCGCGGCGCAGCGGGCGGGCCTCGACTGCATGGTCACGCGGGAGGCGGAGGAGATCCGCCGCGCGGACGGGCTCATTCTGCCCGGCGTGGGGGCCATGAAAGACGCCATGGACCATCTGAACGCCTTCGGGCTGACGGATCTTCTGCGGGAAGAAGCGGTGGCCGGAAAGAAACTTCTCGGCATCTGCCTCGGCATGCAGGCTTTCTGCGATTATTCCGAAGAGGGCGGCCATGTGGAGGGGCTGGGGCTCATCCCCGGCGCGGTGGTGCGCTTCCCCGAAGGGCCGCTGAAAGTGCCTCACATGGGCTGGAACGAGCTCGTTTTCCGCCGGAAGCACTGGCTGGCCCGGGGCCTGCCCGCGCATCCCTATGTGTACTTTGTTCATTCATATTACAAAACGCCGACGGACGCGCCGGACGTGATCGCCTGCGCGGACTACGGCGTATCCGTCCCTGCGGTCATCGGCGCGGGGCATGTGCTGGGCCTCCAGTTTCATCCGGAAAAATCCGGCGCGGTGGGGGCGCAGCTGTGGGCGAATCTTGCCGACTGGTTCAAAGGAGAATTGTCATGATTATCTTTCCGGCCATTGATATTCAAAACGGGCAGTGCGTGCGCCTCCGCCAGGGCGAGGCGTCGGAGGCCACCGTGTACAGCGCCAGTCCCGCCACGATGGCGCTCAAATGGGAAATGGAAGGTGCGCGGTATCTCCACGTGGTGGATCTGGACGGAGCCTTTGCGGGGAGCGCCGTGAACCGCGCCGCGGTGGAGGCCGTCTGCCGCGCTGCGGCCATCCCCGTGGAACTGGGGGGAGGCATCCGCACGGAGGCGGATATCCGGGCCAATTTTGACCTCGGCGTCCGCCGGGTCATCCTCGGCTCCGCCGCCGTGGAACGTCCGGACTGGGCGGCGGAGATGGCCGCGAAGTACGGCGCGGACCGGGTGGCCGTGTCCATCGACGCGAAGGGGAATCTCGCCGCATCCCACGGCTGGACGGACAGCAGTACGAAGGAAGTCCTTCCTTTTGCCAGGGCGCTTGTGAAATCGGGCGTGTCCGTCATCATCTACACGGACATTTCCCGGGACGGCATGCTCACCGGGCCGAATTTCGCCATGCTGGAGAAACTGAACGCCGTCCCCGGAATCTCCCTCATCGCTTCGGGCGGCATGGCCTCTCCGGAAGACCTGCGGCGGCTTTCCTCCATGGGCCTGTACGGCGCGATCTGCGGCAAGGCGCTCTACGAAAAGAAAATCACCATGGAAGACATTTGCAGAATACAGGAGGCATAATGCTTGCAAAACGGATCATCCCCTGCCTGGACGTCCATCACGGGCGGGTGGTGAAAGGACAGCAGTTTCAGAATCTGCGCGATGTGGACGACCCGGTGAAGCTCGGAAAATGGTACTCCGACAGCGGCGCGGACGAACTGGTATTTTACGACATCACGGCCACGCACGAGCACCGCGCGCTCTTTGCGGACGTAGTGCGGGCCGTCGCGGCGGAGCTCACCATCCCCTTCACCGTGGGGGGCGGCATCCGGAGCGCCGGTGATTTCCGGGAAATGCTTCTCGCCGGCGCGGACAAAGTGTCCGTCAATTCCGCGGCGGTGGCGCGGCCCGCGCTCATCCGCGAGGCGGCGGAGCGCTTCGGCAGCCAGTGCGTGGTGCTCTCTATCGACGCGAAACGGAACGGCAGCGGCGGCTGGGACGTGTATGTCGAAGGGGGCCGGAAGAATACGGGCCTCGACGCGGTGGAATGGGCAAAGCGGGGCGAGGCGCTCGGCGCGGGGGAGATCTGCATGAACTCCATGGACGCGGACGGAGAAAAGGATGGCTACGACCTCGCGCTGAACCGCCGCCTTGCGGAGACGCTCTCCATTCCGGTCATCGCGTCGGGCGGCGCGGGAAAAAAGGAAGATTTCCTCGACGTGTTCCGCGCGGGGGCGGACGCGGCGCTCGCGGCGTCGGTTTTCCACTACGGGACGATTTCCATCGGGGAGCTGAAAGACTATCTGGCGGCGGGCGGCGTGCCCGTGCGGCGCTGAAAGGAGATACATATGGAAGCAGTCAGCAGCAGAGAGATCGCATTTGACGCGCGCGGCCTCGTGCCCGCGGTCGTGCAGGACGCGCGCACGGGCGAAGTGCTCATGGTGGCGTATATGAACGAGGCGTCGCTTGCCAGGACGGTTGCGACGGGAGAGACCTGGTTCTGGAGCCGGTCCCGGCAGACGCTGTGGCACAAGGGGGAAGAGTCGGGCCATTTCCAGCATGTGCGCCGCATCTACGTGGACTGCGACGCGGACACCCTCGTGGTGGAAGTCGTGCCGGAGGGGCCCGCATGCCACACGGGAAGCCGGTCGTGCTTTTTCCGGACGCTTGCGGAATGGGAAAACCGGAAGGGGCCGGGGAGCCTCCGCATTCTCTGGGACCTCTATGAGGAGATCCGGGACCGCCGGGCGCATCCGCAGAATAAGTCCTACACGAATTACCTCCAGCAGGAAGGGAAAAATAAAATCGACAAAAAAATCGGCGAAGAGGCGGCCGAGGTCATCATCGCCGATCAGCACGAAGACAGGGCGGAAATCGTGAGCGAGTCCTGCGACCTGCTGTACCATCTCTTCGTCCTGTGGGAAAATGCAGGCGTGTCCCTGACGGACATTCTCGCCGAGATGGAAGCGCGGGATGAGAAAAAAGGCAATAAAAAAGACGAAGGGCATCAGGATAAAATCTTCTGACGGGCGGAGCGGCTGGGGGCAGGTCCCCCGGAGGCGGCCATTTGCATGGGAATGGCATATCTGGTATAATACATACGGATATACAAGATATGCTATTTGCGAGTCGGAAGAAGGGAGAAGGAGCCATCAAATCTGTGGAACAGCGAATCATTTTATCCATTGTTTGCAGATAAGGAGGCTTCCATGCATACGGAATTTCAGAGAAGGGAGCAGCGGCTCCTTCTTTTTTCGGCATTGGTCATGGCGATTGTGGCTGCGGCGGGGATTTCCATGGGACTTTTGAGCGGCTCCCGGGCGATTCTGACGGACGGCCTGTTTTCCGCCATCGCCGTCGTCATCAAGCTGCTCATGCTGGGGACGTCCCGGCTCATCGAGCGGGAGACGAGCGTGCGCTTTCAGTTCGGCTACTGGCAGATGGAGCCGCTCGTGCTCGTGACGGAAGGCGCGTTTACGCTCATCGTGGTGGCCGTGGCTGCCGCAGCGGGGCTCTCCGGCCTCATGAGCGGCGGGCGCGACATGGATTTTGGCCTGGCCGTATATTTCGGGCTGTTTTTCGCCGCCGTTTCGTCGTCTTTCTACCTGTATCTGAAACGGGAAAACCGCACGCTCCGGTCCAATCTGGTCCGTTTCGGCAATGTGAGCTGGTATGTGGACACGATGCTCGCCGGGGGGCTTCTCCTGTCATTTGCCGCGGCGTGGGCGCTGAACGAGGCGGGGATGGGCGCGTGGAGCCGCTATGCAGACCCGCTTATCATGCTGGCGCTGGCGCTTCACATGATCGCTCCGGCGCTGTCCATCCTCCGGCCGTCGTTCATGCAGCTCATCGGGGCGGCTCCGGCGGACGTGCATGAGCGGGTGCAGCGGGCTATGGACGAGGCCATGGAGCGGCACGGCTTTGCGGATTATGTGTCCAGCGTGCAGCAGTACGGCCGTACGAAGATCATCGAGATCGATATTTTATTCCGGCGGGACGAGCCGGCGAAAACCGCGGCGGAGCTCGACGCGCTGCGCGGGGATATCGCCGCCGCCATCGGCTACCCGCTGCGGGAGATGTGGCTCACCATCAATTTCACCGGCGACCGGCGGTGGATGGCGCGGGACTATCTGCTCGACGCGTAAGAGACGGGCGCGGAGGCGCCTGTTTTTTTCGCGCGTATGATACAATGAGAAAAAAAGACGGGGAGAAAGCTATGAAGAAAGTCATCTTTGATGTGGACGGAGTGCTCCTGAGCGAAGAGCGCTATTACGATGTGTCGGCGCTCACCGTGTGGGAAATCCTCTACGGCCGGCCGTACATGGGACTGCCGTCGGAGCGGGATGATTTCCGTGCGGCGGACGTGACGGACGGGCAGATCGCGGCGATCCGGAATGAAGTGTGGGGCGGGGACGCGCTCCTCGCATGGCTCAAGGGCCGGGGCATCAATTCCAACTGGGATATGGTGCATGCCTGGCTCATCACCTGTTTCTGGCTGATGGGCGGGGAATATCGGCGGCGCACCGGCGGAGAGAGGCTGGCGCTGTCCTTTCACCGGGAAGAGGATTTCCACGAGGCCGGCCTTTCCGTGATGGGCCTGCCCGTTCCGAAGGCCGCTGCAATCCTCGACCGGTGGGAGCAGACGGTGCCGGAAGGGACGCGCGGTGCGGACGTATTTGACGTCCTTGGGCGCGCCATGGCGGAGACCTTCGGCGGCACGCCGGACTGGGCGGCGCTTCAGTCGGACCTGTGGCGCATGCATGCCGAAGCGTTTCAGGCGTGGTATCTCGGAGACGACCTCTTTATCGAGCGCCATCACCGGCTGCCCCGGGCGGGAGGCAAACGGGGGTTTCTCCGGGAGGAAATCCCGCTTGCGCCTGCGGCGGCCATCGGGGCGCTCTTCCGGAGGCTCAAGGACAAAGGCTGGGAGATCGCCGTCGCTACGGGCCGTTCCCGCAGCGAGATGGCCGTGCCGTTCCGCGCGCTCGGCTGGTACGGCCTGTTCGACTCGCTGTATCTTGCCACGGCGACCGACGCGTTCGAAGCGGAGCGGCAGACCGGGACGGCCCATCTGGACAAGCCCCATCCCTTTCTCTGCGAATGCGCCATGTACGGGCGGAAGCGGGAAAACTACGAAGCCTATGCCCGGGGTGAGGCCAAAGCCGGGCCGGACGACGCGGTCTATGTGATTGGCGATTCGTACTCGGATGTCCTCGGCGCCGGGGCGGCGGGCGCGCGCTGCATCGGCGTTCTCACCGGCCTCGAAGGGAAGCGCGCCGCCGCCATGTTCGCCGCGGCGGGCGTCCCCTGTGTGGAGCGCGTGACGGACATCGAGCCGCTGCTGAAATAAACAGGACAGACAAAAAGGAAGCACAGGATCTACGGGTGCTTCCTTTTTGCGTTTCGATGGGTTCAGAGACGGCCCCGGAGGCCGATGGCGTCCGCCGCTTCCTTCATACCCTCGATGGTTTCCCGGATGACGTCGTCCAGCGGCATGCCGAGCATGTCGCAGCCTTCTTTGATGAGCGTCCGGTTCACGCCGGCGGCGAAGGATTTGTCTTTGAATTTTTTCTTTACGGACTTTACCTCCAGATCCAGCACGCTCTTTGAAGGGCGCATCAGGCAGAGGGCGTGAATCAGCCCGGTGAGTTCGTCGACCGTGAACAGCGTCTTCTCCATGGCGCTCTCCGGCTTCACGTCCGTGCAGAGGCCGTAAGCGTGGGCCTGCATGGCGCGGATGTAGACTTCGTCGATGCCCCGGCCTCGCATGATTTCCGCGGCTTTCCGGCAGTGCTCTTTCGGGAATTTTTCCCAGTCCAGATCGTGGAGCAGACCGGCCGCGCCCCAGACCTCTTCATCCTCTCCGCGGATGCGTGCAAAATGACGCATCACGGCTTCTACGGTCAGCGCATGACAGCGCAGAGAGGCGGTGTCTGTATATTCCGTGAGCAGTTTCCATGCGTCGCCGCGTGATAATTTCTGAAACATTGTCGATGCCCTCCTTGTATCTTTCCGCTTGCATTTCTTTTCCGGCGTTCCTTATAATACACACAGAAAAGACGAAATCATTATATGCGAAATAAGTTCGGAAAAACGAATGCGTGCGTTTTCTGTAGTATAAATTTGTTCGTTATATCTGTCAAGCGTCAGGAATGGTGAATATGAATCTGGGAAGCCTCATTGCAAAGAATCTGAAAGAACTGCGTATCGAACGGGGACTGACGCAGGGGGAATTGTCGCGTCTCTCCGGCATCAGCAAAGCCGTGCTGTCCGATATGGAAAAAGGGGAGAGCAATCCCACGGTCAATACGCTCTGGAAAATCGCAAACGGGCTGCATGTGCCTTATACGCGGCTGATGGAAGGCATGGAAAACGGAAATGCGGTGGTCCGAAAGGGGGAGCCGGCGGTGCAGGGCGGAGAGGAAGGACGGTACCGCATCGCCTGTTATTTTCCCTGTACGCCGTCCCGGGGTTTTGAATTCTTTTCCGTCGAACTGGACCCGGAGACAGCGCATACCACGGTGGGGCATTCGCGGAAGTCGCAGGAGTATATCTATGTGATGCGCGGGAAGCTGACACTGGAAACCGAGACGGAAACGTATGAATTGCAGGAAGGGGATGCGCTGCTGCTTTCTCCGGCTTCCGTCGTTCACACGTATAGAAATCCGGAGAGAGAGATCAGCCGGTTTATCGTCGTCAATTATTACGGACGGTAGAAGGGAGCGGGCGCAGCCCGCTTTTTTGCTGCGCAGCCGGAGGCGGCCGGCGGGCGTCTGTCATTCTGCGGCGCGGCATGTTACAATATATATGATATGCGGCTTTGGCCGCGGCATCGGAGAGGAGGGGCGCGTGTGGACTGCTTTCCCCACGTATACGGGCAGGCGCGGCTGAAAGATGAACTGGGGCGTCTTGCCGCGGAGAGGCGCGTGCCTCACACGATGATCTTCTACGGCGATGAAGGGCTGGGCAAAACCACCGCGGCTCTCGATCTCGCCGGGGCGCTCACCGGGCGGGACGCGGCGGCGGAAGCGGCGGCGTGGGCTGACCCGCAGCTTGCAAAGGAGCCCGTGCTCACCGCGGCGGAAGAGCGGGTGTGGTGCCTGCGGCCCGTGGGAACAGAGCTGCGGATCGATCAGTTCCGCCTGTTTCTCGACGCGATGGCCTCTTTCGACGGCACGCCGCACGTATGCATCATCGACGAGGCGCAGACCATGATGCCCCCTGTGGCGAACGTCATGCTGAAAACGCTCGAAGAGCCGCCGGCGCAGGTGTACTTCATCCTCATTACGCATGATCTGGACATGCTGCTCCCCACCATCGTTTCCCGGGGCGAGCGGTTTCCTTTTTTTCCGCTGTCCCGGAGCGACTACGACGCGCTCCTCGCGGCGAAGCCCGCAGAGTTTCCTTTTAAATCGGAGGAAGAAATCGACGAGGCGTTCTTCCTCTCGGAAGGCAATCCGGGACTCACGCGGGAAATGTTCGGCGCGGAAGGCGCGCCCCAGCCGGAGACGGCCATGCAGTTCTGGGAGCGCATGACGGACAGCCCCGCTCCTTTTTCAGAAGGGACGGCGGCCGCCGCGCAGGACCGGAAAGAATTCCGGCGCATGCTCCGGTGGGTGATGCTCATCGGGAGGGATCTGCTGGTGCTGTCGGAAGCGCCCGGAGCGGATCTTCTCCGATGCCGGCAGATGGCGGCGCGGGAGGCGCGCATCGCTCCCGCGTGGGCGGACGGGCGGGCGGAAGCGGCCCTTGCCGCGCTTGAAGCGGCGGAGTCGGCAAACCGCCGGTATATTTCTGTAAAAACTATCTGGGATATGATCCTGATTTCCCTCATTCGCATCCGAAAGGCATAAACATATGGAAGTGGCAGCAGGAATCCGGTTCAAACGGGCCGGAAAGATTTATGATTTCGCTCCGAACGGCCTCGAACTCCATCTGGACGACGGGGTCATCGTGGAGACCGCGCGGGGCATGGAATACGGCTATGTGGCGGTGCTTCCCCGGGAGGTGGAGCGGAAGGAGGAGGACGGCGCGCTGAAACCGGTCCTCCGCCGCGCCACCGACAAGGACCGGCTGCAGCTCGAGCGGAACCGGAAGCGCGAAGAGTACGCTTTCGACGTGTGCCTGAAGAAGATCGAGAAATTCAAGTGTCCCATGAAGCTCCTCCGCGTGGAATATACCTTCGACCGGAGCAAGATCGTTTTCTTTTTCACCGCGGAAAACCGCGTGGACTTCCGGGAACTTGTAAAGGATCTGGCATCGGTGTTTCATACGCGCATCGAGCTCCGGCAGGTGGGCGTGCGCGACGAAGCGAAGCAGGTGTCCGGCATCGGGCCCTGCGGACGGCCGCTCTGCTGCGCGTCGTTCCTCGGGGATTTCGCGCCCGTGTCCATCAAGATGGCGAAGACCCAGGGCCTTTCGCTCAATCCGACGAAGATTTCCGGCGCGTGCGGACGGCTCATGTGCTGTCTGCGCTATGAAAACGAGCTGTATACGTCGGGCGAGCTGAAATGTCCGAAGCTCACCGCGGCGGAGAAAAAGCACCGTGAGACGCCGCCGCGGGTGGGCATGAAAGTGGTCACGGACAGCGGCAGCGGGGTCATCGTCTATGTGAATGGGCAGCGCCGTACGGCCAAGGTGCAGCTCGAGGGGCAGAAATCCCGCACCCTTTCGTGGGACGACATCGCTCCGGAAGACAATGGTTGACAGGAAGGCAGCGTCCGGGGCGCTGTCTTTTTTTCAGGGGGAGGATCCATGGCTGACTTTACGCTGAAGGCCGGGGAGCGGCTGGACGATCTCGTGCGCGACGGCATGCGCATCATCCAGCGGCCGGATCAGTTCTGCTTTTCCATTGATTCGGTGCTGCTCGCCCATTTCGTGCGCATCAAAAAGAAAGACCGCATCGCCGACCTCGGCACGGGCACGGGGGTCATTCCGCTGCTGCTCACGGCTTTCGGCGCGGAGGACGTGACGGGCATCGAGAAAAATCCCGTCATGGCGGATATCGCCGCGCGGAACGCCCTGGGCAACGGGCGGGCGGATCGGTTCCGCGTGGTGGAGGGGGACTACTGCGAGCCGGCGGCGCTCTTTCCGCCGGGATCGTTCACGTCGGTGGTGGTGAATCCGCCGTACCGCGAGGTGGGGCGGGGCGCGCTCAACGCATCGGAAGGAGTGGCCGCCGCGTGCCACGAGCTCACGGCTTCGCTGGACGATGTATTCCGCGCGGCGGCGCATTTTCTCGCTTTCGGCGGGCGGCTCACCATGGTGCACCGCGCGGACCGGCTGTGCGACCTCATCGCCGCAGGGCGGGCGCACCGCATGGAGGCAAAGCGCATCCGCCTCATATACAGCCATGCGGAAGAGCCGGCTTCCCGCGTGCTCTGCGAGTGGAAGTACGGCGGCCGCGCCGGCGTCACGGTGGAGCCGCCCCTCATCGTCCACGAAAAGGACGGCCGGTATACGGAAGAAGTGCTGGCCATTTACGGCAAATAGAAAGGAAATTTCATGAGTGAAGTCACTGGGGGCACGCTGTATCTCGTGCCCACGCCCATCGGCAATCTGTCCGATATGACGGAGCGCGCGGCAGAGATCCTGCGGGACGCGGATATCGTCGCCTGCGAAGACACGCGGCATACGCGCATCCTGCTCTCGCACCTCGGCATCGAGCGGACGGTGGTGTCCTACCACGAGCATAATAAAAAGGAAGCGGGGCCGAAGCTCATTGCCGCGCTTCTTGAAGGAAAATCGGTGGCCCAGGTGAGCGACGCGGGCATGCCCGTCGTGTCGGATCCCGGCGCGGATCTGGTGCGCCTGGCTCTCGCGGAGAAGATCCCCGTGGTGCCTCTTCCGGGGCCGAACGCGGCGCTCACCGCGCTCGTCGCTTCCGGGCTTGACGCGCGTCAGTTCGTCTTTGTGGGCTTTCTGCCGCGCACCACGGCAAACCGCAAAGAATTGCTTGCCGCGGTGCGGTGCATCCCCTTCACGCTCATTTTCTACGAAGCGCCGCACCGTCTGAAGGAGACGCTCCGCGCCCTCCTCTCCGCGCTTGGCGACCGGCGGGCCGTGACTGCGCGGGAACTCACGAAAAAATTCGAGACTTTCCGCCGGGCGAAGCTGTCGGAGCTCCTCGCCGGGCTCGAAGACGAAGCTCCCCGCGGAGAATACGTGGTGCTTGTGGAGGGATTCTCCGGGGAAGCGGACAGTGACGAAGAAACGGGCAGCTGGGAAGCGGACGCCCTCGCTCTTGCAGAGACGCTCCCGCTGAAGGAAGCGGCGCGGCAGACCGCCGCAAAATGGAACCGCTCCCGCCGGGACGTGTACCAGTTCCTGCTCCGCGCGGCGGAAAAATAAAAAAGAGAAATCCTGACCGGAAACGGCCGGGATTTTTGATTTCCCGGACGCCGCATTCCATTTCCCGCGGCAGATGCGGTATAATAAAAAAATACGAACGAATCACACAGGGAGGATCTCATATGTCTGAAAAACCGAAGTACTACATCACCACGCCGATTTACTATCCCAGCGCGAAGCTGCACATCGGCCACACCTACTGCACGACCATCGCCGACTGCATGGCGCGCTTCAAACGTCTCGACGGCTATGACGTGCTCTTCCTCACCGGCTCCGACGAGCACGGGCAGAAGATCGAGCAGAAAGCGGAAGAAGCGGGCGTGACGCCCATCGAATACACGAACAACATCGTGGGCATGTTTCAGGAGCTGTGGAAAGAGCTGAATATCACCAACGACGACTTCATCCGCACCACGGAAGAGCGGCACCGCAAGGTGGTGCAGATGCTTTTTCAGAAAGCGTATGACAAGGGCGACATTTATCTCGGCAAGTACGAAGGGTGGTACTGCGTGCCCTGCGAATCGTTCTGGCCGGAAAACAAGCTGGATGAAAACCATATCTGCCCCGACTGCGGACGGCCCCTTCAGCGCGTGAGCGAGGAAGCGTACTTCTTCAAAATGTCGAAGTACGCCGACCAGTGGATGCAGTATGTGGAAGACCATCCGGACTTCATCCAGCCCGCGTCCCGCCGGAACGAAATGATCCAGTTCGTGAAGAGCGGCCTCGAAGACCTGTGCGTGTCCCGCACGAGCTTCTCCTGGGGCATTCCCGTGCCTTTCGACCCGAAGCACGTGGTGTACGTGTGGTTCGACGCGCTGGTGAATTACCTCACCGCCGCGGGCATCGTGGACGATCCGGAAAAATTCAGAAAATTCTGGCCGGCGGACGTGCACCTCGTGGGCAAGGAAATCGTGCGTTTCCATACGATTATCTGGCCCATCATGCTCATGAGCCTCGGCATTGACATCCCGCAGATGGTGTACGGCCACGGCTGGCTCATTGTGGACGGGGAGAAAATGTCCAAATCGAAGGGCAACGTGATCGACCCCATCCCGCTCCTCAAAGAATTCGGCTCCGACGCCATCCGCTACTATCTGCTGAACGACATCCAGCTCGGGCAGGACGGCAACTTCAGCCGGGACCGCCTCATCGGACGCATCAATTCCGACCTGTCCAACGATCTGGGCAACCTCCTGTACCGCACGCTCTCCATGGCGGAGAAATACCGCGGAGGCGTCGTGGCGAAAGGCGACGCCTCCGGCGACGCGGCGGTGGCGGAAGCGTCCGCACAGGTGGAAGCGCACGCGAAAGAAGCGCTCGACGCATTCCGCGCGGGCATGAACGGCTGGAAAATCAACGACGCGCTCAAAGCGGTGTGGACGTTCGTCCGCTCCCTCAATAAATACATCGACGTCACCGCGCCGTGGGTGCTCGCAAAAGATCCGGCGAAAGCGCCGCTTCTCGACGCCGTGCTGTACCATCTCTGCGAAGGGCTGCGCATCACCGCGCTTCTCGCGGAACCGGTCATCCCCATTGCGGCGGAGAAAATCTGGAACCAGCTGGGGCTGACGGACTTCCGGGCGGCCATGCTGGCGGACGCGGCGTGGGGCGGACTTCCGGACGGCATCCAGACAAAGAAGGGCGCGCCGATTTTCCCGCGCATCGAAATCGAAGAGGAAAAAGAAGAAGCGCCGAAGGCGGAAGAAAAGCCCGCTCCGGCGAAAGCGCCGCAGAAGGAAGAACCGGCGGAGGAAGCGCTCCCGCAGATTTCCATCGACGATTTCTTCCGGACGGACCTGCGCGTGGCGGAAATCCTCACCGCGGAGAACGTGAAGAAATCGAAGAAACTCATCAAGATGACCGTGTCCCTCGGCAGCGAGACGCGCACTGTGGTGAGCGGCATCGCCCAGTACTACCAGCCGGAAGACCTCGTGGGGAAACACGTGATCTTCGTGGCGAACCTCAAGCCGGCGAAGCTCATGGGCATCGAGTCCCAGGGCATGGTCCTCGCCGCGTCGAAAGACGGGCGGCTCGTGGTGCCTTTTGTGGATATGCCCGCAGGCAGCCGGGTGAAATAAGATGAAGCTCTTCGATACGCACGCCCACGTGTACGACAAGGCCTTCGATAACGACCGGGACGCCATGATGAAAGCCGTGTGGGACGTGTGCGACTACGTGGTGTGCCCCGCGGAAAATCTTGAAACCAGCGAAAAGGCGCTCGCCATGGCGGAGCAGTATCCGCACATGTACGCCGCGGCGGGCATTCATCCCCAGCTGACGAAAGACGCCACGGAGGAGGAACTGGCGGCCATCAGAAAGCTCGTGGAGGCCCATTGCGGCAAGATCGTGGCCATCGGCGAGATCGGCCTCGATTATTATTACCTCTACAGCGACGTGGAAACGCAGAAAGAATGGTTCGGCCGGCAGATCGACCTCGCGGCGGAGCTGGACCTGCCCATTCTCATCCATGACCGCGACGCCCACGGCGACACCGTACAGATTCTGAAGGAGCACCGCACCGACCGCCTCCGGGGCATCCTCCACTGCTACAGCGGGAGCCTCGAAATGGCGAAAGAGCTCATCCAGATGGGCTTCTACATTTCCTTCGCGGGGCCGGTGGCCTTTCCGAAGAGCACGAAGCTCAAGGAAGTGGCGAAAGCGCTGCCCCTCGACCGGATCCTCGTGGAGACGGACAGCCCGTATCTCACGCCGCCGCCCTTCCGGGGCCGCCGGAACGATCCGTCCAAGGTGCAGTACGTGGCGCAGGAAATTGCCCGGCTCAAGGAGCTGCCCGTGGAGACCGTGGTGGAAGCCACCCGGCGGAACGCCCTCGCCATTTATCAGATCAGAGAATAAAACGGAAACTCTCTTCTTCGGAAGGGAGTTTTTTGTTTTGCGGCATCCGCCTCGCAGAAAGGCTACGCTATTTCCGGAGAAATAGGAATCCCTGCGGGAAAGAGCCGCCTCTTTTTGCTTTAGAAGCGTATATCTGCTATAATGGGTGCATGACAAAAACGTCATAAAGAGTTACTTTTTTGCATAGAACTCTCCATTTCGAAAGGAGGACTACACATGATTACCGAGCAGGAAATTTTTCTGACCGATCCCGAAGCGAAAGCGCAGGTCATCGAATTTCTGAAAGGCTTTGACCTCACCTTTACGGGAAATATCGATTATACCATGGGGCTGTTCGACGACGGCAAGCTCATCGGCACGGGCTCTCTCGGGGGCCGCGTCATGCGGGACATCGCCATCTCCGAAGAGTACCAGCACAAAGGGCTCACGCACCGCATCATCCGCAATCTTGAAGGCGAATCGCACCGCCGGGGCGTCACGGGCAACCAGATCTTCACGAAGCCCCAGAATGTGCCCGTCTTCGAGCACATGGGATTCAAGCTGGTGTGCGTAGCCGAGCCGTACGCGGCGCTTCTGGAAAAGGGGCACAACACCCTCGAAGAATATCTGGACCGCATCCGTCCCATCCTCGGCACCGGCGAGGGACGCAACCGCGGGGCCATCGTCATGAACTGCAATCCCTTCACGCTGGGCCACCGGTCTCTCGTGGAATACGCCGTAAACAACTGCGACGAAGTGATCATCTTCGCCGTACAGGAAGACCGCTCCATTTTCCCCTTCTCGGACCGCTTCTCTCTCATGAAGCAGGGCGTGCGGGATATGCGGGGCGTGCAGATTGTCTCCGGCGGGGACTACATCATTTCCAACGCCACGTTCCCCACGTACTTCATCAAGGGCACACAGGAGCTGGCCGCCCAGACGAAGCTCGACGCGACGGTCTTCGCCACGCGCATCGCGCCGGCGCTCAATATCACCGTGCGCTTCGTGGGCGACGAACCCACCGACAAGACGACGCTTGCCTACAATAAGGCCATGCGGGAAGTATTTGGCTCGAACGGTCTCGAATTGAAGATCATCCCCCGCGAGCAGAAAGGGGAGCAGGTGGTGAGCGCCTCCACCGTGCGCCGCGCGCTCGTGGACGACGACTGGGAAACGGTCCGCCGCATGGTGCCGCGCACCACGCTGAATTATCTCCAGAGCGAATCCGGCGCGGCCATCATCCAGAAAATGAAGCTCATGGCCAGCCTCGGCCAGAAAATCTGACGCGCTCTGCGCGCTGCCTCCGCCCGTCCCCGCGACGCCGGCGGAGGTTTTCACATGTCCCGTTTCCCGCGGACTGCGCTGTGGAGCCGCGTATGTTATAATATTTTCGATACGAATTTCGCAGAAGGGACGGGACCACCCGTCCGTTGCCATGGAGAACGCACATGAACACAGACCTGATTCGCAACTTTTCCATCATCGCCCACATCGACCACGGTAAGTCCACGCTGGCGGACCGGCTCATTGAAGCGACCGGCACCGTGCAGAAGCGGGATATGGAGGCGCAGATCCTGGACACGATGGACCTCGAGCGGGAGCGGGGCATCACCATCAAGGAGCAGTCCGCCCGGCTCTACTATCCGTATAAAGACGGAAAGACCTACACGCTGAATCTCATCGACACCCCCGGGCATGTGGACTTCAATTATGAAGTATCCCGGAGCCTGTCCGCCTGCGAAGGGGCGATCCTCATCATCGACGCCACGCAGGGCGTGCAGGCGCAGACGCTGGCGAATGTCTATCTCGCCCTCGACCACAATCTGGAGATTATCCCGGTCATCAATAAAATCGATCTGCCTTCCGCCGACCCGGAGCGTGTGAAAAAAGAAGTGGAGAACGTCATCGGCCTCGACATGTCCGACGCCATTGAAATCAGCGCGAAAACGGGGCAGAACGTGGACAAGGTGCTCGAGGCCATCGTGGAGCGCATCCCCGCGCCGGAGGACAATACGAAGAAACCGCTCCGCTGCCTGATCTTCGACAGCATCTTCGATTCGTACAAGGGGGCCATCGCCTATGTGCGCGTGAAGGACGGCGCCATCCGCCCCGGCATGAATATCCGCATGATGGCCTCGGGCAAGGTATACACCGTTACCGAAGTGGGCTATTTCACGCCTTTCCCGAAGCAGGATAAGGAGCTGCCCTGCGGTTCCGTGGGCTATGTGGCAGCGAGCATCAAAAACGTGCACGACTGCGAAGTGGGGGACACCATCACCACGGCCGAGGGCGGCGCGGAAGAGGCGCTGCCGGGCTACCGCAAGGCGCTGCCCATGGTCTTCTGCGGCCTCTATCCGGTGGAGTCGAAGGACTACGACCAGTTGAAGGAATCCCTCGAAAAGCTCAGTCTGAACGACGCGGCTCTCGAATTTGTGCCGGAGACGTCGCTCGCTCTCGGCTTCGGCTTCCGGTGCGGCTTCCTCGGCCTGCTCCACATGGACGTGGTGCAGGAACGGCTCGAGCGGGAATACAATCTGAAACTCATCATCACCGCGCCGTCTGTCATCTATCATGTCTACAAGACGGACGGAGAGATGATTTCCGTAGACAATCCGGCGGAACTGCCTCCGGCGGGCAAGATCGACCACATCGAAGAACCCATCGTCAAAGTGGATATCCTCGTACCCTCCGACATGGTGGGCGCCGTGATGGAGCTTGCTCAGAACCGGCGGGGCACGTTCATCACCATGAGCTATCTCGACGAGACCCGGGTGGACCTCCAGTACAAGATTCCGCTCTGCGAGATCATCTTCGATTTCTTCGACAAATTGAAATCGAGCACGAAGGGCTACGCTTCCCTCGATTACCAGCTCGCGGGGTATGAACGGACCGACGCGGTGCGTCTCGATATTCTGCTGAACGGGGAGCTCATCGACGCCCTGTCCGTCATCGTGCACCGCTCCAGCGCCGCCGCGCGGGGCCGGGCGCTCGCGCAGAAGCTGAAGGAGATCATTCCGCGGCAGCTCTTTGAAGTGCCCATCCAGGCTGCGGTGGGGAGCAAGGTGATCGCCCGGGAGACCATCAAAGCGCTCCGGAAAGACGTGCTCGCCAAGTGCTACGGCGGCGACATCACCCGGAAGAAAAAACTGCTCGAGAAGCAGAAGGAAGGGAAGAAGCGCATGAAGCAGGTGGGCAGCGTGGAGCTCCCGCAGGAAGCCTTTATGGCGGTCCTCAAAAATGACTGACACGCTCGGCCTCTATCTGCACATTCCGTACTGCCGGAGCCGCTGCGCCTACTGCGGGTTTTATTCGAACGCCCAGCTCCCGCCGGACGCTTTTGTGGAGGCGCTCCTTGCGGAAATGAAGCAGAAGAGCCCCCGCTTCCGGCAGACTGTCGATACGGTATACCTCGGCGGGGGCACGCCGTCTGCGCTCACGGCGGATCAGCTCGGACGCCTTTTCGCGGGCGTGCGGGCTTTTTTCCGCGTGGCGGACGATGCGGAAATCACCATGGAAATGAATCCCTGCGACATGACGGAAGCATACCTTGCCGCCGCGCGCTCTTTCGGCGTGAACCGGCTTTCCGTGGGCGTCCAGAGCCGCGACGACCGGCTTCTCCGCGCCATCGGCCGCCGGCATACCGCCTCCGAAGCGGAGCGCGCGGTGAAGCGGGCGTACCGCATGGGATTTCACAATATCAGCGTGGATCTCATGTACGAGCTGCCCGGTCAGTCCCCGCGGGATTTCGAGAGAACCCTTCTCTGGGCGGTGCATCTTCCCGTACAGCATCTCTCCGTGTACAGCCTCATTCTCGAAGAAGGGACGCTCCTCGCGCAGCGCGCAGAGAAGGGCCGTCTTCCGCGCCCCACGGAAGGGGAGAGCTGGGCCACGTATCAGGCCATGTGCCGCATCCCGCCGCACTACGGCTTTGCGCGGTACGAGATTTCCAGCTTTGCCCGGCCCGGCTTTGCGTCCCGGCACAATACGAAATACTGGCGGCTCGACGAATATCTCGGCCTCGGCCCGGCGGCGTGCTCCCGCATCGGACGCGAGCGCTGGCAGGTCCTGCCCGGCACGCGGCGCTACATCCGGGAACTGCTCGCCGGGCGCGAGGCCCCCATGGAGCGCACCGTGCTCTCCGAAGCGGAAGAGATGGAGGAGTATTGTTTTCTTCATCTCCGGCAGCGCGGCGGAATCCCCCGCGAAGATTTCGTCCGCCGGTACGGCGCGCCTGTGGAGCGCTGGTATGAGGAGGCGCTGACCACGCTGAAAAAGGAAAATCTTCTCGCGGAAGCGGACGGACATATTTTCCTCACATACCGCGGCGCGGCTCTCGGCAATACGGTCTTCGAAGCGTTTCTCCGAAGCGATGCATAAAAGGCGGGCTGCGCAATAACAAGGATAAAGAAAAGGGCTCTCCTGAGGAAAAGCCCTTTTTTCTTTGCGGTCATTTCTGTTCTTTCCGGATCTCCGTGATGGGGCGTCCGCCGATGCCCCAGTTGTCCGTGTCCACTTCGTCGATGACGACGACCGTGGTGGCCTTGTTCTTTCCGAGCACATCGTGGAGAAGATCGGTGGCGCCTTCGATGAGGCGGCGCTTCTGCTCGGGCGTGACGTTTCCCTCGCGGGTGATTTTGATGTTGACGTACGGCATGAGAGCCTCCTTTCTTTTCTCGTATTGTACCGTTTTCCGCCGGCAGAGAAAAGGCTTTATACATTGTTTCAAATTCCCGACGGATTTTTTCCATATGCGGGCGTATCATGAAAATATCTGAAAGGCCGCGGAGGCGGCGGGAGGTGCGTATGTGGCTGTTCTTTGCAGTGGGGTCTCTGTTCTTTTCGGGCGTCACGTCCATTCTGGCGAAATGCGGCCTGCGGCAGCTTGACTCCACCGTGGCCACAGCCATCCGCACGTCCGTGGTGGTGGTCTATTCGTGGCTCGTGGTGTTCGCCGCCGGCTCGGAGGATCAGATTTTTACCATCAGCGGAGAAACGCTCTGCTTCCTGCTTCTCTCGGGCTGCGCTACGGGCGCGTCGTGGCTCTGCCATTTCAAGGCGCTCCAGCTCGGCCCGGTGAATCAGGTGGAGCCCATCGACAAATCGTCCGTGGTGCTCACCATCTGCCTGGCGTTTCTGATTTTCGGAGAGCCCGTGAGCGCCGCGAAGGGCGCGGGGGTCGTCCTGATCGGCGCGGGGACGTGGCTCATGATTGAAAAGAAACAGGGCAGCGGTCCTGCGCAGAGCCGCACGTGGATTCTCTACGCGCTGGGCTCGGCGGTCTTCGCGAGCCTCACGGCCATCCTCGGGAAAATCGGCATCGAAGGGGTAGAGTCCACCCTCGGTACGGCCATCCGCACGGTGGCGGTACTCTGCATGGCGTGGGGCATGGTCGCCGTCACGGGGAAACGCCGCCTCGTGCGCGGCGCGTCGCCCCGGGAGACGCTCTTCCTCGTGCTCTCGGCGCTCGCCACGGGCACGAGCTGGTTCTGCTATTACCGCGCCCTGCAGGAAGGACCGGCAAGTCTGGTGGTGCCCATCGACAAGATGAGCATCCTCGTGACGGTGGCCTTCTCGTACGCCGTTTTCGGGGAGCGCCTCACGAAGCGCTCCGCCTCGGGCCTCGCTCTCATCACGGCGGGGACGCTGGCCATGTTTTTCTAAGTGATGAGAGCATGAAAAAAGCTCTGCGGGGATTTTTCCTGCGGAGCTTTTTCCGTGTGATTTTATTCGGCGTCCAGAAGCGGGGCGAAAACGCGGGCGGCCGTATCCGCCATGATGGCGTAGCCCCGTCCGTTGGGATGGACGCCGTCCGCGTAGTACACGTCATCCGCGGGAAAGTCCGCCCCGAAGTCAATGAGAGGGAGGGACAGATCCGCCGCGAGGCCGCGGAGAAAATCGCCCCACGCGCGGAGCGTCTCTTTGGTGCGCTCGTACTGCCACTCCATCTGCCAGCCTGCGGCGATGCTGGCGCGGGTGGTGAGGAGAGGCACGCCGAGAAGGAGCGGCATCGTGCCGGAGAGCGCGCGAATGCCCCGTTCGGCGCCGGCGAGGAGCGCTTCGAAGCGGATGCCGCAGAGAATGTCGTTCGTCCCGCCCATGAGGAAAAAGGCGCTGCCTTCGGCTGGACGGAGGGACGAAGCTTCTGCGGCGGAGAGAATATCGGAAAAAAGCGCGCCGCATACGCCGTGATTGTGAAATGCGGCGGCGGGAAACCGGCGGGCGAGGCGGGCCGTCCACCCTTCAGACGGGGCGGCGCCGTAGCCGGCGGTGAGGCTGTCGCCCCAGCAATGAACGGTGCGAAGCGGGACACGGAGGTTCATGGCAGTCTCCTTTCCTTTTTGCTGCCTTCATCTTAGAGGAAAAATGCGCCTGCTGTCAATCTGAAAAAGTGTATACTGAAATCTCTTCAAAAACATGATAAAATAGAAAAAATGTGGAAAAAGGAAATACTTGTGAATCCGCAGTCATAACAAGAGGAGGGATTCGGATGAACAGACAGTTATCTCTGGAATTTGTACGCGTCACCGAACAGGCGGCGATCCGCAGCAGCCGTCTCATGGGACGGGGCGATAAGGAAGGAGCGGACCAGCTCGCCGTAGACGGGATGCACGCCCAGTTTGCGCTCACGCCTATCTCCGGCACGGTAGTCATCGGCGAAGGGGAAATGGACGAAGCGCCCATGCTCTATATCGGCGAGCACGTCGGCGCCGGCGGAGAAGCGGTGGATATCGCCGTCGATCCGGTAGAGGGGACGAATCTCGTGGCGAAAGGGCAGGACGGAGCCATCGCGGTGCTGGCCATCGCGCCCCACGGCTGCCTGCTTCACGCGCCGGATATGTACATGGACAAGATCTGCGTCGGCCCCCGCGGCAAGGGACGCATCGACATCAACGCGTCTGTCACGGAAAACCTGCGCCGCGTCGCAGAAGGGATGGAACGCGATATTTCCGATCTCGTAGTGGTCGTGCTCGACCGGGAGCGCCATGAAAAAATCATCCGCGAATGCCGGGAAGCGGGCGCGCGCATCCGGCTCATCACCGACGGCGACGTGGCCCCCGCCGTGGAATGCGGCATCGAGGGCAGCGGCATCCACATGGTGATCGGCACGGGCGGCGCGCCGGAAGGGGTGCTCGCCGCGGCGGGGCTGAAATGCCTCGGCGGCGACATGCAGGCCCGGCTCCTCCCGCACAACAATGAAGAAATTACCCGCATGCGCGAAATGGGCATCACCGATCCGACGAAGGTGCTCACGCTGGACGATCTCGTAAAAGGGGAGGACTGCATCTTCTCCGCTACGGCCATTACGGACTGCAACCTCCTGCGGGGCGTGCGGTACTTCGGCGGCGGCTGCCGTACGAGCACCATGCTTCTCCGGTACAAGACGGGCACGGTGCGCTTCATCGATACCATCCACCGCTTCGGGGAAGAAAGACCGCCGGTCAAGCTGTAAAAAAACGACATTTTCTGTTAGAATAGCGGATATGGCTTCCATGCCAGTCCGCTGTTTTTTTACAGGAGGCTTTATGAAAGAAGTTTTCGACTGGATCTACTCCATCGTCGTCGCCCTCTTTCTGGCGATGATCATCCATATTTTCCTTTTCGTCCCCACGAAAGTGTCCGGGGAGTCCATGGTTCCCACGCTGTCCAACGGGCAGTACCTCATCGTGTCGAAGATTTCCCACGTGCTCCGGGAGATGCCGGACTACGGGGACATCGTCATCATCGACAGCCGCACCCGCCGGGAGCGCTCCTGGATGGACGACCTGACGGAGCCGATGAACAACTACATCGCCCTCTTTGACCGGAGCCGGCAGGAGCACAGTGTGTGGGTGAAGCGCGTCATCGGCCGGGCAGGGGACGTACTGGAATTTAAGGACGGCGCGGTATGGCGCAACGGCGAAAAGCTGGACGAACCGTATATCAACGAACCCATGGAATTTTCCATGGACGGATCGTACACCGTGCCGGACGGGACGGTCTTTGTCATGGGGGACAACCGCAACCACAGCAGCGACAGCCGCTTCATCGGTCCGGTGCCGGTGGATCATGTACTGGGCCGCGTGGTATTCGAATTGTAAGCGCAAAAAAAGGAGCTTCCGGAAGGAGGCTCCTTTTCTGATGCGGAATCAGCCGAAGAGGACAAAATTGCCGATGACGATGAGGACGCAGGACACGGCCATGGGGATGGCGGTGCGCTTTACCAGATCGAAGGGGCTGATGCCCGCCATGCCGCTGGCGACGATGATGACGCCGGTGATGGGGGAAATGGCCCGGGCAGAGCTCGCGATGAGATGCATGGGAAGAATCATGAACGCGGCGTTCACGCCGGTCTTCATGGCGATCTCCGGCACGAGATTGGCGAAGGCGAAGAAGGGGGCGTTCCCCGAGCCCATGAGGATGCTGCACGCGGCAATGATGCCGATCATGACGAGCGTCAGGCCCGCCGCGCCGAAGCCCGTGTGCTGCGCGCCCTGAATGAGCGCGTCGATGGAGCCCGTGGTGGTGAGGCCTTTCGCGAAGAATTCGCCGGCGATGATGATGGTCACCACGTTCGCCAGCTGGCGGCCCATGCCGTCAAAGAAAATCTGCAGATCTTCACAGACCTGTTTCGGTTTGTGCGTGCGGATGAGCTGGGCGGCCATGCCGATGGCCGTGCCGATGAACATGGCCATGATGATGTTCATTTTCACCGTGGGGATGCACAGCGGAGAGAAGATGAGGATGAGCGCCAGCGGGATGACCGGGAGGATGGCGAAGATTTTCGGCGGATGCGAGGTCATCGCTTCTTTCTCCGCGTCATTCTCCGCGTTCACTTCCACTTCGTCCGCGCTGAGAGGACGGGCTGCGTGGCCGTCGCGCTTATCCATGATTTTCTGCGTGAAGTAATGCACCACCGCCACCACGGGGATGACGATGCACGCGATCGGGATCTGATAGGTGTGCCAGTAGACGACCGGATTCAGGCCGCAGATTTCCGCCGCGAGGATGGTGCCCGTGTCCGCGGGGCTCCAGTCGAGGCAGAGCGTGGTCGCAATGGCCGCCGTGGCCGCGATGCGGGACACGCCGAGCGCTACCAGAATGGGGAACATGGTCACCATGAGGAGCATGGCAAGGCCCGAGGCGCTGTTGATGGCCAGCCCGAGGAACATGCCCAGCACCCAGCAGGCGCTCATGACCACGTAGGGCGATTTCAGCTTCAGAAGCGGCGTGATGGTGAGATTGACCAGGGCGTTGCTCGCGCCGATCTTATCCATAAACCGGGCGAAGCCGCCCACCGCCATGATATTGAGGCCCAGGCCGGCTACGCGGTTTGCAAACAGAGAACGGATGAGTTCGAAGAGATCAAAACCGAGCAGTCCCGTGCCCTTGCCTTCCGGGAGAATGGTGCCGTAGCCCATGAGCACCGAGCCGGCGAGCATGATGCCCCCTGCCATGAAAAGCACCGTCTGCGCCTTGTAGCGCTTTACGATGAGCCAGCCCGCCCAGACGGTGACGATGGCTGCGAAAAGTAAATTCAAAACGAGTCCCCCCTTACATGAAATCTCTGCGGCGTTCCGCAGAAAAGAGGCAGAGACGGCGCTTTCGGCACCGGGCGCGCTCCCCATGCGGAGAGAGGCCCGCTCCCCGGCGGAGCCCCGGTGCCGGAGACAGATGAGCGCACGGCCCGGCCTCTGTATCCTGTACCTTTATTTTACACGAAAATGAGATAAAATCATAGTTCTATGGGGCGTTTTGATGAGAAAGGAACCGTTTGCGCCGCTTTTCCTCCGCAGGATATCCTTTGGGAGCCTGCGCGCGGACCGTCAAGAAGAAAGCTTTTTCCCGGATGCGCGGGCGGAGGGAGCGGGGCGGCATTCCGGCAGAACGGCGGAGCGCGAAATTTGCGGACAATTTCCGCCGCATATGCTAAAATAAGAAGCATGAATTTTCTTGAACAGGAGTGAAACAAATGGCACATTGCAATGAAGCGTATCTGAACCTGCAGGGTTCCTATCTGTTTGCAGAAGTGAAAAAACGCGCCGCCGCGTATCAGGAGAGCCATCCCGATGCGGACATCATCTCTCTCGGCATCGGCGACGTGACGCAGCCTCTCGCGCCGGCGGTCATCGAAGCCATGCACAAAGCGGTGGACGAAATGGGACATAAGGAAACCTTCCGCGGCTACGGTCCGGAGCAGGGCTACCTCTTCCTCCGGCAGGCCATCGTGGATCATGACTTCAAAGCCCGCGGCATCGACATCGACCCGTCGGAAATTTTCGTCAGCGACGGCGCGAAATGCGACGTGGGCAATATTCAGGAAATTTTCGACATCAACGACATCGTAGCCGTCACCGACCCGGTGTACCCCGTGTATGTGGACAGCAACGTCATGGCGGGACGGAGCGGGCGCTTCGTGCGCGGCGCGTTCGAACGCATCGAGTACCTGCCCTGCTACGAAGAATGCGGCTTCCAGCCGAACCTGCCCCTGCATGATCCGGCCATCATCTATCTCTGCTCGCCGAACAATCCCACCGGCGCGGCCATGGACCGGAAAGCGCTCACCATGTGGGTGCGCTACGCGAAGCAGACCGGCTCGGTCATCCTCTTCGACGCGGCGTACGAATGCTTCATTTCCGATGAAAACATTCCGCACAGCATCTACGAAATCGAAGGTGCGAAGGAAGTGGCCATCGAATTCCGCTCCTACTCCAAGACGGCGGGCTTCACGGGCGTGCGCTGCGGCTTCTGCGTGGTGCCCCACGAACTGATGCTCGAAACGGCCTCCGGCGAGAAGGTGGAAGCGAACCAGCTCTGGGACCGCCGGCAGTGCACGAAATTCAACGGCGTCTCCTACATCGTCCAGCGCGGCGCCGAAGCGGTGTACAGCGAGGAAGGGCAGAAACAGATCCGCGCCACCATCGACATCTACAAGAAGAACGCGCAGATGATGCTCGACGGCGCGAAGGCGTGCGGCCTCTCCGCCACGGGCGGTACGAACAGCCCCTACGTGTGGCTCTCCGTACCGGAAGGCATGACCAGCTGGGATTTCTTCGACTTCCTGCTGGATAAAGCGCGCATCATCTGCACCCCCGGCTCCGGTTTCGGCCCCTGCGGCGAAGGATACGTGCGCCTCACCGCGTTCAATACGCCGGAACTCACCGCCGAAGCGGTGGAACGCATGAAGAAAGCGCTCGCGGAACGGAAATAAACTGCATCATATCGGACGGGAGAGCGCAGTCCCTGCGGGCTGTGCTTTTCCGCTGTTTTGCCGCAACGCGGCAGGGGGAGACCATATGAGTACAAATTTACAGATAGGCATCGTGGGCCTGCCGAACGTGGGCAAGTCCACCCTCTTCAACGCCATCACCAAAGCCGGCGCGGAAGCGGCGAACTTTCCCTTCTGCACCATCGAGCCGAACGTAGGCGTGGTGGAAGTGCCGGACCACCGCCTCTACGATCTGGCGGACATGTTCCATCCGAAAAAGACCACGCCCGCCTTTACGCGCTTCGTGGACATAGCGGGCCTCGTGGCGGGCGCGTCGAAAGGGGAAGGTCTGGGCAACCAGTTCCTGAGCCACATCCGCGAGACCGACGCCATCGCCCACGTGGTGCGCTGCTTTGAAAACGGCAACATCACCCACGTGGAAGGCTCCGTCGATCCCGTGCGCGACATGGGCATCATCAATACGGAGCTCTGCCTCGCCGATCTGGAGAGCGTGGAGAAGAAAAAGACGAAGACCGGCAAGCTGGCTCAGGCGGGCATCAAGGACGCGAAAGCCCAGATGCCCCTCCTTGAGCGCGTATACGAGGCCCTCTCCGAAGGGACGCCCGCGCGGGCCCTCGACTTCACTGACGACGACATGGAAGTCCTGAAAGAGCTGAACCTCCTCACGCTCAAACCGGTGCTCTACGTGCTGAACACATCCGAAGACGACATCGCCGACCCCATGGCGAATCCTCACGTGCAGGCCGCCGCGGCGGAAGCGGAGAAAGAAAACGCGAAATGGGTGCCCATCTCCGCGGAAATCGAGCAGGAAGTCTCCGAACTCGACCCGGAAGAAGCCAAAGCGTTCCTGGCGGACCTGGGAGAAACCGAACCCGGGCTGAACCGCCTCATCCGCAGCGCCTATTCGCTCCTCGGCCTCATCAATTTCTTCACCGTCGGCGCGGACGAGTGCCGCTCCTGGACGGTGCACGCCCACACGAAAGCGCCGAAGGCGGCGGGCAAGATCCACAGCGACATCGAACGCGGCTTTATCCGCGCGGAAATCGTGCCCTACGGAGACCTCATGGCGTGCGGCTCCTTCAACGCCGTCCGTGAAAAGGGCCTTCTTCGCATTGAAGGGAAAGACTACGAAATTCAGGACGGAGACGTGGCGTATTTCCGCTTCAACGTCTGACCGCCGCCGTAAGCAGAGCTTCCGGGCTCTGCTTTTTGCGTGCGCGGAAACGGATGGTACAATGAAGGAAATTGGTTTTGCGAGGAGTACCGTATGATTTCGTACAGACAGATTGTGAAGGGCCGCTTCGTCAGCCGGCCGAACCGCTTCGTCATTTTCATGGAGCTGGACGGGCAGATTGTCAAAGCGCACATGCCGAACCCGGGGCGCATGAGGGAGCTGCTCTTCCCGGGGACCGCGCTCTACGCCGCGCCTCACGCAAAAGAAGGAAGCCGCACGGCATGGCGCATCGTCGGCGTGGAACGGGACGGCGCGCCGATTCCGCTCGACACGGCCCGCGCGAACGATACCGCGGCGTGGCTCGTAGACCACGGGAAAATCCCGGGCTGGGAACCGTACCGCGTGCTCCGCCGGGAAATTCCCATGGGCGACAGCCGCTTCGACCTCCTGATCGGCAATGCGGACGAGCAGTTTCCCGTAGAAGTAAAGTCCTGCACCCTCTTCGGGAAGCGGGGAGCCATGTTTCCCGACGCCGTCACCGCCCGCGGGAAGAAGCATCTGGCGCACCTCGGCGCCATCGGAAAAAGCGGCGGCCATGCGGGGCTTCTGATCCTCGTCCAGTGGGACCGGGCGCAGTGGTTTCTGCCGGACTACCACACCGACCCGGCCTTCGCAGAGACCTTCCGGGACGCCGCGCCCTATGTGGACTGGAAAGCCGCCGCCCTCCGGTGGGATGAAACGTTCACTGTGCCCCGGAGCGTGCGCCTCCTCCCGGCGCCTCTCGAAATCCTCGACCGGGAAGCGGGGAACCGCGGGGACTATCTCCTCGTGCTCCGTCTCCCCGAAGACAGGGATATGGAAATCGGAAAACTCGGCGTCCTCCATTTCCCGAAAGGGTACTACGTCTATACCGGCTCGGCGAAGAAAAATCTCGATCAGCGCATGGCCCGCCACCGCCGTCTCCGCAAGGGCATGCACTGGCACATCGACTGGTTCCGCCAGCAGGCCGAGTGGATCGGCTGCCTCCCCGTCCGCACCGCGGACGACCTCGAACACGACCTCGCCCGCGCCGTCTCCGCCATTTCCGACTGGTGCATCCCCGGCTTCGGATGCACCGACTGCCGCTGCCCCTCCCACCTCTTCGGCTTCCACGAAAATCCCCTCCACTACCGTCCTTTTGTCCAGCTCGAAGAAGACTTCGAAATCAACCGCCTTGACCAGTGGATTCAATAAAAACATCCCGCCTCTCTGAAAGGGGAAGCGGGATGTTTTTTGGGGCAAATCAAACAAAAATGAGAAGAGATGAGTAATGAATTGACCATCATAGAATGTTGTGATACAAATTAAATATATATTCTATGCATACATTGAGATGGGTTATGTGATGGGGTGCAGAGATGGACAGTTCAATGGTGTGTAATATCGTCTTTATTTTATTGTTTTCTTTTGCGGCGTGGTGTTGTTATTATTTTTTCTGCCGCCCGCTTTTTGCTATACAGAAGCAAATTCGCGCACTATCAGACAGTTTGAAAAATTATACCAATGAGAATATCATCTACAGCTTTGAAACGCTGGATGCGAAATTGAAGCAGCATCCGCTTGCGGCGGTTCCGTGGGAGAAATATAGGAAAAATCTGGCTCGCCGTAAAGATGAAGAGATAGTGCGGATTTATTCCACCGTAGAAGCGGAAGAGTATTTTAATGTGTCCGCTTTCACAGGTTCCGTATATCTGCAATTTTTTTCAGGTATGGCCGGGATTTTTACCGGATTGGGGATTCTGGGCACCTTCGTTGGGCTGACGATTGGGCTGGACGGGATTGATACGTCTTCGACAGCCGCGCTGCAGGGAGGCATAAGCGGACTGCTCGGCGGAATGAATACGGCGTTTCTGACTTCTATCTTCGGGATCATACTAGGTATTGGATTCAACGTATGGTACAGCCGGGTTATGAAGAATTTTACAGCTGATGTGCAGACAGTGGCTGCGCATTTTGAGCGAATCTTCACAAGACGGACTGTGGAAGAAATCCTGATGGAGCAGTCTTCGGAAACGCAGGCGCAGACCGCCATCCTGAGCAGGCTTGGCACGGATATGGCCTCTGCGCTTTGCGACCGTCTGCCTGATGTATTGGAAGGTATCGCAGATAAACTGAATGATTCTCTCAAAGGAGATCTACAGCAAAAATTTGACTTACTTTTGAATGAGCTGCATCAATTGAATAGCGGAGCCATCACCGCGGTGGCAGACAGCTTCAACAGTGGAGCGGGAGAACAGATTGCAGGATTTGCAAAAACACTGGAAACGTTATCGGAAGGTATGGAAGAGATTCTGAGGAAATCGCAGGAAACCAGTCAGGATGTAAATGCTCAGATTCAGGAAACCTTGCGGCAGATGCTGCAGGAATTGCAGACGTCTATGTCTGATAATCTGAGCCGGCAGAAAGAGGGGATGACAGAGGCTGTTTCGCAGAATCAATTGATGATGGAAGAAATGCGTGAAACCATGAAACGCATGTCAGAAAGTATGGAAGAACTTGCAAATAAGAGTCATTCCTCTATGGAGACGGCGGCGCGAGAGATGGCGGAAAATGCTAAAATGCAGTCTGACGAAGCTCGGAAGTCGGCACAGGCTATGAGCGAATCCACGGAGCAGACCTTGGCGGCTTTGGAACAAAAAATCAGTCAGATGCAGCAAGCGATGGCCGATCATGAAAATGCACTGCGGCAAATTCTACTGAGCATGGAAAAAGCAATGACGTCCTCAACTACGCTGATTCAAAATGCAGGAAAAACGGCGGATACATTCCGGCAGGCGGCAGGCCCGGTGCAGACGGCGGTCAATACTATGAATGGATATATCACGCAGATGGTACAGACTACGGAAAAATACGGACGGCAGTTTAATGACAATACGAAATTGATTGCGGCAACTGTAGATACAAACAGAAAGACGCTTCAAAATATGCAGGACGTATTGGTAAAGACAAAAGCCGCATGGGATGCATATGAAACTCATTTTGATAAAGTCAAAGGAGAATTGGCAGATACTTTTCAGGTATTGGATGATGGGCTAAAACAATATAACGATGCGACAGAGAGAGGCCTAAATAGTAAATTGCAGCGGTTTGATGAGACCATTGGAACGGCTGTGGGCCGCCTTGCATCAATTACTGAAGAATCTAACGAAAGCGTGGAGGCGCTTACCCAGGCGATTGCCAATTTGAAAACATCCATGAATTATGGCAGGAGATAACAGAGCAGGTGAAAGCGCATCATGCTGAAAGTAAGAAAGCAACAGGAAGTCGCCGGGCCGGATTCTAGCGCATTCAATTTGTCGATCAGCGATTTGATGGCAGGTATTCTGTCTATTTTCATTTTGGCTGTGTGCTATTTCATGCTGAATCTGGGTGAGGTGAAAGACCAGTATACAGGCAACATCGAGAAGCGTTCGCAACTTCTGGAAGAAATTCAGGCGGAAATGGCAGAAAAAGGCATTCTGGTCAAAGTTGATAAGGCACAGGGGGTGCTGCGTATCCCGGAAGGAGCACTCTTTGATCAGGGACAAGCACAGATCAAGGCGGGCGGACAGCAGGTCATCCATGATTTGGGAGCGGCGCTGGAGGGTGTCTTGTTGAAAGAGGAATACAAGGATTCTATTGAAACGATTTTCATTGAGGGACATACGGATAATGTGCCCATTGAAAATGCGGAGTTTCATTCCAACTGGGAGTTGTCCACGCAGCGGGCCATCAACACATGGAATCTGATGCGCGCAGATTTTGCTTCACTGGACAGCATCCGCAACGGAAATGGGCAGCCGATTTTTTCCTGCTCCGGCTATGCAGAGACGCGTCCCATTACGGATGATCCTTACGATGAAAATTCGGAAGAGGGGCGGCAGGCCAATCGGCGCATTGATTTGCGCTTTGCCATGATGCCGCCGGAAGACGCGGCGGCGAAAGAGGTTGAACAGGAACAACAATAAGAGGAACATATGGCGGCGTTAAAAGACATTTTGTACGATATTAAAAATATGGCGGCCCTCATGAGTGGCGAACCGTTTGAATATACGGAACCGAAGCGTCTGATTACTCAGGATCAACGTCTCAGCCGGGTCGAAGAGCGGATGTCGGAGAGCATTCAAGATATCGACTTGGAAGCGCTGTATGATAAGGCGCGGAAAGTTGTTGATAAACGGGGCCGAGAGACCTTTTCTATTCGCGAAGTTCGCAATTTACCTTTTATCCTAAATAAGTCTGATGCGGATGTCCTATTCGTCAGAACTGTGGTGCAGCGCTATTTGAAGCTGGACCGCGTCTTTGTATTCCGCCGCCTGCTGCATGTGTATTTCAACAGTTATGAAGAGACCAGTTCCAAGACGCAGTATCTGAAGAAAGAACTGTCACAAACGCTTCGCACACATCCAGAATTTCTGCGGCGCATTCCTTACTTGCAGAAAGAAAAAAATCTGCTGTATCGGGACGAAACGGTTATGGCTTCCGGTTTTTTCGGAGCTCACAGCATTTCAGGATATCTGAGAGATATTGAGTTTCCAGAGAGCCTCCATGGAAGCCGCTTTGTTATACAAGCGATTCTTCGTGCTTTTCATCGCCCAGACGTTAATGTGACAGCGCTTATGGAATTGCTGAAGAACGATGAAAAACTTTTGGACAAGTTGAATCTTTTTCCTTTC
The DNA here is from genome assembly GCA_958348245.1 of uncultured Veillonellaceae bacterium. Lineage (GTDB taxonomy): Bacteria > Bacillota > Negativicutes > Veillonellales > Dialisteraceae > UBA1822. The sequence continues at coordinate 119,402 of CATVYJ010000003.1, read as the reverse complement.
ATTGCGGAATCCTTAATTCTGGCTGTAGACCACAGCCAGAATCAGCAGTATCGGGAGGCGCTGGTGAAATGCCTATTTCGGTACATGAAAGATCCGCGGTATGAAAATCAGAATCAGTGGAAGAGGGTCAATTTGAAAGCCAGAAAAATATTCCTTTCCTGGTTGCGAAGAAATGACTTTGAAATTTTCTTTGGCCTCATAGAAAGAACGGCAGGTAGTACCTATACTGGGGATCGCATGTGGCGGTACCGCCGCGCATTATGGGAAGCTTATCTGGACGATATGTATTTTACCCGCGTTGTTTTAGGGCCGGCAGCCCTGCGTCTAGCTCGCGCAGAACTACATAAAGAAGCGTTGAATTATGCGATTCTCACAGGGACGCAGGATGGTACGCAGAGTCTTCTTATGTTTACAATCGGAGAATATACATTTATTGAGGTCAGCCATAATGGCAAGCTTCGAATGTTTAAATATGGGAAAGAGCCAATCCCTTTTATGGAGTCAGATCAGCTTTTCGGGAAAAGAGAGTATGCCTATCAACGGGTAGTAAGAGGCAGTCAACCGGTCTTTGAAGTAGTTCATGCGGGCTCAGAAAATTATACTTGGCAGACAAAGGTCAGCAATTGGATTGGCGAGCACTGCGGTATCTATCATACAAGGAGTCAGTGGAGAGTCAAATGAATCAGCGTTTGTGGCAATGCACGGAACGAGGCTATATCTTTTCTCAGAAAAACCTGGAAACACACGGTGCAGGTACGTTGAAAAGCGAGATGGATATGCTGTATGTGGAAGGAAAAGCGGAAAAAGAGGGAGAAACGTATACGATTTCTCATGATGAAGCCTCTCGGTTCGACGCGGAAGAACGTCAGCTTCTGACGCTTCCGCGTGTTTTTCCGTACCGCATGGAAATTCAGAAAAGAGGGATGCCGCAGGATCCGGATTTTCATTTCGTGCGTTATTTTCTAAAACCGAATGGGGAACTGTTTGTTAATCCAAAAGTTATTGGTTCCTATGTGGAAATTTCTGCTGACGCTTGTTTCATGATGAATCATGATCAGTATCGAATTTTGCAGTTGGTGGAAGAAAGCAGGAAGGAGGAAGATGAGGACGATCGGCAAACGATCCTGGCGGGGAATTTACGCCGTGTGGCCGCTGTTCAAAAGGATGCAGCTTGTGTGCAGGCGCAATTGGATGCCTATCTGAAAACGACAGAAGTCACCGCTGCGTCCAAGCTGAGTATTACTTTGAGCAAAAATGAGGATGGCACATACTGCGTCGAACCGGTCTTGCTGAATGAAGACGGGACCAAACTGCCTGCGGAGATTAATCAGGATTTTCAGAAACGATTTCAGTCCAGAAATCGAGTGGAATCTTTATATAGAAAATCAAATGGATATTTTGTTTTTGATGATGCCCAGGTTGCCGGTCTGAAAGAGGTCAAAGACAAACGAAAACTAGAAAAAGAAGAGGCTAAAAATCTGCTCATAAATCCCCGCAGCATTTTTGACAGCGATGTGTTTCAGTTCGATCTGCGTTATTACTCAGATAGAGTAGAATCCTATGGAACATTTATCAAAGAAAATCTGCCTTACATCGCCTCAAACGCGGGGCAATGGATTCCGGAAGAAGGCACAGAATCCTATGGACATAATCAAGAGAGCGCGCCTGATATCACAGCGGAAAACGCGCGGGAATTAGCAGATCTTATCGCAGAAGCGGCGGAAAATGAGAAAACGACATTCACGTATCAGGGGAAGAGCTATCCACTGACACCGCAGTTAGTTCGAAAAGTGAGCCAAGCCTGTAAGGAAGACACTTCAGAAACCAAGCAGGCAGAGGAAAAAGTACCAGGAGAAAACAAAGACGATACGGATAGGGCAAATGGACCTCGGTCATTAATCATCAAGGACAATGTCAATGCGTTGGATTATACGAAAATTCAGCGGCAAAATGGATGGGCGGGTTCCTTGGAGACGGCGGATATATTCGGCGGTTTGCGTCCGGAAATTTCTCTTTTTGACCATCAAAAGGAAGGCATTCGCTGGATGTTTGACAATTGGAAACAAGGATATAAAGGCGTGCTCCTGGCCGACGATATGGGCTTGGGCAAAACCATGCAGGCATTGGCTTTTGCAGCGGGGCTGAAAAAGGGATACGGTAAAGCAGGAATGAAATCGGTTTTGATTGTAGCGCCCGTATCGCTCCTTGAAAATTGGAAAGAGGAAATTAGTAAATTTATATTGCCGGGACTTTTTGAAGGCGTCGTAGACATTTATGGCAGCAGTGTAACAAAATATAAAAGTAAACAAAAGGAACAGATTTTGCTGAATTTTCAATCGATAGAAAGAAATAAAATTGTACTGACAACCTACGAAACGTTGCGGACCTACGACCTCAGCTTTGGCTTGATTGACTGGTCGCTTATGATCATTGATGAAGCGCAGAAAATCAAAAATCCGAATTCCCTCATCGCGCGGGCCATCAAGGCGATGAAATATGATTTTGGCCTTGCTCTTACGGGAACGCCTGTGGAAAACACCTGGATTGATTTATGGAGCATCATGGATTTTGTAATCCCGGGGAAATTGGGCTCGCTGAAAGAGTTTGGACAAAAATATCAAAATCGGCTCAAGGATATTCGTGGCAATGCCGCAGCGCTGGAAACACTCGGGGCAGAGTTAGAGCAGGCATTGAAACCGGTATTTCTGCGGAGACAAAAGTCGGACCATCTGAAAGGACTGCCGCAGAAGACGGTGAGGAAAATTGAGAAGGTTATGCCGCCGGCACAGCAGGCAGCTTATGAAGCAGTCATCCATGCGGCCCGCGGAGAGCAGGGAAAAGGGAAGCGGGGAGAGATTTTCCGTATCATAGCGGCGCTGCGCGATGTTTCTCTTTGTCCCAATTTAGCCGCGTATAAAGAGGAAGTCTTGCTTGCTATGGGAGCACAGGCATTTTTTGCCTCGTCGGCCCGATTGCAGGCAGTATACGAAATCCTGAAAGAAGTTCAGGTGCAAAAAGAAAAGGTACTGATTTTTATCGAGAGTCGAAAATTACAGCGCGTATTGAAATATTTTTTGGAAAAAGAATTTGGGATCACCATTCCTACGCCCATCAATGGTACTGTGGACAGCGCAGTTCGGCAGGACATCGTGAGGGATTTCAACAAAGAGGAAGGTTTTGCCGTACTCCTTTTATCTCCAGAAGCAGGCGGCGTCGGATTTAATATTACCGGAGCTAACCATGTCATTCATTTAAGCCGCTGCTGGAATCCGGCGAAAGAAGATCAGGCAACGGACCGGGTGTACCGCATCGGACAGAAGAAAGATGTGTATGTCTATCTCCCCATAGCGGTGGACCCCATGTATGGAGAAGGAGGCTCTTTTGACGAAAAGCTGGATGAGCTGCTTACCTTCAAAAGACGGCTGAGTGAAAGCGTCATTTTTCCCACGGGAGATTCCGAAAAAGATGGAATCGCGGTTTTCAACGAATTGATGGATGATTGTGAGGACAAAGAGCAAACTAGCGCCAATGAATCTGCTGTGTGGACGATAGAAGAACTCAACAAAATCACTCCCGATGCATTTCGGCGGGTAGTTATGCAGCTTTATGACCAACTTCCCGCATGGGAAACGGAACTGCTGGATTCTGTTAATTCTAACGGCATCGATTTTTTGGTGCGCGGTAAGGAAAGAGCTTGCGGAGGATTAGCAGTGCGGTGCGTGTCTGCGGCAGATGAATCTTTGAAGAATACGGAGACCATTCAAGAACTTGCCCAGGCGGCGCAGTGTTTTGCCAGAGAACTCCACGGGACGGTGCGAGGCGTCATCGTTTCCAATGCGAACGGCTTTTCTTCGAAAATACACGAAGCGGCAAAAGACAGTGGCGTACTCCTCATTGGACAAAAAGAATTGCAGTCCATGTTGAAACAATATCCTGTACAGAAATTCAGCTTACATTAAAAGCAATCCCGCTTCTCCAAAAAGGGAAGCGGGAATTTTTTTTGACAAATTTTGCAGCATGCCGCTGCGATAATGAGGCTGTCAATCTGCTTAGTTTTGATGTTCTTTTTCGTTGCTAAACCGATCACAAAAACCGCCGGAGTAAGTCCGGCGGTTTTATGTGGTTATTTTTCTGTGGCTGGTTCGTCCGTTTCGTCTTTGTATTTGAAGTGGAAGTAGAGGAAGCAGAGGGCGGCGAGGGTGAAGGCGGCGAGGCTGGTGAGCTGGGCGCTCTTGAGGCCCCAGAGGAGTGTGCCGTAGTCGCCCCGGAGGTATTCGAGGAAGAAGCGCAGAAGGGAGTAGAGCATGATGTAGAGGCAGAAGACGGCGCCTTTCGCATGGCGGAAGCAGGAGAACCACAGGAGCAGGACAAAGATGAGGATGTCGCCCTGGCACTCCCACACTTCCGCCGGCCAGAGAGGCTGCGCGCCGTAGGTGCGGAAGGCGAGCGTGGTGTGGGGATAGAGGAGGCCGAAGTCTCCGCCTGTGGGGTGGCCGAAGGCGTCGCCGTTCATGAAGTTGGCAATGCGGCCCACGGCCTGCCCGAGGATGATGGCCGGGGCGACCACGTCCGCGAAGGAGAGAACCGGGATGCGGTGCCGCCGCAGATAGACGTAGGCGGCGGCGAAGGCGAAGAGGAGCCCGCCCTGGATAGCCATGCCGCCCTGCCAGACGAAGAGGAGCTCCGACAGGTGGTCGTGATAGTAGTCCCAGTCGAAGAAGAAGACGTCCCACAGACGGCCGCCGAGAATGCCGGCGAAGGCGATGGTGAGTCCCAGGTCAAAGATGTGCGATTCCCAGCCGCGTCCGTCTTTTTTCAGAAGAAAATAGGCGGTGATGCATCCGGAGAGAATGCCCAGCGAGAAGAAAATGCCGTAGAAGCGGATGGGGAAGTCGCCGATGAAGGTGAGATACTGGTGCATGGGAGTCCTTTCCGCGCCGTTTCCTTGACAGGGGGCGGCGCATCTTTTATATTATTTTCATTATACCCATGCTGACAACAGAAGGAAGCCGCGGCCTGCGGCGGAAAGGATACGAATGAAACGATGGATGCGGACGGCGGCGTCTCTGGCGCTGCTGCTGGCAGCGGGCGCGGTGTGCGCGGAGGCGGCGGACAGCGCCGGCGGCGACGCGCTGCGGATCAGGAATAAAGACTGGAAAGGCGTGGCCCTTGTGCTGCGGGACGGCCGCGTGTACGGCGCACCGGAGACGCTCGCCCGGGGCGGCCGGTGGGATATTGCCGCCGAAGGCGGCGCGTACTATGCGGCGGTGCCCGTCGAAGGCGGCAGGGAAACCGTGCGGCTTCCCGTAGGAAAGGACGGTCTCGCAGACCTGACTTTTTTCGGGCGCCAGGCGGGGCTTGCGTTCAAGCTGAACGAAAAGAAAAAGGAAATCAAATTTGACAAGCCGAAAAAGGCGGAGAAGAAAAAAGCGGAGAAAAAGAAGGCGAAGAAGGACGCGGAGCCGGTGCTTCTCATGTGGGACCCGGACACGGATTTCGATCCGTCCCGTCCATTTTTCGGCGGGGACGGCGCGCGCCGCATCGTAGCGCCCGGATGGGGCACATATGATATGATCCGCGAAGGGAAGCGGTACTATCCCATCGACTATATCAGCCGGGCGCAGGCGGCGGGCGTAGCGGTGATGCCCATGGTGAATAATGATTTTGACCCGGACGCCACGACGGCGTTCCTCGCCGATGAGGAGAAGCGCCGCCAGTTCCTGCGCCGCCTCGAAGCGTATACGGCGGTATACGGGCTGGACGGGTGGAATCTGGACTTTGAAAATATGAACCCCGCCGACGCAAAAGCCTACGTGGACTTTGTGGGCGACGCGGCGGACGTGCTTCACGGGATGGGCCGGCAGCTCTCCGTGGACATCAGCCCTCTAGGCTCGGCCGACAGCTACTGGAGCGGCTGCTATGATCGGAAAGGGCTCGCGGCACACGCGGACTACGAGATCCTCATGGGCTACGACCAGACGGGCGGGTCGAGTCCCTGGGCGGGACCGGTCTCCGCGTATGACTGGCTGGAGCGCGTCCTGCCGCCGCTGCTGGAAGAGGTGCCCGCCCGGCAGCTCGTGCTGGGGCTGCCTTTCTATACGCGGGTATGGACGGGCGACGACGGACGGGTGGATTCGGACGTGCTCACCGTATACTACACGGATGATTTTGCCCGCCGGCACAAGATCGTGCCGCGCTGGCAGGATAAAGAAAGAATGTTTTATGCGGACTGGCGGGAGAACGGCGTCCGCCGCCGGGTGTGGCTCGAGGAGGGCCGTTCCCTTGCGGCGAAGCTCGGCCTGGTGGACAAATACGGCCTCGCGGGGGCGGCATTCTGGCGCTATGGCTATGAGACGCCGGAAATTTACAGCGCGCTGGACAGTGCGCTCTGAGCGGCGGAAAGGGGAAGCGGAGGCTTCTCCTTTTTCGTTTGACGCTCCGGGACCCGCATATTATAATGGAAACTGATATGCATATAAATCATGGGGAAATCAGGGCGGATTTCCTCTACAGGTATGGAAGGTGAGTTGCATGGAAAAATACGTTCCTCAGCAGATCGAGAAAAAATGGCAGAAGATCTGGAAGGACACGGACGCTTTCGCAGTGAAAGAAGATCCGAACAAGAAAAAGTATTATGTACTGGAAATGTTCCCTTATCCGTCGGGCAATCTCCACATGGGCCACGTGCGGAACTACTCCATCGGAGACGTCATCGCCCGCTTCAAGAAAATGCAGGGCTTCAACGTGATTCATCCCATGGGGTTTGACGCGTTTGGCATGCCTGCGGAAAACGCGGCCATCAAGCATGGCATTCCGCCGGCGAAGTGGACCTATTCCAATATTGACAATATGACCCGTCAGCAGGAAGAACTGGGCCTTTCTTACGATTGGGACCGCAAGGTGCTCACCTGCCGGGAAGACTATTACAAGCATACCCAGAAGCTCTTCGAAATTTTCTACAAGCGCGGCCTCGCGTACAAGAAAGAAGCGAAGGTCAACTGGTGCGAAAGCTGCCATACGGTGCTCGCCAACGAACAGGTGGAGGAAGGCTGCTGCTGGCGGTGCAAGACGCCGGTGGTGAAGAAAGACCTCTCCCAGTGGTTCCTGAAGATCACCGCCTACGCGGACCGGCTTCTGGCGGATCTCGACCATATGCCGGGCTGGCCGGAACGGGTGAAAACCATGCAGCGCAACTGGATCGGGCGCTCCACGGGCACGCAGTTCTCCTTCAAGGTGGAAGGGATGGACGAGACCATTCCTGTGTACACCACCCGCGTGGATACGGTGTACGGCGTGACCTACATGGTGCTCGCGCCGGAGCATCCTCTCGTGCCGAAGCTCATTGAAGGCAATCCCGAGGCGGACGCCATCCGCGCCTTCATCGATAAGGTAAAGAACGAAAACGACATCGACCGCACGTCGGAAGCGGCGGAAAAGCTGGGCATGTTCACCGGCAGTTACGCCGTGCATCCCCTCACGGGCGAACGCGTGCCGATCTGGATCGCCAACTACGTCCTCTACGAATACGGCACGGGCGCGGTCATGGCCGTACCGGCGCACGACGAACGCGACTGGGCTTTCGCAAAGAAATACCATCTGCCCGTCAAGCTGGTGGTGCAGAACAAGGCGCATTCTCTCGCGCTGGACGATATGGACGACGCTTATCATGAAGACGGCGTTCTCGTGGATTCCGGCGAGTTTACGGGCCTCACTTCCGCGGAAGGACGCGAAGCCATCACGAAGAAATTTGAAGAAATGGGCATCGGCGAAGGCAAGGTGAACTACCGTCTCCGCGACTGGCTCATTTCCCGCCAGCGCTACTGGGGCTGCCCCATCCCGATCATCAACTGCCCGCACTGCGGCCCGGTGCTTGTGCCGGAAGAAGATCTGCCCGTGCTCCTGCCGGAAGATGTGGACTTCGTGGCCGGCGCGACGTCGCCGCTCCAGACGAGCGAGAAGTTCCTTCACTGCAAATGCCCGCACTGCGGTGCTGACGCCATCCGCGAGACGGACACCATGGACACCTTCATCGACTCCTCCTGGTATTTCCTCCGGTACTGCGATCCGAAGAATGCGGACGCGCCTTTTGACCGGGAAAAGGCCGATTACTGGATGCCGGTGGATCAGTACATCGGCGGCATCGAGCACGCCATCCTTCACCTGCTCTATTCGCGCTTCTTTATGAAAGTCCTCCAGGACGAGGGCCTTGTGCGCGACGCCGAGCCGTTTACGAACCTCCTCTGCCAGGGCATGGTGCTGAAAGACGGCGGCAAGATGAGCAAATCCGTGGGCAATGTGGTCAGCCCGGAAGAAATTGTCGGAAAGTACGGCGCGGATACCGCCCGCCTCTTCATCCTCTTCACCGCGCCGCCGGAAAAAGACCTCGCGTGGAGCGACCAGGGGGTGGAAGGCTCCTACCGCTTCCTGAAGCGCGTGTGGGCCATCGTGGGCCGCTATATGGAGCTCGCCAAGACCAGCGCGCCGGAACTCAATGAAGACGAGAAGAATCTCCGCCGACGCCTGCACCAGACCATCGCGAAGGTGACGGACGATCTGGACGGCAAGTTCAATTTCAATACGGCCATCAGTTCCATCATGGAACTGGTGAACGCCATGTATCTCTACGTGGAGAAGCATGACGCCATCCACGAAGCGTGCGCCAGAGAGCTCGTGCGGAATCTCCTTATCCTCCTCGCGCCGTTCGTGCCGCACATCACGGAAGAGCTGTGGCAGCATCTGGACGAACCCGAACAGAGCGTACACGATGTGAAATGGCCGGAAGTGGATCGGAGCGCTCTCGTGGTGGACGAAGTGGAGCTGGCCGTGCAGGTGAACGGCAAACTCCGTGCGACTCTCCGGGTGCCGGTGGAAATGGATAAAGACGCCGTTGCAGACAAGGCGAAGGCGCTGCCGGAAGTGGCGAAATACACCGACGGCAAGACCATCGTGAAATGCATCGTCGTTCCCGGACGCGTGGTCAATATCGTCGTCAAATAACTGCCCGCCGGCTGCGGCGCAGGCAAAAAAGAAAGCCCGTCAGGCAAAAGCCCCGGGCTTTCTTTTTTTGCGCGTTTCCCGCGAAGCGCGCCCGCCGCGGCGTCCCCGGCGGACACAGAAAAAGGCCGCTTCTCCGAAAGAGAAACGGCCTTTCTCCGTTTTATTTCCGGTCGCCCGCTATGCGGAGCAGGTAGAGGAAAAGATTGATGAAATCGAGATACAGGGACAGCGCGCCGATGAGGGCGATCTTCTGGCCCGCGTCGGTGGCTCCCGTGTCGTGCGTCTCGGCGATGCGGCGGATCTGCTGCGTGTCGTAGGCGGTGAGGCCCGTAAAGATGAGAATGCCCGCATAGGAGATCAGCAGTTCAAAGAAGGAATTGTCGAAGAAGAAATTGACGATCGTCGCAAGGATGAGCCCGAAGAGGCCCATGAGACACAGATTGCCCACACGGGAAAGATCGGTCTTCGTCATCGTGCCGTAAACCGACATGACGGCGAAGGTCCCCGCCGTGACAAAGAACGTACTCGCGATGGAAGTCATGGTGTATACCACGAAGACAGACGCCATGGTGAGGCCGTTCAAAATGGAATAGATGATAAATACGGCCGCCGCCTTTTTGAGGGACATGCGCGCTACGGAGGCAGAGAGGTGCCACACCAGCGCGACCGTGGCGATGAGGAGTGCCCACATGCTGAGACGGCTTTCGAGGAGGAGGCCCAGCAGATAAGGGCTCTGCGCCGCATTATACGCCGTCGCGCCGGTGATAAGGAGCGCAATGGCCATCCAGGCATACACGTCTTTCATGAGGCCGGGCATATTGATAGAGAGGCCGCGGTCCAGAGAGCGTGCGTCATCATACGCATTCATAGAGGAAATCTCCTTTCCTGTAAAAAAATCTGTTTTCCTTCTTTATTTCTATTGTATCATAGAAATAAAAAGACGCTGCACAGGCGGAGAATTTTACAGAATGGAGGAACTCACATGGAATGGCGCTGTGAACAGACGGTCCTGAACGGGACGGAGTACAGAACGGCGGGGGCGCTGTGGCGGCGGCTGCACGGAGACGCCGTGTCGGACGAGGCGGTGCTCGCTCAATGCGGCGGGGCAATTTTTGATTTCCAGACGCCGCTTCCCCGGGAGGGGGAAGTGACCTGGGTGCCTCTTGCGTCAAAGCACGGGTATCTCGCGTATCAGCGGACGCTTATCATGCTGCTCCTCTGCGCGGTGCGGGAAGTGTACGGCCCGGATGCGGATGTGGAGGTGAAGCATTCTCTCGGGTGCGCGCTCTACTGCCGTTTTCCCGACGGTCACACGCCCCGCGCGGACGAGCTGGCCCGCATTGAAGCGGCCATGCGGGCCATTGCAGGCGAAGGACGGCCCATCGAGCAGGTGCTCCTCGACTGCGGGGCGGTCATCCGCTACCTCCGGGAGAAAGGCTGCGAAGCGGAAGCGGATATGCTGGAAGCGCGTCCGCTCTCGGGAATCGGCGTGTACCGCTGCGGGAGCGTGACCGATTATTACTTCGGCCCCATGCTTCCTCACATGGGATATGTGCGGACATTCTGCCTCACGCCGTATGCGCCGGGTTTTCTTCTGCGCTTTCCCGCGCGGGGCGAAACGGATATCGCGCCCTATAAAGAGGAGCCCCTTTTTGCCAGAGTGTTCCTCGAAGCGGAAGAGTGGGGGGAAATCATCGGGTGCCGCAATGTGGCGGATCTGAACCGCGCCATCGAGACGGGCACGGTGCGTCATCTCATCTCCATGGCGGAAGCCCGGCATGAGAAAAATCTGGGACGTCTGGCCGACGCCATCACGGAGCGCCATCCGAAAATCCGCCTCGTGTGCATCGCCGGCCCGTCTTCCGCAGGGAAAACCACGTTCATGAACCGGCTCCTGGTTCACCTCTGGGTCAACGGCGCGCAGCCCGTCATGGTTTCTCTCGACGACTTTTACCGGGAGCGCGTGGAAGGAGAGACCGTGAATTATGAAAATCTCTCCGCCCTTGACGTGGATCTTTTTCAGCGGCTCATGGGGGAACTCCTCGAAGGCCGCCCGGTGCGCCTTCCGCGGTTTGATTTCAAGACAGGCCTGCGCAGCTGGAGCGGGGAAACGTTCCGGCTCGGTCCTGACCAGCCCGTGCTTGTGGAGGGCCTGCACGCGCTGAATCCGGAGCTCACCCATTTCGTACCGGGCTATCAGTGCATGCACATCTATCTGGGGGCGCTCACGCAGCTCTCCATCAACGGGCACAATCGCATTTCCACTACGGATACGCGGCTTCTCCGCCGCATGGTGCGCGATAACCGCACCCGGGGCATGGGTGCGGAAAAAACGCTCGCTTCGTGGAACCGGGTGCGCCGCGGCGAAGAGGAAAATATTTTTCTCTTTCAGGGACGGGCGGAGGAAATTTTCAATACGGCGCTTATCTACGAACTGCCTGTGCTGAAGAAAGAGGCGGAGCCTCTGCTGCGCGCCATCGGAAAGGACAGCCCGCAGTACGCGGAGGCGCAGCGCCTGCTTACGTTCCTTCTGCCATTCGGCGAACTGGATGCATCGGCGGTGCCGGATCATTCCATCCTGCGGGAATTTATCGGCGAACGGGACGGCCAGTGAAGCGTTGCGTCCCGGCTGGAAATCCGGTATAATACAGGTAAATAAAACGAATAATTTCAATATAGAAAGAGGAGGCACGAGTATGACCCAATACGACCTGATCATCATCGGCGGCGGCCCGGCGGGGATGAATGCGGCGCTCTACGCGGCGAGAAAAGAACTGCGCGCCGTGGTGGTGACCACCGATTTCGGCGGACAGATCCTGCTCACCGGGGAGATTGAAAATTACCTGGGATTTCCGTCCATTTCCGGTTTTGAACTGGCGGACAAAATGGAAGCGCATGTGCGCCAGTATCCGGCGGCTTTTGAGACCGCGCAGGTCGAGAAGCTTGAGAAACAGGCGGACGGAACGTTCCTCGCGCATCTGGACGACGGGCAGACGCTCTCGGGCAAAGCCTGCATTGTCACGGCAGGGAAACGGAGCCGCACGCTGGATATCCCCGGGGAAGCGGCGTATACTGGCCGGGGCGTGAGCTACTGCGCCACCTGCGACGGCCCGTTTTACCGGAATAAAACGGTCGCCGTGGTAGGCGGCGGAGACAGCGCCGTGCAGGCTGCGGTGGAATTGTCCCTGCTCTGTCCGAAGGTGTATCTCCTTGTGCGGAGCCGCCTGCGCGCGCAGGAGATTCTGATTGCGCGCATGAAGGAGCACGACAATATCGAAGTGCTCATGGGGTGCGTGCCGGAGCGCATCGATGGAACGAAAAAGGTGGAGTCCGTCACCGTGCGCCATACCGCGACGGGCGAAACGGAGACGATCGCCGTGGAAGGGTGCTTCGTGGAAGCGGGCGGCATCCCGAACGGCAGCTTCCTGCCGAACGATGTAGCGCGGAACGGCGCGGGAGAAATCATCACGGACAAGACGGGGCGGACGAATGTGCCGGGGCTTTTCGCGGCGGGCGACGTCACAGACGGCCCGTACAAACAGGTCATCATCGCGGCGGGCGAGGGAGCGGCAGCGGCGCTGGCAGCGCATGAATACCTGCTGATGCGCGAATGAGAGTGACCAAAGCCATCCGTCAGGAACAGCTCCGCCGGCTGCAGGAAACCTACGGGGAAAGGAAGACCGCGCTTCATTACACCAATCCCTTTACCTTTCTTGTGGCGGTGATGCTTTCCGCACAGTGCACCGACGCGCGGGTGAACGTCATCACCGCCCGCATTTTTCCCCGTCTCGACAGCCCGGAAAAAATGATCGCCCTCACGCTTCCCGAGCTGGAAAACGAGATCCGCGACTGCGGCCTGTATCACGCGAAGGCGAAGCATCTTCTCGCGGCGTGCCGCATGCTTCTCGACGAATACGGCGGAGAAGTGCCGCAGGATTTCGACGCGCTCACAAAACTCCCCGGCGTGGGGCGCAAGACGGCCAACGTGGTGCGGAGCGTTCTCTGGGGCTATCCGGCTATCGCCGTGGATACGCATGTCTTCCGCGTGGCAAACCGGCTGAAGCTCGCTGTGGGGAAGACGCCCATCGAGGTGGAGAAGGGGCTGCAGAAAGCCATTCCCATGGAAGACTGGTCCGCCGCGCATCACTGGCTCATCTGGCACGGGCGCGAGGTGTGCCATGCGAGACGGCCGGACTGCGCGGGGTGCGTACTGCGCGACGTATGCCCCAGTGCGCCGAAAGAATAAAATCGGGAGAGACAGACGGAGTCCGGAAGGGCCCGTCTGTTTTGCGTGCGCTGAAATTGCAAAAAAGACTGGATTCTATTCTCAGCGGACAAATGACAGAAAAATAGTGCGCTGTGTAGACAATCTGCACAGAGAATCGGCGGGTTTCCAAACGCGCGGGCGATAGATGGTGAGATTTTCCACGGAAAGTGGAGCGCGGAAGAAGAAAATGAGCCGGATTTTTTACAAAAATGGGAAGCGGTGATAAAATAAAGGAAATCTGGAGGTGACGGATTTGCGCAAACGGTTTATATGGCTCGGCGCGGCGCTGTGGCTTTTCGCGGCGGGTACGGCGGACGCGGAGACACTCCGCACGGGCATGAGCGGTCCCGCGGTGACCGCGCTCCAGCAGTCTCTTGCGGACGCGGGGTACCTTGCCCGCACGGCGGACGGCGATTACGGCTCCACCACGGCGAAAGCCGTGGCGCTTTTTCAGGAGGAACACGGCCTCCGCGCGACGGGGACGGCGGACGATGCCACGCAGGATCGCATCCGGCGGGCGAAAGGGAAATCCCGCAGGGGCGGCGGCGTGGTCATGACCGAAGGGAACCGCGGCGCGGACGTATCCGCGTGCCAGCATCGTCTGGCCGACCGGGGGTATCTGTCCGGCGCGGCGGACGGCGTGTACGGTCCGGCTACTACCGCGGCGGTGCGCGCGTTCCAGAAAGCGCAGGATCTGCCGGTCACGGGCATCGTCGATGAGAAAACCATGGAAGCGCTCCGCGGGGACGGAGCCGGAGACAGCGGGGAGACGCTCGCGCAGGGCACACGGGGCGGCCGGGTGCGTCAGGCACAGGAGAAGCTCGCCCGGGCGGGGTATCTGTCCGGCGCGGCGGACGGCGTATACGGCAGTCAGACCGCTTCGGCGGTGCGTGCCTTCCAGCTGGAGAAAGGCCTCCGTGCGACGGGCCGCATTGACAGCGCCACGTGGAAGGCGCTTCAGGAGACGGGCGGCGACAGCCAGATGCTCCGGCAGGGGGACCGCGGTCCGCGCGTGGCGCATCTGCAGAATCTGCTCACCCTTCACGGCTTTGCGCCGGGTGCGACGGACGGCGTATACGGCGGCGGGACCGCGGCGAAAGTGCGCGAGTTTCAGCATTTCAACGGCATGAAGACCACAGGCGCGGCGGACGGGGCGCTGTGGGAAAAGCTGCAGAGCCCGCCGGTATTTCAGGGGAAATATAAGAAGGTGCTGCGTATGCAGTCCACCGCGTATACTCCTTATGACGGGGGCGGCAGCGGCCGCACGGCAAGCGGCAATATCGCCGGCAAAGGCCACGCCGCGGTGGATCCCGACGTGATTCCGCTGGGGAGTCTGCTCTATATCGAAGGGTACGGCTACGCGCTCGCCGACGACATCGGGGGCGGCATCAACGGACAGGTGGTGGACGTGGGCGTGGATACGCTGGAGCAGGCGTACGGCTGGGGAAACCGCCGGGTCAACGTGTATATTGTGGAATGAGGAATTTGAACCGCTCTTCGGAGCGGTTTTTCCGTATGGAGAAAAAGGGCGTGCTATAATAAAGAAAACAGGCGAAAGGAGTGACGAAGGTGAGAGACGCCATGACGGCCGCGCGGTACGTGCTTGCATTGTGCGCCGATGAAGGAACGCCGGTGAACAACTGGAGGCTTCAGCGGATTCTCTATGCCCTGCAGGGCGCGTTTTACCGCGCGTTTCAGCGGCCCTGTTTTTCCGACGCGTTCGAGGCGTGGGCGTGCGGCCCCGTCGTGCCGGCGGTATACTATGCGTACTGCGCGGCGGGCGCGTCGCCGATCGCGCGGCCTGCAGAGGATGCGTCGGCCTGCTTTGCCGGGGACGAAAAGAAAACCGCCGACGAGGTCATTCGGCAAAAAGGCGCGCTGCATCCGTGGTACCTGGAGCGGGACGTGAAGAAAGAAGGACGGGCGTGGGCGCTCACCTGGCAGAACGGCGCGGGGCGCGGCGCTGTCATTCCCGATGAGCGGATACGGACGGAGGGATAGAGGATGCAGATGAATAACCGGGAATGCAGAGCCGCTGCGCTTGACGCGGCGATGGAGGACCTTGCAGGCGGCGTGCGGCGGTTTGACAGAGAAGAAACGGCGCGGCTGGATCGGATCTTCGGCGATATTTTTCTCGGCGGATTTACGCCGGAGCCGGCCCGACTCTTTTTCCGCCTTGTGGAAATCCGGAAAGAAACGGATAAAAGCGTGGATACCCTCGCGGAAAATCTGCGGCTTTTCACAGAGAACCGGGAAGAGGCGGAGAGCCGCTATGCCGGGGAGCTGCGGCGTCTCTCTGACTTTGTGTCGCTTGAATCGGCCCGGCTCGCCTGCTTTGATGCGGGCGAGGACATGCGGGAGCGCCGGGCGGCGCAGATGATCGGCCGGGCGGATGCCGCGTCGGCCCGGGCGGAAGAGGCGCGGGACAAACTGGGGCGCTTCCAGCGGGAGTCCGTGGCGGCGGTGGGACTCGTCGCAGCCATTCTGGCGGCGTTTTTTGCGGGCATCGGCTGGTCCGCGTCGGTGCTGGAAAATATAGAAAAGGCCACCGTGTACCGCCTCTCCGGGATGACTCTTCTCATCGTGCTGGGGCTTTTCAATCTGCTGGCGCTTCTCATGTCGTTTATCCGCAGCATGACCGGTACGGCAGACACGCGGTTCCGCACGGTATATGCCTGCGGCAATGCGCTGCTCCTTCTGCTGCTGGCGCTGGCCGGCGCGGCGTGGCTCTTTGACCTGTCCGAAGCGCGGCCTCTTCTTGCAGACTGGCTCCGCGCATGCCTTGGCGCAGGGTGAGACCGCAAAAAAGGCGTCTCTGCGGAGACGCCTTTTTTGCGTGCCGCCGCTGTTCCGGTAAAGCGGGCGTTCTGCAAATTGTTGTTGATAATTCTTATTTCTTATGGTATGATAACCGCAGAGGAATAAATATATCTTATCTTTCCATAAGAAACCGACAGCATGCGGAGGGTTTCACGGGAGATGAGATGTGTATTCCGGATCTCATCCGCAGGAGCAAGTTTTGGATTGATCCATGAAACCCCCTCTTTATCTTTCTCCTGTATTTCCGTAAGCAAAAAAGTCTCTTTTCAGGTGGAGGCTTTTTTGTTTGCGGTTTTTCATGCCTGCATAAATTTGCATGGAATGACGCGGAAAAATCATGCATGACAATGCCTTCTCCGTGAAACCGGAGTTTACGGGGGGAGAAGACCGGGAAAGCCCGCGGGACGGGCGTTTTTCATTGACAGGTATGAATAAATATGCTATTATGCGGTATACATTTATAGGGAGAGAAAACTATGAGCGAGAAAGACAATATCATTTATGATGTGCGGCATCTCAAGAAAAGCTTCGGCAAGCTGGAGGTGCTGAAAGACATCAGCATGCAGATCCGGAACGGGGAAGTGCTCACCATTATCGGGCCGTCCGGGTCGGGGAAGAGCACGTTTCTCCGGTGCCTGAATCTGCTGGAGACGCCGACTGGAGGCGAGCTCTGGTTTGAAGGAAAGAAAATCGACTCGAATACGGATGTGAAGCTGCTTCGCCGCGATGTGGGCATGGTGTTCCAGCAGTTCAATCTGTTTCCCATGTTCAACGTGCTGAAGAATGTCATGTACGCGCCCATGCATATCCGCAGGGTGCCCGAAGCGGAAGCCAGGGAGCAGGCCATGGAGCTGCTCACGCAGGTCGGCATGGCGGATCATGCGGACTTTTATCCGGAACAGCTCTCCGGCGGGCAGCAGCAGCGCGTGGCGATCGCCCGGGCGCTTGCCATGAAGCCGAAAATGCTTCTTTTCGATGAACCGACGTCGGCGCTGGATCCCGAACTCGTAGGCGACGTGCTGGCCGTCATGAAGCGCGTGGCGGAGCAGGGCATGACCATGGCGGTGGTGACGCACGAAATGCAGTTCGCCCGCTCGGTGGCAAACCGCGTGGTCTTCATGGATAAGGGCTACATTGTGGAAGAAGGACATCCGGAGGAGATTTTCACTCATCCGAAGGAAGAACGGACGCAGACGTTCCTGAAACGCCTGCTGCATGCGGATATTTAAGGAGATGCGTTGAATTATGGATATGGTCATCGACACAGCGGTCAAATACAACGATATATTCATGTCCGGGATCAAGGTGACGATCGTCATCTCGATCATGTCCTGCTTCTTCGGGCTCCTGCTGGGCATCGTGCTGGCGTTCATGAAAATTTCCGGGGTGAAAGTGCTGCAGGCCATCGCGACGGCTTATGTGGAAATCATCCGCGGCACGCCGATTCTGGTACAGATTTCTCTCGTGTTCTTCGGTCTCCCGTTCCTGGGCATCCATTTTCCGAGTTTCCAGATCATGGGCGTGGACTTTGAACGCCTTTCCGCCGGGATCCTGGCGCTCATCATCAATTCCGGCGCATATGAATGCGAAATCGTCCGCTCCGGCATCCAGTCCATCGGCAAGGGACAGCTCGAAGGCGCCATGTCGCTCGGTTTCTCCAAATGGGAGTCCATGGTGCGCATCATCATTCCGCAGGCCATCAAGAATATCCTGCCGGTCATCGGCAATGAATTCGTGACGCTCATCAAGGAATCGTCCCAGGTGTCCGTCATCGGCATGGCGGATCTCATGTATACGGCGACCACCATCCAGGGGATCAGCTTCCAGCCGTTCCCTCCGCTGGTCATCGTAGCGGTGTACTATTTCATTCTCACGTTTGCAGTGTCCAATATTCTGCGCGCGCTGGAATGGAAATTTAAAATTAAAGCCGTGCGGTAATCCCGGCGGAAAGGAAGAAAGAACATGAAACTGGCAGTAAAAGCAGCAGCGGCGGCTCTTCTGGCGGCGGGCGTCCTCGGCCTCGCCGGGTGCGGCGGCAAAGCGGACAGCAAGCCCGCGGGAGAGGGCGCTCCGCAGGGAGGTCTTCTCCAGAAAATCAAAGACAAGGGGACGCTCGTCGTGGGCACCGCTTCCGGGTTTCCGCCCTATGAATTTATCGACACGTCGAAGTCGGAGAAAGAAGTGGTGGGCATCGACATTGCGCTCGCGCAGAAGATTGCCGACAAGATCGGCGTGAAGCTCGTCGTGCAGGATATGAACTTCTCCGCGCTTCTTTCGTCTATCGCGGCGGATAAGATCGATATCGCCATCTCCGCCATCAACGCGACGGAAGAGCGGAAGAAAGCGGTGGACTTCTCCGAGTCGTACATGCACAGCCCGCATATCCTTCTCATCCGCAGCGAAGACGCGGGCAAGTATAAGACGCTGGAAGATTTCCGCGGCAAGACCATCGGCGCGCAGAAAGCGACGCTCCAGGAAGATCTGGCGCGCACGCAGATTCCGGAGGCCAAGGTGGTGGCGCTCGACCGCATCCCGGACATCCTCATTGAACTGGATCACGGCAAGCTGGATGCGGTGGCCTCGCAGGGCGTGGTGGCCCAGCAGTATCTCATCATGAATCCGGAGCTGGCCGATTCGGGCGTGAAGTTTGAAAACGTACGCAGCTCGTCCTGCGTGGCCATCCCGAAGGGCAACGAGGATCTGGTGAAGCTCATCAACGAAGTCATTCAGGAAAATCAGGACAACATTCCCCAGTGGATTCACGATTACAGTGAACTCGCTGTGGCGAATGCGAAAAAATAAGTTCATACAGCATCCAAAGGAGGACCGCCGCGGGATCAGCGGCGGCTTCCTTTATTTACTTTGAAAAAAATCAATGTTATACTGTATCCACACTTTGACACCGGAGGGGGAACTTGCATGTCTGTAAAAACATTACCTTGCAGCGATGAAAAAATCCGCGAACTGGCCGTCGAATACGGCACGCCGTTTCATCTGTATGACGAAAAGGGCATCGTGGGCTGCGTGAAGGCGCTTCAGGACGCTTTCGCGTGGAATCCGAATTTTCATGAATATTTCGCGGTAAAAGCCACGCCGAACCCGTGGCTCATGAAGCTCCTGAAGGAGCACCATGTGGGCGCGGACTGCAGCTCCATGGCGGAACTGGTGCTCTCCGAGACGGTAGGCCTTCGGGGCGACGACATCGTCCTCTCTTCCAACGACACGGCGGACGAGGAATTCCTGAAAGCGTACGAACTGGGCGCGATCATCAACCTGGACGACATTTCCAACCTGGACGATATGGAGCGGCTCGGCCTCGTACCGGAGAAAATCTGCTTCCGCTTCAATCCGGGGCCGGAGCTGGCCCGGGGCAACGCCATCATCGGCAAGCCGGAAGAAGCGAAGTACGGCATGACCCGCGAACAGCTGCTGCAGTGCGTGGCCTGGGCGAAGGAAAAGGGCATCGCCTGGATCGGCATTCACACCATGGTCATTTCCTGCGAACTCGCGCTGGACGGCCTCCTCGGCACCATCCGCATGATGTTTGACCTGGCCAACGAGATCCGGGACAAGCTGGGCGTGACGGTTTCCTTTATCGATTTCGGCGGCGGCATCGGCATTCCCTACCGCCCGGAAGAAGAGCCGGTGGACATTGCCGCTCTTGGCGAAGGCGCGCGGAAGCTCTTTGAGGAAATGATGCACGGTTTCGATCACACGAGGATTTCCTTCGAATGCGGCCGCGTCATCACCGGCCCGTACGGGTACCTCGTGGCGAAGGCCATCCATTACAAGAACATTTACCGCAAGTACATCGGCCTCGACGCGTGCATGGCGGATCTGATGCGTCCCGCCATGTACGGCTCGTACCATCACATCACCGTGGTGGGCAAGGAAAATGAACCGGCCACGGAAGTATATGACGTGACGGGATCGCTCTGCGAAAACAATGATAAATTTGCCATCCAGAGAAAACTGCCGAAGATCGACATGGGTGACCTCCTCGTCCTGCATGACGCGGGCGCGCACGGCCACAGCATGGGCTTCAATTACAACGGCAAGCTCCGTCATCAGGAACTGCTTCTTCATGAAGACGGCACGGTGACCCGCATCCGCCGGAATGAACGGCTGAGCGACCTCTTTGCCACGCTCGACTTCCCGGGCCTTGCGGAGAACGCGAAAAAAGCAGACGCGCATCACGAATAAGATGTCGGCACAAAACAGACAGCGGGGCTGTCTGTTTTGTCGTATGCGGGGAAAATTGGAAACGGTGGAAAATCTGCATGGCGGCGCCCGGACAGAACAGATCCGGTACGGCTTGAGCGCGTTGACCGGGAAGACTGCCGGCAGTGCCGATGCGCCGCGCCGTTTGAAAATTTTCCCGCGATGACGGGCGTAAGGCCCGTGCGGCAGGCGAAAATCTGGTATAATACAAAACGGACGGAAGGAGTGAATCGTATGAAACGGATGGCGGCGCTGTTTCTTGCGGCGTGGATTTCGGCGGCGGCCGCCGCCGGCGCGGGCGCGTACAGCGGAGAACCGGACGGATTCGGCGATATGCGCTGGGGCGATTCGGTGAGGAAAGTGAGCGAACGCTATGCCGCGCAGTATCTGGAAGACACGGTGGGCGGCGGCGCGCTTTACGCCATTCATTTTACGGATTTTACGGAGCAGATGGGGATCCGCGGCCCCATGGTCGTGACGGGGGCTTTCGAAAAGGGAAAACTTGTGCAGATCAATGTGCCGCGGCCCCTGGCGACGGCGGAGGAAACGGCCGCGGCTTATGACGCCTATACGGCGCGGCTGACCTCGCTCTGCGGCGCGCCCGCGGAAAAAGACGACGATTCATCGCTCTGGGTGGGAAAGAAAACCAATCTCTATGTGCAGAAAACGGAAGAGGGCGTGCTTGTGTGCTTCATGGACGCGCGGCATATGGCCCGGAAACTGCCGAAGAACTGAGGAGGAATACACATGAAATATGCAAAAGCGGCGGCTGCGCTCTGCCTGATTGCCGCGCTCACGGCGGCCGCGCCCGCCATGGCAAAAGGGGGACGCGCGGGCGGCGGGCGGATGATGAGTCCGTCCATCACGCGCACCGCGCCCCGTCCGGCTCAGCCGGCGCGGCCCGCACAGCCGCAGGGCGCAGAGCGGCAGCAGACGGCCCGCCCGATCGATCAGGGGTACGACCCGAAGGATTACGGCAGACGAAATGCCGGCGCGGGACAGGCGGCGGACAACGGCGCCCGCCCGCAGCAGAACAATGGGAATAACGCGAATCAGCAGAACGGCACGACGCGGAACAATTTCACCGGCGGAGGCGGCGGGTTCTTCAGCGGGTTCTCCCTCTGGCCGTGGCTGTGGTTTGCCGGACACGGGTCATCCGCCGCATCGGACGGCACGGACACGGCGGACGCCGAAAGCGGCGGGGAAGAGAGTTTTACCGCGATGATCGGGCGCTGGTGGGACAGCGTGGTGCAGTTTTTCCAGTCGCTGTTCGGACTGTGACCGCATGAGGAAAAAACCGGGGTGGCTCTCCGGTTTTTTATATAAGGAAAGGAGACGGACATGGAACTGCGGGTGCTTCAGTATTTTATGGCGGTCGCGCGGGAAGAAAGCATCAGCCGCGCGGCGGAGACGCTCCATGTGACACAGCCCACGCTGAGCCGGCAGCTGGCGCAGATGGAAGGCGAGCTGGGCGTGAAGCTTTTTCACCGGGGCACGCGGAAAATTACGCTCACCGAAGAAGGGCTGCTGCTCCGGCGCAGGGCGGAAGAAATCCTCGAGCTGGTGGATAAAACGGAGGAAGAAGTCACGCATGCCGTCGGCGCGCTGGAAGGCACCGTCACCGTGGGGTGCGGCGATCTGGCGGGCGTGCAGAAGCTGCCGCCCCTGTTCCGGGCGTTTCAGGAGCGCTACCCGGCGGTCACGTTCGATCTCTATACCGGCACGGCGGATCAGGTGAAAGACAAGCTCGACCGGGGGCTGGCGGACGTGGGCCTTCTGCTGGAGCCGGTGGACATGGGACGGTACGATTTCATCCGCTTCCGCGAAAAGGAGCAGTGGGTAGTGGCCATGCGCCCCGACGCGCCCCTTGCGGCGAAAGAGGCGATTTCGCCGGAGGACCTGAAAGACGTGCCGCTCATCCTGCCGCGCCGCCTGTCCGTGCAGAGCGAGCTCGCGCACTGGTTCGGCCCGCTGTATCCGCAGCTGCACGCGGCGTTCACGGCCAATCTGCCGTCCAACAGCTCCATCATGGTCCATCACGGCCTGGCGTATGCGCTCATCATCAAGGGCTCCATTCGGTACTGGGACCCGTCGGTCATCACCTGGCGGCCGCTGTCGCCGGATCTCACCGCCACCTGCGCGCTCGCCTGGCGACGGCTCCAGCCCCTCTCCCGGGCGGCGGAAAAATTTGTGGAGTTTGCCCGGGCGCATCTGGAGACATCTCCATGCGCCGAAGGCATGGCGGAGCCATGTTAAGCGGGAATTAGATAGGAGACGGTTTCGAATTTATAATGGAAATGCAAAGGGAACATTCCCGGACGCATTTCCTTATTTTTTTGCCGCATGCTGCGGAGAGGAGAGAAGAATCATGAAACGGAAAGCAGCCGCGATCCTGGCGATGCTGGCGCTGGGACTCACCGTGACCGCCTGCCAGGGGCAGCGCGCGCCCGAGCCCGCGCCGGCCTCCGCGCCCGGCGGGCCGAAGAATCTCATCGTGTATTTCAGCCTGGGAGAAAACGCGCCCTATCCGGCGGACATGGACGCGAGCGCGTCGGCCAGCGTGATGATCGACGGAGGACAACGAATCGGCACTACCGCCTATGTGGCGCGTCTCATTCAGGAAGACGTGGGCGGAGACGTGCACTCCATCCATGTGGCGGAGCCTTATTCCACGCGCTCCCGGGACGTGATCGACCGGAACCATCAGGAAATCGCCGCGGGGACGCTCCCCGCGCTTACCGACGCGCCGGTGGATATGTCGGCCTACGATACGGTGTACATCGGATATCCCGTGTGGGCCACCCACGCGCCGCAGGCCATCTTCACTTTCCTTTCTGCCCATGATCTGTCAGGCAAGACCCTCATTCCCTTCTGCACGCACGACGGCTATGGGCCGGGCGACAGTTATGAGGCCATCGCCCGCGCGGTGCAGGGTGAGAAGGAAACAAAGGACGGGCTCGACCTCGACGCGGCAGATGTGCCGCAGGCAGCGGGGACCGTCGAAGCGTGGCTCCGGGAGCTGGGCGAGCTTCCGGACGCGACGGAAGAAGGCACGCCCGTGCGCATCGCCGTGAACGGAGAGACGGTCAACGCCGTGTGGTACGATACGGCGCTGGCAGAGGAGATCCGGAGCCGCTTCCCGCTTGCTGTATCCATGACCGGCTGGGGCGGACGGGAATACTACGGGCCGCTTCCTTTTACGCCCGCCCATGCGGAGGGCGGACAGCTCCGCTTCGCCGACGGAGACATCACCTACTGTCCGCAGAACAATACCCTCGCGGTATTTTATGACCAGACCGACCGGCCGAATCTCACCATGGAAGTCATCCCCGTGGGACGCGTCACGTCGGACCTCTCCCTGTTTCACCGGCTTCCGCAGCAGGCGGAGCTCACATTTTCCCTGTAATACAGAAAGAAGGAATGAACAATGGCGCAGGAAATGATGAAAGCGGCGGTGCTCACGGGCCCGCGGCAGATGACCATGCAGGATGTGCCCGTACCGGCCATGGGCCCGGGGCTGCTGAAAATCAAGGTGAACGCCTGCGGCGTATGCGGCAGCGATATCCACATGTGGAAAGCGGGCAAAGGCTGGGCGCCCGGCACGGAAGGCCATTTTATCATGGGACATGAATTCTGCGGCACCGTGACGGATCCCGGAGACAGCCGCTTCCATGTAGGAGACCGGGTGGTCTTCTGGGCGAATCTGTACTGCGGACAGTGCGACATGTGCCGCGCGGGACAGGAACAGCTCTGCCGCGAAGTGAACGGCACGAATTACATCGGCTTCGTATGTAACGGCGCGTACGCGGAACAGTTCGTGGGCAAAGCGTCCAACGCGTACCTCCTGCCGGACGCCGTATCCGACGTGGCGGCCGGACTGATCGACCCGCTCATGGTGGCGTACCATGCGGTGAAGCACTCCAGCCTGCGCCTCCACGGCAAAGTCCTCGTCGTGGGCAGCGGCATCATCGGCCAGCTCATCGGCACGCTGGCGAAACGCGCGGGCGCGTCCTATGTGGCCATGTCCAAGGTGAACGACCGGAAAATCGCCAAGGCGAAAGAAATCGGCGACTTCGACGAATACTTCGACGGGAATGCGCCCGACCGGGCGGCGGTGATGCGCGCCGCGTCGGACGGCGGCTTCGACGTGGTCTTTGAAGCGGTGGGCTCGGGCGAGACGCTGGAGACCGCGCTGGACGCAGTGCGCCCCGGCGGCGAGATCGTCATGATCGGCAATTCCATGGAGCCGCAGGTGCCCTTCTCCATGAACCGCGCAGTCCTGCAGGAAGTCCGCCTCACGGGGAGCGTTTCCTGCACGCGCGCGGAATTTGAAGAGACCATTGATCTCATCGCCCGCGGCATGATCGATCCGGAGCGCTGCGTGACGGACGTGATGCCCCTCTCGGAGCTGCAGCACGCCTTCGAACGGCTCACGTCGAAGACGGACCCCGTAGTGAAAATCGTGGTGAAGCCCTGAGCCGGCGCGAACCGGAAAAAGAGCGCGAAAAAAACACGGACGTTTTGAAAAGACGTCCGTGTTTTTCATTCAGATGAGTCGGCGGAAATAGGGGATTTTTTTGAGCGCCCACGTCATGGCCGCGCCGAGGAGGAACGCGATGGAAATCCAGAGCACGGCGTCGAGAAATGGGAAGGACGGGAAGTGCGCAAGGAAGACCCGCGTGAGAAGACGGTGCGTCACCGCCCGGGTGATTTCCTCAAAGAGCATTACCCCGAAAGAAAGACTGCCGAAGAGGACGAGAAGGCGCGCCGTACGGGGCGCCGCTTCATGATGGCGGAACCAGTACTTGCACGCGCAGTAGAGGAACGCCGTGTTGAGGAAAAGAAAGGAATCATAGAAGCGCTGGGAAATGGCTTCGGTGAGGCCGCCCGCGGTATAGCCGTAGAACCAGGTCATGCACGCGGCAAGAACCGTGCCGGCGGCCGCCGCCGCACCGAGGCGGCAGAGATTTTTTTTCGTGAGCCAGCCGTCAGGCAGCACGTTTTCTATCCAGTAGCCGATGATGAAATAGAAAGAAGGCTCGCTGATGGCAAGCAGCGGATTCAGGAATCCGTTCATCTCCGCCTGTCCGCGGTAGAGGAGGAAGGAAAACACCGGGATAAAGCCCACAAAAAACAGATTGAGCGCGATGAGATAAAGGTAGAGCCGGTTCGTGAAATTCCGCACCATGGCGCGCCACAGCGGGAGCATGAGCAGGAAGGAAATATAAATGTAAAGGAAATAGTAAGCCGTAGCCATATTGGACGTGTACGTGATGGAGAGGAAGCGCAGCAGGCTGAAATGGCGCTCCGGCACGGCGTAGAAGAAAATATAATTAATGAAAGAGAAAATGAGGAGGACCTGCAGAAAGCGCCAGATCCGCTTTTTGAAAATGACGGATATCGGCTCGTCTTTTCCGAGGAGGAGCGCGCCGGACACCATGAAGAAGATGGGCACGGCGGTCTTTACCCAGAAAGGGACGAGGAGGTACAGCGGGAAAAGCGGCGAGTCCTGCTGCATGAGATAGAGCGAGAAGCCCGAAGTGGACGAATGGGTGAACATGACGAGCCAGATGCAGAGGATGCGCAGGAATTCGATATGAAGTTTTTTCTTTTTCATCGAAGACGGAAGAGTCACGGCGGGAGTCCTTTCCCGGGCGGAAGCCCTGAATTTTCACCTATGATAGCACGGAACGGACCGCGCCTCAAGAAAGGGAAACTTTTGCGCCGGCGCGTCTTGCGTTTCCGCGCCGCCTTTGATAGAATGGGAAAGCATGAGTACACATGCCGGGCGGATTCCGCATCTGTGCCGCGTCAAAAATTTTGCATTGACGGGGTGGCTGCGGGAGAGGAAGCAGGCAGAGGTCACAACAGGAGGTTATCATTATGGCAGTTGTATCCATGAAACAGTTACTCGAAGCAGGCGTTCATTTCGGTCATCAGACCCGCCGCTGGAATCCGAAAATGGCGCGGTTCATTTTCACGGAACGGAACGGCATCTACATCATCGACCTGCAGAAGACGGTAAAGAAAGTCGAAGAAGCATACGCGTTCCTGCGCGAAGTCGCTGCAAACGGCCAGCCCATCCTCTTCGTCGGCACGAAGAAGCAGGCCCAGAATTCCATCAAGGAAGAAGCGCTCCGCTGCAACATGTTCTATGTGAACGAACGCTGGCTGGGCGGCATGCTCACCAACTTCCGCACCATTCAGACCCGCGTGGCCCGTCTGAAGGAACTGGAAGCGATGTTTGCCGAAGGCACCACGTCCCAGTACACGAAAAAGGAAGTCATCCTCATGCAGCGTGAACTGGAAAAACTGGAAAAGAACCTGGGCGGCATCAAAGACATGAAGAAGCTCCCCGGCGCGATCTTCATCATCGACTCCAAGAAAGAAGAAATCGCTGTATCGGAAGCGCGCAAACTGCACATTCCGGTCGTCGCTACGGTCGACACGAACTGCGATCCGGATCTCATCGACTATCCGATCCCGGCGAACGACGACGCGATCCGCGCGGTGAAGCTCCTCACCAGCAAGATGGCCGACGCTGTCCTCGAAGGACGTCAGGGCCAGCAGGAAGAAAGCGCGGAAGCACCGGCTGAAGAAGCGGCGGAAGAAACCGCGGCAGAAGAACAGGAATAATCACAGGCAATCAGGGGAGCCGGTAAAATTGGGAATTCTGACGCCGCCCGGACGGCAGCGGCGGGATTTCCAATTTTATGCGCCCCGAAGTACACAGGAGGTCATAGAATGGCAGCTATTACGGCAAGCATGGTTAAGGAACTGCGCACCTCCACCGGCGCAGGCATGATGGATTGCAAGAAAGCCCTCACGGAAGCGGACGGCGATATGGCGAAAGCCGTAGACATTCTCCGTGAAAAGGGTCTGTCTCAGGCGGCGAAAAAAGCGGGCCGCATCGCGGCGGAAGGCGCGGTCGTCTCCTACGTCTCCGAAGACGGCAAAGTGGGCGTCATCGCGGAAGTCAACTGCGAAACCGACTTCGTCGGCCACAACGAAAGCTTCCAGACGCTGGCCAAGGCCATTGCGAAGCAGGCCGCAGAAGCGGCTCCTGCCGATGTGGACGCGCTTCTCGCTTCCGAAATGGACGGCAAGACCGTAAAAGACGTCGTCACGGAAGCCATCGCGAAAATCGGCGAAAACATTTCCGTACGCCGCTTCGTCCGCTTTGAAAGCGCCGAAGGCCAGGTATTCAGCTACATCCACGGCGGCGGCAAGATCGGCGTTCTCGTGGAAATGAAAGGCGGCGACGCGGAACTCGGCAAAGACGTGGCCATGCAGGTCGCGGCGGCCAGCCCGTCCTACCTCGACCGCACCCAGGTGCCGGCGGCGGAACTGGAACACGAAAAAGAAGTGCTCGCAGCGGAAGCGCGCAACGAAGGCAAGCCGGAAAACATCATCGAAAAGATGGTTCTCGGCCGCATCAACAAGTACTACAAAGAAGTATGCCTGCTTGATCAGGCCTACATCCGCGACGGCGATATCTCCATCTCCAAACTGCTTGCTTCCAAGGGCGCGGAAGTGGCCCGCTTTGCCCGGTATCAGCTCGGCGAAGGCATTGAAAAGAAGCAGGAAAACTTCGTAGAAGAAATCCAGAAGCAGATCGGCAAATAAGTTTCGCATTGCGATAAAGGAACTCCAACATCGGTCCGGAAGGCCCGGCGCGGCAGCGATGTCCCGCCCTGCCGGGTCTGTGTCCGATTCGGTATTTCCACAAAAAGAGGACACAGCATTGTGTCCTTATTTTTTGTCCCGGCGCAGGCGTTCCGTCTCTCGGATGACGGATGGCCGCAGGGCAGAGAAACGGAGGCGCGGTATGGAAAATCAGAAGTATAAGAGAGTCATGCTGAAGCTGAGCGGGGAAGCGCTCGCCAACGATAAGGGATTCGGCATTGATCCGGAAGTGGTGAGCCGCCTGTGCGGTGAGATCAAGACGGTGTGCGAAGCAGGCATCGAAGTGGCGGTCGTCGTGGGCGGCGGCAACATCTGGCGGGGCCTCAAGGGCAGCGCCGGCGGCATGGACCGCGTATCCGCCGACTACATGGGCATGCTGGCCACGGTGATTAACTCGGTGGCCATGCAGGACGGACTGGAAAAGCTGGGCATCCCCACGCGCGTGCAGACCGCCATTGAAATGCGTCAGGTGGCCGAACCTTACATCCGCCGCCGCGCCGTGCGCCATCTGGAAAAGGGCCGCGTGGTGATCTTTGCCGCCGGCACGGGCAATCCGTATTTTACGACGGACACCACGGCAGCGCTCCGTTCGGCGGAAATCGAAGCGGACGTGATGCTCATGGCGAAAAAGCAGACCGACGGCGTGTACGACGCGGATCCGAAATACCATCCGGAAGCGAAAATGTTCACCCATCTGACTTACGGGGAAGTGCTGAGCCGCGGCCTCGAAGTGATGGATAATACGGCCATCACCCTCTGCATGAACAACGCCATCCCGATCGTCGTCTTCAACATCGACGTACCGGGCAACATCGTAAAAGCGTGCCTTGGCGAAACCCTGGGCACATTGATTGAAGGGAAATAAACCATGTACGAAGAAGAACTGAAAAAACTGACGGAAAAAATGGACAAGTCCATCCAGTCCCTGAAGGCGGAATACGCTTCCGTCCGCACGGGACAGGCCTCGGCGAGCCTTCTTGACCGGGTGCGCGTGGAATACTACGGCACGCCTACGCCGGTGACGCAGGTGGCGACGGTTTCCGTTCCGGAGGCGCGCATGCTCGTGGTCGCTCCCTGGGACCGGGCGCTTCTGAAGGACATCGAGAAGGCCATTCTCCAGTCCGATCTGGGCCTGGTTCCCATGAACGACGGCAATGTCATCCGCATGGCCATCCCGCAGCTCACGGAAGAACGGCGCAAGGACCTGTGCAAAGTGGTGAGCAAGAAAGCGGAAGAAGGCAAGGTGGCCATCCGCAATATCCGCCGGGACGGCAACGATTTCCTGAAAAAGGAAGGGAAAAAGAGCGACGTCTCCAAGGATGTCATCAAAGACATGGAAGACAAAGTCCAGAAGCTGACCGACCAGAAAATCAAGGAAATAGACGCGGTCACGGAAAAGAAAATCAAAGAGATCATGTCGGTATGAATAAGGCGGCTCTTTTTGAAGGCCGGCCTTTTGATGAGAATGTACGGCTTCAGCTGACGGAGGCGTTCCCGGACGGGACGGTCTCCTTCACCCGGGGCCGTCATTATGCATTGGAAGAAGATTTTCTGTACCTGGTGAGAAGCGGCCCCCGCGCGGTGGTCATGCCGCGCATGGCTTACGGGGAAGAAATTGCCGCGGCTCTGGCAGAACGGTATGGCAAGGAGAATCGAATTGTCGGAAGAACAGAAATTTCCCAGACACGTAGCCATCATTCTTGACGGCAACGGCCGCTGGGCGGAACGGCAGGGCCGGGAACGCACCTTCGGTCATCAGGCCGGCGCGGACAATGTGAAGACCATTGTCCGGGAAGCAGGCCATATGGGCATTGAACGGCTCACGATTTACGCCTTTTCCACGGAGAACTGGAAGCGTCCCCAGCCGGAAGTGGATTTTCTCATGGAACTTTTCAAGGATTACCTGCTGCGGCAGCTCCGGGATCTCATGCAGGACGGCGTGCAGCTTCACGTGGTGGGCGACCGGGGCCGCCTCTCCGAAGGACTGCGGAAGGAAATCGAGGCGTGCGAGGCGGATACGCGGAATAATACGGGACTCGTGCTGAACGTGGCCATCAATTACGGCGGACGGGACGAGATCGTCCGCGCCGCGCGCCTTCTGGCGGAAGACGTGCAGGCGGGGCGTCTTGCGCCGGCAGATATCACGGAAGACGCGCTCCAGCGGCGGCTGTATGAAAGCGATGCGGCGGATGTGGATCTCCTCATCCGCACGGGCGGCGAGTCGCGCATTTCCAATTTCCTCCTGTGGCAGATTTCCTACAGCGAGCTCTATTTCACGCCGGTGCTGTGGCCGGACTTCACTGTGGAGGAACTGCACCGCGCGGTGGACTGGTTCTGCCATCGGGACCGCCGCTTCGGCGGGCTGAATGAAGGAGAGGCGCAATGAAGGCCCGTCTTCTCACAGCCGTGGTGGGCATCGCCGCGGTCGTCGCGCTGGTGACGGCAGGCGGGATTCCCCTCACGGCAGCGCTTCTTGTCGTGGCGGGCCTGGCCTGGATGGAATACGCCCGGATGCTGAAAAAGGTCACGCATGTCTATACGGGGCCTGCGCTCACCGCCGTCGCGGTCATGATCGGCGCGGCGGCTTCGTCGTCGCTTCCGCTCTTTGCGGCGGCGGTGCTGTGTTCCTTTGTGCTGCTTCTTTTCCTGATTCTGGTCATCCAGCAGAAAGATATCTGGGCGCTGTTTGCGACCGTCATGGGCGCGCTTTATTTCGGCATCGGCTTTGGCTCTTTCCTTTACCTCCGCGGCGGGGACGACCTGCTGCCTGCCGGTGCCGCGGCCATTCACAGCGGGATTTTTCTCCTGTGGTTTGCCCTCATCGGCACCTGGTCGAGCGATACTTTCGCCTATGCAGCGGGGAAGAATTTCGGCCGGCATAAAATGGCGCCCCATATCAGCCCGAACAAGACCATGGAGGGACTTGCGGGGGGCGCTGTGGGCTGCGTGGCCATGTGCCTCGCCTATGCGGCGTATTTTGATTTTGCGCTGCTCCCGGCTTTTTTCCTCTCCGTCATGGTGGCGCTTGCCGCGCCCATGGGCGATCTGTTTGAATCGTATGTGAAGCGCGTGTGCGACATCAAGGATTCGGGACATATTCTGCCCGGCCACGGCGGCATGATGGACCGCTTCGACAGCCTGCTCTTTGTCGCGCCGCTCATGCTGGCCTGCCTTGTGGCCATGAGGAGTTTCCTATGAAAGAAATCGCAGTGCTCGGCTCTACGGGCTCGATCGGCACGCAGACGCTCGACGTGATCCGCCTGCATCACGACCGTTTTCATGCGGCGGTGCTGGCGGCGCATTCCAGCGTGGACGCGCTGCTTGCACAGGCGGAGGAGTTTCAGCCCCGATGCGTCGCCGTGACAGACGAAGCGGCGGGACGGGCTTTCCGCAGCCGGTACGAAGGGACGGCGGAAGTCTTGATCGGGGAGAATGCGCTTGTCGAGGCGGTGCGCCGCGCCGACGTGGATCTCGTCCTTGTGGCCGTGGTGGGCATCGCCGGTCTTGCGCCCACGCTGGAAGCCATCCGGCAGGGAAAAGAGCTGGCGCTCGCCAATAAAGAAACGCTCGTCACCGGCGGCGCGTTGGTGACGAAAGCCGCGGATGAAGCGGGGATCGTCATCCGCCCCGTAGACAGTGAGCACAGCGCCATTTTCCAGTGCCTGCTCGGGCAGGATGGGAAGCATGTGCATCGTCTTCTGCTCACGGCTTCGGGCGGGCCGTTCCGGGGCCGGACGAGGGAAGAGCTCGCGCAGGTGACGCTCGCGGACTGCCTCGCCCATCCCACGTGGCATATGGGGCGGAAGGTTACCATCGATTCGGCCACCATGTTCAATAAAGGCTTGGAGATCATCGAGGCGCACTGGCTTTTCCGCGTGCCCTATGGGCGCATTCAGGTGGTGGTGCAGCCTCAGAGCCTCATTCATTCCATGGTGGAGTACGATGACGGCTCCATTCTGGCCCAGCTGGGAGAGCCGGATATGCGCCTGCCCATCCAGTTTGCCCTGACGTATCCGGAACGGCTCCCGTCGCCGTCCCATTCTTTCGTGGACTGGGGCGCGCTGTCGTCCATTCTCGTATCGGAACCCGACACGAGCGTCTTCCGCTCGCTCCGTCTCGCCTATGCGGCGGGCGAAGCCGGCGGGGATATGACCGCGGCGCTGAACGCGGCGGACGAGGAAGCGGTGGCGGCCTTTGTGGAAGGACGCGTGACCTTCCTGCAGATTTTCGACGTGGTGGAGGCCGTGCTGGACGGATGGACCGCGAGGCCCGTGCCGTCCATCGACGCCGTGTGGGATGCGGACCACCGGGCCAGAGCGGCCGCGCGGTCTGCCATCGGGAGGATGGCTCCATGCTGACGGACATTCTCGCGCCCATCATCGTGTTCGGCGTGATTGTGCTTGTCCACGAAGGGGGGCACTTTATCACAGCCAAGCTCACCGGGATGAAAGTGGAAGAATTTGCGGTGGGCTTTGGTCCGAAGCTCTGGTCCGTCCGAAACGGGGAGACGGAGTATTCGCTCCGCCTTTTCCCTCTGGGAGGGTTCAATAAAATCATGGGGATGAATCCCGGGGAGAGCACGGACCCGCGGGCTTTCACCGAGCGGCCCGTATGGGCGCGGCTTCTCGTGATTTCCGCGGGATCGCTCATGAATATCCTCTCTGCGTTTCTCATTTTCATGGGACTGTTTCTCGCGATGGGCGTGCAGTCCTTCCCGAATACGCCGGTCATCGGCGCGGTGCTGCCCGATTCGCCGGCGGCGTCGGCGGGGCTCCGGCCGGGCGACCGGGTGTCGGCTGTGGACGGCGCGGCGGTCGACGCATGGACGGATCTGGCGGACGTGCTCGCCTCGAAAGGAAATCGTGTGGTGTCGCTGACGCTTGCGCGGGACGGCCGGGAAGAGAACGTCTCCGTCATTCCGCAGGACAACGGACAGGGCCGGGCCGTCGTGGGCATTACGCCTCTGCTGGAGAGCCGTCCCGTGAGTGTGGGCGAAGCGGCGATTCTCGGCGCGGACCGGTGCGCGTTCATTGTGAAAGCCATCGCGGCAGGACTGGCGGACATCATCACGGGCCGGTCGGCCGACGTGGCGGGCCCCATCGGCGTGGCGCGCATGGCCGGAACGGTCGCGGAAGTGGGGCTCACGCAGTTTTTCCTGTTCATTGCCATTCTGAGCCTGAATCTGGGGATTTTGAATCTCTTTCCCATTCCGCTGTTGGACGGCGGGCTTTTTTTCCTCACGCTGGGAGAGGCGCTCTGCGGGCGGAAACTGCCGGACCGGGCGCTCTATTATATCCAGACGGTGGGCATCACCCTGCTGGTGGGACTCTTTTTGTTCGCCACCTTTCAGGATCTGTCCGCGCTGTCCCGGTAGCGGCTTCATAAGGAGAACGGTATGAAACACACAAGACAGGTCATGGTGGGCGGAGTCGCCGTCGGAGGCGGCGCGCCCATCGCCATTCAGTCCATGAGCACGTACAGCCCCGTAGACACGGCCCGCGCGGCGGCGCAGATCCATACGCTCGGCGCGGCCGGGGCGGATATCGTGCGCGTGGCCATTCCCAATAAAGAAGCGGCGGAGGCTCTGCGGGGTCTGCGGAAACTCACGCAGGTGCCCCTCGTCGCGGATATCCATTTTGATTACCGGCTCGCCCTCACCGCCCTGGAGGCGGGGGTGGATGCGCTCCGCATCAATCCGGGGAACATCGGCCGCCGGGAGAACGTGGTGAAAGTGGTGGACGCCGCGAGGGAAATGAGGGTGCCCATCCGCATCGGCATCAATGCGGGATCGCTTCCGCAGCACATCCTTGACAGATTCGGCGGCCATCCTACGGCGGAAGGCATGGTGGAAGGGGCGATGGAACATGTGCGCATACTGGAAGACGAACAGTTCCACGACATCGTCATCTCCGTCAAGTCCACCGACGTGCCGATGATGGTCCGGGCCAACCGGCTTCTCGCGGAGCGCACGGACTATCCGCTCCACCTGGGCGTGACCGAAGCGGGCACCGCCTACCGGGGCACCATCAAGTCCGCCATCGGCATCGGCTCTCTCCTGCTGGACGGGATCGGCGATACCCTCCGCGTGTCGCTCACGGACGATCCGGTGAAGGAAGTGCGCGCCGCCAGGGAAATCCTTTCCGCGCTGGGACTTGCGCAGTACGGTCCCGTGCTCATTTCCTGCCCCACCTGCGGACGCACCCAGGTGGACCTCATTCGCATCGCGCAGACCGTGGAGGAAAAGCTGAAAGCCTTCCGGTCGCCGCTCCGCATTGCCGTCATGGGGTGCGCCGTAAACGGCCCCGGCGAAGCGCGGGAAGCGGACTTCGGCATCGCCTGCGGCAAGGGAAGCGGCGTGCTCTTCCGCCACGGTAAGGTGCTGAAAAGCCTGCCCGAAGGAGAGCTCATCGACGCGCTCATGGAAGAAATCCGCAAATACGAAGAGGAAAACCGGCGGTGATATCGCCGCTCTGTTTTCAGAAACAGACAAACGGTTTATAATAAGTAGAAAAATTCCCATTTACTTTGATATGGAGCGGCCCTGCGGCCGGCATAGGAGGAGATTTCGTTGTTAGCATCCAGATTGTACAGTCCGACTCTCAGAGAAATTCCGGCGGAAGCGGTGGTCATCAGCCACAAATACATGCTCAAGGCGGGGATGATCCGCAAGATCGTGGGCGGCATTTACGTGTATCTGCCGCTGGCGTGGCGCACGCTGCAGAAGATCGAGGCCATTATCCGCGAGGAAATCAACAAGACCGGCGCGCAGGAAATTCAGATGCCCATCATTCAGCCGGCGGAAATCTGGCAGCAGACCGGCCGCTGGGCGGTGTACGGCGATGAGATGTTCCGCCTGCAGGACCGTCACGGCCGCCAGTACTGCCTCGCGCCGACCCACGAGGAAATGATCACCACGCTGGTGCACATGGACACGAGCTCGTACAAGCAGCTCCCCGTGAGCCTTTATCAGATCCAGAACAAGTACCGCGACGAACTGCGCCCCCGCTTCGGCCTCATGCGCGGCCGAGAATTCATCATGAAGGACGGCTACACTTTTGATAAAGACTGGGAAGGTCTCGATCATCAGTACCAGCTCATGTACGACGCCTACACCCGCATCTTCACCCGGTGCGGGCTCCACTTCCGTCCGGTGCTGGCAGACTCCGGCGCCATCGGCGGCAGCACCACCCACGAATTTGAGGCGCTCGCCGATTCGGGCGAAGCGGATGTGGCCTACTGCAAACACTGCTCCTTTGCGGCGAATACGGAAGCGGTGGAGCCGAATGCGCTTCCCTGCGCCATCCGCAATGACCGGGAGAAAGAACTGGTGGCGACGCCGGGGCAGCACACCATCGAGATGGTCTGCGATTACCTCCACGCCCCGGTCGAACAGTCCGTGAAGGCCGTGGTGTATAAACTGGACGACAAAGTGGTGCTCGCCATGGTGCGCGGCGACCACGAAGTGAACGAAGTGCGCCTCCAGAACATTTACGGCGCGTCCACGGTGGGCATGGCGTCCGACGAAGATCTCGCGGCGTGCGGCCTGACGGCCGGGTATATCAGTCCCATCGGTCTTACCCGGACGGAGAACTTCGACATCGTGGTGGACAAGACCGTCATGGAAATGCAGGACGCCTGCTGCGGCGGCAATCAGAAGGACATGCACTACATCCACGTGAACCCCGCCCGCGACTTCGGCGACGTGCGCGTGGAGACCATCCGCATGATTACTGCGGACGACGTATGCCCCGAATGCGGCGGCCCCATCGAAATCAAGAAGGGCATCGAAGTGGGGCAGGTGTTCAAGCTGGGCACGAAGTACAGCGAAGCGCTGGGCTGCACCTATCTCGATCAGAACGGCAAGTCCCAGCCCATGGTGATGGGCTGCTACGGCATCGGCGTGTCCCGCACCATGGCGGCGGCCATCGAGCAGAGCCACGACGACGACGGCATCATCTGGCCTGCGGCTATCGCGCCCTATGAAGCGGTCATCGTCCCTGCGAACAACAAGGACGAAGCGGTCATGGCGGCGGCTCGCTCTCTCTACGATGCATTTGAAGAAAAGGCGGACGAAGTGGTGCTGGATGACCGGAACGAACGGGCGGGCATCAAATTCAAGGACGCCGACCTCATCGGCTATCCCGTGCGCGTCACCATCGGGAAGAAATGGCAGGAGTCGGGCAACGTGGAGATCCGCGTGCGCCGCACGGGCGAGACCATTGAGGTGCCGCTCGCGGAATGCAAGGCGAAAGTCATGGAGATTCTGGAAGACCTCCACGCGAAAAATCTGTAAGCGGTCATTCTTTCACAGGAGGCGGCCATGGACGAACTGGATGCGGTGCGGGAAGAAATCCGCAAAGTGGACAAGGATATGGCGGCGCTGTTTGAGCGGCGCATGGCTCTTTCCCGGGAGGTGGCCCTGTGCAAGATGAAAAGCGGCCGCCCGGTATATGACGCGGCGCGGGAGGAAAAAAATATCCGCGAGCTCTCGGCGCTTCTTGCCGACGCGGCCAACCGGCCTTATTTCCGCCGGTGGTACCAGCTGCTGATGGATCTTTCCAAGGAAAGGCAGCGCGCCGAGACGGAGCGCCGGTCATGATGGAAGAGCTGCGGGGCACAGTCGCGGCGATTGTATTTCAGAGCGCGGACGGCGTATTTTCCGTATTCCGCCTGAAACCGGACGGCGGCGGAGCGCCTGTCACCGCGGCGGGACAGGTGGGCGTACCTTCTGCGGGGCAGACCGTCGCACTGCGGGGATGCTGGGTACGGCATCCCCGTTTTGGCATGCAGT
Organism: uncultured Veillonellaceae bacterium; assembly: GCA_958348245.1. Classification (GTDB taxonomy): domain Bacteria; phylum Bacillota; class Negativicutes; order Veillonellales; family Dialisteraceae; genus UBA1822. The sequence continues at coordinate 82,620 of CATVYJ010000003.1, read as the reverse complement.
TCAAAGCCGTGTCCATGGCCCCCGTACGGCCTGAGCGGGCGGAGGATATCGAGCAGTATCTCGCCTCCGGAGAAATCGAAGGCGTCGGACCCGTCATGGCGAAGCGCATTGTCGATGCCTTCGGCCGCCGCGCGCTCGAAGTGATGGATACAAACATGGACGCGCTCCTCGATGTGCCCGGCATCGGCCCGAAAACGCTCGCGCGCATCCGCGCTTCTTATGAAGCGGGCGCGGCGCAGCGGGATCTGGTGCTTTTTCTGCAGTCGGCGGACGTGCCGTCCCGGTTTGCGCAGGTTCTGCAGAAACTGTATGGAGAAGGGCTCGACCGCGTGCTCCGGAAGGAGCCTTACCGGCTTGTGCGGGAGGTGGCCGGCCTCACGTTTCAGATGGCAGACCGCATCGCCATGAAAGAAGGCGTGAGCCCTCTTGATGAAGCGCGCATCATCAGCGGCATTTTTCATGTGCTCACCGGATTCTCCATGGAGGGACACTGCTGCGTGCCCGCCGGAGCGGCGTACCGGCAGGCGGCGCTTCTCCTGCAGATCGAAGAAGAAGCGGCTGCGGCTGCGGGACAGGAGGCGGTAGAGGTGGGAGAGATCCCTTCTCTCATCTGGCGGGACCGGCTTTTTCTGTATCTCCCGTCCCTCTACGAAGCGGAGACGGAGGCCCGCCATCGGGTGCGGCTCCTTCTGCGCGAAGGGTATATGGGAAGCGCGAAGCTCGCCATGGAAAAATTTGAGCGGGAACGCCGTCTTACACTGGCAGATGAACAGGCAGAAGCGGTGGAGCAGGCCATGGAGTCCGGCCTTCTTATTATTACCGGCGGCCCCGGCACGGGAAAGACGACCCTTGTGCAGGCGATCATGACTGCGGCGGAGCAGTATGGAAAGAAAGTGCGACTCATGGCGCCCACGGGCCGCGCGGCGAAGCGTCTGTCGCTGGCGTGCGGACGCAATGCGGACACGGTGCACAAGGCGCTGGAAGCGGAGATGCACGGGGACAAAACGTTTTTCGGGAAAAATGAATCGGAACCGCTGCGGGAAGATCTTATTATCGTAGATGAAGCGTCCATGCTGGATATGCTTCTTTTTTACCGTCTGCTCTGCGCGATGAAGGAAGGGGCGAGGCTGATTCTTGTGGGCGATGTGGATCAGCTTCCGCCTGTAGGGCCGGGCGCGCCGCTGAAAGACCTCATTGCCTGGGGCGAAGTGCCAGTGGCGCGCCTTCAGCGTATTTTCCGGCAGAAAGAGGGAAGCGGCATCATTGAAAACGCCGCCCGCATCCGCGAAGGGGAAATGCCGCAGCCGGATCGGGACGGCGAGTTTCAGGTGTGCTTCGTGGACAGCGAAGACGAAGCCTTCTCGCTCGTTATGCAGCTCTGCCGGGACGGGCATTACGACGAAGACGATCGGAAATGGGACATGCAGGTGCTGTCTCCCATGTACCGCGGCGTGTGCGGCGTGGATCATCTGAACGAAGCCATTCAGTCGTACGTACAGAGAGAAACCGGCGTGCGCAGCGGTTTCTGCCGGGGCGATAAGGTAATGCAGACGAAGAACGACTACGAAAAAGGCGTGTACAATGGGGATATCGGGATCGTATGGGCGGTATCGGGGCCGAAAGTCTTCGTCCATTTTCCGGAGAAAGAAGTGGTCTATGAAGGCGAAGAGAAGCGGGATCTCCGGCTCGCCTACGCCGTGACGGTCCACAAGAGTCAGGGCAGCGAATACGAGCGGGTCATTCTCGTGCTGCTTCCGTCACAGCGGGTGATGCTCCAGCGGAATCTTCTCTATACCGGCGTGACCCGCGCGAGCCGCCGCACCGTGCTCATTACGACCGGGGAAGCGCTTGCCGCGGCGGTGCGCAATCACCGCATGGCAGGCCGCTGCAGCCTGTTTCTGCCGCTTCTCGCGGGGGAGGCCGCGCCATGACGTGGGGGCAGGCGCTGCTGGATCTGCTTTTTCCGGTGCGCTGTCCCGGCTGCGGGCGCATGACCCGGGCGGACGCGCCGTGGTGCAGGACGTGTCTCGCCGCGTTCTGGCATCCCCGGCTTATCGCGGATTCGCGCCGGGGTGCGCTGGATGGATGCTACACCTGCTGCCAGTATGACGGAGCGCTTCGGGAATGCATCCTTCAGCTCAAGTACGGCGGGCGGAGGAGCCGGGGGCGCGTCTTTTCCCAGCTGCTGGAGGCCTTTCCCTGGTGGGACCGGCTCAGCTCCTACGATCTGGCCGTGCCGGTGCCTCTTTCCGCGGCGCGCCGGGCGGAGCGCGGCTATAACCAGTGCGATGAAATTTTTTCGGATTTTCTTACGCGGGCGGGAAAAGAATACATCCCGGATTTTCTCGTGCGCATCCGGGATACGAAGGTGCAGTCAAAGCTCTCCCGGGAGGCGCGGCGGGACAATGTGCGCGGCGCATTCCACGTGAACCGGGGCCGCTCGGCCGCGGGGCGGCGCGTGCTTCTTGTGGATGACGTATACACCACGGGCGCAACGCTTGGGGAAGCGGCGCGGGAGCTCCGCCGGGCCGGCGCGGCGTCCGTCATGGGCTTCACCGCGGCGAGCGGCGCGGTCTAATGCCTTTGCAGATAAAAAGACCTCAGACACTCTTGCAAAAGAGTCCTGAGGTCTTTTTTCGTACAATTTACCGGTACAGCACGTGGAGGAATGCCAGAGTCACTTCCGGATCAAAGAGGCTGCCCGAGCCGCTGAAGAGCGCCTGCGTCACTTCGGCTTTTGTTTTCTGCCGGAAGTCCGGCGCGGAATAAATGGTGCTGTCGTAATAGCTGGCGATGGCGAGGATACGCGCGCCCAGCGGAATATTTACTTTTTTCAGATGCTTCGGCCAGCCGCCGCCGTCCCATTGCTCGTGGTGGAAGCGCACGTAGGGGATGAGATCCTGGCAGGCGGGATTCGTCTCCAGCATGTTTGCCCCCAGATCGGGATGCTTCTTGTACAGCTGAAACTCCCGCGTGGACAGATTCGGGAAATGATCCAGCACGCGGTTCGGCATGGTAAGCAGACCGATGTCATGCAGGAGACCCGCGTAGCGGATGAGCGCCGCCTCGTTCGCGGGAAGACGCATGTGAAGCGCCGTCGCGCCGGCGTAATTCGCTACGCGCACCGAATGCTCGTAGAGCGGCTGTGATTTGAGCCGCATGAGGTAGGTGAAGTGGAGCGTGATATCTTCCAGCGTATCCCGGATGCTGCTGAATGCCGCCGGGCTTTGAAACAGGGATGAAGTGTACATGGCAGGGTCCGAAGAGAATTAGGAAATGATTTCCGCAGAAAGGGAAAAGAACGGCAAAGAAAAAGCAGCGCCGGGCTGCTTCAGAAAAGGGAAGGGGAGAAGGATCACGCTTCGCCGTGACGCTTCAGCCAGGCTGTCATATAGGAGCATTCCGAGCGGATGGCTTTATGCTGCTCTTTCGTGTACGTCCACGCGGCGTCTGCCAGCTGGCCCGCAAGCCCGCGGCCGGACAGCGCCTTCGGGACGACCGTGTGCAGGACGGTCACCGCATCGGCGTCTTCTTTATACTCCAGCCAGGACGTGCCTTCCGGATTTTCAATGGTAAATTTACAGGTTGTCGGATCATGATGGACCATGGCAGCCACCTCCTTTACCGGTTATTGTAATCAATTTTTTCCGGTTCGTCAAAACGCTTCCCTCATGTATGCGGGATTCGTATAGGCGCAGAACGGGGCGAGCTGTCCCATGCGGGACGGCGCGGAGCATGCGCTCTTCCGCGGCGGCCGCCACTGTTTTTCGTTGGCTGCAAAAAAAGCAACGGACCTTTCTGCGGGATGGAGAGAAAGGCGCGCGCCTGCGGTGAGGCGGTGCATTCCGGCGCGGCGCATCCGCGCAGTCTATCTCCGTTTTCCTGCCTTCGCCGTGCAGCAGAAGGAAAAAAGAAAGGAGACGCTTTGAAAAAATTTTCATGCCCGGATAAAAAGCGGGAAAGGCGTCCGCGTCTCTCCGGAGAAGACGGGCGCAGGGCGGACAGAAGTGGAGGCTTGCAGAAAGGCGCTGCGGGGCATTCGCACGCATTCCCTCTGCGCGGGAAATTTCCCGTTAGCCTGCGCCGTGATTCCGCAAGCGTTTTCGAAACGCAAGGGCGGAGGATTGGGAAGCACGCGTTGAAAGGGCGGCGTGGCGGACGAGGAAAGCGTTTCATCTCTGCCGGGTGCCGCCGATGGCGCAAAAAAAGAATCCCCCGGAGGAGATTCTCTTTTCACGGACAATCAGAAAACCGCGGAGCCGTCAAACTGCTCGCCGCCGATGTTCGGATTCGCACCGTACTGGATGGCCCATTCGTATTTGTATTTCAGCGCCTGTTCGTGGAGCTTCTGCATCACGTCCTGCGTGCGCACCACTTTGCCCGGGACGCCTACCACGAGGGAATGCGGCGGGATCACCTGATTAGCGAGGACCAGCGCGCCCGCGGCGATGATGGAGCCTTCGCCGATCCTGGCTCCGGTGAGGACCGTGGCGTGCATGCCGATGAGCACATGGTCTTCGATTTCACAGGCGTGCACGCACGCGCAGTGGCCGATGGTCACATAGTCGCCGATGATGCACGGATGATCGTCCGCTACATGGAGGCAGCAGAGATCCTGCACATTGGAGCATTTGCCGATGGAAATATAATTCACGTCGCCCCGGGCGACCACGCCGGGCCAGAGGCTGGACTCGGGTCCTACGCGGACGTCGCCATAGAGATGCACACCGGGCGCGACAAAGGCGTTTTCATCGATCTGAGGCGTCTTGCCCTGAAATTCCTGAGAATGAAGTGTATACATGCCATGTCCTCCTTTCAATGCGGGGAAATTATTTCAGAAGGCTGCCGGCGAGAGCGAGCCGTTCTTCCGTTTCCGTGACGAGTTCATCAATGATGGCCTGCACGGGCTGGATGCGGGTGAGGCGGTTCAGGGACATGCCCACAAGGACAAAACCGTTTTCCGTATCGCCTTCGATGGCGCCTTTCCAGTTTGTGCCGCGGGCCAGTTCCATCAGTTCTTCCGTGGGCGCGCCGCTGTATTCCTTCGCCAGGTACGCTTCACTCCATTTGTTTTTCAGGCCGCGCACGCTGCTGTTGTGGGTGAAGCCCGTGACGGTGGAGTCGGTGTCGGACGCGTCGATGATGGCCTGCTTGGCTTTCGGATGGAGAATGCATTCGTCCGAGAGGAGGAAGCGGGAGCCCATCTGCACGCCGGACGCACCCATGACGAGCGCCGCCGCGATGCCCCGGCCGTCTACGATGCCGCCGGCCGCGATGACCGGGATCTCGATTTCAGGAATGACATTTTCCATGAGGGCCATGGTGGTGAGGGTGCCGTCGTGCCCGCCTGCTTCCATGCCTTCGATGACGAGCGCGTCCGCGCCTTTGTCCTGTACGCGCCGGGCGAGCTTCACGCTGGGCACGACGGGAATGCACTTGATGCCGTGCGCCTGCAGTGGTTCGAAGTAGGGCACCGGATTGCCTGCGCCGATGGTGACGAAGGCGACCTTTTCATCGATGACGAGCTGGGCGATGTCGTCTTTATTCGGCGACTGGAGCATGAGGTTCACGCCGAACGGTTTATTGGTGATGTCTTTCACGGCGCGGATCTGTTCGCGCACCTTATCCACCGGAAGTCCGCCCGTGGCGATGACGCCGGTCGCGCCGGCATGACACATGGCGGAGACCAGATGGGACTCGGACAGATAGGCCATCGCGCCCTGAATGACGGGATACTCAATGCCGAGAAGCGCAGTCAGTTTCGTTTTCCACATGGGATTTCCTCCTTTTCCGGATAGCTGTTTGCATGATTTTTTTGCAAATAGCAAAAGTATTATTCTATGCCCGCATTATAAGAGATTTTTTTAGAAAAGTAAAGGCGGCGCCGCCGGAGGCGATGGAGGGGAGAAACACTGTTTAAATATTTTGTTTTTACCTTAAATAAAATATTTTTTGAAGGATCAGGGAAAAGCATACACTTATATCCCCTGATTGTAAGCAGATGGGAAATATGCTATACTAAATTTGCCAATAAATGTGTTATTTTGGTTTTAATGGGACAAAAAACGTCCACCGGGATGGAGGCGATAGGTTGGATGAAGATTCACTGATGGCACTCCTTGTGCCGGAGATGATGGAGCAGGCCGCCGAGCGGTATGAGCTGCTCCGGCAGATCGCGCTCACACAGCCTGTGGGCCGCCGGCTGCTGGCCGTGCAGTCCAAGCTGACAGAACGCGTCGTCCGCGGTCATGTGGAAGCGATGGAGCGGTCCGGCCTTGTGACTATCCAGGCGGTGGGCATTCGTCTCACCCCGAAAGGGGAGCAGGTGCTCGCGCCGCTTTCCCGGTATTTCATGAAGCGGCCTTCGTTTGCCGAGCAGGAGCGCCAGCTCACGGAGATTCTTTCCATGAAGCAGGTGATTCTCGTACGGGGCGATATGGACCAGAATCCGGCGGTGAAGCAGAGCGTGGGGCAGGAAGCGGCGCTCGCCCTGGCCCGCCGCCTCCGGAACGGACAGATTCTCGCTGTCTCCGGCGGAACTACCATGGCGGCTCTCGCGGCGGCGCTGCCCAGGCTCTCTCTCGACGTGACTGTCGTGCCCGCCCGGGGCGGCTTCGGAGAAAAAATCGAATACCAGGCAAACACCGTCGCGGCGGTCACCGCGGAAAAGATCGGCGGCACGTACCGCATGCTGCACATCCCGGACGGATTCAGCTCCGCGCTCATCGACCGGCTCCGGGAGGAGTCGCCGGACCTTGTGGAAATCGAATCGCTGATTCACCGGGCGGATATCCTCGCCATCGGCGTGGGCGAAGCGAACCGCATGGCTCAGCGGCATCAGCTCGAGTCGGGCCGGAAGAACCGCCTTATGACGGAAGGGGCCTGCGGGGAAGCGCTCGGGCTCTATGCGGACATCCGCGGCCGGGTGCTGGACAGAATGAATAATGTGGGCATCGCGCTGGAGGAGCTCCGCTCCATCCCGCACGTGATCATCGCCGCGGGAGGCGCGTCGAAAGGCGCGGCCATCCTGGCCATGGCGCGCGCGGGCGTGCGGGGAACGCTCGTCACGGACGAAGGCGCGGGGAAGGAAATCCTCGCCATCGCCCGGGAGGAACAGCGGCATTAGCCCTTTGTAAAAAAAGAAGAAGCAATGCAGGAGGTAATGCAAATGGCAACAAAGATCGGCATCAATGGATTCGGGCGCATCGGCCGCCTCGTGTTCCGCGTCATGCTGGACCGGGATGATTTCGAAATCACCGCCATCAACAATCCCAGCGGCGCGGAGACCGCGGCGTATCTGGCGAAGTATGACTCCGTCCACGGCCGCCTCGACAAAGACGTGCAGGTCGACGGAGACGACATCCTCGTGGACGGCCGCCGCATCCACGTCTTTGCGGACCGCGATCCGGCCAACCTGAAATGGGAAGACTACGGCGTGGAAATCGTCATTGAATCGACGGGCAAGCTGAAAGACCATGAAAGTGCAGGCAAGCACATCCACGGCACGGTGAAGAAAGTCATCATCACTGCTCCCGGCAAGGACGACGACGCCACCATCGTCATGGGCGTGAACGAAGGGGATTACGATCCGGCAAAAGACCACGTCCTCTCCAACGCATCCTGCACGACGAACTGCCTTGCGCCGGTGGTGAAAGTGCTGAACGACACCTTCCACATCCGCCGCGGCATGATGACCACCGTGCATTCTTACACGAACGACCAGGCCATTCTCGAAAAGGCCCACAAAAAAGACCCCCGCAGAGGACGCGCGGCGGCGGAAAATATCATCCCCACCTCCACCGGCGCGGCGAAAGCTATCGGCATCGTCATCCCCGAACTGAAAGGCAAACTGAACGGCCTTGCCATCCGCGTACCCACGCCGGACGTCTCCCTCGTGGACCTCTCCTGCGAAGTGGAAGGCACCGTCACGAAGGAAGAAGTGAACGCGGCCCTCAAAGCGGCGGCGGAAGGCCCGCTGAAAGGCATCCTCGCCTATACGGACGAACCGCTCGTCTCCAGCGACTTCCTCGGCACCAGCGTGAGCAGCACTGTCGACGGCGAGCTCACCATGGTGGTGGACGGCAATCTTGTGAAAGTCATCGCATGGTATGACAACGAATGGGGCTATTCCTGCCGGATCGCCGACCTCGCTGCCTATGTCGCATCGAAAGGACTGTAAGATGAAAAAGACTGTCTATGACATCCCGCTCGAGGGGAAAACCATCTACATGCGCGTGGACTACAACGTCCCCCACGAAGCGGACGGCACGATTAAGGACGACCGGCGCATCCGCTCCACCGTGCCCACCATCCGGTATCTTCTGGATCACGGCGCGGCAGTCGTGCTCGCGAGCCACATGGGCCGGCCGAAAGGCGAAGCAAAGCCCGAGCTCTCTCTCCGGAAAGCGGGAGAGCGCCTTGCGGAACTGCTGGGGCAGCCCGTGGCTTTCTGTGAAGACTGCGTCGGCCCCGATGCGGACCGCATGAAAGCGGCGCTCCGTCCGGGAGACGTGCTTCTCCTGGAAAACCTGCGCTTCCACAAAGAAGAAGAAAAGAATGATCCCGCGTTTGCGGAGGCGCTCGTGCGCGGCTGCGACGGCGCGGTGAACGACGCCTTCGGCGTGTCTCACCGGGCGCACGCGTCCATCGTGGGCGCGGGGAAAATCCTTCCCATGGCGGCGGGCCTTCTCCTGAAAAAGGAAATCGATTTCCTCGGCGGCGTCATCGACCATCCCGAACGGCCCTTTGCGGCCATCATCGGCGGCGCGAAGATCGCCGACAAGATCCACGTCATCGCGAATCTCATGGAAAAAGCGGACGTCATCCTCATCGGCGGCGGCATGGCGAATACGTTCGTCGCCGCGGAAGGCTACGACATGGGGAAATCCCTGCAGGACCGGGACCGCTTCGACCAGGCCCGGGGCCTCATGGAGCGTGCGGAGAAACTCGGCGCGAAGATGCTCCTTCCGGTGGACTTCACCGCCGGCGACGCTTTCTCCGAAGACGCGCAGGTGAAAGTCCTCACGGCGAAAGAATTTTCCGATCCGTGGATGGCCCTCGATATCGGCCCGAAGACCATCGACCTGTATGTGGAGACCCTGCGGAAAATGAAGACCGTCGTATGGAACGGCCCCATGGGCGTCTTTGAAATGAAGCCCTTCTCCGCAGGCACCTTCCAGATCGCCCGGGCGCTCGCCGATCTGGACGCGACCACCGTCGTAGGCGGCGGAGAATCGGCGGAGGTGGTGGACAAGCTCGGCATCGAAGACAAATTGTCCCACGTATCCACCGGCGGCGGCGCGTCCCTCGAAATGCTCGAAGGCATGGTTCTCCCGGGCATCGCCGTCCTCGCCGACAAGGAGGAGGCATGAGACGCCCTCTCATTGCGGGAAACTGGAAAATGAACGGCGACGCCGCTGAAGCAGACGCGCTTTTCCGTGCGCTTGCCGCGGTACAGCCGGGCGGAGCGGATCTTGTGGTGTGTCCGCCCTTCACGGCACTGGCGGCGGCGCAGCGGTCGCTTTCGGATACCTGCATCCAGTGGGGCGCGCAGAACGTCTATCCCGCCGCGTCCGGCGCGTACACCGGGGAAATTTCTCCGGCCATGCTCACTTCGCTCGGATGCCGGTGGTGCATCTGCGGCCACTCGGAACGGCGGCAGCTCCTCGGCGAGACCGATGACTTTATCCGGAGGAAAGTGCGGGCCGTGCTCGACGCGGGCATGACGCCCATTCTCTGCGCAGGCGAGACGGCGGACGAACGGCGCGGCGGGCGCACCGCTTCCGTTATCCAGCGCGAAGTGGAAGAGGGGCTCCGGGACGCCGCCGCAGACGAAGCGGCGCGGCTCGTCGTCGCTTATGAACCGGTATGGGCCATAGGGGCCGGACAGGCCGCCACCGCCGCCGAAGCGCAGGAAGTGTGCGGCTGGATCCGGGAATGCCTCTTCCGCCTTTTCGGACAGGACGCCGCCTCCTCGGCGCGCATCCTCTATGGGGGAAGCGTGGGGCAGGGGAATATCGCCGATTTCCTCTCCGAGCCGGACATTGACGGCGCGCTCATCGGCGGGGCCAGCCTCCGCGCGGACGAATTTATTTCCATTTACGATACAGCGAAAGCTTGAAGAAAGGACAGAACCATGGCAGCTATTTCTGATATTCATGCAAGAGAAATCCTCGACTCCAGAGGCAATCCCACCGTCGAAGTCGATATGGAACTGGACGACGGCACCTTTGCCAGAGCCGCTGTCCCCTCCGGCGCATCCACCGGCATGTACGAAGCGACCGAACTGCGCGACGGCGACGCCTCCCGCTACGGCGGCAAAGGCGTCCTGCAGGCCGTGGAAAATGTCAATACGGAAATCGCCGATGCCGTCATCGGCCTCGAAGCGTCTGACCAGCGCGGCCTTGACCATCTCCTCATCGATCTGGACGGCACGGAAAACAAGAGCCGCCTCGGAGCGAACGCCATCCTCGCCGTGTCGCTTGCCGCAGCGCACGCATCCGCGGAGTCGGCGGGCCTGCCGCTTTACCAGTATCTTGGCGGCACGAACGCCCATGTCCTTCCTATTCCCATGATGAACATCATGAACGGCGGAGCTCACGCGGACAACAACGTGGACATCCAGGAATGCATGATCATGCCCGTGGGCGCGGCCTCCTTCCACGAAGGACTCCGCATGGGCGCGGAAGTGTACCATGCGCTGAAAAATGTCCTCAAAGGCAAGGGCCTTTCCACCGCCGTAGGCGACGAAGGGGGCTTTGCGCCGGACCTTCCGTCGAACGAAGCGGCCATCGAAGTCATCTGCGAAGCCATTGAAAAAGCGGGCTACCGCTGCGGCGAAGACATCGCGCTCGCTCTCGACGTGGCCGCCTCGGAAATCCTCCAGGACGACGGCCTCTACCATCTCGCCGGCGACCACACCGCCAAAGATGCGGACGGCATGATCGCCTACTACACGGGCCTCCTCGAAAACTATCCCATCATCTCCATCGAAGACGGCCTGGGCGAAGAAGACTGGGACGGCTGGAAACGCCTCACCGCGGCGCTCGGCCCGTCCATCCAGCTCGTGGGGGACGACCTCTTCGTGACGAATACGAAGCGCCTCTCCCGCGGCATCCACGAAGGCGTGGGCAACTCTATCCTCGTGAAGGTGAACCAGATCGGCACCCTCACCGAAGCCTTCGAAGCGGTGGAAATGGCGAAGCGCGCGGGCTACTCCGCCGTCATTTCCCACCGGTCCGGCGAGACCGCGGACACCACCATCGCGGACATCGCCGTGGCGCTCAACGCCGGCCAGATCAAGACCGGCGCGCCGTGCCGCACGGAACGCGTGGCGAAATACAACCAGCTCCTCCGCATCGAAGAAGAGCTGGACATGAACGCCGCCTACGGCGACAGCCGCGTGCGCCACCTCCTGCGCCGCCTCTATTGATGCTCTGAATTTTCTCCTTTGATGGAAAAGCACCCGCTTCTCTACGCGCGGGTGCTTTTTTGTGCGCGGAAATTTTGGGGAGCGGCAGGGAAGCGGAAAATTTGGAGGAAGCGCACGGGGAATTTTGAAAGCGCAGGGGAGGGCGGTACGGAAAATTTTTCGAGGAGGGACGCGCGGAAAATTTTTGAGAAGGGAGAGCGCGGGCGGGGAATTGAGCATTTTATCATTTTCCGCTACAATGAAAAGCAAAACGAAGAGGAAAGGAAGACATACCATGACAGACGCAGAACAGCGCGCCGCCGCGAAAAAATTTGCCGCCTACTGGCAGGGAAAAGGATACGAGAAAGGGCAGAGCCAGCCCTTCTGGCTGTCCCTTCTGCGCAATGTGTACGGCGTGGAGCATCCCGAGACGTACATTGAATTTGAAGACAAAGTCATGCTCGACCACACGAGCTTCATCGACGGTATGATCCCCGCCACGCACGTCCTCATCGAGCAGAAAGAACTGGGCAAAGACCTGCGGAAAGCCATCCGCCAGAGCGACGGCTCCCTCCTCTCGCCATACCAGCAGGCCCTTCGATACAGCGCGAATCTGCCTTACTCGAAGCGGCCCCGGTACATCGTGACGTGCAACTTTTCTTCCTTCCTCGTGTACGACATGGAACATCCCCAGGCCGAACCGGAGGAAATCCTCCTCGCGAATCTGCCGAAAGAATACTACCGGCTGAACTTCCTCACCGACACGGGCGACGCCCATCTGAAAAAAGAACTGGAAGTGTCCGTCCAGGCGGGCGACCTCGTGGGCCGCCTCTACGACGCGCTCCTGAAAAAATATATCGACCCGAAGAGCGAAGCGACCCTGAAAAGCCTGAACGTGCTCTGCGTGCGCCTCGTATTCTGCCTGTACGCGGAAGACGCGGGCATCTTCGGCGGGCGCGCCATGTTCCACGACTACCTTGCGGGCTTCCGTCAGCAGAACATGCGCAAAGCCCTCATCGACCTCTTCAAAATGCTCGACACGAAAGAAGAAGACCGCGACCCCTACGAAAACGCGGACCTCCTCGCTTTCCCCTATGTGAACGGCGGCCTCTTTGCGGACGAATCCATCGTCATCCCGCAGCTCGACGAGGAAATCTGCGACCTCCTCATGGAAGACTGCTCGGAGCGCTTCGACTGGAGCGAGATCAGCCCCACCATCTTCGGCGCGGTCTTCGAGAGCACGCTCAATCCCGAGACACGCCGCCACGGAGGCATGCACTATACTTCCATCGAAAACATCCACAAAGTCATCGACCCGCTCTTCCTCACGGACCTGCGGAGCGAACTGGACCGCATCCTCGCCGAGCCCGCGCGGCGCACCCGGGAAACGCATCTCCGGGCCTATCAGGAGAAGCTCGCCCGCCTCACCTTCCTCGACCCGGCGTGCGGCTCGGGCAACTTCCTCACCGAGACCTACCTGTCTCTGCGCCGCCTCGAAAACCGCGTCATCGACGCGCTCACCGGTGGACAGATGGTGCTGGGCGCGCTCGAAAATCCCATTCGCGTCTCCATCGGCCAGTTCTACGGCATCGAAATCAACGACTTCGCCGTCACCGTCGCGAAGACCGCCCTCTGGATCGCCGAGAGCCAGATGATGAAAGAAACGGAAGCCATCGTCCACATGGACCTGGACTTCCTGCCGTTGAAGACGAACGCGTTCATCCACGAAGGAAACGCTCTGCGAATGAATTGGGAAGATATAGTACCACGGGGGGGGTCTTTCGTATATAATGGGCAATCCGCCTTTTGTGGGATTCACATACATGTCCGCAGACCAGAAAGCAGATATGCAGGAAATCTTTCCGAAAGTGAAAAATCTAGATTACGTATGCGGGTGGTATAAGAAAGCTTCGGATTATATTGAAAATACGTCCATTGAAGTGGCCTTTGTTTCTACCAATTCCATTGTGCAGGGAGAAACTGTTTCGCGATTCTGGCCATTTATGAAAGGCGATTTTATCAATTTTGCGCATAAGACTTTTGTATGGAACAGCGAATCCGTTAATAAAGCACATGTGAATTGCGTTATTATTGGCTTTGCGAAATTTGAAAGAAAAAGAAAATTTATTTTTGATAACGGTCGCATATCCGAGGCGGAGCACATCAATTATTATCTTGTAAACGGAGCCAATATTCTGGTAAAAAGCAGAAATCATCCTTTGTGTCATGTACCGAAGATGATTTATGGGAATAAACCGGCGGATGGAGGCAATCTGATTATTGAAGATAAAGATCTTGCTGAATTTGTAAGGAAGGACCCGAAAAGTAAAAAATTTATCCGTCCTTTGCTTGGTGCAGCAGAATACATCAAAGGAAAGAAGAGATGGTGTCTCTGGCTTGTCGATGCGTCACCGGCAGAGTTGCGTCAATGTCCTCTCATTATGGAAAGAATAGAAGCTTGTAAAGATGCGAGAGAAAGAAGTATTGCTGCGGCAATCAGAAAATTCGCAGAAACACCGACTCTATTTGCGCAACGGACACAACCTACGGATGTAGATTTTATTATTATTCCGCGTGTATCTTCCGAAACAAGAAGATACATTCCAATGGGATTTATAAAGGCAGGCGTAATTGTTTCTGATGCAGTGCAAATTGTTCCCAATGCAAATATATATGAATTTGGAATACTTACATCTAATGTCCATAATGCATGGATGAGGGTAGTTGCGGGACGCTTAGAAATGCGATATCGGTATTCTAAGGATGTTGTGTACAACAATTTCCCCTGGCCGGAGCCGACGGACGCACAGCACGCGGCCATCGAACAGACTGCGCAGGCCATTCTCGACGCGCGGGCGCGCTATCCCGACGCGAGCCTTGCCGACCTGTATGACGAGCTCACCATGCCGCCGGACCTGCGCCACGCCCATCAGGAAAACGACAAAGCCGTCATGACCGCCTACGGGTGGAACTGGCGGGGCATGACCGAATCGGACTGCGTGGCGGAGCTCATGAAGCGCTACCAGCAGCTCGCCGCGGAAGCGGACAAATGAATCGTTGGATAGAAAAGACGGGATGCTCTCCGCATGAGAGCGCGTCCCGTTTCTTTTTTTGTGCACGCTCTTTTTCCCGCAGGAGAAGAAAAGCTTTTTGCGCGCAGCGGGGCGGCGTGTTTCCCTTTTACAAAGAGAAGGAGTGTGTTTGTTTTTGGCGGAGCGGATGCGGAGATTCCTTCCGTGCTCCTGCGTGCGTGCGGTCCGCACGGGGACGCGGCTTTTTCTCTGCCGGATTCGGTGCGATGTGGTACAATGAATGATACATAAAGAGGAAGGACGCGGGACATGAAATCTTTTTCCGGAGTAATGAGCCGAATCGGCATCGATATGGGGTCGTCGCAGGTGCGCATGTTTGCGGGAGGCCGGGTGGTGCTGTCGGAGAACAGCGTGGCGGTCATCGACAACGGCACGGGCCGCGCGGCGGGCTTCGGCGTGAATGCGCTCGTGCGCTATCACGGCGAACCGGAGAAATACCGTCTGGAGTGGCCGGTGAAGCACGGGGTCATCGCGGATTACGCGCTCACGAAGGCCATGCTCCAGTATTTTCTGGAAAAAGTGATGCACCGTGCGGTGACGCGGCCCACGGTGATGCTGTCCGTGCCGAGCGGCACCAGTCTTGTGGTGCGCCACGCTCTCATCGACGCCGTGCTCCATGCGGGAGCGCAGCACGGCTATCTCATTTCCGCGCCGGCAGCGGCGGTGCTCGGGGCGCGGCAGTCGCTGTCGCTTCCGGAGGCGACGCTTGCGGCAGTGGTGGGCCGGGACGTGACGGACTGCGGCCTCTTTTCCTGCGGGGGCATCGTTGCCGAAGAGGGTATTCCCTTCGGCGGGCGGCAGGTGGACAGCGGCATCCGCACGTATCTGATGGAGAAATACCATGTGATGATCGGCAGCGCGATGGCGGAGACCATCAAGCGGGACATGGCGAGTGTGACGAAGCCGAAGGAAGAGCGGACCATCAATGTGCGGGGCCGCCGCGCGGAAGACGGCGTGGAGGTGGTGCTCACCCTGTCTTCGCGGGAGCTCTATCCCATCATGCAGCTCCTGCTGCTGCCGGTGACAAGACTGATTAAGCGCATCATCCGCACGGCGCAGCCGGAGATGGCCGAAGATCTGCTGAAGAACGGCATGCTGCTCGCAGGCGGCTCGGCACTCCTCACGGGCATCAGCGACTGGATTTCGTCGGAGGTGGGCATCCCCGTGGCGGTGCCGGACGAGCCGGAGAATGTGGTCGCGGCGGGGTGTCTCGCCGCGCTGAATGAATACAGAAAACTGCCGGATATCATTGAGGACGGCGAGATGTATTACGGGAGGGACTGAGCGTTGTTCTTTTTCGGGAAACGGAAAATTTTTCTGACCATCCTGATTTTTGCTTTCATGGGGCTGTGCGGCTGGTCCTGGCGTCACAGGGAGTCCATTCCTTTCGTGTCGCAGCCTCTCTCCATCGCCGCGGCTCCGTTTGAATACGGCACGAGCCGCATTGCGCTCGCCGGACGGACGGGGCTGGATATGGCGGATCAGATGCTGTCGAACTGGGAGGAGCTGGACGCGCTCCGCCGGGAAAACGGCGCGCTCCGGGCGGAACAGACCGCCTACAGCGAAATCCTGGCGGAGAATGTGCGTCTCCGGTCGCTTGCGGGATTCCGGCAGGGATATACGCAGTACCAGCTGCTGGGCGCGTCGGTCATTGCCCGGGATTACGGATCGTGGACGGATACGCTGGTGATCGACCGCGGGACGGACGACGGCCTTGCGCGGTACATGCCGGTCATCGTGCCGGAGGGGCTGGTGGGCTTCGTGAGCGAGGTCTACCGCACTACGGCGCGGGTGCAGCTCATTACGGATCCGCGTACGTCTGTAGGGGCTATCGTGCAGCGTCCGTCTTCCCGTGTCGTGTCCATCGTGCAGGGGAATGGGAGCCGATCGTCCGTATTGACTTTCGTCAATCTGTCCCGCGCGGCGGACGTGCTGAAGGACGATACGCTGGTCACGTCGGGCTATGGCGGCGTGTATCCGCAGGGGCTCCTGATCGGACGGGTCAGCGAGGTGACGGATGATCCGTCTACGCCGGCCCGGGAAGCGCAGGTGACGCCTGCCGCGGATCTCAGCCGTCTCGAGGAAGTCTTCGTCATTACGAGCGCGTTTGAGCGGACTATGCCGCAGGATATCGACGCGGCCGCACCGGTGAAGGAGCCGCCCATGAATCCCAATGAGAAACAGGCGGGGGTGCCGTGATGTCGCGCGCAGGATGGCTTTGCCTTGCGGCGTCGCTCTTTCTGCTGCAGAGCGCGGTGCTTCCGTTTCTGCTGCACGGAGGGTGGATGCCGGATCTGTGGCTGGCGGCGGCGGTGATTTCCGTGCTGGCTTTTGACCGGAAGACGGCGCTCACTTTTGCGCTGGCGGGCGGCGCGGCGCAGGATATCGTCGCGGGCAATTTCTTCGGCCTGCACCTTTTCCCCTATCTCATGGTGACGCTTCTTACGTCCTTTTTCATGCGGGAACGGTATAATCGGAAGTGGCTTGTGTCGGTGCTGTCTGTCGCGGCGGGTACGGCGGTGTATTTCGTCTTCCTGTGGCTGGTGGTGGCCGTGAGCGGCGGCCGGGTGGATATCCCTGCGTACGCCGTGTACCGCGGCCTGCCCCAGATCGGCGCAAACGCGCTGGCGGCGCTGGTGCTGCACAATGTGCTCTGGAATATGAAGCGGGAATGGGAGCCAAGATGGTAAGGAAGAAATCAATCCCCGGCATGCTGGAAAAGCTCATCAAGAACCGGGAGGAGTCGCGGTATGCGAAAATGATGTACGCCGCGGTCTTTCTCCTGGCGATTTTGAGCGTCCGCCTTTTCTATATGCAGATTGTGGAAGGGGCGTACTACAAGGCGGAGGCGGACGGCAACCGCATCCGTACGCTTCCCGTGCAGGCCGCCCGCGGGGCCATGTACGACCGGAACGGCTTCATGCTCGCCGGTTCGCGGCCCACGTACACGGTGGTCGTCCCGGTAGATCGGAAGCAGGAGACGCTGCCGCCGGAGGAACTCGCGGCGGTGTCCGCGCTTCTCCATATTCCGCAGGAGGCCATTCTGAAACGGCTCGACGATTACAAGGCGGCGTTCGGCTCGGTGCCTCTCGCCTATGACGTGGGGCTCGACGTGGTGAGCCGGATTGCAGAGCGGAAGGCCGACTTTCCCGACGTGGAAGTGGAAAGCCAGCCGCTCCGCATGTATCCCCTGAAGAGCGCGGGCGCGCAGGTCATCGGCTACGTGGGAGAAGCGGGGCCGGATGACCGGAATGCGGAAGGGGAACCCTATACCACGAGCGCGCTCATCGGCCGGGCCGGGCTGGAATACCGGTACAATTCCTATCTGGAAGGAAAGAACGGCTCCCGCCATGTGGAAGTAGACGCCACGGGGCAGCCTGTTCGTTATTTCAACGGGGATCCTGTGATTTCCGGCTACAATGTGCGCCTCACGCTGGACGCGCGCCTGCAGGAGGTGGCAGAACGCGCCGTGGAGGAGCAGGTGGCCCTTCTCAAGGCGGGCAAAGTCAACCCCACCGGAGCGTCCGTAGTGGCGCTGGATCCCAATTCGGGGGCGGTGCTCGCCATGGTGAGCTGGCCCAGTTTTGATCCGAATCTGTTCAGCCGGGGCATCACGTCGGCGGAATGGAACGCCATCCTGAACAATCCGAACCACCCGCTGGAAAACCGGCCCATCACGGCGATGTATCCCCCGGGCTCGACTTTCAAGGTCATTACCGCCGCGGCGGGGCTTGAGGCGACCGTGCTCGATCCGGCGGAGAAAATTTTTGACAGCGGCAAGCACTGGCTCATTCCGAAGCGCAATGCCCAGGGCGAAGCGTTTGGATGGATCAATTTTGCCGAAGCCATGGAAAAGTCGGACAACGTCTATTTCTATGAAATCGGCCGCCGTCTCGGCATCGACAAGCTGGCGGCCATGTCCCGCGCGTTCGGTCTCGGGGAGAAGACCGGCATCGATCTTGCCGGCGAGTCGGACGGCAATGTGGCGAGCGAAGAATATAAGAAGAAAGTTTTCGATGAAGACTGGTACCTCGGCGAAACGTTTGACGCGGCTATCGGACAGAGCTACATGCTCACTACGCCGCTGCAGATGGCCATGGTGTACGCGGCTATTGCCAACGGAGGCACGCGGTATCAGCCGTATCTTGTGAGCCGCGTGGATAATCTGGACGGCACGCCCAACAAAGTGTTTACGCCGGTGAAAACGGGAACGCTCCCCATTTCTCAGGCCAATCTGTCGACCATTCAGGACTCGCTCCGCCGGGTCATGGGAAAAGACGGCACAGGGGGATTCCTCTTTGAGAAATATCCCGTTTCCGTAGCGGGCAAGTCCGGTACGGCGGAAACGAACGGTCTGGACAACGGATGGTTTGTGGCGTACGCGCCTTATGAGAAGCCGGAGATCGTGGTGCTTGTCATGTTTGAGCACAGCGGCTTCGGCTCGGACTCCGCCGCGCCGGTGACAAAGAAGATCCTCGACGCGTATTTCCATCTGGGTGAATTCAGCCCGGCAGCAGAGGCGAAAGCGCGGCAGCCGCAGGCGGCGCCTGCGGAAGGAGGTACGGCACAGTGAAATGCATCGCAATGGCGTCCGGAAAAGGGGGCGTGGGAAAAACGCTTCTGACGGCGGCTTTCGGCTTCGCGCTGGCGGAAGAGGGCCGCAGGGTGCTGCTCATTGACGGCGATATGGGACTGCGCAATCTGGACATCCCGCTCGGCCTGTCGGATCGTCTGAAGCGGAATGCATGGGACCTCGCCCGGGGCAGATGCCTCGAGAAGGAAGCGATCCTCTCTGCGGGAAGGGGGCTGGATTTCCTGCCCGCCTCGGAAGAGGAGGGGTGGAAGGAGATCTCCCGGCCGGCGCTGCATACGGTTCTCGAAGATGTGGCAGAGCGTTACGATATCGTGCTTCTCGACTGCCCGGCCGGTCTCGGCAAGGGCATCCGCTTCGCGGAGGAAGCGGCGGATGCGTGGCTTCTTGTCGTGGGGCCGTCCAGGGCGTCCCTTCGGGATGCGGCGCGCATGGCGGAGCGGCTCCGGGGGACGCATCCGTTTCATGTGATTTTCAATAATTTCCAGTGCGGGTCCGAAGCGGCGGTGTCGCTTGCGTCCGTAATGAAAGAGGCGGAGGGTCTGCCTGTGCTCGGTGCGGTGCCTCACAGCGCCGAAGCGGACCGTCTTGCGCAGGAAGGGCGGCTGGCGGCGCTGCCCGGGGAGAGCGCTTTCCGGGAAGCGGTATCGCTTGTGCTGCACGCGCTGCGGACTGGAGCGGCGTATCCGCTGTCCCGGTGGGAAGCGCTCCTTGACCGGGCGGCCGCGGAGGGCAAAAGCGGGGATGGCGGCGCTTCTCCGCTGGCGGCCTGGCGGCGGCGGCAGAGCGGGGCCCGGTGGAGGAGGAGACCATGAATTTTCTGTACTACTGGCGGAGAATCGACGGCACGCTGTTCCTCACCATTCTGTCGCTGGCGGCGCTGGGCATTCTCATTATCGGCAGCGCCACCCATGTGAACGATGTGGACTATGCGGGGCGCTTCGATTTTGTCGTCCGGCAGGGGACATTCTTTCTGCTGGGTTTTGCGGTGTCCGCCTTTTTCATGCGCTACGATTACCGGCTGCTGTACCGGTGGGCGCCTGCGCTCTATGTCGTGAACTGCCTCATGCTTCTTTTTGTGCGCGTCGCCGGAACGAGCGCGCTCGGGGCGCAGCGGTGGATTCAGATCGGGCCGGTATCGATCCAGCCGTCGGAATTTGCAAAGGTGCTCATGATTATCTGCCTTGCGCGGATGCTGGCCGATCATAAGGGCGGATTTCGCACGTGGCGGAGCCTTCTTCCCGTCGCCGGGCTCATGCTGCCGCCTTTTATTCTTGTGTTCATCCAGCCGGACCTGGGAACGAGCCTCGTTTTTGCGGCGATCTGCTTCGGCATGCTTTTCCTGTCGGGACTGCGCATGCGCATCGTGAAGCAGGCCCTGTGCGCGCTGGTGGCGTTTTTCCCTGTTTTGTGGTTTTTCCTGCTGCACGATTATCAGAAGACGCGCATTCTGGTGCTCTTCGATCCGGATGTGGATCCTTTCGGATCGGGGTATCACGTGATCCAGTCGAAAATTTCCATCGGCAGCGGCGGATTCATCGGGCAGGGGCTTTTTGAAGGTACGCAGAGCCAGCTCAATTTCCTGCCGGAAAATCACACCGATTTTATTTTTTCCGTCATCGGAGAAGAACTGGGATTTGTGGGAGCCATTTTCCTGCTCTTCCTGTACTTCCTCCTGCTGTACCGCACCATCGTGGTGTCCCGTTCCGCGGGGGATGCTTTCGGCAGCCTTCTGGCATGCGGCATCTTTTCCATGTGGCTGTTTCAGGTCTTCATCAATGTGGGCATGACGCTCGGCATCATGCCGGTGACGGGCATTCCGCTGCCTTTCATCAGCTACGGCGGGAGCGCCCTCATGGTGAATATGATCTGCGCGGGCATCCTCATGAATATTTATCTGCGGCGGAAGAAACTCATGTTCAATTGACGCCTCCGGGCGAAGTCAGGCGCACTGCGCCGGAATTACAGGAGAATGTATGAATCAGGTCTATATCGATCCCGTATGGCTCACGCACTTGGAAAAACCGGCCCGGTATATCGGCGGCGAATGGAACAGTGTCGTCAAGGATCCGGACAGCGTAGACGTCCGGGTGGCGCTGGCCTTTCCCGATGTATACGAAGTGGCCATGAGTCATCTGGGGCTGAAAATCATTTACAGCGTCGTCAACCGGCGGGATGATGCGCTGGCAGAGCGCGTATATGCGCCGTGGGTGGACATGGAAGCGCTCATGAAGGAGAAGAAGCTTCCGCTGTATACGCTGGAGTCCCGCGCGCCTGTGCGGGAGTTCGACGTGCTGGGCTTTACGCTTCCTTATGAAATGTGCTATACGAATGTGCTCAATATGCTCCATCTGGCGGGCATTCCTCTCCGGGCGAAGGACCGCGGGGAGGAGGATCCCATCGTTGCTGCGGGCGGCCCCTGTGTGTACAATGCGGAGCCTGTGGCGGATTTCTTCGACTGCTTTTTCATCGGCGAAGCGGAGGAGTCCATGGGGGAATTTATCGAGACGTACAAAATGTGGAAGCGCGAAGGAAAGCCCGGAGGCCGGCAGGAATTTCTGCGCCGCGCCGCGCACATCCGGGGACTGTACGTGCCGTCTCTGTACGACGTGTCGTATGAAGAGGACGGGCGGTTTCAAGCCATTCAGGCCCGCGTACCCGATGCGGCTCTTCCCGTATACAAGCGCATCATTCAGGATTTTGACCATGTGGTCATCGATGACAAGCCCATCCTGCCGCATATCGAGATCGTTCACGACCGGGCGGTGCTGGAAATGTTCCGCGGGTGCAGCCGGGGCTGCCGGTTCTGTCAGGCAGGCATGATCTACCGGCCAGTTCGGGAGAAAAAGGAGGAAAATCTGCAGGACATTGCCGACCGTCTCATCCGGAATACCGGTTATAATGAAATTTCACTCATGTCGCTCTCGTCAGCGGATTATTCGCGCCTTCCCGAATTGGTGGATCATCTCATGGAACAGTTCCGGGACAGACGGGTGAGCGTGAGTCTCCCCTCTCTCCGGGTAGACAGTTTTTCCATCGACATTGCGAAAAAGGTGCAGCAGGTCCGCAAGAGCGGTCTCACGCTTGCCCCGGAGGCGGGCACGCAGCGTCTGCGGGACGTCATCAACAAGAACGTCACGGAAGAAGATATCATGGGGGCCTGCGGCAACGCATTCCGTAACGGATGGAGCAAAGTAAAGCTCTATTTCATGATGGGGCTTCCCACGGAAACGGACGAGGATCTCGCGGGCATCGCTGATCTGGCGAACCGCATTTATCAGCTCTACCACACCGTGACCGGCAAATGGGGCTGCCGCATCACGGTGAGCGTGGCCAGCTTCGTGCCGAAGCCGTTTACGCCTTTCCAGTGGATGGGGCAGTGCTCCGTGGAAGAAATCGAGCGGAAGCAGCAGTATCTGCGGAGTCTCTTTACCAATCGGAACATCAAATTTGCCTATCACGACGCAAAGACCGGCTACATCGAGGCGGTGCTTGCCCGCGGCGACCGGCGCCTTTCGGACGTGCTGGAAACGGTATGGAAGAACGGCGCGGAATACGACAGCTGGACGGAATTTTTCGATTTTGACCGGTGGATGGACGCGTTCCGCGCGTGCGGGCTCGATCCGGATTTCTATGCGGCGCGCACACGGGATACGGAAGAGGCGCAGCCATGGGACCACATCCACTGCGGCGTGACGAACGATTTTCTCCGAAAGGAGTGGCGGCTCGCCAATCGGGGCGTCACCACCGCGGACTGCCGGCGGCATCCCTGCAACGGGTGCGCCGTGTGCCCGCTTCTTCCGGCGGAGCTCGTAGATTATCACAAGGAGAATGAAGGCCATGAAAAGACTGTTTTTGTCTATCACGAAAGGTGAGGAAGTCCGTTTCCTCGGACATCTGGATTTCCTGCGCACGCTGGAACGCTCCATCATGCGTTCGGGGATTCCGGCGGCCTTCTCCGAGGGGTTCAATCCGCATATGCGGCTCGCACTGGACGCGGCGCTCGGCGTAGGCGTCGCTGCTGATCCCATATATCTCGATCTCCGGCTCGAAGGGGATATGACCGCGGAAGAAGCGGAAGCGCGCCTCGCGCCGCAGCTCCTCCGGGGCATCCGGATCCGGGCCGTGCGGGAAGCCGCGCCGGAGTGGCCGAAGCTCATCAATTTTCTCAATGAAGACTGCTATGAAGCGGAGGGGCCTGTGGCGGGACCGACGGATCCGGCTGAGGTCGCACGGCAGACCGAGGCGTTCAACCGCCTTGATTCGTTTCTGTATCAGCGGGTGACGCCGAAAAAGGTGCGCGAAATGGACGTCATTCCCATGCTGACGGAGCCGATTGCCGTACGCATTGAAGGCGGTCGGGCATACGTGCGCTTTTCCTTCGTGCGCAGCCGCTCCGGAACGGTGCAGCCGAAGGATTTGTGGAAAATCCTTGCGGAATCGTTCCATATGCCCTGGACGCCGGGAGAGCTGGTATGCCGCCGGTGCGGCGCCTATCACCGCGAGGGAGACCGCCGGCTGACGCCGTTTGACGCGGATGCCTTTCCCGCACCGGAAAAGGGGCCGGAAAAATGAGGAAGCTTCTGCTCAGCGTTCGTCCCGACGAGACGCGCCTTGCCGTCGTGGAGGACGGCGCGCTCGTGGACTACTGCGCGGAGCTGGCCCGCAGGGAAGATCTGGTAGGCCGTGTTTATAAAGGCGTAGTGAGAAACGCGGTGCCCGCGGTGAAGGGGTTCTTTGTGGATCTCGGCGTCGGAAGAAATGCATTCCTCCGGAGCAGCGACTGGCCGGCGGAGCGGCTCCCTACGGAGGGGGCGTCCGTGCTTGTGCAGGTGGTGAAAGACTCCACGCCCACGAAGGGGCCGCTTGTGACGGGAAAAGTGAGCCTGCCCGGACGGTATTCCGTGCTCCTTACGGACAGCACATACATCGGCGTGTCGAAAAAAATCCGTTCCGAAGAGAAGCGGGAGATGCTGCGCCGGGCCGCTCGGGCGCACTGCCCGGAGGGAATGGGGCTCATCGTGCGCACTGCCGCAGACGACGCGCCGGAAGAAGAGGCGGTGCAGGATATTCAACGCCTCGCCGCGCTCTGGGCGGTCATTGGACGGCGCTTCCGGGTGGAAAAAGGCCCGGCTCTGCTGTACAGGGGAAGCGAATTGGCGATCCGCGCCATCCGCGATTTTCTCACGGACGATACGGATGCGGTCATCACGGACAGCCGGGATACGCAGAATCGGCTGTCCCGCCTCATGGAAGAGGAACATCTGCCCCGTCCGGAACGCGTGCGCTGGGAGGCCGGGCCGATCTTCCGGACGCATCATGTGGAAGAACAGATTGACAGGCTCTTTGCGCGGGAGGTGCCGCTGCCCTCCGGAGGATCACTGGTCATTGATTATACGGAAGCACTCACCGCGGTGGACGTGAACTCCGGATCGTTTCATCGGAAAGGCATTTCCCACAGCGAAGCGGCGTTTCTGGTCAATCGGGAGGCCGCGGTGGAGATCGCGCGGCAGATCCGCATGAGAGGCATCGGCGGCATGATCCTCATCGACTTCATCGATATGGACACAAAGGAGCAGAAAGAGGCGGTGCTTGCCGTGCTCCGGCGGGAGACGGCCAAAGACCGGGTAAAAACCGTCGTGGTGGGGATGACGGCGCTGGGGCTCGTGGAGATGACACGGAAACGCACGGCACACCGTCTGCAGCAGAATTATTATGAAACCTGCCCGGCGTGCGGCGGCACCGGTTATATTCTGTCCGCCGCTTCGGTGGTGCTCCGCATCCACCATGCGCTGGAGGAGGAAAAAGCCCGGGGCGGCATGCCCTGTCCTCTCCTCATCGAGTGTCATCCGGATGCGGCGGACCTGCTGGAAGCGCCGGAAGAAATGTGGTATTTGAAGAATATGATGCTCCGGCCTGTCCGGGTGGCGCGGCGTCCGGAGTTCCGCCGGGAAGCGTTCGCCATTCTCGCGGATCCGGACGGTATGCAGTGAAAAGGAGAGAGAATATGATTTACGACATTCACAGCGAAGCGGACTTTGACACCCTCGTGGGCGGCGGCGAAGGGTGGGTGCTCCTTGATTTCTTTGCGTCGTGGTGCCGTCCGTGCAAAATGATGGCGCCCGTGCTGGAGAAAGCGGACGCAGCCATGGGCGGCGAAGTGAAATTCTGCCGCGTCGACGTGGACGCCATGGAAGACTTCGCCGAGCCGTTTCAGCTGGTGGGTGTGCCTACCTTTATCCTGTTCCGGGACGGCATGGAGAAAGGCCGCATCATCGGCTACAATGACAGCCATACGTTCATGGAGAAGCTGAGAGGCCTTATGGCGGAAGGCGGCGAAACGGCGGCTTCCCTGTGAGGACGGCATTTGGCGAAAGAAAATAAAGCCATCCTCTAGGCAGCGCGGGGAAGAGGCGGCCGCAGGGAAATTTTGCGGGATTTCCCGCGCCGTTTCTTGCATTCCCGGAATGCGTCTGGTATAATTGTTCACGAATTATCTTAAGTATGTGAAATGAGGTGCAAGCAGTGAAGAAGGGAATCCATCCGGATTATCATCCTGTCGTGTTCCGCGATATCGGCGCTAACTATTCCTTCCTGACCCGTTCTACGGCTACGTCCAATCAGACCGTAAAGTGGGAAGACGGCAACGAATATCCGCTGATCAATATCGATATCAGCAGCAAGTCCCATCCGTTCTATACGGGACAGCAGCGTTTCGGTAAAGCGCGCGGCCGTATTGAAAAATTCAACAAACGTTACGGCAGAGAATAAAAAACAGGGCGAGCGCCCTGTTTTTTTCTGCCTTTTTTTCGGCGGACGGCCCTGTGGTATACTAAGAGAGAATCTGGACGGGAAAACAGGAAAGACCGTATTCACTATGGGGGACAGGCGGTCATTGAAGGCGTCATGATGCGCGGTCCCGGAAGTGCCGTCACCTGCGTGCGCACGCTTTCCGGGGAGATTCTTACCAGGAGGGAAGCGGAGATCCTTCCGCAGGGCAGACGCCGCTGGACCCGTTTCCCTGTGCTGCGCGGCATGCCGGCGGTTTATGAATCGCTCCTGTGCGGCATGCGGGCTTTCCTGTTTTTCGCCGGCGCGTCTGGTGAGGACGAGGAACCGCTTACCGGGAAAGAGGCGGCGAGCCGGAACTTTTCAGAGGAGCTGCTCCGGCTGGCTCTTTTTCCAGGCTGTATCTGGAGTGTTTCCCGCCGGAAGGAGATGCGGCGGGTCTTGGAATACCATGGAGCGGAGCACAAGGCGATTCGCTGTCTGGAAAAAAGGCTGTCTCTTACGACGGCCAATGTGAGGGCGCAGTCCCGGCTGCATCCGCGGTGCGGTACAAATTTTCTCATGATGGTCATGCTGCTCGGACTGTTTGCCTTTTCTTTTTTCGGAGGGCCGCCTTTTTACGCGCGCGTGCTGCTCCGGCTCGCATTGCTCCCTGTCATTGCGGGGCTGGCTTATGAGTGGATACGGTTTGCGGCGGATTCGGGGAGCCCGCTTGTACGTGCGCTGAATCGGCCGGGACTCTGGCTCGAACTTCTCACAACGAGAGCCCCCCATGACGATCAGATGAAAGTGGCCGCCGCAGCGCTTCGGGGCGCGGCGGGCCTGGCAGATGCAGCAGCCGCCCGGGCGGAATGATAAGGAGGATACAGCATGCAGACGGAACGTCTGGACGGGATGGAATCCCGCTTTGAAAATCTGGAAATACAGCTGAGCGACCCTTCGGTCATTGCAGATCAGAATCGGTGGCGCGCTCTGTCAAAGGAACATGCGGAGCTGGCGGAGACGGTCGCTGCATACCGGCAGTACAAGGCGGCGAAAGCCGCGGCGGACGAGGACAGGGCCATTCTGGGAGACCATGCGCAGGAGGAGCTGCACGAGCTGGCGAAAGAGGACCTGCGCAGCCGGGAAGAGGACATGGCGCAGCTTGACCGGACGCTGCATATCCTGTTGATTCCGAAAGATCCCAACGATGAGAAAGACGTGATTCTGGAGATCCGAGCGGGTACGGGAGGCGAAGAAGCGGCTCTCTTTGCAGCGGATCTGCTGCGGATGTATCTGAAATTTGCAGAGCGGAAGGGCTGGACGGCGGAAATTACCGATGCGAACGAAACCGAGCTGGGCGGCTACAAGGAAGTGACCTGCATGATTCACGGGAAAAATGCCTACTCTCTCCTGAAATTTGAAAGCGGCGTCCATCGGGTGCAGCGCGTGCCGGATACGGAAAGCGCGGGACGCATCCATACGTCGGCGGTGACGGTGGCGATTCTCCCCGAAGCGGATGATGTGGATATCGACGTGAACCGGGACGACCTGCGCATCGATGTATACCGCTCGTCCGGCGCGGGGGGACAGCATATCAACAAAACGTCGTCGGCCATCCGCATCACCCATCTTCCCACGGGCATGGTGGTGACCTGCCAGAATGAACGAAGTCAGAGACAAAACCGGGAAAAAGCGCTGCAGATCCTGAAATCGCGGCTCTACGCGGAGGCGCTTTATGAAGCGCAGGCAAAGACAGCGGCGGACCGGAAGGGACAGGTGGGCAGCGGCGACCGGTCGGAGAGAATCCGCACATACAATTTTCCGCAGGGGCGCGTGACGGATCACCGCACGAAGCAGACTCTTTACAAGCTGGATCAGTTTATGAACGGGGAAATGGACGATATCCTGAACGGCCTTATCGAGGCGGATATGGCGGCGCGCCTGAAAGAGGAAGAGGCAAATGGCAGATAAGGGGATGTGGACCATCCAGAGGATCATCCTCTGGACGACAGAGTATTTCAAGCGGCACGGCATTGAAGAGGCGCGGCTCGACGCGGAGCTGCTCCTGGGATATGTGCTGGGAAAGCCCCGGATTTATCTCTATACAAATTTTGATCAGATGCTGAACCCGGACGAACTCGCCCGGTACCGCACGCTCATTCAGCGCCGCACCGCGGGGTACTGCACGGCGGTGCTTGTCGGAGAAAAAGAATTCATGGGACTGCCGTTCCGCGTCAATGAACATGTGCTGGTGCCGCGGCCCGATACGGAAGCCTGGCTGGAGAAGATCATTCAGGAATACCGTCATCTTCCGGATATTTCCCTGCTGGATCTCGGGACGGGGAGCGGCGCGCTGGCGGTGAGCTTTCTCTATTACTGCCGGGAAGCCCGCGCGGAGGCGGTGGATATTTCCGAAGAAGCGCTCGCTGTCGCCCGGGCCAATGCGGAACGGGCCGGCGTGGCGGACCGCCTGACATTCCGGCAGGGAGATTTCCTCCATGCCGTGGCGGAGGAAGAACGATTCGACATCATCGTAAGCAATCCGCCGTACATCCCTTCAGGGGATATCGCCGGTCTTGCGCCGGAAGTGCGCCGGGAACCGAGGATTGCGCTTGACGGAGGCGATGACGGCCTCCGGTTTTACCGGGCGCTCGGGGAAAGCGCGGCGCGTCATCTGAAGCCGGGCGGGCTCCTCGCGGCGGAAGTGGGCATCGGACAGGCGGAGGAGGTCGGCCGGATTCTGGCGGCGGGGGGCTTTACAGACATCCGGCATATTTCCGATTATGGAGGCGTCGACCGTGCGGTATGTGCCCGAAATCCGGGAGACGTGCAGAAGTCAATCATATAAAGAAGGCAGATTATGAAAACGGAAGTGGTCTCCGCCGCAGCGGAGAATTTTGCAGAAAAAGTAAAAGAACTGGGGGCCGTCATCCGGCGGGGAGGTCTCGTGGCGTTTCCTACGGAGACGGTGTACGGCCTTGGGGGCAATGCGCTCGATGGAGAAGCCGCAAAAAAAATCTATGCGGCCAAGGGACGCCCGTCGGATAATCCCCTGATCGTCCATGTAGCGGATGCGGCGCAGGCAGAGACGCTGGCGGCGGAGCTGTCGCCTCTGGAGCGGAAGCTCATGGCTGATTTCTGGCCGGGACCGCTCACGCTGGTGGTGCCGAAGAAACCCTGCATCCCACCGGAGACGTCCGGCGGACTGGATACGGTGGCTCTCCGCTGTCCGGTGCATCCGGCGGTGCAGGCGCTTATCCGCGCGGCGGGCGTTCCTGTCGCCGGGCCGAGCGCCAATCTGTCCGGCCGGCCGAGTCCCACGTCGGCGGAAGACGTCCTGAACGATCTGGGAGGACGCATTGACGCCATCATTGACGGCGGGCCCTGCCGCATCGGCGTGGAGTCTACCATTGTGTCCTGTGCGGGCGGCCGCATTACCATTTATCGGCCGGGAGGACTGCCCGTGGAAGCGCTTGAGGCGTATGCTCCGGTAGATATCGATCCGGGCATCCAGTCCGGAGACGCCCATCCGAAAGCGCCGGGGATGAAATACCGGCATTATGCGCCGTCGGCTCCGCTCACGGTATACACGGGGGATGCGGCCAAAACGGAAGCGGCGATCCTGGCTTTTGCGGAAAAAACGGACCGGACCTATGGCTTTTTTGTAAGTGAGGAGACTGCGGCAAAACTGCCTGACGGTGCGGCGGTTTTTATATGGGGCGCTCGCGGAGACGAAAATGCGATGGCGCACCGGCTCTTTGAAGGACTGCATTATTTCAATGCGCATCCGGTTGACCAGATCATCGGCGAAGGCATCGCCGCATCCGGACTGGGCCTTGCCATCATGAACCGCTTGACGAAGGCATCGGGATATCATATTATTGTGGAAAACACAGATGAAATATAGTGTATACATATTGGCGCTGCATTGAGGCTGCGGTGTACGGAAATCGGGAGAGGAGATAGCCATGAAACTTGCCATTGCCAGCGATCACGGCGGATTTGCCCTGAAAGAATTGCTGAAAAATCATCTGGAAGAAAGACAGGCTGCCGTTACGGACTGCGGCACGGACAGCGAAGCGTCCTGTGATTATCCTGATTTTGCAGAAAAGGCGTGTCGTCTTGTCCAGGAGGGGAAGGCGGACTTTGCGGTGCTCATCTGCGGCACGGGGATTGGCATGAGCATGTCCGCCAATAAGATGAACGGCATCCGCGCGGCGCTCTGCGGGGAAACTTTTTCCGCGCATTTTACGCGGGCGCACAATGATGCGAATGTACTCTGCCTGGGCGCGCGCGTCACCGGACCGGGTCTGGCGGAGATGATTCTGGATACGTTCCTCGATACGCCGTTTGAAGGCGGACGCCACCAGCGGCGCATCGATAAAATTGCGGACATTGAAAGAAGGGAACGGCATGATTGAGAAGCTGGGAGAAGAGGCGGAAGCGGCTTTCCGCGAGCTGATTGACACGGCGCAGTTCCGCCGGGGCGATCTGATTGTTATCGGCGGGTCGTCCAGTGAAATCCGCGGCGGACATATCGGAAAAGACAGTTCTTATGAGGTGGGCACGGCGGTAGTGACCGCGCTTATGAAAACGGCAGATGCGTACGGGCTCCGCCTGGCTGTGCAGTGCTGCGAGCATCTGAATCGGGCGCTCGTGGTGGAGCGGGAAACCATGGACCATTTCGGACTGGAAGAGGTGACCGTTGTCCCCTGGCTTCATGCGGGAGGCGCTTTTGCCGCCAATGCGTACGATCATTTCCGAGATCCCGTGGTGGTGGAGGAAGTGCGCGCCTATGGCGGGCTGGATATTGGCCTCACCATGATCGGCATGCATCTCCGCCGGGTGGCAGTGCCGGTGAGGCTGGCGCACAATCATGTGGGAAACGCCCTCGTCGCAGCGGCGCGCACCAGACCGCCGCTTATCGGCGGCGAACGGGCCTGCTACAGCCGGGAAAGCCGTCCGCAGCCATAACGGTTGAATCCGTCCGCGCGGGGGAATCGCGGCGGTTCAATATACAGCGTCAGGCAGACGCAGAATCACAGCAGAGTCAGAAGAGAATGCTCTTCGGAAGGAGAATGGCAAGATGATGAAACATCTCAAAGATGACAGCGCGGTATACAGCGCCATCCAGGAAGAACTGAACCGTCAGAGAGACAAACTGGAGATGATCGCTTCCGAAAATATCGTGAGCTACGCGGTTATGGAAGCGCAGGGGAGCGTCCTCACCAATAAATACGCTGAAGGATATCCGGGCAAGCGGTATTACGGCGGCTGCGAATATGTGGACAAGGTGGAGCAGCTCGCTATTGACCGTGCAAAGGAGCTGTTCGGCGCGGATCATGTGAATGTACAGCCTCATTCCGGTTCGCAGGCCAATTTTGCCGTCTATTACGGACTGCTGAAGCCCGGCGACACCGTCATGGGTATGAATCTGACTGACGGCGGCCATCTGTCCCACGGGAGTCCGGTAAATATTTCCGGAAATTATTTCCACGTGGTGCCTTACGGCGTGCGCCGGGAAGACGAATTGATCGACTACGATGCCATGGAGAAGACGGCGAAGGAAGTGCGGCCGAAACTCATTATCGGCGGCACCAGCGCGTATTCCCGCATCATCGACTTTGAACGCATGGCGGCCATCGCAAAAGAAGTGGGGGCGCTGTTCATGGTGGACATGGCGCATTTTGCCGGCCTCGTTGCAGGCGGTGAATATCCGAGCCCGGTGCCGTGGGCGGACATCGTGACTACCACCACGCACAAAACGCTTCGCGGACCGAGAGGCGGGATCATCATGTGCCGCGAAGAATATGCGAAGGCCATCGACAAGGCGGTTTTCCCGGGCATGCAGGGCGGTCCTCTCATGCACGTCATCGCGGCCAAGGCTGTCGCCTTCGGAGAGGATCTGGAAGATTCCTTCAAGGCATACGCCAAGCAGATCAGGAAGAATGAAAAAGTGCTCGCCGAAGAGCTGCAGAAAAACGGCATCCGCATCGTTTCCGGCGGCACGGACACCCATGTTCTGCTGGCGGATCTCACGGGCATCGGCATTACCGGTAAAATCGCCCAGAGCGTGCTTGACGAAGTGGGCATCACCTGCAATAAAAACACCATTCCTTTTGAAACGCTCTCGCCTTTCGTGACGAGCGGCATCCGTCTCGGTTCGCCGGCCCTGACGACGAGAGGCCTCGTGGAAGAAGATTTCCGGGAAATCGCCGACATCATCAGCGCCGTGCTGAAAGCGCCGGAAGAAGAAGCGGTGAAAGAAAACGCGCGCGTCCGCGTGGCGGCGCTCTGCAGAAAATATCCGCTCTACGAAGAATATTAATCTGTGGGGAAAAGGACCTTCGGCCTGTGCCGGAGGTTTTCTTTTTGCAGAAAAAAGAAGTGACGCGGAGGCGGAACGAAGGCTGTTTTTCCGGTGATGAAACGTCCGCGTCCGCGCGGCAGCCCGCATTTCAGGAAATAACTGGAAAAAAAAACGCTGTTCAGCTATACTTAAATCAATGTAAAAGAGTATTTCCTTTCATCATTCCACACAGAAGGGGGACAATATGAAAATTCTCGTTTGTGTAAAGCAGGTCGTGGACACGTCGAAAATGGAGGTCGATCCGAATACGGGGCGGCTGAATCGGAATAACGCGAACAGTATCCTGAATCCCTGCGACAGAAATGCGCTGGAAGCGGCGCTTGCTCTGAAGAGCCAGACCGGCGGCACGGTGACCGTGATCACCATGGGACCGCCGCAGGCGGGCGCGGTGCTTCTGGAAGCGGTGTCCATGGGAGCGGATGACGTGTATCTGATCACGGACCGCGCCTTCGGCGGGGCGGATACGCTGGCTACCAGCTATACGCTCGCTGCGGTCATCCGCAAGCTGGGCAATGATTTCGACCTGATTTTCTGCGGGCAGGAATCCATTGACAGCAATACCGCGCAGGTGGGACCGGAAGTGGCGGCTATGCTGGGCATTGCCGACGTGAGCTCTGCCGTGGGCTTTGCATGGGAAGACGGGAAAGCCATCGTAACCCGTCAGGTAGGCGAAGGCTGTGAAGTGCTGGAATTGAAGCGGCCCGCGCTCGTTACGGCAGCGCCGGCGCTCAATACGCCTCGTTATCCTTCTGTGCTGGGCATTCTCCGGAAGTATGAAACGGAAATCCATCAGATCACGGCGGCGGATCTGGACGTCGAACCGGAACGAATCGGCCTCAAGGGCTCGCCCACGCAGGTGCGCGGCATCCGGACGGTCGTGCCGCCGAAAAAGGAGAATCTGAAAATTGAAGGCCAGTCTGCGGAGGATGCGGCGGCTCAGCTCGCTGATGCGCTGGCGAAGGTTCATGTCATTTAAGGAGGTCCGCGATGGATTTTTCTGATTATAAGGGAATTTATGTCATCGCCGAAGTGCGCGGCGGCGAAGTGGAAAATGTCACGGCGGAACTGCTGGGCGAAGCGAGAAAACTGGCGGCGTCCACCGGCGACAAAGTCGAAGCGGTCCTCATGGGAAGCGGCATCCGGGAAAAAGCGGCGGATCTTATCGCCTGCGGTGCCGATGTCGTCTATGTCATCGACAGCCCGGTTCTCGCCCACTACGACGGCAAGGCTTACGAAAAAGCGCTGGGCGCGCTTCTGAAGGAAAAGAAGCCCAGCGCCATCCTCTTTGCGGCGACGCCGTACGGCCGCGATCTGGCTCCGCGCATTGCGTCTGCCGTGGTCTGCGGGGTCACCGCGGACGTGACGGAACTCTCCGTTGACGAAAAGACGGGGCTCATCGTCTGGTCCCGGCCGGCCATGGGCGGCAACATCATGGCGGATATTATCAGCCCGCTGTACCGCCCGCAGGTGGGAACGGTACGCCCGGGCACTTTTGACCTGCCGGAGCGCGATCCGTCCCGCACGGGGGAAATCATCGACGTGGCTCCGGCTCTGACCGGGGATGATCTGGGAACAATTCTGAAAGAAATCATTCCCGCGCCGAAAGAAGAGAATCCCATCGAAGAGGCGCAGATCATCGTCGCCGGCGGGCGCGGCATCCATAGTGAGGAAGAATGGGCGCTGCTTCACGAGCTGGCCGATCTTCTCGGCGGCAGCGTGGGCGCGAGCCGTCCCATCTGCGAACTGGGCTGGGAGCCTCACGGCAGCCAGATCGGGCAGACCGGAAAATCGGTCGCACCGCACATTTATTTCGGCTTTGGGATTTCCGGCGCCATGCAGCATATGTGCGGCGTCAAAGCGGATATTCTCATTGCCGTGAACCGGGATAAGACCGCACCCATTATGGAAATGGCAGATTACGCCGTAGTGGCGGATCTGAAGGAATTTCTGCCGGCATTCATTGCGAAGGTCAAAGAACTCCGCAAAGCATAAAAGGGGGAGGAAGTCATGGCGGATACAAAGGCTACGATTTTCTACAATCACCAGTATTATTACGATTTTGCCAATGTGCTGAACGCGGATGACAGAGGATTCCAGTTTGGCGACGGCTGCTACGAATGGATCCGCGTGCATAAGGGGCATCCTTTTGCGCTGTCCTATCATGTGGACCGGCTGTACCGCTCCATGCGCCTCCTGGGGATCCGCGCAGTCATCGCGCCGGATGAATTTACGGAAATCCATGAGATCATCGCGGAAGAAAACGCCATCGAAGAAGGGTATCTCATATTGACGGTCACCCGCGGTGCAGGGCCGCATGAATTCGGCATTCCCGGACGCATGGCCATGAAGCCGAATACGCTGGTCTACGCCCGTTCTCTTGATACGGCGGCGGTGGAAAAAGCGCAGCAGGGCGTAGCGTGCGTCACCATGGACGATACGCGGTGGCCGCATTGCGACATTCTGAGCCTCAATATGCTGCCGAATATCATGGACCGGGCGGCGGCGCAGAAAAAAGGGGCGTACGATGCAATTTATATCCGGGACGGCCTTGTTACGGAAGCGACGCATTCCAACCTGTTTATCGTGAAGGACGGCGTGATCTGGACGCGGAAAGCAGACAATTTCATGCTGAAGGGCATTACCCGCCAGTTGATTTTCACGCGCGTGGCGCCTACCTGCGGTGTGACTCTCATTGAGCCGGAGCAGGAGAATCAGC
Source organism: uncultured Veillonellaceae bacterium (assembly GCA_958348245.1). GTDB lineage: Bacteria > Bacillota > Negativicutes > Veillonellales > Dialisteraceae > UBA1822. The sequence goes on along the minus strand of CATVYJ010000003.1, from coordinate 47,670 downwards.
TCGTCACGAAGGAGCGGATGATGAGCGCCGAGGAAGTGTTCCTCACCAATTCTGAAGCGGGCGTCGTTCCTGTGCTGTCTATTGACGGGCAGCCGGTGGGCGATGGGAAAATCGGCAAGGTTACGGCCAATCTGCAGAAGCATTATCTGCATCTGCTGGAAGACGGCCTTCCGTAAAACGGATACAGAAGCACGGCTCTGCCTTTGGTCGGGCCGTGTTTTTTCTATGCGCGGGGCGGATGCGGCGCTGTGGTATAATGAAATGGCAAAGACCGCGGAACGCGGAACATGGCCGGCGGACTGTCCGGTAGAAGGAGGAGCATGCGCGCACTGGGAATCGATCCGGGGACCGGGCGGTGCGGATTTGGCATCGTTGACAAAGAAGGCGGACGAATTACGGCTGTGGATTACGGCGTCATTGAAACCTTTCCCGATAAAAGTCCGTCGGAACGGCTGGCCATCGTCCATACCGGCGTATGCCAGCTCATTGATGCGTACCAGCCGGAGGTCATGGGCGTGGAGACGCTGTATTTCAATCGGAATATCACCACAGCCATCGCGGTAGCGCAGGCGCGGGGCGTCATCCTGCTCGCCGGATATGAGAAAAAAGTGCCTCTCTTTGAATGCACGCCCCTGCAGGTGAAACAGCAGGTCGTCGGCTATGGCCGCGCGGAAAAGCGGCAGGTCATCGATATGGTGATGCGCATGATGGGCATCACGGAAAAAATTGATCCGGACGATGCGGCAGATGCGCTGGCTATCGGACTCACTGCCATTTACCGCACGGAGCATGAAGCTATTTTCAGGAGATCTACATGATAGGATATATCCGCGGCGTTATCACCGCGATTTTTGAGGACAGCTGTTTTATCGAGGCAGGGGGCATCGGGTACCGCGTCTATATTTCCGACAGGGACCGCCAGGAGCTGACCCTCCGGGAAGAAGCGCGGCTCCTCACGTATCTTGCGGTGCGGGAAGACGCGCTGACCCTTTATGGATTTCTGACCCAGGAAGCGTATGATCTATTCCTGCTGCTGATTTCCGTGTCGAAAATCGGGCCGAAAGTGGCTATGGGGATTCTGTCTGCCATGAAGCCCGGCGCGTTCAGCCTGGCTGTGCACAATCAGGATGTGGCGGCGCTGACGAAGCTGCCCGGCATCGGAAAAAAGACCGCGGAACGGCTCCTTCTCGAATTGAAGGACAGGATGGCTCCCGCCACGGATGCGGCCGGCGGATACAGCGCGTTGCCGGGGACGGACGGTACGCCCGCGTCGGAAGCGGTGGCGGCGCTGTGCTCGCTGGGATACCGTCCGGAGGAGGTCGTGCCGGTCGTGCAGGCGCTGGCGGATCGTTTCGCGGATCCGGCGGCGCTCATCGGCGCGGCATTGCGGGAACTGGGAAAAATGAGGATATGACATGATCGAGGAAGTGAAAAGCCTCCGCCCGAAAAAAACGGAGAAAGCGTCGGAAACGGCGCGCATCGTGGCGCGGGAGGAAACGGAAAAAGACGAGTGGCAGCAGTCGCTCCGACCGAAAACGCTGGCGGATTATGTGGGGCAGTCCGATATGCGGCGGAATCTGTCCGTATACATCCAGGCAGCCCGCTCCCGCAGCGAAGCGCTGGACCATGTCCTGCTTTACGGGCCGCCCGGCCTCGGGAAGACCACCATGGCGAATATCATCGCCAACGAGCTGGGCGTGAATTTCCGCATCACCAGCGGCCCTGCCATTGAGCGTCCCGCCGATCTGGCGGCGATTCTGAGCAATCTGGAAGCGCACGATGTGCTGTTCATTGATGAAATTCACCGCCTGAACCGGAGCGTGGAAGAAATACTCTATCCGGCCATGGAGGATTTTTCTCTGGATATCATCATGGGAAAGGGGCCGGGCGCGCGGTCGTACCGCATCAATCTGCCTCCTTTTACGCTCATCGGGGCCACGACCCGGGCGGGCGCGCTGGCGGCGCCGCTGCGCGACCGGTTCGGCATCATTTTCCGTATGCAGTTCTATGAGCCGGAGGAATTGAAGCAGATCGTGAGCCGGGCGTCCCGCATCCTCGGCATTCCCATAGAAGACGGCGGCGCGGAGGAAATTGCCCGCCGGTCAAGAGGAACGCCGCGCATCGCCAACCGGCTGTTGAAGCGGGTGCGTGATTTTGCGCAGGTCATGGGGAGCGGCGTGATCACGCATGACATTGCGGCGAATGCGCTGGCGGCGCTTCATGTGGACCGGCTCGGCCTGGACAGGACGGACCGGGAAGTGCTGGAGACCATCATTGAGAAATTCGGCGGCGGTCCGGTGGGCATCGATACCATTGCTGCGTCGGTGAGTGAAGAACGGGCTACCATCGAAGACGTATACGAACCGTATCTCATGCAGATCGGCTTTCTTACGCGCACGCCCCGGGGCCGTATGGCGACCCGCGCGGCGTATGAACATCTGGGGATTCCGTGGCATGCGGACGATCATTCTTTATTCGAGGGATGACATGCAGACCGGCAGACTTTTAATGATTCTCGGGGCCGCGATTTTCGCGGCGGGACTGTTTTTCTACTTCGGCGGGCGGCTGAATTTTCTGGGCCATCTGCCCGGCGACATCCATATTTCCCGGGGACAGACCGATTTTTATTTTCCCATCGTGAGCTGTGCCCTGGTCAGTCTCATCGGTACGATTCTCCTCAACCTGTTTTTCAGAAGGTAATGCATATGAAAAAATACTGGATCATCACAGCGGCGCTCCTGGCGGCGGTCACGCTGGGAAGCGGCGCGGCGGAAGCGGGCTCTCTCAAGGGAGAGACGTCCCGGAAGACGGTCACGCGGACCGTGCAGAAAGCACAGACGCAGACGGCGTCATCTGCAAAAGAGGCGGTGCGCAGTCTCAAGGCGGATGAAAAGGGCCCTGTTATCGAAGTGGGCCTTCTCTCCGGCCAGGGGACGGTCTCCGTGAAATGTCTCGCCGACTGTGAAGCGAAAGCGGACGGCAAAACCTGGCAGACGTTCAAGAAAGGACAGACTGTCACGGCGAAACGGGATGGAAAGCAGGTAGTCCTCAATGGCAAGAAGAAGCCCGGTCCGGTGTATCTTTCCCCGAAAGACGAAAAGAACGCCGCGCTCTCCGTGAAGGGCAATACCTACCGGGGAGATATCAAGCTGCTCCCTTCGGCCTATGCAGACGGCCTCACCGTTGTGAACGCCGTTTCCATGGAGGACTATCTCTGCGGCGTCGTGCCGAGCGAAGTGTCTCCTTCGTGGCATGAAGACGCGCTGAAGGCGCAGGCTGTGGCGGCGCGCACCTACGCGGTGTATCACCGGGACGGCTACCGCGACGCGGGCTACGACGTGACCGACGACACCCGCTCGCAGGTGTACCGCGGCACGGCGGTGGAATCGGCGGCGACGAACAACGCCATCGCGGCCACGGCGGGCGAGATCGTCACCAGCGGCGGCAAGGCCATCGATGCGGTGTTTCATTCCAACGGCGGAGGCTACACGGAAAACAGCGAGAACGTATGGGGCAGCCGGATTTCCTACCTGCGCGGCGTGAAGGAAGAAAGTTCGTCTGTCGTGAACCAGCCGTGGACGAAAACCGTGACGCTGACGCAGTTTCAGAATGCGGTCGGCGTGGGAAGCCTGAAAAAGATTCAGCTCTCCAAATTAAAGAAAGGCCCCATGAAAGTCAAGGACCGCGGCGTGTCCGGACGGGTGACCTCGTTTACCGTGGAAGGCAGCAAGGGAAAGAAAACCGTCACGGGAGATCAGATGAAGAGCTGGTTCGGGCTGAGCAGCACCCTCTTTGATCTGGAGGTCAAAGGAAAGAACGTGGTCATCACCGGCTACGGCGCGGGACACGGCCTCGGGCTCTCTCAGTGGGGCGCGGAAGCCATGGCGGCGAAGCACGGCGGCGGAAAAGACTATTATAAAACCATTTTGACCCATTATTTCACGGGCACCAAAGTAGAAAAGATCTATTGAGAAGGAACAGAGAATGAAACTGGAAGAATTCAATTACAATCTGCCCAAAGAGCTGATCGCCCAGACGCCGGCGGAGCCGAGAGACTCCTGCCGGCTCATGACGCTGGACAGGAATACCGGCGAATGGGCGCATCACACGTTCCGGGATATTCTGGATGAAATCCGCCCGGGGGATGTTTTTGTTTTTAATAATACGAAGGTCATTCCCGCGCGGCTTTTCGGTACGCGCAGCACCGGAGGCCGGGTGGAGGTGCTCCTGTTGACGCCGAAGGGGAACGACGAGTGGGAAGTGCTGGTGAACCCCGGCAAGAAAGCTCTTCCCGGGGAAGTGATCACATTTTCCGAGCACGTGCGGTGCGAGGTGCTGGACCGCACGGATTTCGGCGGCCGGCGGGTGCGCTTCACTTACGACGGCGACTGGGATAATCTGCTGGATCAGATCGGCGAAATGCCCACGCCTCCTTATATTCACGAAAAACTGGAAGACAAGAGCCAGTACCAGACGGTATATGCAAAATACAAGGGCTCGGCGGCAGCGCCCACGGCGGGACTGCATTTTACGCCGGAACTGCTGGAGGAAATGAAGCAGCGCGGCGCGAAACTTCTTTTTGTGACACTTCATGTGGGCATCGGCACCTTCCGGCCTGTTTCGGAAGAAAATATCGAAGACCATGAAATGCACCGGGAGTGGTACACCGTGTCGGACGAGGCGGCCGACGAAATCAACCGTGCCAGAGACGAAGGACGGCGCATCGTCGCCGTGGGGACCACGTCGGTACGCACGCTGGAATCGGCGGGCCAGAGCGGCCGCGTGGAGGCGGGGAGCCGCTGGACGCAGCTTTATATCTATCCCGGCTATCAGTGGCACATTGTGGACGCCATTGTCACCAATTTCCATCTTCCTGAGTCGACGCTTATCATGATGATGGCGTCCTTTGCCGGGCGGGAGCATATTCTTGCGGCGTACGAAGAAGCGGTGCGGCAGAAATACCGGTTCTTCAGTTTTGGCGACGCCATGTTTATCCGCTGAGGTTTCCATGGTTATACGTTACGAACTCATCGCAGAAGACGCAAAGACCTGCGCGCGGGCAGGACTCCTGCATACGCCGCACGGCACTTTTCAGACGCCCATGTTCATGCCTGTGGGCACACAGGCCACGGTAAAGACGCTCACGCCGGAGGAGCTGCACGATATGGGCGCGCAGTTTATTCTGGGCAATACGTATCATCTCTTTCTCCGGCCGGGGACGCCGCTCATCCGGGAAGCCGGCGGACTCCACCGGTTTATGAACTGGGACGGAGGCATCCTTACCGACAGCGGCGGTTTCCAGGTATTCAGTCTCGGCGCCATGCGGAAAATCAAGGAAGAAGGGGTTTATTTCCGGTCCCATATTGACGGGTCGCTCCAGTTCCTTTCTCCGGAAGTCGCTACGAAGGCGCAGGAAGATCTGGGGAGCGATATCGCCATGGCTTTCGACGAATGCATCCCTTATCCGGCAGACCACGCCTACGCGGAGCAGTCTACGGAACGCACCGCGCGCTGGGCGGAACGGTGCATCAAAGCCCATACCCGGGAAGACCGGGGAATGTTCGGGATCGTACAGGGCGGCATGTATAAAGACCTGCGCCGGCGGAGCGCGGAGCAGATCGCGTCTCTGCCTTTCGACGGCCTCGCTATCGGAGGGCTTTCCGTAGGAGAACCGCATGATCTTATGTATGATATTCTGGAATATACCATCCAGTGGCTTCCGAAAGACAAGGCGCGGTATCTCATGGGCGTAGGCACGCCGGATTGCCTTGTGGAAGGCGTAGCGCGCGGCGTCGATATGTTCGACTGCGTTTTCCCCACGCGCGTTGCCCGGAACGGCATGGTCATGGTGCATACGGGCCGGATGAACATCAAGAACAAACAGTATGAACGGGATTTCGGACCGCTGGAAGAAGGGTGCGGATGCTACACCTGCCGCCATTTTTCGAGAGCGTATATCCGGCACCTGTACAAGGCGGAAGAAACGCTGGCGCTGCGTCTGCTCACCATTCACAATCTGTATTTTCTTCTGCAGTTCATGCGCGATATGCGGCAGGCCATTCTGGCGGGGTGCTTCACGGAATTCCGCGAGCGGTTTCACGCGCAGTATGAAGCGCGAAAAGCATAGGAAAAGGCAGGCAGAGCCTGCTTTTTTTCTTGCCGCAATGAAGGCTCTGCCGCGCGTGTCACTTTCCGTGCGGCTTTTGACGTCTGACGGCATATAAATTTAATGCATTTTTACACACTGCTTTCTTGATTTTTCCGTATGAACTGTGATAGGATAATCACAATATTTTTACTGAGGTGAGAACGCATGCCTACAAAAATCAGTGTGGAAATCATGGAAGAGCTGGGCGATCTGTCTGTCAGTTCCAACGGGTGGAAAAAACAGCTGACCTATACGAGCTGGAACGGACGGAGTCCGAAGTTTGATCTCCGTTCGTGGGACGCGGATCACACGTCCATGACGAAAGGCTTGACGCTGACAAAAGAAGAACTGGTGAATCTTCGGGATATTCTGAATCAGCTGGATTTTGACAAATATGAAGGCTGAATGAACGGCGGTCTCTGCGAAAGGGCTCTCTGCAAAGAGGGCCCTTTGCCATAGGGGAAACGTTCAGGGCGGGAGGGCTTTTCAGAAAGGCTCTTCCCGGGAAAGGAGACGTATGATTGCATTGCAGTCCAGACAACATCGGGCATATGCGTTCTGCCTCGCCGGCATGGCGATCGACGCGCTGCTCGGTCTGACAAAAATTTTCATGGGATGGCAGAGCGGCTCTATCGCCGTGGTGGGCGACGGATTCAACAATGTTACGGACGTGGGATCCACATTCCTGCTGCTGCTTACGTTTTATTACGCGGCCAAACCGTCGGACAAGGAGCATCCTTTTGGACACGGGCGGCTGGAATATCTCAATTCCACGGTCATGGCGGCGGCGGTGCTGTATGTGGGGATTTCTCTGATCATCGATTCCGGGCAGAAAATTCTCGATCCGGAGCCCATTGTGTTCAGTCCACTTCTTGTGGCGGTTCTTGCGGTGGGCATCGCCGGAAAACTTCTGCTTACGCTGGTGTACCGCGCGGCAGAGCGTTCTACCGGCTCGGAGGCATTCAGCGCATATGGCGCTGATTCCGTTTCGGATGTGCTTTCTACGGCAGGTGTTCTGGCGGCGGTGCTTGCGGAGAAATTCACGGGATACCACATTGACGGATACATGGGCGTCATCATGGCGCTGGCCATCATCTATACGGGATACAGCATTTTGAAGCATGCGGTGAACTCCATCATCGGCGCGCCGCCGGATGCGGCCATGTACCGGGATATCGAACAATTCATGCTGTCGCTTCCCGGCATTTACGGCGTGCATGATCTGATTCTTCATGACTACGGACCGGAGAATCAGTTCCTCTCCGCGCACGTGGAAATGGACAGCCGCATGAATCTGGTGGAAGCGCACAACTTGGCGGAAAACCTCATGGAGCAGATCAAGGCGAAATATCATATGCAGGCCGTGCTCCACATGGACCCGAAGGCGGTGAGCAATCCCAATGAGGGACTGTATATGCGCGATCTGGAGGCGGCGATTTACCGGACGCAGCTGCCTTTGGCCTATCATGATTTTTTTGTGGAAGAGACGCCTGCGGAGATCCATTTATCATTTGAACTGACGTTTACCGGAAAATGCAGAAAGACCGACGAGGAAATTTATGCCGCGCTGGATGCAGAGATGAAAGAGGTCAATCCGAAGTATCACATTGACATCATGGTGGATCGCAACTTCATCAGCGGCCGGCGTTACGGTGCGGGGGAAATGGAATAACGCTGTGACATCGACGCCAGTTTGTGCTAAAATATAAATCAATGGTATAAACACAGGATAAATGGAGAACTTTCTAAAGAATTTCAAAACAGAGAAATACAGAATGACATAGGAGCATGAACCCGGCGCGGGAAGGACCCGCGGGAAAGCCGGGAGAAACGAGGGCGTATGCAGGATTGGAAAAAGCTGGTTTTGACGGGATTTCTTGTTTTGACGGCAGGGGCGGGAAGCGCGGCCATGCAGCTGGGCGATTCCGGCGCGCCGGTGCGTGAACTGCAGCGGAATCTGGCCGCCGCAGGCTATGATGTAGCGCAGGACGGCAGCTACGGACCGGCGACAGCGCGGGCGGTGCGGCAGTTTCAGTCCCGGCACCATCTCGCCGCGGACGGCGTGGTGGGGCCGGCGACATATCGGGCTCTCACCGGCGCGGAGATGCCGGCGTACCGCATCGTGACGAAAAAGCAGGAAAACGGAAGACAGACCCTCAGCTGGCAGCCCAATCCGCAAAGCCGCAGCGCTTTTTCACCGGATGTGCAGAAAAGCACCTTTGCGGGGCAGACTGCGCTTGCGGTGACAGCGGAAGCGCAGAAATATATCGGCATTCCCTATCTCTTCGGCGGAGCCAGTACGGATGGCTTTGACTGTTCCAGATTCATTCAGTACGTATTCCGCAAAAAAGGCGTGGCACTTCCCCGGGCGGCGGATGAGCAGTATCATTTCGGACAGACTGTGTCCCGCGGCGCGCTTCGCCCGGGGGATCTGGTTTTCTTCTCCACCTATGAAGACGGCGTGTCTCATTCGGGAATTTATATGGGAGACGGACACTTTATCAGCGCCACCACCAGCCAGGGCATCGCCGTAGCGGATATGACCAGCGGCTACTGGTCTGACTGCTACATCGGGGCGAGACGCATCTTATAATTGGACGGAAAATAATTGGATAAAAAAAAGAAGCACAGCGCGCTGTGTTTCTTTTTTTTATCCCGGGCGCATATAATAGAGGCAACACGCGAAACGGCGTATGAAAGGAGGAGCGCGCATGCGTATCGGACTGGTTCAGATGAGCATCGAAAGCGGGGAGAAGGAGCGGAATATCCGGCATGCGTTCCGGCTTCTCGAAGAGGCCGCGCCGCGCTGCGATTTGCTCGTGCTTCCCGAACTGTGGACGATCGGCTATGATTTCCGGCGCATCGGAGAGCAGGCAACCCGCCCGGGCGATGCGCTGATCGAAGGGCTGGCGGCCTTTGCGCGGGCGCATCGCGTGACCCTTGCGGCAGGGACATTACCCATTGCGCATCGGGGCGCGCTTACCAATACGGGACTCGTATTCGGGCCGGACGGGCGCATACAGGGCCACTACAGCAAGCGCCATCTGTTTTACGGGTATCTGGAGTCGGAGCTGATGAAACCCGGGACGCATGCCATGCAGACGGATATCGGCGGCATTGCCTGCGGCATGGCGGTGTGTTACGAGCTCTATTTCCCCGAGCTTTTCCGCGCCATGGCGAAAAAAGGGACGACGCTCGTTCTTGTGCCGGCCTCATGGCCGCTTCTCCATGTGAGCCGCTGGGAAGTGCTTGCCCGCGCGCGGGCCATTGAAAACGGCATGTATATATGCGCGGTGAATATGTCCGGGGCTTATCACGGAGTGGAGCTGGGCGGCCATTCCATGCTCATTGATCCGGAAGGGAATGTGCTTACCGCCGCGGGAAAAGGCGAAGCCATCCTGTACGGCGATTATGATGAAGAAACGTACCGGGACCTCGGGCAGAAGCTCGCGGTTATCCGTTCGGTAAGAGACAGACTGGAGGAAGAATGACAATGGATGCACATATCAAAAAAAGAAACCGCATGGCGGCGGAGAAAGTCATCGCGGCGCTGCGCCGCCGCCATATGGACGGCGAATATGCGGAAACAAAGGAAGAGGCGCTTTCCCTTGCGCTGGCGCATCTTCCTGAGGGCGCGTCCGTCGGATGGGGCGGCAGCATGAGCATCGAGGAGATCGGCCTGAAAGAGGCCGTCCTCTGCGGTCCGTACAGGGCCATCGACCGGGACGCGGCGCGGAATGTGGAAGAAAAGAAAGCGCTCGAACGGGCCTGCTTTTCTGCGGATTACTATCTCATGAGCACGAATGCCATCACCGAAGACGGAATCCTCGTCAATTTGGACGGGCGGGGGCCGCGCGTGGCGGCGCTCTGCTACGGGCCGGATCATGTGCTTGTCATTGCAGGCATGAATAAGCTCTGTGCCGATATGGAGGCGGCGGTCAGCCGGGTGCGCCATACCGCGGCGCCCGTCAATGCGCTCCGGTTTCCCGGGGACACGCCGTGCCGGCGGGATGGGATCTGCCGGGACTGCCTCATGGACGGCTGCATCTGCAGCGATCTGGTCATCACGAGAAACAGCATGATCCCCGGCCGCATCCGCGTCATTCTCGTAGGGGAGGACCTGGGCTACTGAAGGGCGTTTCTTTACCAGCCTTTTCCTCTCGTGTATAATTGAAATACTGATATCTCACCGCATACGGTACAAGGAGGAATAGAATGAAGGGCAATGAGATCCGGGAGAATTATCTCTCATTTTTTGAATCCAAAGGGCATCTGAGGCTGCCCAGTTATTCCCTGATTCCGCAGAATGACCCGAGCCTTCTGCTTATCGGGGCCGGCATGGCGCCGCTCAAGCCTTTCTTCACGGGCAAAGTGGAGCCTCCGCGCCACCGCGTCACCACCAGCCAGAAGTGCATCCGCACCGGAGACATTGAAAACGTGGGGCATACCGCGCGTCATCACACGTTTTTTGAAATGCTGGGCAATTTCTCTTTCGGCGATTATTTCAAGAAAGAAGCCATCACCTGGGCGTGGGAATTTCTCACGGAAGTGCTGAAGCTGGAGAAAGAGAAACTCTACGTCACCATTTATCCCGATGACCAGGAAGCGTACGATTACTGGCAAAAGATGATCGGCATACCGGAAACCCACATTTATCCCCTGAGCGATAATTTCTGGGAAATCGGCGAAGGACCCTGCGGCCCGGACTCGGAAATTTTCTACGATCAGGGCGAAGAATTCGGCACGGATCCGGAAAATCAGATGGGCGGCGACGGGGACCGCTTCCTCGAAATCTGGAATCTGGTATTCAGCCAGTTTGACCGGCAGAAAGACGGCTCGTACCTGCCGCTGGCAAAGAAAAATATTGATACCGGCGCTGGGCTGGAACGCCTCGCCGCGGTGATGCAGCATACGAAGAACAATTTCGAGACGGATCTGTTTTTCCCCATCATTGAACGGGCCGCTTCGCTGGCGCATACGGCATACGGTACGTCCGCCGCGGCCGACGTGTCTCTGAAAGTCATTTCCGACCATGCCCGGGCGCTGACGAACATGATCGGCGACGGCGTACTTCCGTCCAATGAAGGACGGGGATATGTGCTTCGCCGCATCCTCCGCCGCGCCGTGCGCCACGGGAAGCTTCTCGGCATCGAAGGACCGTTTATCGGCCAGATGATCGATGAAGTGGTGCAGATGATGAGCCCCGCCTATCCGGAGCTTATTGAAAAGGAAGATTTTATCAAGAAAATCGCCGGCACGGAAGAGCAGCGCTTCCAGACGACGCTCAATGCCGGGACAGACCTGCTGTCGGATATGCTGGAAACGCTCAAAAAGCAGCAGAAGACGACGCTTTCCGGGGCGGATGTATTTAAGCTCTACGATACGTACGGCTTCCCCTGGGAGCTGACGAAGGAAATCGCCGGTGAACAGGGCATGGACATTGATGAAAAAGGCTTCGAAGCATCCATGGCGGAACAGAAGGAACGGGCCCGCGCCGCCCGGGTGAAAGTCTCCATGAAAGTGGCGACGCCGGACACGACGAAGCTGGACCCGGCATCGCTCACCACGGAAGACCGGGACGGCGAAACGAAGCTCCTTCTTCTCGGCCGGGAAGGCAAAGAGGTGCAGGAAGCGGCGGACGGCGAAGAAGTAACCGTGGTGCTGCAGAACAACCCGTTCCATGCGGAAGGGGGCGGCCAGGTGGGAGACACTGGCGTTCTCACCGCGGCGGAAGGCGTGCTTCGCGTAGAAAATGCGAAAAAACTGCCTGACGGCATTGAATACCTCATCGGCAGGGTGGAAGAAGGGACAATTTCCGAAGGCGAGACCGTAACGGCCGTCGTCGACAGAGACCGCCGGGAGAATCTGGCGCGGAACCACACCGGCACGCATCTTCTCCAGGCGGCGCTGAAAAAAGTTCTCGGCAAAACGGTGAATCAGGCGGGATCTCTGGTGCTGCCTGACCGGCTGCGGTTTGATTTCACCTGGCCGGAAGCGATGACCGCCGGAGAACTGGCGCAGACAGAAGCGCTGGTCAATGAAGAGATCCGTAAAGGCACGGCGCTTTCTTTCCGGGAAATGCCGCTGGAGGAAGCGAAAAAGCTCGGCGCCATGGCTCTTTTCGGGGAAAAATACGGCGACGTGGTGCGCGTGGTCACCATCGGTGATTTCAGCATGGAACTGTGCGGCGGTTCTCACGTGAAGAATACCGGCGAGATCGGTCTCTTCCGCATCGTAAGCGAAGGGGGGATCGGTTCAGGCGTGCGCCGCATTGAAGCGGTCACCGGGCAGGCGGCCTATGACGCTATGACGGCGGATCGAGCGCTCATCGCCCACGCGGCGGATCTGCTCAAAGGCAAGCCGGAAGATCTCGCGGATAAAATTGAAAAGACGCTGGCGGCGCTCAAGGCGGCGGAAGCGGAAAATGCGAAGCTGAAGCAGCAGCTCATGAAGAGCAGTCTTGACAGCCTGATGCAGAGCGGCCGTGAAAAGAACGGCATTACGTATATCGGCGCGGTGGTGCAGGCGGACAGCATGGATGAACTCCGGAAAGCAGCCGATCTCATCCGCGCGAAGATCCCCGCGTCGGCGTGCATTCTCGGCGCGTCGGCAGGCGGCAAGGTCAGCCTGGTGGGCATGGCTTCGGACGAAGCGGTCGCAGCAGGCGTCCATATGGGCAAAGTCGTATCGGCGGCGGCGAAGATTTGCGGCGGCGGCGGCGGCGGCAAGCCCGGCATGGCCCAGGCCGGCGGGAAGGATCCGTCGAAGCTTGCCGAAGCGGTCGCGGCCGGGGCGGACGCCATCGCATCGATGATTCGATAAGGAGGGACAGCCATGGCGGTCTCAGATGAAACCATTCTGTTTAACAAGGGCGCGGATGAAGGAGAGAATACGCGGGCGTCGCTGATTCTCCAGGTCGTGTACGGCGCGCTGAAAGAAGCGGGGCACAATCCGACGGCGCAGCTCGTGGGATATCTGCTCTCGGGCGAGCTCACGTACATCACGAGCCGTCACGACGCGCGGAAAATTGTGTCTTCCATCGAGCGGGACGAACTGCTGGAAGAACTGATCCGGTATTACGTAAAGAATAAGGGCCTCTGATATGCGCATCATGGGACTGGACGTGGGGTCGCAGACCATCGGCGTCTCTGTGAGCGATCCCTTCGGATGGACCGCGCAGGGTGTGGAAACCATCCGGCATACCACGAGAGAGAAGGATTTTCAGCGGCTCGGCGAACTGGTAAAGACCTATGAGGTAGAGCTCTTCGTATTGGGGATGCCGCTCAATATGAACGGTACGAAAGGAATGCGCGCTGAGCGCACGGAAGCCTTTGCGGAAGAACTGAAAGCGGCATTTCCTGAGGTGGCGCAGACCTTCTGGGACGAACGGCTCACCACGGTCATGGCGCAGAAAGAGCTCATCGCCGCTGACGTGAGCCGGAAAAAAAGAAAACAAGTGATCGACAAGATGGCGGCCGTGGCGATTCTGCAGGGATATCTGGACTGGCGCGCTCATCAGAAATGAGGTAAGACATGGCAGAACATACAGAAGAACCGATCGTAGTGACCATCACCGCGCCGGACGGCAGCGAGCAGGACTTCGCGCAGGACGTGGTCATTCCCTGGGCAGGCAAGGAGTTTGCCGTACTCGTGTCCATTCCCGAATCGGAAACGGACACGAGGGAGCCGGAAGTGATTCTGGCCCGCATTGACACTGACGAGGACGGCGAGCCGGAATACGTGCCGCCCACCGACGAGGAGTATGATGCGGTGGAAGCCATTTACAACGCAATGTAACGCAAAAAGCGGAGCACCCGGAAGGGGCTCCGCTTTTTGCGGGAAAACGTGTGATACTTGGTGGAAGTCTGGCGGAACTGCGTGGAGAATTTGTTCTTGGCGGTATTGGTTATGAAGTACATAAAAACGTGACGATTATCACAGTATAGTAAAAGCCCCTTGGACAGGGGCTCATTCATCGTATATTTCTCTTCTGTGGCCAATAGTAAGTGCAAGGATAATCAATTTCTCGTCCTGAATCAGACAGATCAGGCGGTAGTCACCGATACGGTATCTCCAGTGGCCTTTCCAGTTAGCGGTCAGCGCCTTACCCTTGTACCGCGGGTTTTCGCATCCTTCCAGATATTTATCGATCCACGCTGTTACCATGCGCTGAGTATATTTGTCCAGTTTTGAGAACTCTTTTCGGAAGCGCGGCGTCGGCCTGACTTCATAGCTCATAGACCAAACTCCTTTTTAAAATCTTCCCACGATGTGGTCTTTTTGCCGCTGTTGATGTACTCTGCATACGCTGCATCAGCCACGGCAATGTCGTACTCGTCCTCGATCTTCTCGAATAGTGCGCGCTTGAATGCTTCACCGACGGACATAGAATGCATGGTAGCATAGCTCTCGGCCAGACGTCTCTCATTATCATTTAATCTGATGGAAAAGCTCATATATATCACCTCTCTTTTCTGTAATACATGGTACTACAAAAGAAGAGGGAGCGCAATATTCCAGCCGAGGAAGTGATTTATATAAGGTTTATAATCGAGATGGGACAATTCTCTCATTATCAAGGTTCTAGCATATAAAAGGAATTGCAGTGGACAGTTGACAGGCGTCTGCTTTTTGCGTGGAAGCAATCATGAGAATATCATGGGAGATCGCAGGACGGAGCGGATACAGAGACCGACATGCTGAGGACATTAATGGATCGAGGTCTGGCCGTTTCATTCTTGTAGACATTAAAACTTCGACGACTTCGCCAAGGCGTTCTACAAGATTGAAGACGGTATCGAGCCGAAGCCGGACGGGAGCGGATTCCGCATTGCCACGATGGTCAACGGCCTGCGCAATCTTCCGGAGCTCAAGAGAATCTGGAGGTTTTTTACTGATGTGAAGCGCATCGACGACATGCCGTACATCAAGAAGGCCATCCCTAAAGCAAAGCGTGTCGCTGTCTCCTACGAACAGAGTGAGGAAGTTACCCGGTTTATGAAGGAAGATATCATGCGGCGCGTGCAGGCTCTTACGGGGAAAGCCGTCAAGGGCGGGGACAACATTCTGAAAATCATGAATGACATCCGCCTGAAGTGTCTCGAAGACGGTCGCATCCCCGCCTGCGCCCAGCATATCCTTCAGGAGTACCGCGACAGCGATGCCACCAAAGGCGCGCAGCTTGTCTTCTGCGACCTCTCGACCCTGAAAGATACGGATGCCGACGTCAATATCGATGAGCCGGAGAGCCAGCAGGCCATATCGGTATACCAGCGCCTGAAAGATCAGCTCGTCGAAATGGGGATTCCCGCCGAGGAAATCAAGTTCGTCCATGAAGCCAAGACGGACAAGGAAAAGCAGGCATTGTTTGAAGATGTCCGGGAAGGACGCGTGCGTGTGCTCATCGGCTCCACCACCAAGATGGGGGCCGGGACGAACATGCAGAACAAGCTCGTGGCGCTTCACCATCTTCAGGTGCCGTGGCGTCCCCGCGACCTCGAGCAGCGCGAAGGCCGCATTCTCCGTCAGGGCAACGAAAACGAAGAAGTCCGGATCTACACCTACGGTGCGCCGGGCTCTTTTGATGCGGTCATGTGGGCCAAGGTGCTGGCGAAGGAAAAGAACATCGGCCCCATGATGGACAGTGACATGTCGGCCCGCTCCATCGACTACCAGAGCGAAGTCACCCCGTCCCATACGGAAATGATTGCCATGTGCTCCGGCGACCAGTCACAGGTCGTACTGGCACAGGCGCAGAACCGGGTGGACAACCTGCGCCTCCAGAAGCAGGCGTGGGAGAGAGGTCGCCGGGAAGCCGCGCAGAAAGTGCTGTCCCTGCCGTCGAAGATTGCCGGATACAAACAGGGCATCGAGAACGCACGGAAGGACATGGCGGAACGCAAGGGAAGCTCCGACGATTTCCGCGTCACCATCGGCGGCACCACCTACACCAAGCAGAAAGAGGCCAACGAAGCCTTTACGAAAGCAGTGGTACAGGCCAAGTCTTCCTTTGCGAAGGATTCCGCAGATGGCCGCCCGTCTCTCCCGTACCCTGTGGGCAATGTGGCGGGATTCAACGTGACCATCACGGCAAGCGGGGATACCGTACACGCCAACCTTCAGGGGTACAACACCTATACGGCGCAGACCGCCTCCGGCGTCGGCGTATGGAACGAAGCATGGCGCGGACCGGAAACGCGGAAGAGCGGCCTCGAAGACATGGTGAAATCCTCACAGATGGAACTCGAAGAGGCAAAGAAAGCGGAGAAAGCTCCGTTTGAACAGGCCGACGAGCTCCGGGAAGCAGAGGAAACTCTCAAATCCGTCGAAGAGAAAATCCGCGAAGACGCCTCTGGCCAGAGGGCGCAGGCAGCAGAGGAAACGGCCAACGAAGAAGACACGACGAAGTTCTCGGTCACAAACCGACATATAACTGCCGACACGCCTGTAAATGTTGTTGATATAACAAACAACAAGAAGCTGAATCTCAGCAAATCCATCGCAATAAAAGAGCTTTCCGAAAAGCTCCTCGGGCTGAAGATTCATATGAACGGAATTTCCGGGACAGGAAACTTTGTTAAGCGTCAAGGCTTTAATGGACCGGAACACTTCCAGATGGGTTCTGCGGCAAATCTTCGATTCCGGAAAGAAAGGTTAAAAGCCATACCTGATGAAGGGGCCATTACCAATCTTCTCCAAAACTCCATTTATGTGGAACGTGGGACGGAACCACAAGCAAAACATGATGGGGCCTATTTTGTAGATTTTTACTCTGCCGTTCGTATAGGAGGCAAGGTTTATCGCCTGAAAATTGTCGCCCAAGACACGAACAAAGAACCCGGTCAGTTTGAGGTAAAAGATGTTGACCTCTATGATGTTTACACTTCGATGGGGACAACAAAAGGAGAGGTCCACTCGTCGCTTCCGGCAAATAGCCAGATCGACGGCCATCCCTCCGAAAACGGAGGTAGGTCAAGAGTAGGAACCTCTCCTAATGATACCGTTACTGTAGCAGACCTTCTGCGCGGTGTCAAGGGACGTGACGGCGAACTCCTCGTCAATGAGGACGGCACGCTGAACACGGCCCCCTACACAGACGAAGAACTGGAAGCCAAAATCAAGGAAGTCCATCCCAACGCGCAGAACTGGAAACGCACGGAAACCGGCGTCGAGTTCAATACGCCCAACGGCATGCATTGGCGCTACGATTTCGTAGACGGCATTGTATTGACGCAGGAGCAGCAGGAGCAGGCGAATAAGGACTACGGCGGGACCCTGACCGGCGATGAGACCGTACAGGGCATGGCCCGCATCGCAGACCGTGAGGCGGTTATTACTCTCACGCGGGACAGCGAGGCAGGAACCGCCGACCATGAAGCGCTGCACGTCGCCATGGCGGGCGCGCTGACTGATCGGGAGAAGAACGCCCTATATAACCACGCCGAAGGGAAGACCCTCTCCGAGAAAGAGGAATGGATCGCCGATGATTTCAAACGCTGGCAGGAGCGCCGCAGGGCGGGCAAGGGTTCCCTCTTCGGCAAGCTCTACCAGAAGATTCAGGACTTCGCAGATAAGATGCTCGGCTTCATGCGTGAGAATCCGAACAACGTCTACCGCAAGATTTCCACGGGGGAAGTCTTCGCGCGCTCCGACCTGAACGACGCAAGCCGCCGTGTGGTCACGAAACTGTCCATCCGGGACAGCCTGGACAAATTCACGGAGAGCTACGGAAAGAAGCTCCGCGAGCGCATACAGGGCGAATCCGCCGAAGACGCGGCGGCGCGTCATCCCAATATCCATCTCCAGAAGCCGCGGGAGAAACAGTCCGTCAACACGATGGAAGTGCTTCTCAATACCCTCGGCTCCCCGTCGCAGTCGAAGAACCCCTTCGTGAAGATGCTTTACCGTTGGAATGTGCAGATGCGGGATACCCAGAGCCGCCTCATGCGGAATTGGGGAAAGGCCCTCTCCGACGCCATCCTCCATCTCAAGAGCGATGCGGATATGAAGGCCCTGTCGGATATCCTCTGGGAAGGGGACGAGACGCAGCACGAGTTCACCGAGGCGGAGCTGAAAGAGCGCGGCGTGTCCAAGGAAGTCATCAGCGCCTACAAGGGTATCCGCAAGCTCATCAAGGCCGTCTACACGGCAGTGGACCGGGTGCGCGGGAGCGAACACGTGGAGACAAAGCGCGGCGTGACAGAAGAGGAACTGCGGCGCATGTCGCACGTTCCGTGGTTCCGTATCCTTGCCTCGAACAAGAATGACGACGGCACCTACAACGTCACGTACAACACGCCGAACTACACGCGTCATGCGGAAGACCTGTCGCGGACGGAGCTGGCAAACCTCAAGAAGGAATATGGCGACCGCATCCACGTAGCAGGCAAGGTGGACGGGAAGACCGTGTACTACGTGCGGACCAGCAAGCTCGCCGAGCGCGAGGGCTACATGCCGCATCTTTTCCACGACTATTTCATCACCTGCCGCACGCTGAACAAAGAGCAGAGCGCAGAAGTCCGCATGGCGGAGGGTATCACGAAGCATGCCCTTGATGAGCTCAAGGCGAACAAGGATGTGACCATCCGCAAAGAGACGAAGAGGAACGGGCATTACGACGTGGAGTACACCATGAACGTGTACGATACGCGCGTCGTGGGGAGCGGCGTTACCATGAAAGACGCGGTGGACATTGCATCGGGCATGGAGACGAAGAACGGCGAGGAATATTTCATCGCCCCGAAGACCCTCCTCAGCGACGAGAACCACGGCGGCGTACTGGTGGGCGACCGGGATTACGCACGGATCGTCAATGGCATTGCGAAGAACGCGGAAATTCCTCTCGCTGAAGCCAAAGAGCAGGTGGACGGTACACTCCGCCGGACGTCCCGGCACCGCTTCTACGGCTCGCTTCTTCACCGCAAGGGCGCGGAAGGCTTCGAGAGAGATACCCTGTGGGTCCTCCAGCAGCATATCAGAAATGCTTCCCGGTACTGCGCCGTGGAGCCGTTCAAGGATAACGCCATCAATCTGTTTGAGCGGACCTTCGGCGGCTTCAACGACAGCTACGATTATTTCAGTCTGGCAGGCTGGGCGAACTACTACATCCGCTCCGCACTGGCGCAGCCGAGACCGCTTGAAAAGGCGGTAAACACCCTGTGCAACCGGATACCCATGTTCAAGGAACTTTTCTCTGACCCGAACGGGGGACGGGGCACGCGGGCAGTCGCGAGCGACATTACCTCGGTGATGAGCGCGATGAAGCTCGGCTTCTTCAATGCGTCGTCGGCGGCGCTCAACGTGTTCCAGATCTGCAACCTGCCCGGCTACATCGGGTACAAGGCGACGCTTGCCGGTGTGAAGCATGCGCTGCATCCGACGGAAGCGGATAAGCGGGTGCTCGAAGCAGCCAACGTAGCGGAAGATATCGGCCTCGCCAGCGTGGACGGCATTTCAAAACTTTTAAAGGCAAGTCGAATCGTGCAGGCCGAGGTAGAAAAGAGCAGAAACGGAAGTAGGAATCTATTCATCAAGTTCACTTTTTTCATTCTCAAAATCTGCGAAAGTATTAACTATTTAAGCTCTTTCCATCTCATTATAAAAATCTCCTCCTTCATGCTATAATTAAAAAGACTATCAGCAAAACGCAGACGATTCAGGAGGAGCTATGGGAAAGCATTTTTCTTTTGTGCACTGCGCCGATCTCCATCTGGGAGAACCCTTTCAGGGGCTGCGCGCGGGCGACAAGGGGCCGTGGACGGAAGCCATCGGCAAAGCGACCTTTTCCGCCTTTGAGAAAGTGGTGGATATCGCCTGCGACGCCCATGCGGACGCGATTCTCATTACGGGAGATGTGTACAACAGCGATCATCACAGCCTCGCCGCGCAGATGGCCTTTGCGCGGGAGCTGTACCGGGCGGCGCAGCAGGGCATTCAGATCTTCATCGTGCATGGCAATCATGATCCGGGAGAAGCCTGGCGCGCTGATATTCCGCTTCCTCCTTCGGTCCATATTTTTTCTTCGGATCAGGTGGAAGCCGTTCCTCTCATGGTGGACGGCGAACTTGCGGCCACGGTATACGGCGTGAGCTACGGCGCGCGTCATGTGAAAGAAAATCTGGCCGCGCAGTTTGCGCGGAAGGAGGATGACGGATTTGCCATCGCCATGCTTCATACGGATATGGGCGGTGAAGGCAGTCCCTATGCGCCGTGTTCGCTGGACGATCTGAAAAAGACCCGGATGGATTACTGGGCTCTCGGCCATGTCCATTCCCGGAGCATCGTAAGCCAGGCACCCTGGGTGGTCTATCCGGGCAATACGCAGGGATTGAATCTGTCCGAGACGGGGCCGCGGGGGTGCTATCTTGTAGACGTGGGCGCGTACGGCACGGTGACGTTGAAATTCATGGAGACCGATGCGGTGCGCTGGCTGGATATGCCGGTAGACATCGGCGCGTTTCCCGATCAGGATGCGCTGCTCCGGGAAATCATGCGTCAGCGGGCGGCGCTGAAGGAACTGACCGGACGGCCGAATATCGCCCGGCTCATTTTGCGCGGCCGCGGGCCGATGCACCGGGCGGCAGCGTCTGAAGCGGGGCAGGAATTTATTCTGCAGGCGCTTAATGAAAAGGAGCAGTTCCGGCATATCTTTACGTATTTCAGCCGTGTGGTGGACGAGACAAAGCCCGCGCTGGATCTGGCGGAGCGGCGGCAGCTTCCGGATGTGCTGGGGGATTATCTCCGGGCGTACGACGAAGCGGCCCTTCTTCCGAAAGAGCAGAAGTCGGCGCTTCTGCGGTCGATTGCAGAAGAGGCGCCGGAAATGAAAAAATTGAGCGCGCTCCTGTCTCTGGCGGACGACGCCATGCTTGCGCGGGCTTTCCGCCGGGCGGAACTCATGGGAGCGGAATTGTTGGCGGAGGAGGATGCCGATGAAAATCACTGATTTGCAGCTGCAGCAGTACGGCATTTACCGGGACGTATCCTGGCAGCCGGCGCAGCGCCAGCTGGTGGTGGTCATGGGCGAAAATGAAAGCGGCAAGACCACCCTGCTGAATTTCATCCGGGACATGCTCTTCGGCTACCGGCGGGGGCAGTGGCACGGCCGGCGGGGCAATATGGGTTTCGTACGGGAAAGCGGCGAGGCATGGCGCGTCTTTCGCGACGAAAAAAACAGCTGGTTTGAAGACGGGCGGGGAGAAACGTATGCTGAAGAGCTGCCGTCCGTCTGGTGGCACGGCCTGAACCGGGCCATGTATGAAAAAATCTTCGCGGTGGGGCTGGAAGACCTGCAGGGAACGGGCTTTTTGTCGCAGGACGACGTGCGGAGCCGCTTCCTCATGATGCAGGGCGGCGGCCGTCTGTCCGACGCAAAGAAATCCCTCACGGAGAGCATGGAAGCCCTGCTGCTTCCGTCCGCGCAGGGCAAGCGGAAGATCAATCAGCTCATGGAGCGGAGAAAAGCGCTGGCGGAAGAGCTGGACGGGCTGGCCGCCCAGGAAGAACATTTCGCCGATCTCCAGAAGAAGCGCGCCGCCATCAAGAAGGAGATCGCGGAAGTCAGCGCCCGGCTGGCGAAGGAAAAAGAAGAAGACAAAGCGTTTGAGAGAAAGCTCGGCGCGTGGAAGTATTATACCCGCGCCCGGGAAATCCGGCGGCAGCTCCTTCTGAGCGAGCAGGTGAAGCTTTTTCCGAAAAACGGCAAGGAACAGTGGAATCAGCTCATGAGCCGCATGGAGGTCATCCATGACCAGCGGGAGCAGCTCCAGAAGAAACTGGACGCCTATACGCCGAAAAAGAAAGAGGAAGTCATTCCCTGGGCGGATGCTTCGGACGCGCTGGAAAAGCTCTACACCGATCTCGGGCAGTGGAGTCAGACGCTGGAGGATCTGGAAGAACTGCAGGCGGAGAAAGAACGGTGGCGCGCGGAATTTGCCCATATGGGCTACAGCCTGCCCCTGTGGGACCGCATGGTTTCCCCGGATGAAGAACTCACCATGGTAAACTGGGATGAAGGGCGCAAGCTGGCACAGAGCGTCACCGTGCGGGAGAATGAGCTGCATTTCTGGGAGCAGCGCGAACCGGACGTGGAGGAAACTCCGGCAGAAGCGGACGAGGCGCCGAAGCAGACGGAAGAAGAATGGCACGCGTTTGAAGATAAAGCCGGGCAGGCAGAGGCGCTCCTGCACAGTGAAATGGATCTGGCGGAAGAATGGAATGCGCTCAATCAGAAGGAAGACCGGCGGTACACGCTGTGGTTCTGGATGGGCTTTGCAGGCGTTTTGGGCGCGGCCGGAGGCGTCGGCGCTTTTTATGCGGCGCTGGCCGGCTATGCGGCGCTCTATGCCGCAGGCGCGGCGGCGGTTCTCGCGCTGGCGGGATTCCTGATGAACAGCCGTGCGGCGCATAAAAAGGAGAAAGACCTGGCCCGCCTTGAAGAACGGCGGCAGGCGCTTCGGCAGCAGAGGGAGGCGCTCGGCGCGGAGTTTCCCATCGCTTTGCCGGAGTCTGAGGAAGATCTGCAGCTGTTTCATAACGCGCTCCAGCAGAAGCGGGCGGAATTTTACAAGGCGCAGGCCCGGGCGCAGGCGCTGTCCTGGAAGCTGGAATCGCTCGCGCGCCAGAAAAATGAGCATAAAAAATGGGAAGCCGAAGGAGAGGCCCTGCGGGAGGAACAGAAGCGCGTGCAGGACGCCTGGGACGGCTGGCTTGAAAGAAATCATCTGCCGAAAACCGGCGCGGACAATCTGAGCGCGCTGCAGGAACAATGGCAGAAACTTTACGCGGCGCAGGGCGCGGGAAAGATTCTCGATGTGCGGCTGGAAAAAACGCAGGAAAAGCGGGATGATTTCGTGCGGCGCGCGCTCGCCATCATCCGCACTACCGGAGCCGCCATGGAAGCCGCGCCGGAGACCATCGCCGAGATTTATGAGGAAAACCGGAAACGCAGCCTCGAATGGCAGAGCATTGCGGAAAAGAACCGGCAGCATGACGCGTATGAGCAGGAAATGACCCGCTTGAACGCGCAGTGGGAGTCCTGCCAGAAGAGCGTGGCCGCGCTGTTTGCGCTGGTGAACGCCAAAAATGCGGAAGAATTTGCCGAGCGCGTCACCGCGCATGAGCAGCATGACCAGCTTCTGAAAGAATGGGAGTCCGTGAGAAAGGACATCCGTCTTTATGCGGGAAGCGATGAGGAATTCACCCGGCTCTGGAATTCTCTCGAAAGCGGAGAGTATGACGAATGGATGGAAGAGCACAAGACGCTCCTCGACGACATCGACGCCGATCAGGCAAAGCTGGGCGATCTGCAGAAGCAGCAGGGGGCGGCGGAAAATGAAATTTACCGTCTGGCGGAGGATAACCGCATCACCCGCGCGCTGCAGGAACGGGAAGAGGTGGAGGAAGAACTCCGCCGCGCCGTAGAGGAATGGCTCGCCTGTCTCTATGCGGTGCATTTCATGAACTGTGCGCAGCAGCAGTATGAATCGGGGCGTCAGCCGAAAATCGTGGAGAAGGCGAACGAATTTCTCCAGGCCATGACAGGCGGACGGTACCGGCTCGCTGTGAGCGAAGACGGAAAGAGCGTGTACACCACGGATGCCCTGCACAATAAAAAAGACGCCCGGTTCTGGTCGTCCGGCACGGGCGATCAGGTGTATCTTGCGCTGCGGCTGGCCATGGCGCTTGCGTTCGGCCGCCAGCTGGAGCCTCTTCCGATTGTTCTGGACGATATTTTCGTACGGTTTGACGAGGGACGGCAGAAGGAAACGCTGCGCTTCCTCATGGATCTGGCAAAGGAACAGCAGATTTTTCTTTTTACCTGCCACGCCCAGACCATGCGGCTGGCGGAAGAAGTGGGGCGGGAGAAACAGACCGGTTCTTTCGTGCGCCTTCACAATGGAAAAATGATCGCCGGGGAAACGGCGGGATAGTCCGTTTTCCCGATCGGAGCGGGCCCTGCGGGGCCCGCTTTTCTGCTGCGCCGGCGCGTATGATATAATACAGGCGCAGAATGGTCCCGCCTGGCCGGGGAGGAGGAAGTATGGACGCATTTCGGATTGTTTTTCTTGCGCACAGCGGCTTTCTTGTAGAGCTTTCCGACTGTGTGCTTCTCTTTGACGTATACAGAGACCCGAGAGGCGCGGCGGAACGGGCGCTTTCCGGCGCAAAGCCCGTATATGTTTTCGTGAGCCACAGTCATGGGGATCATTTCAATCCCCGCATTTATGACTGGGCGGACCGCGCGGCGGGGTATTTTGTGCATGAAGAATGCCGGCCCCGACGGACGGTTTCCTCGGTGCGTCTCATGCGTCCCGGCGACAGACTGGATGGGCCGGAACTGACGGTTTCCATGTATGGGTCGACCGATGAAGGCGGCTCCTTCCTCGTGCGCTGCGGCGGACGGACATTTTTCCACGCGGGGGACCTGAACTGGTGGCACTGGGCAGGCGAGCCTGATGAAGAGAATGCCGCCGCCCGCGATGCCTATTTCCAGGAGCTGGATTCGCTGGACGGCGCTGCCGTGGACGTGGCGTTCTTTCCGGTGGACGCGAGGCAGGCGGTCGCCCGGGAATGGGGGGTCACGGAATTTCTGCGCCGCGTCGATGTAAAGGAACTGCTTGTGCCCATGCACGCGTTCGGGAGCCGCTGGTGCCCTTCCTATGGCTTCCGCTGGCGCTTTCCGGCGGTTCCGCTGTGGATTCCCTCTGAAGAAGGAGAAGAACTGGTGAAATGATGTATACCTGGCTTTATATTTTTCTGCTGCTCATGGCGGGCAATATCGCCCTGCAGTTTGTGCCTTTTTCCCTGTATGTGGAAGGGGTCATCGTGATTCATCTGGCCATCCTTGCCGCGTCGTATTTTGTATTCCGGCGGGACTGGTTTTCAGATCTCCGCGCCAACATGCTGTTCATGACGGGCCTTACTGCCATCAATATCCTGACGGATCTGGGCATTATGTCCTATATCATGTCCTGGATTGCCTTCGGCGCGCTCTTCGTCTGGTCCATGGCGGGGGGAGGCCG
Organism: uncultured Veillonellaceae bacterium; assembly: GCA_958348245.1. Taxonomy (GTDB): domain Bacteria; phylum Bacillota; class Negativicutes; order Veillonellales; family Dialisteraceae; genus UBA1822. The sequence goes on along the minus strand of CATVYJ010000003.1, from coordinate 22,500 downwards.
AAGCCGTTGACGGAAGAAAAAAAGGGGAGAGAGCGCACTGCGGACGCAATTCTTGCGGCTTCCGCGGCTGTGGCGGCGGGAGCGGCTCTCCTGCCGCCGTCTTTCGGGAGCGGGCTGCTCTTTCATACGGCGCTGGCGGCGGCTGTAGGCGGCGCGGCGGACTGGTTTGCGGTGCATTCGCTCTTTCGCCGGCCGCTGGGTATTCCTTTTCGGACGGAACTCCTTCCCCGAAGCAGGGAGAAGATCATACGCATGGCGCGGGTCATGGTTGCCGAGGAAATTCTCACGGTGCCGAGGCTGTACCGCGTGCTGAAAGCGCATTCTCTGGCCGCCGCGTTTTTGTCGTGGGAGCAGACAAACCGTCCGGCGGTAAAGGAGCTGCTTCAGCAGGCGGTGCGGACGGCGTTTTTTGCGCTGGATGCGGACAGGACCGCGCGGAAAACAGCCGGGGCGGCGGTCCGTTCTCTGGACACAGTGAATTGGGCGGCTCTCCTGCGGACGGCTCTCCTGGCGCTGGAAACATCGGCGCACAGGGACCGTCTGCTCCGGGGGCTCCGGCAGGCCGCGCGGGCCTTTCTGCAGGACGGATTTACGGAAAAAGACATTCTTGACCTGTATCACCGGGCCTGGACGCTGTATGAAAGCGGGGGCCGGGGGCGGGACATGCTGCGGAGCCTTCTCGCGGGGCAGCTTGGCCTCACCGATGAAAAAGCGGCGTCGCTCATTCAGGAGCGGATCATGGCATGGGCCGATACGCTGGGGGATCCGGACAGTCCGTCCGGACGGCGGCTGCTGCAGAAATACCGGGCGTTTCTTGTCCGGCTGGAGACGGACGAAGTGTTTCAGGAACAGGTTAACGATACGGTGCGGCGCTGGCTGCTCCCCGTGATCCACAGAGACGGGGCCGTGTGGCTGCGCACTTTCCTGGACGGGAAGCGGGAAGAAGGGGCGGCTTTCGGCGCAGAGGAACTTCTCAGCCGCATGGAAGCGCGCATGCGGTCTGAAACGGCCCGGCGGACGCTTGACCGGTGGCTGCTGCGTCAGGTGGTGCAGTTTCTCCCCTACCTGCACGGGAAGATCGGAGACTCGGTCGAACAGGCGCTCTCCGCATATTCAGGGCGGGAAATGGCGGATCTGGTAGAAAAAAGCGTCTGGCACGACCTGCAGATGATCCGCATCAACGGGTCGCTCATTGGCGCGCTGCTCGGAGCCGCTTCCTATCTGGCTTTTTATTTCCTGTCGGGAGGTGCGCTGCTGTGAGAAATGATACGAAAGCAAACTGGCTCTTCGCTCTGTCCGCACTGGCCTTTGCGGCCGCGCTGTATTACCGGCTGCACCACGATACCCTTCTTGCGGACGGCCTTTATTTTCTGACACAGTCCGCCTGCATTGGATGCGCCGCCGACTGGTTTGCGGTGACGGCGCTTTTCCGGAAGCCGCTGGGATTTCCTTTCCACACGGCGCTCATTCCCCGTCATCGGGCGCGTCTCATCCGGGGCATCCGGCGCACGGTGGAGGAACGGCTGGTCAAGCCCGAACTGTGGCGGCATTTTGCTTCTTCCTGGTCTGTGAGCGGCTGGATCTGTCGGGAAAGGCGGACGCCGGCCGGCCGGGCGCTCGAGAAGGATGCGGCGCGGGCGCTGTCTGAAGAGGTGCGGCGTATTGTGGAGAGCCGGCAAGAGGCGCTGGGGGCCCTTGCGCGGCAGACGGTGGAAAGCTGGCCGGAGCGGCTCGCAGCTCTCCTACGGGAAGCGCTCACGGGAAAAGAGGAGACGGAGCGCCTGCTTCAGCGGCTTCTCCGCGGCGGATCGTCGCTGCTGGACCGGGAGGACGTCCGCCGCGCCGTGAGCGGAGCGCTCAAAGCGTTTACGGAGCGGCAGAAGACCAATCCGCTCATTGCCATGGCCGTGGCTGCCGGCGAAGCGATGGGCGTTATCCATTACGACGACATGGCGGCGGCCATCTGCCGGGCCGGACGGGAAAAGCTGGAAGCCTGGGAAGATCCGAATCATCCGGCGCACGGCGCGCTTCGAGACAAGTTGTCGGAAGCGCTTTCCGCGCTGGCGTCTTCTCCCGCGGGAGCGGATGCGCTGGCAGGAGGCGCGCAGGCTCTGCTGCGAGCTTTTCCGGCGGAAAGGCAGACATCGCGCATGATTGGACTGATTTTGTCCGAATGGGGCGCACCGGATGAAGAGGGCCAGTCGTTTGCGGGGATTCTGGAAGACATGCTGGGCAGGGCGGCCGACCGCTGGCTGGCGGATGAAGAGGCCTGCCGGAAGATGGATGAAGCCTGCCGGGCGCTTCTCCTGGATGCGGCGGCGTATGAGCATGCCTATCTGGGAGAGACCGTGGCGGCGGTGCTTGAGGCCTATGACGAGAACAGGCTGAACGCTTTTATCTATGGCAAAGTGCGGGACGAACTGGGGTGGATCCGCATTAACGGGGCGCTTTTCGCAGCCTTTGCCGGGGCGTGTCTCTTCGGGCTTTCGGCGCTCTTCTTCTGAGGCGCGGGCAGTACGGCGGACGGCTGTGTAGAGTCTTGCGATGTGCCTATTCTTGACAAGAAAATATAAAGAATCTAATATTAATACAGCAATCGCCTGATTGCCTGTGAATTACAAACTGCGTATCAGAGTAACAAATCTCAGAACAGAGGAGGTGAATGCATTGGAGATAGATGAAGCGATGCTTTTTTTGTGCCTTGCGGCGGTCGCGGCGGCTGTGATTGGCTGCGGCGCCGGGTATGTGCTGCGCAAACATATCGCGGAAGCGCGGATCGGTTCTGCCGAAGAAAAAGCGGGCCGGATCCTCGATGATGCCCAGAAGGCGATGGAAAACGCCATGCGCGAATCGGAGAACCTGAAGAAGGAAGCGATGGTGCAGACGCGGGAAGAAATCCATCAGCTCAGGGAAGATGTGGAGCAGCAGAACCGGGAACGTCGCGACGAGCTGCAGAAATACGAGCAGCGTCTCGTGCAGAAGGAAGAACATCTGGAGCGGCGAAGCGACGCGGTGGAACAGCGGGAGACCGAACTGGGCCGCCGGGAGAGCCGCCTCAAAGCGCAGCAGGAGAAGCTGGACAGCATTTATGAAGCCCAGACGAAAAAGCTGGAAGAAATTTCCAGCCTGTCCCAGGAAGAAGCCCGGAAAATGATTCTGGACAAAGTGGAGCAGGGCTTGGAACATGAAAAGGCCCTGCGCATCCGCGAAGCCGAAGCGGAAGTGCGGGAGCACGCCGATCAGACTGCCCGGGAAATCCTGGCGTCGGCCATCCAGCGGAACGCCGCGGACACCGTGTCGGAAACGACGGTATCGGTGGTGTCGCTCCCCAATGAGGAGATGAAAGGGCGCATCATCGGCCGGGAAGGCCGGAACATCCGCGCCATTGAGACGCTCACCGGGGTCGATCTCATCATCGACGATACGCCGGAAGCGGTGATCCTGTCCAGCTTCAACCCGGTCCGCCGGGAAATCGCGCGGCTTGCGCTGGAAAGCCTCGTCAAAGACGGGCGCATCCATCCTGCGCGCATTGAAGAAGTGGTGGCCAAGACGAAGAAAGACGTGGAAAAAGCCATCCGGGAAGCGGGCGAGCAGGCCGTTTTTACATGCGGCGTGCGCAGCATCCATCCGGAACTGGTGAAAATCCTCGGGCGGCTGAAATACCGTACGAGTTATGGTCAGAACGTTTTGCAGCATTCCATTGACGTGTCGTATTTCGCGGGCGTTCTCGCCAACGAGATCGGCGCGAATGTGGAACTGGCCAAGCGGGCCGGCCTGCTTCACGATATCGGCAAGGCTGTAGACCGCGAACAGGAAGGCACGCACGTGGAGCTTGGCGTGGAGCTCGCGCAGAAGTACCATGAGTCGCCGGAGGTCATCAATACGATTGCCTCGCATCACGGGGATACAGATCCGATCTGTGTGGAAGCGGTGCTTGTTGCCGCGGCGGACGCCATTTCCGCAGCCCGTCCGGGCGCGCGGAGAGAAACGCTGGAGAATTACATCAAGCGGCTCACCAAACTGGAAGATATCGCCAAATCGTTCCCCGGCGTGGCAAACTGCTACGCGATTCAGGCGGGGCGCGAGCTGCGCGTCATCGTAAAGCCGGAGAAGGTGAACGAAGACCAGGCGGTCATTCTGTCGCACGATATTGCGGAACGGGTAGAGAAAGAACTGCAGTATCCGGGACAGGTCAAAGTGGTTGTTATCAGAGAAACCAGAGCTATTGAATACGCAAAATAATTCATAACGGAAAATCCCTGCTTCGGCAGGGATTTTTCATTGGCGCTGAAGAAAAAGGCCGCGAATTTTGAGAATGATAATAAATTGTAGAAATTGAGAATCCTGCATGATACAATACAAATTGAAAATAGAGAAGAATAAAGGGGCTACTTATGAGAGAGACTTATAAATGGATTTTCAGAGAAAAGGAAAAAGAAGCGGCGGTCCCTCCGTTTTTTGAAAAACTGGGCGTTCCCGCCGGCGTGGCGCGTATCATGCAGCGGCGGGGCATCGTTACAGAAGCGGCGCTGTGCCATTTCCTGTATGATACGATGGACAATCTGGCTGACCCATTTCTCATGAAGGGCATGCCCGAGGCGGCGGACCGGATTGAAGCGGCCCTCGCAGGGAACGAGAAAATCGTAATCTACGGGGATTACGACGTGGACGGCATCACCGCTACTTCGATTCTGTACCGGTTTTTCCGCCGCCTCGGCGTGACCGCCGGATTCTATATCCCTGGCCGCGACGGGGAAGGATACGGGCTCAATGAGAAGGCCGTGGAGCAGCTCTGCGGAGAAGGATATAAACTTCTCATTACCGTGGACTGCGGCATCAGCTCAGCGGCGCTTATCGACAAGTGGGCGGACCGCATGGATTTCATCGTGACAGATCATCATGTACCGCCGGAAGTGCTGCCGTCGCGGGCCGCGGCGGTGATCAACCCCCATCAGGCGGGCTGTACGTATCCCTGCAGAGGCCTTGCGGGCTGCGGCGTGGCGTATACCCTGTGCCGGGCGCTCTGGCAGCGGTGCCGGGGGGAGGCGTACACGGCGGACGTGGAGCTTGCCGCTGTGGGCACTGTCGCGGACATGGTGCCGCTTGCGGGCGAGAACCGCATCCTTGTGAAAGCGGGGCTGTCCCGTTTTCCGGAAACGGAGATTCCCGGACTGGCGGCGCTTCTCCGGGCGGCGGGCATTCTCGGAGGAAAAGAGAACCGGCGCGTGACCGCCGATCAGGTATCGTTCGGCCTGGCGCCGCGGCTCAACGCATCAGGCCGCATCGCCCATGCCAAAAAGGGCGTGGCGCTCCTCACCACGGAGTCCCGGGAAGAAGCGGACCGTCTGGCGGAAGAGCTCTGCTCGATCAATGTGGAGAGGCAGACCATTGAGAGAGCCATTTTTCAGGAAGCCCTCGGCCGGATGGAAGCGCTGGAAGGGGAACAGTCCATGGCGCTCGTCATAGACGGGAAAGACTGGCATCCCGGCGTCATCGGCATCGTGGCGTCCCGCGTGGTGGAGCAGTTTCACCGGCCCGCGCTGGTTATCACCATCCACGACGGCGTGGGGAAAGGCTCCTGCCGGAGTATTCCCGGCTTTAATATCTATGAAGCCCTCAAGGCGCAGAGCGATCTGCTTCTGCAGTTCGGTGGCCATACCATGGCGGCCGGGTTCAGTATCGCCGAAGAGAATATTCCCCGTTTTCGGAAGCGGCTCAATGAGTATGCGGCGGAGCGGCTGACCCGGGAAGACTGCATCCCGCAGCTGGAGATCGAGCAGTTTATCCCTCTGCCTGAGGTGACGCTGGATTTTATCCGTTCGCTCGCGCTTCTCGAGCCCTGCGGCTGCGACAATCCGAAACCGCTTTTTGCCAGCCGGGGCGTCTTTGTGGAAAGCGTGCGCCGCATGGGAGCGGAAGGACGCCATTTCAAATGCCTCCTGTCGGAAGGCGGGACCGCGGCGGAAGCAGTATTCTGGAATCCCGGCGAGGCGGATCCGTGCCGGCCCGGCGAGGAAGTCGCCGTGGCGTACGAGCCGGAAATTCACGAGTGGTACGGCGAGCATGTGCAGCTCATCGGCCGGGATGTAAAAGAGATGGAGCCGGAAGGGGCGCTTCTCCTGGATCGGAATTTCCTTGTGGCTCTTTTTCTGAAGCTCCGGGCATTTCTCGCGCCGGGAAGCCGGCCTGTGACAGAGGTGCAGCAGTCTCTCTGCGCAGCCTGCCGCGGCGTGCCGGAGATCCGCGTGAAAGCGGGGCTTATCGTGTTTGAGGAAATCGGCATCCTGTCCCGGTACAGCCGGAGCGGGCAGGAGTATTTCCTGTATCATGTGCTGAAAGATAAAATGGATTTGCAGACATCGCCGACGTATTGCCGGTATCAGAAGTGAGAAGGGACCGATCTGTATGGAAGAGGAAAGGAAGCTCTCTGTCCGGGAGCAGGACGAAAACACGGCAAAGCAGCGCGAAACCGAGCGGCAGGCGCTGATGGGCAAAACGCTCAATGAAGAACCCATCCATACCGATGCGTCTGCTTCTTCGCTGGCGGAATTTCTGCTGCATCAGGAAGAATACATCGAAGCGCAGAAAAAACAGAAGGACCACACGGAAGAGATCCGGCAGGCCTATCAGGAACTGATGGACACGGTGAAGGTCTACATTCATGATCCCAAAAAGCTCGACGCCATCCAGGAAGCGTTCGAGCTGGCGCATAAGGCCCATGCAGAGCAGATCCGCGCCACGGGCGAGCCCTATATCATCCATCCTCTGTCGGTGGCGTATATTCTGGCGGAGCTTGAAATGGACACGCAGGGGATCATTGCCGCGCTTCTTCACGATGTGGTGGAAGATACGGAATATACGCTGGAAGACATCCGCATGATGTTTGGCGACGATGTGGCCTTCCTGGTAGACGGCGTGACGAAGCTCTCCCAGTTCCATTACAAGGACAAGGAAGACCAGCAGCTTGAAAACTTCCGCAAGATGTTCCTCGCCATGGCGAAGGATATCCGCGTGGTGGTCATCAAACTGGCGGACCGTCTGCACAATATGCGCACTCTCGGCGTATTCCGGCGGGAAAAACAGCAGCGCATCGCCCGGGAGACGCTGGAAATCTACGCGCCTCTCGCGCACCGCCTCGGCATTTACAATATCAAATGGGAGCTGGAAGACCTGTGCTTCCATTACCTCTATCCCGAGGAATACTACGATCTGGTGCGGCAGATGAAGCAGAAGCGCAAAGCCCGCGAGGAAATCGTCAACGATACGATGCGTGTTCTTCACGACCATATCGAAGAGGCGGGCATCAAGGCGACCATTACAGGGCGTCCGAAGCATTTCTACAGCATCTACAAGAAAATGAAGCGGGATAATAAGGATCTGTCCCAGATTTATGATCTCTATGCGGTGCGGGTCATTGTGGATACCGTGCCCCAGTGCTACGCTGTGCTGGGCATTGCCCATTCCCTGTGGAAGCCGCTTCCGAACCGCTTCAAGGATTACATCGCTGTGCCGAAGCCGAACATGTACCAGTCGCTCCATACGACGGTGATCGGCACGAAGGGGCAGCCCGTGGAAATTCAGATCCGCACGTGGGAAATGCATCACATTTCCGAATACGGCGTGGCGGCGCACTGGCGCTATAAAGAGGGCCAGCACGCGAACACGAAGGATTTCGACGCGAAAATCAGCTGGCTCCGGCGCATACTGGAATGGCAGGATACATCCAATCCGAAGGAATTCATGAACGCCCTGAAGCTGGACGTCTTTTCCGATGAAGTGTTTGTCTTTACGCCGAAGGGGGACGTCATCAATCTGCCGAAGGGGTCGATCCCTGTGGATTTTGCCTACCGCATTCATACGGAGGTGGGCAATCACTGCGTGGGCGCCAAAGTCAACAACAAAATCGTGCCCCTTGATACAAAGCTGAAAAACGGGGATATCGTGTCCATCATTACGTCGAAAGCGGGGAAACCCAGCTACGACTGGATCAATATGGTGGGCGCCACGGAAAGCAAGGCGAAGATCCGCAACTGGTTCAAACGGGAAAACCGGGACGGCAACATCGCCCGCGGGCAGGAGCTGCTTCCGGCGGAAGCGGCCCGTCAGGGATATGACTGGAAAAAGCTCATCGCCAAGGGCCGCCTCGATCAGGTGGCAAAATCCTTCAATACCGGCACGGACGACGATCTGCTCGCATCGGTGGGCTACGGCGGCGTGAGCCCTAAAGCGGTGTTGCTGAAGCTGATCGAGCTGTATAAGAAAGACAACAACATCCAGAAAACGCAGGAGCAGCTGAAGACGGCCAAGGCGCTCGAGACGCTCCGGATGCAGAATGTAAAAAAGCATTCGCAGAACGGCATTCTTGTCAAGGGAGAAGCGGGACTCGTGGTGCATCTGGCCAAATGCTGCAATCCCGTCCCGGGCGACAGCATTGTGGGATACGTCACCCGCGGGCGCGGCGTATCCGTGCATCGGGCGGACTGTCCCAATGCGGTGAACTTCAATGACGTGGACCGGCTGGTGGACGTGGAATGGGAAGAAGATGCCAACGAGGTCTTCCTTGTGACCATCGAAGTGGTCAGCTATGACCGCACCGGACTCATGGCGGATATTCTGGCGGTGCTGGCGGGAATGAAACTTTCTGTGGCGGCAGCCAATGTGAAGGTGCAGCCCACAGGCATGGCGGTGATGGATCTGGGCATTCAGATCAAGGATCTGCAGCAGCTGGAATTTGTCATGACAAAACTGCGCCGCGTGAAGGGCGTGCATTCCGTGCGGCGCATGCATTCGCAGAAAGGAGGCGCCTGATGAGAGCCGTCGTGCAGCGGTGCAGTTACTGCCGCGTTCTGTCCGAAGGAGAAGAGACGGGGCGCATAGGCCCGGGGCTGGCGGTGCTCCTCGGCGTGGGAAAGGGCGATACGGACGACGACTGCCGGTACATGGCGGAGAAAATCCTTCATCTCCGCGTTTTTGAAGATGAAGAGGAAAAGATGAACCGTTCCGTACTGGACGCGGGCGGCAGTCTCATGATCATTTCTCAGTTCACGCTTTACGGCGACTGCCGGAAAGGGCGGCGGCCCAGCTTTTTCGAGGCGGAAGGGCCGGAACGGGCGGATGAACTCTATCTCCGCGTGGCGGCGCTCTGCCGGGAGGCCGGCGTTCCCGTGGAAACGGGGCGGTTCCGCACGCACATGAAAGTGGAACTGGAGAACGACGGTCCGGTCACTATGCTGCTGGACAGCCGCAAATCATTTTAAATAACGGGAGGAAAACGCCGTGATGAAAGTCAGTTATCTTGTACTCGGCCCCTTTATGACCAATACGTACATCGCCTGGGAGGAAGACTCCCGGAAAGCGGTGATCATTGATCCGTCGTTCCGGCCGGAGCAGATCTGGCAGGCGGTGATGAAAATCGGCGCGGTGCCGGAAAAAATCCTTCTGACCCATGCGCATGTGGATCATCTGGCAGGACTGAATTTCCTGCGGGAAAAGTATCCTGACGCGAAGGTCTACATGCACGAAAAAGATGTGCCGCTTCTTACCAAAGCGTCGCTCAATCTGTCGGATATGCTGCTGGAACCCGTGGTGTGCGCAAAGCCGGATGTACTTGTGAAGGAAGGGGACCATATCACGGAAGGCGCCATGGATTTCACTGTGCTGGAGACGCCGGGCCATACGCCGGGAGGCATTTCCTTTTATGAAGAGAAGGAGGGCATCGTTTTTACCGGAGACTCCCTTTTCGAAGGTTCCATCGGGCGGACGGATTTTCCCGGCGGAAGCATGACGGTTCTTGTGGAGAGCATCCGGAAGAAGCTCTTTGCACTGCCCGACACGGTGCATGTTCTTTCCGGCCACGGCAATCCCACCACCATCGGACGGGAAAAGCGGAGCAATCCTTTCGTCGGAGAGGTGTGAGATGAAGCGGGGCCCCCAGTTCTGGCTGCGCATTGCCGCGGCGGCATTTCTTGCCGTCATCATCGTTCTCGTCCCGGCCATTCTGTTTCCCTTCGGCCTTTCGCTCATCCTGGCTGTTCTGTTGAAGCCGCTGGCGGACGGGATGCACCGCGCTGCTCTGCGGGCAGGGATGAAACGCGTGCCTTACGACTTGTGGATCGGTTTGTCCTTTCTCTTCTTTGCGGCGGTGCTGTACCTTATCGCGGCGCACGTGCTGGTGCCCTTTATCAAGGAATTCAAGGAATTTGCCGCCAGCGTGCCCGGCATTATTGCCAGCGTGCAGCAGGCGATTCCCCGGCTGGAGGCGCAGTATCAGCTGAGCGCCATGCCGCCGGAAATCAAACAGCTCATTGCCAATACGCTGGAGAAAATCGGGAGCTACACCCTGCGGCTTGCTTCGGTGAGCGTTTCGGCCGTTTTTTCCTTTGCAGGCACCATGGTAGAACTCATCATTGTGCCCATCATCACATTCTACATGATCAAAAAGGGAGAGGCGTTCTGCCGGGGATTCATAGCGCTTTTCCCCGCGGCCTATACGTCTCATCTCGAGGCGCTTTTCCATGAGATCCATTATGTGCTGGCTGCCTATATCCGGGGGCAGCTCGCGTTGTGCGTGCTCATGACCGTGGTGGTTTTCGTGGGCATGATTGCACTGGGCATTCCCTATCCACTGGTGATCGGCCTTCTGGCGGGCATGGTGGAAATGGTGCCCATCCTCGGGCCCATTATCGGCGCGGTGCCTCCGGTTCTTCTCGGACTGGCGCAGAGCTCGTCCGTGATGCTGAAGGTCATCCTGTTCTATATCATTGTGCAGCAGGCGGATTCGCATCTCATTATGCCGAAACTGATGGGAAGCATCATCAATGTGCATCCGGTGGCCATCATCCTGGGCGTCCTTGTGGGCGGCCATCTATACGGCATCGTGGGGATGATGATCGCCGTGCCTCTTCTGGCAGTGCTGCAGGTGCTTCTGAAGCACATGTGGTTTTACGACCGCTATAAAGCCGGGACATCAAAGGAGAATCCGACATGAACCATTCCGATATGATGGATACGCTCCGGGAGCGCATCAAGGAAAGAAAATTCAAATTCACCCGGCAGCGGCAGATCATTCTGCAGGCATTTCTCGACAGCCGGGAAAATCATATGAGCGCGGAAGACGTATTTGCCATGGTAAAAGATGAGAATCCCGATATCGGGCTGGCCACGGTGTACCGGTCTCTGGAACTCTTTACGTCCCTGGACCTTTTGAAGAAGCTCGATTTCGGAGACGGGCGGAGCCGCTATGAATTGAACGACCGCACGCTGAACCGGTCGCATCATCATCTCATCTGCCTGGGCTGCGGAAAAGTCGTGGAGTTTTCCTACGATTTCCTCGATGGGCTCAAAGATAAAATCGAGCGGGAAGACGGATTTCAGATTGTGGATTCCCAGTTGAAAGTGTATGGGTATTGCAGAGAATGCCGGAAAAAGAATCAATCCTGACCTATTTCTTCGAAGGGCCTGCGTCCTTTTCCTCCATGACGGCGCAGGCTTTTCTGCATTTCGGATTCCGCCACGCTCCGGAGACGGAGGCGCAGTGGCGTTTTCAGGCGGTTCCGGCGGACGGCGGATGGACGGCGGCGCTTCTTCGGAACGGCCGGCCTGCGGCGGGCCCCGCGTTCTACCGGACGCGCCGGGAGGCGGCGCATTTTCTCATGGACGCGCTGGCAGCGGCGGTCAATCGGCCGCTGGGGCGCTGGGGATATCTTCTCGGCATGCGTCCCACGAAAGCGCTGTATCCCTTCCTGTGCGGAGGCGGGGAAGGGGCCGCGCGGCAATTTCTGCAGGAGGAGAGGACAGCGCCGGAGACAGCGGCGCTTCTGCTCGACGCGTTTCGCGCGGAGAAACAGCTCGGCCCGTCCCGGATGGACAGCGCGGCATTTTACGTGCATATTCCCTTTTGCCCGAGCCACTGCGCGTACTGTTCCTTTCCCTCCGCGGTGACGAAGGGCGGAGGGGAACTGGATGGGTTCGTAGAGGCGCTCTGCGAAGATATCCATCGGGCGGGGGCGCTGATCCGGCGAAAGGCGCTGACCGTGGAAAGCGTTTATTTCGGCGGCGGCACGCCGACAGTCCTGACCGAAGCGCAGATGGAAAGGGTGCTGCGCGCAGTACGCCGGTGGGTGCCGCTTTCCGGTCTGCGGGAGTGGACGGTGGAAGCGGGACGGCCCGATACGGTGACGCCGGCCATGCTGGCGCTTCTCCGGTCGTACGGCGTGGACCGTCTGTCTGTCAATCCTCAGACCATGCAGGACCGGATCCTTTCGCTCATTTCCCGCACGCACGGCGGCGCGGACGTGCTGCGCGCCTTCGGAGACGCGCGGCGCGCGGGGTTTCCCACGGTGAATATGGATTTTATCTGCGGACTGCCCGGGCAGACCGCGGGGGATATGGAGGAGAACCTCCGCGTGATTTGCCAACTGCGCCCGGAAAATGTTACAATTCATACATTGGCTGTCAAGCGGGGGAGCCCTTTTTATCAGCGGGAAGCGCAGTGGCATCTGCCGTCTGAAATGGAGGTGGAAGCCATGCTGCGGCTCACGGAGGAGCGGCTCTGCGCCGCGGGCTATCGTCCGTATTATCTGTACCGGCAGAAATATATGACGGACGATTTTGCAAACGTCGGCTATACTCTCGACGGACATGCATCAGCGTACAATATCCGCATGATCGGGGAGCATCAGCATATCGTCGGCGCGGGGGCCGGCGCGGCATCCAAAGCGGTGCTGCCCGGCGGCTTTCGGCTGCGGAAGCTCTATATGCCGAAGCAGTCCGCGCTCTACCGGGAGCGCCTGGATGCGCTCTGCGGGGCGAGAGACAGGTTATGGGATTTCCTGCCGGACGGCGGGATCTGAAAAGAAATCAAGAAGGTGGCATGTATGCAGGCATTACGAGGCACGCAGGATATCCTGCCGGAAGACGCCTATAAATGGAATTACATGGAAAACGCCATCCGCCGGCTGTGCAGCCGTTATGGCTACGGAGAGATCCGCACGCCCATGTTTGAGGCGACGGAGCTGTTTCAGCGCGGCATCGGCGATACGACCGATGTAGTCACGAAAGAAATGTATACGTTCACGGACCGGGGCGGACGGAGCATCACCCTCCGGCCGGAGAATACGGCTTCCGCGGTGCGGGCGTATCTGGAGCACAAACTCTACGGCGACCAGCAGGTGCACAAACTGTTTTATATGGGGTCCATGTTCCGCTATGACCGTCCGCAGGCAGGGCGGTACCGTGAATTTCACCAGTTCGGCGTGGAAGTGCTCGGCGCGGACTCGCCGGCGGCGGATGCGGAAGTGATTTCGCTCGCCTACACGCTTTTTCAGGAACTTGGACTGCGGGATCTGGTGCTCCATGTCAATTCCATCGGCTGTGCCAAGTGCCGCCCCGTATACCGGCAGAAACTGATTGAATATTTCCGGGAACGGGAAGATAAACTCTGCGGCCTCTGCAAAGAGCGGCTGGAAAAGAACCCGCTCCGTGTGCTGGACTGCAAGGAAGAGGGATGCCGGGAAGCGTCTCTGGACGCGCCGAAGATCACGGACTATCTCTGTGAAGAGTGCAGGGGGAAATTCCAGGCGCTGCAGCGGTATCTTACGGCGCTCGGCATTCCTTTTACGCTCGATCCCCGTCTCGTGCGGGGGCTCGATTACTACACCAATACGGCGTTTGAAATCCAGTACACGCCGCTCGGCGCGCAGAGCGCCATCTGCGGCGGCGGCCGGTATGACGGGCTGGTGGAAGAGATCGGAGGCCCCCATACGCCGAGCGTGGGCTTTGCGGTGGGGCTGGAGCGGCTCCTTCTTGCGCTGGAAATGCAGCAGCTGATTCCTGCGCCGGAAAAGCCCCGTCATGTATATATCGCAGCCATGGGCGAAGCTGCGGCGGCAGAAGGCATGAAGATTCAGCAGCAGCTCCGCGCGGAAGGGGTGCGCGCCGATATGGACCTGCAGGGGCGCAGCCTCAAGGGCCAGATGAAACAGGCCGGAAAGAGCGGCGCCGACTACACGGTCATTATCGGAGAGAATGAACTGGCGGCGGGGACGGCCGTGGTGAAAACCATGGACGGCGGCTCTCAGGAAAATATTCCCTTCGAAACGGTGCCGGCCTATATCGCAGACAGGGAATCTGGAGTAAAATAAAAAAATGTGAAATGCGCCGGGAATCCGGCGAATCCATAAGCTGTCCGGAAGACGGCAAATCATGAATTGAAGAGGTGCTAAGTATGGAAAATATGGCAGGCATGCATCGGTCCTGCGGATGCGGAACCGTCAGAGAAAGCGATCAGGGCAGAGAACTCACTCTGGCCGGCTGGGTGCAGCGCAGACGCGATCACGGCGGTCTGATTTTTATCGACCTTCGCGACCGGTCGGGCATCGTTCAGCTCGTTCTTTCTCCCCAGTACGGTCTGGAAGCCTTCCACAAGGCGGAATCGGTCAGAAATGAATTTGTACTCGCTGTACGCGGCAAAGTGCGCGACAGAAGCGAAGAGACGATCAATCCCAAAATGGCGACGGGCAAAGTGGAAGTCGTAGTAGAGGAACTGCGCATTCTGAACAAGGCCAAAACGCCGCCCTTCTATGTGGAAGACGGCATCGACGTGGATGAAAACGTGCGCCTGCGCTACCGCTACATCGATCTGCGCCGTCCTGAAATGCAGAAGCATCTCATCCTGCGCCACAAGATCACCCACGCCATGCGGTCCTTCCTGGACGACCACGGCTTCCTGGAAATCGAGACGCCCATGCTCACCAAATCCACGCCGGAAGGCGCGCGGGACTACCTCGTGCCGAGCCGCGTCAATCCGGGCAAATTTTATGCGCTGCCCCAGTCCCCGCAGCTCTTCAAGCAGCTGCTCATGGTCTCCGGCTTTGAACGCTACTTCCAGGTGGCGCGGTGCTTCCGCGACGAAGACCTCCGGGCGGACCGCCAGCCGGAATTCACGCAGCTCGATATGGAACTGTCCTTCGTGGATCAGGATTATATCCTCGATCTGATGGAACACATGATGCAGAAAGTCTTCAAAGACGTGCTCGATGTGGATATTCCGATCCCGTTCCAGCGCATCAAATGGGACGACGCCATGAACCTTTACGGTTCCGACAAGCCGGATCTGCGCTTTGACATGCATTTCTACGATATTTCCGATCTGCTCCGCGGCTGCGACTTCCGCGTGTTCCGCAGCGTGCTCGACAACGGCGGCGTGGTGAAGGCCATCAACGTCAAGGGCGACGCGGACATTCCGCGGCGCGAACTGGACGGTCTCGTCGAGTACTGCGGCCATTACGGCGCGAAGGGCATGGCCTGGATCGGCTTCCTGAAAGACGGCGGCCTCAAATGCCAGATTACGAAATTCCTCGGGGAAGACAAGATCCGCGAGATCGGGAAATTCTGTGAAGCGGAAGAGGGCGACCTCATCCTCATCATTGCGGACAAGCCGAAAGTCGTGGCGCAGGCGCTGGGCGAGCTCCGCCTCGAAATGGGCCGCCGCATGAATCTCATTGATCCCAACGCGTTCTGCTTCCGCTGGGTGACGGACTTCCCCATGTTTGAATACAGCGAAGAGGAAAAACGCTATGTGGCGGAACACCATCCTTTCACCGCGCCCCGCGATGAAGATGTGCAGTATCTGCTGACGAATCCGGAGAAAGTTTACGCCAAGGCATACGACATGGTCCTGAACGGCGTCGAAGCGGGCGGCGGCAGCCTCCGTATTTATCAGGAAGAACTGCAGGAAAAAGTCTTCCAGGCCATCGGCATCACGCAGGAAGAAGCGCAGGAGAAATTCGGCTTCCTTCTGGACGCGTTTAAATACGGCGCGCCGCCCCATGCGGGCATTGCGCTCGGGCTGGACCGTCTCGTCATGCTCATGCTCCACTGCAAGACCATCCGCGACGTCATCGCTTTCCCGAAGACTCAGAGCGCCATCGATCAGATGACCCAGGCGCCGAACGTCGTCACGGAGAAGCAGCTGAAAGAACTGCACATCAAAGTCGATATCAAGAAAGAAAAAGATCTGCTGGTCTGATTGCAGTGAAAGATCCTCCATTACACGGTAATGGGGGATCTTTCGCGGGGAAATGCCGGCAGCATCGCCAGGAGGCCATCATGTTTGAACAGGAAAAACTGCTCCGCCGGTTCCGGAGCTATGCGGAAATCGAGACTACGTCCGACGAGCATTCTTCCGCATCGCCGAGCGCAGTCTGCGAATGGACTCTCGCGCGGAAGCTTGTGCAGGAGCTGCGGGATATCGGGATGGAGGACGTCTCGCTTTCCGCATACGGGTATGTCACGGCTGCGCTCCCTGCCAATGGGAAAGACGCGCCGGTCTTCGGGCTTATTGCGCATATGGATACCAGTCCAGAGGCATGCGGACGGGACGTGCGCGTGGTGCGCCACGGGAAATATGACGGAGGCATACTGAGGCTCAATGAGGACGCCGCCATTGATCCGGAGGAATTTCCGGAGCTTCTCCGGTACGTCGGACAGGATATCCTGACTTCGGATGGCACAACGCTTCTCGGTGCGGACGACAAGGCGGGCATCTGCGCCATCGTATCCGCCTGCGAGTATCTGCTGCGCCATCCGGAACAGAAGCACGGAAAAATCCTCGTGGCCTTTACGCCCGATGAGGAGATCGGACGGGGGACGGCGCATTTCCCGCTGGAAACGTTTGACGCTGCCTATGCCTATACAGTGGATGGCGGCGGGCTGGGAGAGCTCAGCTGGGAGACATTCAACGCATGCAGCGCGGAAGTGGAGTTTCACGGCATCTCCGTTCATCCCGGCGAAGCAAAGCACAAGATGAGAAATGCCGCGGTGCTGGCGGCGGAGTGGATTGGCGCGCTTCCCGCGGGGGAGCGGCCGGAATATACGGAAGAAAGAGAAGGCTTTTACCATGTCACTGCCGTGAACGGTGCGGTGGAGTCGGCCCGCGTGTCCATGATTCTCCGCGATCACGATGCGGAGCGCCTGGAAAAGAAAAAGTCCGTGCTGCGCGCGCTCGCCGCATGGATGAATGCTAAGTACGGCGCGGATGCGGTGACGCTTGCCCTTGCCGATTCCTACCGCAATATGGGCGAGTATATCCGCCCTTCCTATGCGGTCGTGGAAAAAGCGGAGGCAGCCATGCGGCGTGCCGGCGTAGAACCGCGCATCATCGCCGTGAGGGGCGGTACGGACGGAGCGGAGCTTTCCGCGCGGGGCCTTCCCTGCCCGAACCTGTTTACCGGCGGGCATAATTTTCACGGACGTCTGGAATATCTGCCGCTCCCCTCGCTCGAGAAATGCGCGGAGACGCTGGTGTATCTGATCTGCGGAGAAGACTGAAGGAAAGAGAGACGCCGGCTTCAGGCCCGCGGAGGCGGAACGCGCGTAAAGGATGGGTCAAGCTTGTAAAATGGCGGAATATCTGATACACTGTAGCCAAAAGAAAGCCCTGCTGTGCACGTACAGCTTACCTATTTTGAACCAACACCTTTACATAGGGAGTTCAAGCTGAAAAGCGACGTCCAAGCCTTTCGAGGATTGACAGACCTTTTCACAAGGACACCCACCTGCAGAAATGCAGACTCAAAATAAAGCAATTACGACATGGTGGGGATGAGAAACCAGCCGCTCCGGGAAACTGTGGGCGGCTTCTTTTTTGCGGGACTGGACAGAAACAGGTATAATATAGGGAACATATATTCAGAGACGAGCGGATCTGAAAGAAAGGAGGACCGCATGGATTCCTTATTTGAAACGCCGCAGGACGGGCGCAGCCGCTTCGCGCCACTGGCGGACCGGATGCGCCCGGCAGATCTTTCGGAAATTTACGGGCAGGAGGCGGCTGTGGGGAAGGGGACGTTCCTCTATCAGATGATTGAGCGGGATACGCTACCGTCGCTTCTGCTCTTCGGTCCGCCCGGATGCGGCAAGACGACCATTGCTTCCGTAGTGGCGCAGATGACGAAGAGCCGGTTCATTAAGCTGAACGCGACGGCCGGCGGCATTAAAGACGTGCGGGACGTGGTGGCTCAGGCAAAGGAAGAACGGAATTATTACGGCCGCCGCACCATCGTCTTTATCGATGAAATTCATCGTTTCAACAAAGGCCAGCAGGACGTGCTGCTGCCCTATGTGGAGGATGGCACCTTCGTACTGATCGGCGCGACTACGGAAAATCCCTATTTTGAAATCAACGGGCCTCTCCTTTCAAGGCTGCGGCTGATCCGTCTGGCCCCGCTGGACGATACGGCGCTGGTGCGGATTCTCCGGCGGGCGCTCGCCGACAGGGAAAAGGGACTCGGGCAGTACGGGTATCGGGCGTCCGACGCGGTGTTGAAAGAAATCGCGGGCTTTGCCGGCGGGGACGCGCGTATGGCGCTGAATCTGCTGGAACAGGCCGCAGCCATGGCGCCCATGGGCGGAGAACTCACGGAAGAAGCGCTGCGCCGGGTTGCCGGGGACCGCCTTTCCTTGTATGATAAGAATGGCGATTATCATTATGATATTGTTTCTGCATTTATTAAAAGTATGCGGGGAAGCGATCCCGATGCAGCGCTTCATTATATGGCGCGCATGATTGCCGGGGGCGAAAAACCGTCCTTTATTTCACGGCGCATCATGATCTGCGCGGCGGAGGATGTGGGACTGGCCGATCCGCAGGCCCTGCAGGTGGCGGTGGCCGCGGCGCAGGCGGCGGAAATGGTGGGATTTCCCGAAGGAAGAATTCCGCTGGCCGAGGCTGTGGTCTATATCTGTCTCGCACCGAAGAGCAACAGCGCCATCAACGGTATCGATGCGGCCTCGGCGGATGTGCGCCGCAGAAACCGCTGGTCCATCCCGGCTTATCTGAAAGATGCCCATTACAGCGGGGCAGCGAAGCTGGGACAGGGCATTGGTTACAAATATCCCCACAATTACGGCGGCTGGGTGGAGCAGCAGTACCTGCCCGATGAGTTGAAAGACGCGGTCTACTATACTCCGGTGGAAAACGGGAAAGAGACGGAGCTCAGCCGGCAGTGGAAAAAACGGCGGGGCCGTACGGAAGGAGGGCCGCAGTGAAAACGAAAAAAAACGGACGCAGGAGAAGAAAAAGCAGCGCGGGCGGGCATACTTATGAAATTACCGGCGTGATCTTTTTCCTGTTCGGCGTGTTTCTCTGTGTCAGCCTCTATGGGCGGGACACGGGGATTTTCGGCACATACCTGCGGGATCTGCTCCATTTTTTATTCGGTATGACAGCGGTTGTCCCCAGCCTGTTTCTCATGTATGTGGGAGGCCGGTATATTTACCGCGGCACAGGGTTTTCCGTGACGAAGCGGGGGATGCTCTGGAGCGGGCTTTACATACTGCTTCTCGGCTGGATCCAGCATTTTGAAGCCGTGCCCGGAAAAGAACTCGATGTAGAGGCGGTGTTTGCCTACGGAGGACTGATCGGAGGCGCGCTGGCCAAAGGGCTGCATCTCCTTTTCGGGAACGGTATCGGCACGTCGATCGTGCTTTTCGCGCTCTCGTTGACGGGGGCGCTTCTCATGACGCACTGGTCCCTTACGTCTGGAGTGCAGACGCTTGGCGAGCGGACAGAAAGCCGGGTCCGGCAGGCGCAGGCGGCGCTCCGGGACAGAAAAGCGGCCCGGGAAGAACGGAAACGCCTCGAAGCGGAGCCGTCCGGAGCGGAAGAGACAGAGCCTCCGAAAGGGTTCCTTTTCCAGAAAAAAGAGAAGCCGGATGAACCGGTGGTCCCGGAAGCGGTGCCGGAAGAATGGCCGCCGATTCCGGAAGTGCCGCCGGAGGAGCCGGCGCTGCCTTCTGAGCCGGGAACTGATGAGGACGACGTCGGCAAGGGAGACATAGAAGAAGAACCGGAGGAGGACATGCCGGTGGATCCCTCGCGGAAAGAACCGCTTCCCGGTGAAGAAAAGGACGGCGGGGAAGCGGCGGCCGGGCCGTCCTATCATTTTCCGCCGCTCACTCTGCTTCATGAAGGCCAGTCATCGAGCGGATCTGTCACGGATGAGGCGCGGCACAATGTGCAGATTCTTGAAGCGACGCTGAAAAGCTTCGGCGTCGCCGTGCGTATTACCGATGTAAGCGTGGGCCCCACCGTGACGCGGTATGAACTGGAACCGGCGCCGGGAGTCAAGGTAAGCCGCATTACCAATCTGCAGGATGACATCGCCCTGCAGCTGGCGGCGACGCACATCCGCATTGAAGCGCCCATTCCGGGCAAATCCGCCGTGGGGATTGAGGTGCCCAACGCCAAAACGGCGGAAGTGGCGCTGCGGGACGTTCTTGACGCCCCAGTTTTCAGGAATAAAAAAGGCGGGGTACCCGTTGCGCTCGGAAAGGACATCACGGGAAAGCCCATCGTCACGGATCTGACAAAAATGCCGCATCTTCTCATCGCCGGTTCTACGGGGAGCGGGAAGAGCGTATGCATCAATACTCTTATCATGAGCATTCTGTTTCATGAACAGCCCGAGGAAGTCAAGCTGATCCTCATCGATCCGAAAGTGGTGGAGCTCTCCGTGTATAACGGCATTCCGCATCTGCGTATTCCCGTGGTGACCGAAGCGAAAAAAGCGGCGGGAGCGCTGCACTGGGCCGTACAGGAGATGGAAAAGCGCTATCAGCAGTTTTCCTACGCGCATGTGCGCGACATCGGCGGCTACAACAAAGCCAATCCGGAGCAGCATATGCCTTATATCGTCATCATTATCGATGAGCTGGCGGATCTCATGATGGCCGCGCCGGACAGCGTGGAAGACGCCATCTGCCGACTGGCGCAGAAAGCGCGCGCCGCGGGCATCCATCTCGTGCTGGCGACGCAGAGGCCTTCCGTAGACGTCATCACCGGAGTCATCAAGGCGAACATTCCCAGCCGGATTTCCTTTGCGGTATCGTCGCAAGTGGACTCCCGCACCATTCTCGATATGGCCGGGGCGGAAAAACTGATCGGGAAAGGGGATATGCTTTTCAATCCCATTGGCGCGCCCAATCCCATCCGGGTGCAGGGCGCTTTCATATCCGATGAGGAAGTGGAAGCGGTGACTTCCTATATCAAGAAGGAAACCGCCCATGCGCCGGTGCAGTATGAGGAAATCAATCTGGAACTGCCGGATAAACAGGATAAATCGCAGGATGTGGAGCAGGAGGACGAGCTTCTGCAGGAAGCGGCGGAATGGATTCTGGATACGAAAAAAGCCTCCGTATCCATGTTGCAGCGGCGTTTCCGCATTGGCTATACCCGCGCGGGACGTCTTATGGATACGCTGGAACACATGGGCATTGTAGGACCGGCAGACGGTGCGAAACCGAGGGAAATTCTCATGACGCGGGAAGAGGCGGACGCACGCTTTTTCCGCACGGATTCTGATCAGTCATCATAAGGGGTGCATATGAGTACGGAAAAACAAACGGTGGGCTCTCTGCTCCGCGCGCAGCGGGAAGCGCTCCATATGGATCTGGACGCGGTATGCCGGAAGACCTACATCCGGCGCACCTATCTGGAGGCTATCGAAGCAGGCGACTACAAGGCCGTGGGGGATCCGGTCTATGCCCGGGGTTTTATTCGGAATTTTGCCGAAGCGGTAGGGCTTGACGGGCTCCGACTGACCCGGCTGTTCAATGAGGAAATCAACGCGGCGTCCAGCGCATCCGTGGCGGCGCCGTCGGAAGAAATCATGGGGCAGAAGCGTGCCGGGGCAGCGGACGTCCGCGTGGCAGGCCGGGGGCGCCGCCGCGGCGGAAGACGTCCCTTTACCCGGCTGGAGTGGGCCATCCTCTTTCTGGGGGCGCTGGCAGTGGCTTTTTTCTGGATATGGCTGCTGTATTTATAAGGAGAGACAGGGAGGAAAGTCATGCGCAGAGGAAGCGCGGTGCTTGCATTTCTGGCCGTCATTGCAGCGGTATTCTATGGCCTGTTCCGTTATGCAGAGCAGCGGGAAGCGCTCCGGAAGGAAACGGCGCAGCCGGCAGAATTTCTTACGGTGTATACGGATCTGCCGCAGGGCACGGTCCAGCTGTTTGACGAGCCGTTCTTCCGTGAAGCGGGCGTACGCCTGTCCGTGCAGGAAATGACCCGTGCGCAGATGACCGCTGCCGCAAAGCGCGGACAGACGCCCGATGTCTACGTGGCCTCCCGGCGCGCGCTGGAACAGCTGAAGGAGGCAGGGGTCCTCCAACCGCATATGTCCGCCGAGACCGATACCGTGCTGAATGCCTGCAAGGACAAAGACGGCAGCTGGACCGGCGTATGGATGAATCCGGCGGTTTTTGCGGTGAATATAGATTTTGCCGCCTCGCATCCGGCATTTTTCTACACATGGGATGAAGTATTCAACCGGCAGAGCGTGCGCCTTGTTATGACAGACTTCATTGCGGCGGACTATTCGGAAGACTGCCTGATGGCGCTGGTGGAACACTTCGGACGGGACGGCGCGTTTGAACGGCTGGCGTCCGCCGCGGGACACATCGTGCAGTATGGAAAATACCTGTCTACACCGGCGCACATGG
>CATVYJ010000002.1 GCA_958348245.1 uncultured Veillonellaceae bacterium | reverse complement strand
GACGTGAGTAATATTACCATTTCCGGGGAGGGGCGTCAAGGAGTTTTTCCTGTTTCCTTCATAAGACTGTCTCATGAGGGAAATAGGGTATGCTGGTTGTTTCTTTTTTCTATTTACATGTCTTCTATTTTATCTGTGGAATTGGATGATAAAAGAGGAGTCACATGACGGAGATTTCCTTTTCTCTCATGCAGATGCGGGCCCGCATTCTCTATCCGTACGTGTCCGAAACATACGACTATTTCCATTTTTGGAATACGATTCCAGCGCCGCCGACATTCTTTCCGACCGCTCGGAAAGAGTGTCGGCCAAGAAAGGGCCGCCGCCCGGTCACTCCGGCCTGAAATTCTGGCTGGTCACTACCCTCCGCGCAACTCGCTCCCTGCGGTCGCTCAAACAGGCGCTCCGGCTGACGCCACCAGCCAGAATTTCTCCCTTCGGGCACCGGCCTCCGTTCCAATGGGCGGGGAGCTGCACCAGTGCTTACTTGTGTCGTGCATTTTTCAAATGCACATCCCTTTTGCTTCCCCTTTTGGGTCAGACGGTGCGGGCGCAGGCACATTTCAAAAACTTTCCGTACATTGTGCGCGGATTCAAATGCGACGCGTACGCGTGAGGTATGCTGGAGCGGGCCCACATACTTCGCATACCTGCATCGCATGCCCGTGGAAGTTTTGTGTCGCCGCTTCGCGGCTCCCTTGTACTTTTCTTTCTGCTTCATTGATTACGGCCCAATATACGACGTGATTCGTTTGCATCCAATAAAGCAGGTATGCATCCCCTGTGTTTCCCGTTTCTTTATCTATTTCTTCTATAAGAAGAAAATACGGCGCGTCATACTGCGGGCAGATAAAAACAGCAGCCGGGAAAGCCGCTGTTGGAATGGGGTAAGATGATTTTATTTTATTGCCCGCCGTGGAGGGCGCGGAGGATGGCGGCGAGGAGGCGGGCGTCGAGCTGGCCGGGGGCGGAGGCTTCGCCTGCCGTGCCGAAGGTGAGGGCGGAGCCGAAGGTTTCTCCCGCGAGGCGGCTCACTGCGCCGAGCGCGCCCATGGACATGGTGATGACGGGGCGGCCGGGATGGGCGGCGCGGACGCGGAGGGTGGCGGCGAGGAGGGCGAGCACGTCTTCGGGGCGGCGGGGCATGACGGCGAGTTTGGCGATGCAGCCGCCGTTCTGCATGGCTGTGAGGCGGGCGGCCATTTCGTCTTCGGGCGGGGTTCGCTGAAAGTCGTGGGAGCTCATGACGACGGGAAGGCCCGCTTCCCGGGCCATGTGAAGGGCGTCTTCCCGCAGGGCTTCCTCATGAAAGTATTCGATATCGACGGCGTCGATGGCGCGGTTCCGGACGAGGCGGCGGAGAAGGGCGAAGTAGTCTCTGTCGGAGAGTGTGGCCTGTCCCCCTTCTTTCTCCGTGCGCACGGTGGCGAGGAGAGGCGCGTCGGGCAGGGCGCGCCGGAGGGCGGCGAGGGTTTCTTCCCATTCGCCGGGATCGCCGAGGGCGTCGACGCGCCATTCCACGATGTCGAAGGGACAGTCCTTGAGGGCGGCGCAGAGGGCGGGCACGGCGGCGGTTCCGGCGGGCATGAGAGGGACGCACAGTTTCGGCAGGCCCTGCGTGAGATCCACGCCGCGGATCGTATAGGGGTTCACAGGCGGGCCTCCTCGATGAACGGACTATGGGGCAGGCGGTTCAGGATGTCCGCGCCGGTTTCGGTGACGAGGACAAGGTCTTCGATGCGCACGCCGAATTTTCCAGGCAGATAGATCCCCGGCTCTATGGAGAAGATCATGCCGGGCTCGGCTGCGAGGGGGCTCGCGCCGCTCACTTCGCCCGCTTCGTGGTCGCTCTGGCCGATGAAATGGCCCAGGCGGTGGGTGAACTGCCCGCCGTATCCCGCCTCTTCGATGACGCTCCGGGCGGCGCGGTCGAGATCGGCGAGGGGGACGCCGGGGCGGACGAGGGCTTCCGCGGTTTCGCAGGCTTTGCATACGACGGCGTGCACGCGCCGGATTTCTTCCGGCACGTCTCCGAAGAAATAGGTGCGGGTCATGTCGGAGCAGTACCGGTTTTTCCTGCCGCCGATGTCGATGAGGACGGACGCGCCGGGCGCGAGGGCCGCATCGCTCACGGTGTGGTGCGGGTCGGCTCCATGGGGGCCGAAGGCGATGATGGGCGGGAAGGACACGTCTTCGCACCCTTCCTCTTTATACAGCGTGCGGAGATATTCCGCCGCTTCCCGCTCGGTGACGCCCGCGCGGAGCCACGCGGCGAGGCGGGCCATGCACCGGTCGTTTACGGCGGAGCTTTCCCGCATGAGGCGGATTTCTTCTGCGTCTTTCACGGCGCGCGCCCGGTCGACGGGGCCGCTTCCCTCCACGTAGGTCCGGGGGCACGCGGCCATGAGCTCGAGGAGGAAATGGGAGGGCCAGTTCTTGTCGATGCCGATGACGCCCGGTCCGAGGTCTTCCGCGAGGGTCTGTATGCCGTTTTCCCCGTCGCGGACGGCCAACACGGGGAAGTCCCCTTCCGCCGCGGCGGTGAAGAGGGCGTTTTTCACCCAGAACAGGCTGCCTCCGCTGTCGATGACGAGTACGGCGAGGCGCTCGCCCGGATCGATGGTTTCGCCGGTGAGGTACCACAGGGCGTCGGGGTCGCTCACGATGAGCTGGTCCATGCCCGACCGCACCATATCCACCTGCACCCGGGCGAGGCGTTTTTCATGAATGGCTTTCATCACGGCCTCCTTCCAGAGAAAAACCGGCCCGGAGGGCGCGCCGCACGGCCCGCTCCATCACCCGCGCCGCGCCGGCGATGTCTTCCAGCTCCGCCCATTCCCGGGGATTGTGGCTCACGCCGTCCCGGCAGGGCAGGAAGAGCATGCCTGTGGGGCACACGTCCGCCCAGTGCATGGCGTCGTGCCCCGCGCCGCTGGGGAGCGTCATGTACGGCAGCCCTTCTTCGGCGCAGCACGCAGAGAGGAAGTCCACCATCTCCCGGCGGAGGGGCGCGGGCGTCTCGTCGCAGACGGTCTCTACCTCAAAAGGTATGCCCCGCCGCTTTGCGACGGCCCCTGCTTCGGCCAGCACGGCGCGCACCGCGTCCGCTTTCGCCGCGGCGGAGATGCTGCGGATATCCACGCCGAGCGTGACTTCCCCGGGCACCACGTTGATGGCGTTCGGCTTCAGGCGGAGCGTCCCCGCGGTGCCCACCACGGGAGGGTCCGCATGGGACCGGGCGACGCGTTCCACGGCGAGGATGAGTTCCGCCGCCGCGGCGAGCCCGTCGTGCCGGAGCCGCATGGGCGCGGCCCCGCTGTGGTCCTGCTTTCCATGGATGCGGAAACGCAGCCGCGTGGGCGCGGCGATGCCCGTGACGACGCCCGCTTTTTTCCCTTCGTGCTCGAGCACGCGGCCCTGCTCGATGTGCATTTCAAAATACGCGGCCGGGCGCACCCTGTATTTCGCGTCTTCCACATGATCCGGGTCGAGGCCGCGCGCTTTCAGCACGTCGTAGAGAGCGCGTCCGTCCCGGTCGTGGTACGTGAGAAGATCCGCCGGCGACAGCATGCCGCACATGGCCCGGCTCCCGAGGGTGGCCGCGCCGAAGCGGCTCGACTCTTCGCACATGAAGAGCGCTGCTTCGTAGGGCCGCTCGTTCCGCCAGCCGTCCTCGGCCATGCTCTGAGCGATCTCGATGGCGCAGAGCACGCCGCATACGCCGTCGAAATTGCCCCCTTCGGGCACGCTGTCCCCGTGGGAGCCGCACAGCACGGGCGCGAGGTCCGGACGCGTCCCTTCCCGCCGCCCGATCACGTTGCCGAACGCGTCCTCCCGCACGGAAAGGCCCGCTTCTTTCATGAGGGAAATGAAATACGCCCGCCCTTCCCAGTCGCTGTCCGTGAAGGCCAGGCGCGTCACGCCTTCTCCCGGCGCGGTGATCGTGCGGAGCCGGGCGAGGCGCTCTCTGAATCGTTCCATGGAAATCATACGCATTTCCTCTATCAATCAATGAATGAAAAGAGGGAGATTGCTCCCCGATAGCTGTATTGTAGGAAAAAATCCCCTCCTCCGCAAGAAAGGCAAAAAAATGCAGCTGACTCCCAGACTTCGGGAACCAGCTGCATGTATACTGCCCGCCGGAGCGGACAGGGGGGAAACTTCCCTCTATGCCGGAGACCGGCGAATGATTCAGTCGGCGCTGCGGTCGTACTCTTCCCCGGTCTTGCGGTACCGGATGAAGGCGCGGAGCTCTTTCGAGACGACGCCCGAGAGGCAGAGCAGCGCGATCAGGTTCGGAATGGCCATGAGCGCGTTCAGGATATCCGCGAGCGCCCAGATGGCGTCCAGTTTCATGAAGCAGCCCACGAGGGTCATGATGACGAAGACCACGCGGTAGGGCTTGATCCATTTCGTGCCCACGAGGTACACGAGGCACCGCTCGCCGTAGTAGTTCCAGCCGAGGACGGTGGTGAAGGCGAAGAGCACGAGAGAAATGGTGAGGAGCGCGCCGCCCAGCGTGGGATACGCCATGGAGAAGGCGGCGTTCGTGAGGGCCGCGCCGTTCAGATCGGCGGACCACTGGCCGGTGACGATGATGGTGAGGCCCGTGAGGGTGCAGATGATGATGGTGTCGATGAAGGTGCCGGTCATGGAGACGAGGCCCTGTTCCGCCGGCCAGCGGGTCTTCGCCGCGGCGGCGACGATCGGCGCGGAGCCCAGGCCCGATTCGTTGGAGAAGAGGCCGCGGGCGATGCCGCTCTGCATGGCCATCATGACGGAAGCCCCGAGGAAGCCCCCCGTAGCGGCGGTGCCGGTGAAGGCATTGTCGATGACGAGCGCCACGGCGGCGGGGATATTGTCCGCAAACATGAGCAGGATGCTCACGGTGGTAACGAGGTAGATCACGGCCATGGCGGGCACGATCTTGGAGGAGGTCTCCGCGATGGTCTGCAGGCCGCCGAAGATGATCGCCGTGACGAGCACGAAGAGGATGATCGCCGTCCAGATCACGTCCACGCCGAAGGCGACTTTCACCACTTCCACGATGGAATTGACCTGGGTGGTGTTGCCGATGCCGAAGATGGCGGCGAAGGTGCCGAAGAAGGCGAAGAGTCCGCCCAGCCATTTCCATTTCATGCCCATGCCGTTTTTGATGTAGAACATGGGGCCGCCGGCGATGTTGCCGTTCGCGTCCACTTCACGGTAACGCACGGCGAGGGTCCCTTCGGAGAATTTCGTGGCCATGCCGAAGAAAGCGGCCATCCACATCCAGAAGAGCGCCCCCGGGCCGCCCGCGTGAATGGCGGTGGCTACGCCCACGATATTGCCCGTGCCGACCGTCGCGGCCAGCGCCGTGCAGAGGGATTTGAAGCTCGATACGTCCCCCGCGTCCTGATTCTTCCCGGTGGAGAAAATCAGCTTGAACGCGAGCGGCAGGCGCAGCACCTGCACGAAGCCCGTGCGGAGGGTGAGGAAAATGCCCGTGCCCACGAGCAGAATGAGAAGCGGCGGCCCCCATACATAGCCGTCGATGAGATTCAGAAAATCGACCATTTGTAATTCCCCCTGTACAAAAACCGGCCCCGAGGGGCACACAATGCCTCCGGAGCCGGAAGGAAACTCTTCTTCGTTTCGATGAAAAAAAGCTCTGTCCTTTTGCCTGAGAGACCAGGCGGCATACATGACCGCCCCTGCACCTTCGGCGCTCACTTCTGTGAGACTCTCCAGAGTGGTGTCACTGCACCATTGAAAGTTGATGCACCTATCATACATCGAATACTTTATCTGGTAAAAGTGATAAAATGTATGGCTGATATAGCCTGAAGCTATATGACGACGAAATTCCGAAATTTCTTCTATATTTATTTATATAAGGCTTCTTTACTTGCCCGGCTCCGCCGCAGCGACCTGCTCCCGCGCCGCTTCCGCTTCGGTCTCGGCGACGTGGTCGAAGTAGCGCTTCGTCTCCGCCACGACCACGCCGGAGAGGCCGATGAGGGCGATGAGGTTCGGGATGGCCATGAGCGCGTTCACGATATCCGCCAGCACCCAGATCATCTCCAGCTTGAGAAACGCCCCGCACGCCACGAGGGCGATGAAAATAATCCGGTACGGCAGGATGACCTTCACGCCGCCCAGGTATTCCGCGCACCGTTCGCCGTAGTAATTCCAGCCGAGAATGGTGGTGAAGGCAAAGAGTACGAGGGACACCATGAGGAGCCCGCTTCCGAAGGCGGGGAAAACCGCCGTGAAAGCCGCGTTCGTGAGCGCCGCGCCGTTCAGGTCGCTCGTCCACTGGCCGGTGACGATGAGCGACAGGCCCGTGAGGGTGCAGATGATGATGGTGTCGATGAAGGTGCCCGTCATGGACACGAGGCCCTGCTCGGCCGGCCATTTCGTCTTCGCCGCCGCCGCGGCAATCGGCGCGGAGCCCAGGCCCGATTCGTTGGAAAAGACGCCCCGGGCGACGCCGTTCTGCATGGCCATCATGACCGTCGCGCCGAGGAAGCCCCCTGCGGCCGCCGTGCCGGTGAAGGCCGATTCGACGACGAGCGCCACGGCCGCCGGCAGGGCGTCCGCACAGGCTGCCAGCACGCCCACGGTGGTGAGGAAGTAGAGCACCGCCATGGCTGGCACGATTTTTTCCGCCACGCGGGAAATGGACTGGAGGCCGCCGAGGGTGACCGCCGCCACAGTCACGGTGAGCACCGCCGCCGTGGCTTCTACGGGAATCCCCGCGGTGATCCGCGTGATTTCCACGATGGAATTGACCTGCGCGAAGGTGCCGATGCCGAAGAACGCCACGAGCACGCCGAAGACGGCGAACATCGTGCCCAGGGGCTTCCACTTCTCCCCGAGGCCGTTCCGGATATAGTACATGGGGCCGCCGGCGATGTGGCCGTCCGCATCCACCTGGCGGTATTTCACGGCGAGGAGCCCCTCCGCATACTTGGTGGCCATGCCGAAGAAAGCGGCCATCCACATCCAGAAGAGGGCGCCCGGGCCGCCCGCGTGCACGGCGGTGGCCACGCCCACGATATTGCCCGTGCCGATCGTCGCGGCGAGCGCCGTGCAGAGCGCGCGGAAACTGTTGATATCCCCTTCGCCGCTTTCCTTCGCGGTGAAAATGAGCGTGAGCGCCCGTTTCAGACGGAACACCTGCAGCAGGCGGAGACGCACCGTGAGCAGGATGCCCGTGCCCACGAGCAGCACCAGAAGAGGCGGTCCCCAGATAAAGCTGTCTACCGCGTTCAGAATTTCCATTGTCCATTCCTCCTTCATGGGGGGGCCGAAGCCCGAAAAAAATACCGGTCTCACAGAGACGGGTACTCTGGAGACCGGAAAATTTTTCACCCATTTCAAAACAATGGCTGTGAATTTTCTCTGTCCTTTTGCCTGAGAGATTGAGACATTGCTGTCCGTGCCCCTTCGGCGTCCCTTGCGGGAACTCTCCAGAGTCGTGTCCGCACACGGTACTGCCCTTTCCCCCATGGGCGCCTGAGAGTGTCACTCCTTCGGCAGACGATCGTCTTCTCCCGTGTGTTTCATCCACTGCTATAAAATTTGATGTACGCCATTATAGCCCAAACGCATGGCGGGCGCAAGAGCCGCCGCGGTCATTTTCATGATTCCGCCGGGCAGTAGGATATAAAATGCAGAGCCGTCAGCCGGAGAATTTCCGGAGAGTTATCAACATATTGTGGATAAGTGTGTGAAAAACTGTCTTTCTTCCCCAAGAAAGCGCAAAAACCGCACCGCTGCAAAGGCATCGGCAAAAAATTCCAGCCGCTGCACGGATGGGGAAGATTCCGCGGAGGCTCCGCGCTTTCGCGGGACAGGGCGCGCGGCAAAAAAAAAAGAACGAGACAGTATCTCATTCCTTTTTGGCCGGCCATTCGACGCCCAGTTCTTCTTTCAACAGCTGCACGGCCTGGCTGTCGTCCTGAGCGGCGGCCTTTTCGAGCCATTTCCGCGCTTCGGCCTTATCCTCTTTCGCGCCGAGGCCGTAGAGGTAGCACGAAGCGAGCCAGGTCTGGCCGCGGGCGTTTCCCATTTCCGCGGACCGGCGGAAGTAGCGCAGGGCCGTTTTATGATTTCCCTTTTCCCGCTGGTAGATGCCGTACTGCACAGCCGCTTCGGCGTGGCCCAGATCGGCCGCTTTACGGCACCATTCCTCCGCCTTCGCTTCATTCGGCGCGGTGCCGATGCCGCGCTCATAGAAGACGGCCAGATGATTCATCCCCGCGGGACATCCCATTTCCGCGGAGCGCTTCATCCATTCGAAGGCTTCTTTTTCGTCCTTCTTCACGCCTTCGCCGTCGAGGATGAACAGGCCGAGGAGATTGGCGATGTCTTTCGAAAAGAGCGCTCCGTGGGCGAACGCGCGGCGCAGGAGGGAGACCGCGCGGGTCATGTTTTTCTTCTGTCCCGCGTATTCGCACATGGCGAGATTGGCTTCCGCGTCGCCGTACCCCATGGCGGCGGCCTTTTCAAAGTAACCCCGCGCTCTGCCTTCGTCGGCGGGGACGCCTTCGCCGTAGTAGTACATTTCGCCCAGCTTATTGAGAGGCCGCCAGAATCCTCTCGCCGCGGCGGTCTCGAGCCAGCGCAGGGCTTCCCCCACGTATTTCTCCGTGCCGAAGCCGTAGAAATACATGTCGGGCAGTTCGTTCTGCGCAAAGATATCGCCGGCTTCCGCCATGGCGAGGATGTCCGGAAAGACCACCTTCGGAATGGCGAGCCGCCCCGGATGATCGCCGGGAAGGTTGTACGCCGTATTGAGCTGCGCGAGGATATAGCCCGCCATGGCGCCTTTTTTGCGCCATTCCGCGCCGCGCTTCGTATCCTGCTCCACATGGCCGTAGCCCTGCGAGTAGTATTCGCCGAGGAAATACATGGCCTCGCCGCTGCCCGCCCGGGCGCATGTCAGAAAAAGAGGAAACGCCCTGTCGAGCTGGCACCGCAGGTAAAGCGCCTTCGCTTCCTCCATGGTCTTCCGGAGAACCGCTTCTTTCATGGCCGCCTCACAATCCGGCCTGCATGAGGAGCTGCGCCGCTTCCCGGCTGCCGCTCTGCGCGGCCTGCCGGAGCCACACCGCGGCGGCTTTCCGATCGGGCGCAACGCCCCGTCCCCGGAGGAGGCACAGGCCGGCGAGATACTGCGCCGCGGGCAGCCCCAGGCGCGCCGCGTCGTGGAAATACCGGAAGGCCGTCCCCTCGTCGCCGCGGCTGAACGCCAGCTCGCCCAGGCGGAGCACAGCGTAGGCGCTGCCGCCCCGGGCTGCTTCCGCGTAGAGCTCCGCCGCCTTCCGGGGGCTGCGCTTTCCCGCGGAACCGTCCAGAAGGCCGTCCGCCAGATGGGCCTTTCCGTCGGCGTCGCCTTTTTCCGCGGCCTTTTTGAAGAGCTGGCACGCCTTCTTTTTATCCTGCCGCACGTAGAGGCCCGTCTCGTAGTACACGCCCAGTTCGACCGTGGCGCGCACATAACCGTGGCGGAGCGCTTTCTGGTAATACGCCGCCGCGAGGGAGGGATGTTTCTCCACACCCACGCCGGCAAGCAGGCAGTACGCCAGATGGTACTCCGCTTTGCCCACGCCTTTTTCCGCGGCGCGCTTCATGAGAGCCGCTCCCTTTTCCCCGTTTTTTTCCACGTACTGCCCGTTCAGGAAATGCAGGCCCATTTCCATCTCCGCCTGCCAGAATCCGAGATCCGCCGCCTTTTCGCAGCACGCCCGCGCCGTTTCCCCGTCCTTTTTGACGAGGCCGTCCAGTCCGGCCCAGAGGACGGCGGAGCGCGCGAAGAGAGCGTTCGCATTCCCCGCCGCCCCTTCGTCTTCCGCCGCGGCGAGCGCGTCTTTCACGGCGTCTCCGTCCGCCGCGCCCGGCCGGAGGAAAAGGGCCTCCATGAGGCGCGCCAGCGGGTCCGCCGCGCCCCGGTGAAAGAGCGCCGCCGCTTCCGCGGGCCTTTCTGCGCCGAGGAGGCCGAAGAGTTCGTACTGGCCGAGACAGTACAGCGCGCGCCCGTTTCCTTCCTTTGCCTCCGCCGCGAGGACGGGGCGGGCTTCCTCCAGTTTTCCTTCGATATAGAGCTGTTCTCCCTGTGTCATGCTGGTGATTCCTTCGTATAAAAATAAGACCTGCGAGAGGCCTTATGCGTTACTGTAAGAAGAGCGACGGGTCCACCGCCGTGCCGTTGATG
Organism: uncultured Veillonellaceae bacterium; assembly: GCA_958348245.1. Classification (GTDB taxonomy): domain Bacteria; phylum Bacillota; class Negativicutes; order Veillonellales; family Dialisteraceae; genus UBA1822. The sequence continues at coordinate 276,091 of CATVYJ010000002.1, read as the reverse complement.
CGCACTTCGTAGTGCGTGTGCGGCCCCGTGCTGTTGCCCGTGCTGCCCGCGAGAGCCACCGTGTCGCCCTGGCGCACCTGCTGGCCTTCGTAGACGACGATGGCCGAATTGTGCCCGTAGCGGGTGACGATGCCGTTGGCGTGGCGCACCTCCACGAGATAGCCGTAGCCGTCCACCCAGCCGGTCTTCGTCACCACGCCGTCGGCGGTGACGTGTACGGGCATGTCGTACTCCGTGGCGATGTCCACCCCTTCGTGGTAGGACGAGCCGATGCCGCCGGGGCTCTCCCGCCAGCCGAAGCCGCTGGAAATCTCTCCCGCCACCGGCCACAGAGACGGAGCGCCGCCGTGGTACGCCTGATAGAGGACGCGCGCGGTATGGCTCCGCGTCATCAGGTCGGACCGGAGGCTGATGATGTGCTTCAGCTCCCGGTCGACGATTTCATTCATGCGGATAAGCTCTGCCAGAAGATCGCCGGGCGTCTCGATGGCCTCCGGCTTTTCCGCCGCGCCGGCCTTATCCGGCACGGTCGTGCCGCCGCCCACGCCTCCGGGAGAAGCGGACTGGCCGTTCACCATCTGCTCCACTTCTTCGCTGATTTTTTCCACGCTGTCAATCTTCTGGGAGAGACTGTCCATTTTCTGCTCCGCCATGCGGAGCTGGTTCCGGTAGAGATCATTCTCCGCCCGGAGGGACGTCATGGAATAGACCGAATAGGCCGACGCGCCCATGCCGACGACGAAGACCGCCGCCAGCGCCGCGCAGAGCCGCTTCAGCTTCCTGAATTCCGCGCCGGTGAACCGCAGTTCCACCGCGCCTGTATCGTGATTTTCCCGTTTCTCCATCGTTTCCCCTGTCTTTCTATAGGCAAAATGGAGTCAGGCGCCTTTCGCCTCCCGCCGGTCCGCGTCCGGCTGCCGCGCCTGTTTCTGATTTTCTTCCGCCACGTGCCGGGGCTGTTCATACGCCGCGAGCGCCATGCCGATGCTCTCCGCCTCTTCCGAGGAAATGGCCTCCCTGCATTCGCCGTTCAGGATGGGCTTCACATAGATGCGGGAATTTTCCCGGCCCACCAGCGACGAGAGGACAAAGCCGTTGTTCGCCCCGTCGAGAAGCGTCAGGGAAAAGCTCAGCTTGTCCCCGCTGTCGTCGAAAGCGTCGTACTTCACAAGGCCGCTCCGCTGAAAAGACTGGATCTGCATATTGGACAGCAGTTCATGCTGATGAAGCATATCCTCCGACGAGCGGGTCATTTCCCGCAGCTCCGTCACTTCCACGGAGAGCTGCCGCTCGAGGCTCACGCCGTTTTCCCCGGTCATGAAATACTGGTATTTCCGCGTGAGGGCCGACACCTTCGACCGGAGCAGAAACACCTGCAGGAGCAGAAACACGAGGAGCACGCCCATGACGGCCAAGATGATGTAACCGGTAGTGCCACTGAACATTTTTCCTTATTCCTCATTTTTCAGGAAAGCGATGAGCCGCTGAAATTCTTCTTCGCCCGCGTATTCGATGGTGATGGCCCCGCGGAGGCGGTTCTTTCCCTTTCCGTTTTTAATATGCACGCCTGTGCCGAGTGAGAGTTTCAATTCGTTTTCAATCTTGCGGAAATAGGAAGCCGCCGGATCGTCCGCTTTCGGCTTCGGCGCTTTCCGCGCTTTGCGCTCCCGCACGAGTTCTTCCGCCTGGCGGGAGGAGAGATTGCAGGTCTCGATGCGCCGGGCGAACTCCCTCTGTTCTTCTTCCGACGCGAGCGCCAGAAGGGGCCGCACCTGCCCCACGGTGAGCGTGCCGTGGGAAAGCTTTTCCTGGATGTCGCCGGGAAGCGTCTGGAGCCGCAGGATATTCGCCACATAGGGGCGGCTCTTTCCCACGGCTTCCGCCACGTCGTTCTGCGTGCATCCGTAGGTCTCCATGAGCCGGCGGTACGCCGCCGATTCTTCCATGGGATTCAGGTCTTCCCGCTGAAGGTTCTCAATGAGCGCCACTTCCGCGGCGGTGCGGTCGTCGTAGTCCCGGTAAATCACGGGGACGGTGTCCCGCCCCGCCATTTCCGCCGCGCGGAGCCGCCTTTCCCCCGCGATGAGGACGCAGCCGCCCTCCCCGTCGTCCCGGACGATGATAGGCTGCACGACCCCGTGCTCCCGGATGGACCGGGCGAGGTCGGCAAGCGCCGCTTCGTCGAAAGTCTTCCGGGGCTGGGCCGGATTGGGACGGATCCGGCGGATTTCCACTTCGCCGGACGCTTCCCGTTTCGGCGCTTCATCCGCGAGGAGCGCGCCCAGCCCGCGGCCGAGCCGTTTTCCCTTAGACACGCTTCAGCACCTCCTGACAGAGACTCCTGTACGCCGCCGCCCCTTTTGATTTCGGCGCGTACACCGCGATGGGCTCGCCGAAGCTGGGCGCCTCGGAGAGCTTCACCGCCCGGGGAATGAACGTTTTGAACACTTTCTTCCCGAAATATTTTTTCACTTCTTCCGACACCTGCACGGCCAGATTGGTCCGCCCGTCGTACATGGTGAGGAGAATCCCCAGCAGCTCCAGCTCCGGATGAAGGCGCTTTTTCACTGTATTTACGGTCTTCACCAGCTGGGACAACCCTTCGAGGGCGAAAAATTCCGCCTGAATGGGGATGATCACCCCATCCGCGCAGGTGAGGGCGTTCACCGTCATGAGCCCCAGAGAGGGCGGACAGTCGATGAGGATGAAATCGTACGCGTCCCGGAGCGGCGCAAGGCGCCGGCGGAGGATCGTCTCCCGCTCGTCCATATCCACCATTTCAATCTCCGCGCCGGCCAGGTCGATGGACGCCGGCAGGAGAGACAGGCGCTTCACCTCCGTGCGGTACACCGCGTTTTCCGCGGGCACGCCGTCGATGAGGACGTCGTAGAGCGTATGGACAAAACGGGACGAATCCATGGACAGGCCGCTCGTGGCGTTGCCCTGCGCATCCGTATCGATGAGGAGCGTGCGCCTGCCCGCTTCCGCCAGATACGCCGCGAGATTGACCGCCGTGGTGGTCTTTCCCACGCCGCCTTTCTGATTGATGATGCTGATAATCCGTCCCATACCGCGCCTCCTCGACATACAGATTTATTATAACATACCGCAGCGGAAATGATTTTGAAAAATCCGGAAAGCGGCGGCAAATCTCCTTTTTTCCGGGAAAGGTTTCACGTGAAACGGCGGGAAGAAATTCCGGAAGCGGCGCGATTCTAAGCAATTTCTCAAGACAAACCCTTCTAAAAAAATTAAAATAAAAAGAGAAGTCCTGCCGTACAGACCGGCGGGGCGAAAGGGGGACTGCTTATGGACAAAGAAGGAATCATCAATATCGACCGCTACCGGGTGGAGCCGGGAAAGACCATCCATCTCAAAAATTTTTCCACCGCGTGCGATGTCAACGTGGAAAAGGAAAAGGTGAAGACCGTCTATTTCCCGCAGATTCTGGAAGATCTGTCGCTCCTGCAGGCGAAGCTCTACGCCCAGAGTTCGTACGGCCTCATCATCGTGCTGCAGGCCATGGACGCCGCCGGCAAGGACGGCACCATCCGCCACGTCTTCTCCCACCTGGACCCGAACGGCGTGCACGTGGTGTCCTTCAAGCAGCCGTCCACAGAGGAAAAGGACCACGACTACATGTGGCGCATCAACCGGGCGCTCCCCCGGCGGGGCGACATCGGCATCTTCAACCGCTCGCACTACGAGGACGTGGTCATCACCCGCGTGCACGACCTCATCGCCCAGGACAAGATCCCGAAAAACCTGGTGGACAAAAACTTCTGGGACACGCGGTACCGGCAGATCAACGACTGGGAGCGTTATCTCTTTGAAAACGGATTCCCCGTGGTGAAAATTTTCCTCCACGTGTCGAAGAACGAGCAGCGGGACCGGCTGGCGGAGCGCATCCTCAACAAAAAGAAAAACTGGAAATTTTCCATGTCCGACATCAACGAGCGCCGCTACTGGGACAAGTATCAGGACCTGTACAGCGAAATGATCTCCAACACGTCGAAAAAAGACGCGCCGTGGTACGTGGTGCCCGCGGACAACAAGTGGTACACCCGCTTCGTGGTGGCGCAGATCGTGGAGCGCACGCTGAAAAAAATTGCGCCGGAATTTCCGCAGATGTCCAAAGAAGTAAAAAACCAGCTCGAAGAATTCCGCCGCCTCATCGAGAGCGGCAACGTGGGCATGATCGCGGAAATGCAGGATATGTTTTTCGACAGGAAATAACGTACAGAAAAAGAGCGTCCATCACGGACGCTTTTTCTGTTTCACGTGAAACATCGGCGGAGTTTTTCAGTACCATCGCGTCATGGGCAGCGTGTTGCTCACGCCCTTCGTCATGAGGAGCTGATGGATGTCGATATGCCCCGCGTGAAAGGCGGCGGCGCAGCCGCAGAGATAGAGCTCCCACATGCGGGCGAAGGATTCCCCTTTCATGTCCACTACCTCGCTGCGGCGCTTCATGAAGTTCCCATACCAGCAGAGGAGCGTCTTCTCGTAATGGCGGCGGAGGCTCTCCCCATCGAGGAGGCGGAAGTCTTCCTCCGCGGCGAGCAACACGATTTCCCGGAGAGACGGAAGCGTGCCGCCGGGGAAAATATATTTCCGCATCCACGGATTTTCCGTCCGTTCCTTCTGCCCGTCGATGAAATAGAGCAGGAAGAGGCCGCCCGGCTTCAGGAGCGACGCGGCGTTCTGCATGTAGAGCGGATAATTCCCCGCCCCACGTGCTCCAGCATGCCCACGCTCACGATGCGGTCAAAGACGCGGCCCGCCTCCGGCGTGAACCGCTCCGCCTGCGGCAGGATGGCGCAGAGCGCGGTGAAGAGATGGCCCTCGACGGTAAGGCCGCCCCGCATGTACGCTTCGCCCAGCGCCAGCGTCGTCGAGGCGAGGAGTTCTTTCTTCGGAATGTCTTTATGAATCACCGCGCGGAGGACGGACTCCCCCTCTCCGATGCGGAAGGTCTTCCCATGCCTTTCAATGGAACAGGATACCCGGTCGAAGCGCCGGAGATAGGAAATCAGAAATGAATCCGTCCAAGGCATCCCCATCGTCCTTTCTTTCCGCGGAAAACGGCAGGACGCCTGCGGAAATCCCCATCCGCAAAAGCAGTCCTGCCGAGAGTATAGAAGAAGACCTTTTTGACCTCTTAGATGCTATAATCGGTCATTGCATCTGCATAAGTGGTGCCGGTCTCATTGTTTCATAAATTTTCAGGTCTTTCTCACCCAGCCAACGGCAAGGAAAGCCGCGGAGACCGCGAGGCCGATGAATACCGGATTACCGGCCGCGGGCAGGAACGCCGCCGCAAAAATGGCCGCGGCGGTGCTCGCCGCGATGGACGCGAAGCCCCAGGACGGCGCGATGCGGCCGGGCCAGAAGATGGCCGCCGTCATGGGAAGGAAAATGCCGCCCCCGCGGAGCGCCATGGAAAGATAATTCCAGAGGAGCACCTGCGAATCGAGATGGCACAGGGCGAAGGCCCCCGCCCCGGCGAGGATGCCCAGCACGGCCCCGCGGGTGATGGCGAGGAGCGCCCGGTCGCTTTTGATGCGGAACACCACCGCGGCGATGTCATGGGAAATCATGGTGCCCATGCCGAGGGCCAGCCCGCCGATGGAGCTGATGAGGGAGAGCACGATGCCCCCGAGGGCAATCCCCGCGACGATGACGTGTTCATGATGCACGAGGTACTGGGGCAGCACGAGAATGGGCAGCACATCCGGATCGAAGGCGCGCATGTACATGCCGATGGCGATAAAGGGCAGGCCCACGGGGATGACGATGAGCGCCGCCAGGATGCACCCCGCCGCGGCCGTCTCCGGCTCCGCCGCGGAGAAGATGGCCTGCACGTAGGTCTGTGTGCAGATGACGCCCACCATCATGGAGAGAAAGGTCGCCGCCGCGGTCCCCGTCCCTTCGCCGGCCAGGCTCAGCCAGGGCACGGCGGGAAAGACCGCGTCGAAAGCGGCGTCCGGCATGGCGGAAAGCGCGCGGTACGCGGAGAAGCCCGCCACAGATACTGACAGGGCGAGCACGCCCATTTTCAGGATGCCTCCGATGCCGGCGCTCTTCATGCCGCCGAAAAAAGTGTAGGCCACGACGAGCACGATGAGCATGGCCGCCGCGGAAAGGTGGGACACGTGAAAAAACGCCGCCATGAGCTGGATGCCCGAAAGAGAGCTGGCGATGATGGAAAAAAACGTACCGATGGACGAGATGACCGAGGCCGCTTCTTCCGCGCGCACGCCGTAGTGGGCGGCGAGAAATTCCGGAATGGTGGCGAGCCCCGTGCCGCGGAGTTTCCGCGCGTAGAAGACGCCCATGAGGATAAAGGTGACGCCCGCACCGAGGGTAAACCACCACGCGGAAAGGCCGCACGTATAGGCGAGCTGGGACGTGCCTACCGTGGCCCCGCCGCCGATGATGGAGCCCGCGATAGACCCCGCGATGAGCGGCGCTCCCGCGGACCGCCCGCTCAGGCTGTATCCCTCGGCGGACCGCACGGACCGCGCCGCCCAGAGCCCCGCTCCGATCACCGCAAACACCGTGGCCATCATGATGGCTATATGCCAGAATGACAAAGTCACCGTCATCCCCCCTCTCGTCTGTTGTCTGTAGTCTATCACGGGCCGGACGAAAATTGCCAGCGCTTTCCCGCGCATAAAAAAACGGGCCGCCACCCCGATCCGGGCGCGGCCCGTTTTCTTTTCCGCCTTATTCCGCTTTGCCGATGGACTTCTGAATTTCCGCCAGCTCTTTCACATCCACATGCTGAATGAGTTTCTTGAACTGTTCCAGTTTTTCCGCCGCCTCCGGCGCGAGGTCCGGATAGGACGGATGAATTTTCCGCAGCGCTTTCAGCGTGATGAGCGCCGTCACGTAGCGGGTGTACCACTTGTTGTCCGCGGGCACCACGTACCACGGGGCGTAGTCCGTAGAAGTCTCTTCGAGGATTTCCTCATAGATGTCCTGATACTTGTCCCAGTACCGGCGCTCCTCGATATCGGAGAGAGAAAACTTCCAGTTTTTCTGCTGATTGATAATGCGGTCCACGAGGCGCTTCCGCTGCTCGTCCTTCGAGAGGTGCAGGAAAATCTTCACCATGGGGAAACCGTTCTGATAGAGATATTTCTCCCAGTTGCGGATCTGCTCGTACCGCTCATCCCAGATATCCCGGTCGATGAGCTCTTTCGGCAGGTCTTTTTCGAGAAGGCCGTGCACGCGGGTGACGATCACGTCTTCGTAGTGGGACCGGTTGAAAATGCCGATGTCGCCCCGGGCGGGGAGGGATTTGTTGATGCGCCACATGTAGTCGTGGTCTTTTTCTTCCACGGAGGGCTGTTTGAAGGACACCACGTGCACGCCTCCCGGATTCAGCCGGGAGAAGACGTGATTCACCGTGCCGTCCTTGCCGGCGGCGTCCATGGCCTGCAGCACCACGATGAGGCCGAACTGATTCTGGGCGTAGAGCTTTTCCTGCCAGTCCTTCATCTCTTCCAGCGCCTTGGGAAAGAGCGTGTCCTTCACTTCCGCCTTTTCCACGTCCGCATCGCACCCGGTGGGGCGTTCTTTCAGATGGACTTTTTCTCCCTTTTTCACGCGGTAGGCGTCCACATCGATTTTATATTCGCTTTCCAGACTCATGGCGATTCTCCTTTCCGTACGTTTTTTTCTGCGGCAGCGCCGACAGGGTGCGCCGCGCTTCCTCTTCCGTGATGGCCTCGAAGGGCTTGTGAATGAGGAGCGACAGGAGACGCCGCCGTTCCTCTTCCGTGCCGCACCGGTTGTAGTGGTTCTGCCGGTACCGGTGGATGAGGAGATCCCGCCCGGCGGCGAAGTCTTCGTAGGTCACAGCGGGCAGGACGCGCCGCACGTCTTCGTAGAGCAGCTCCGGCCGGTCTTTCAGGAGAAGCACCACCTGATTCTGCCGCCGCCGGTCTTCTTCCGCTTCGCACTGCGCGCAGAGGCGGGCCGTCCCCGGGCAGAGCGCGCCGCAACGCGCGCACGGGTGATAGCCCATGGCAATTTCTTCTTTTCTCCGGCGGAGCGCCCCCCGCATCATCTCCGCGATGGCCGGCCGGATCTCGTCCCGCGCCACGTGCGAGGCGGTCCATTGCGCGATCCACGCCTCTTCCCCGTCGGTGAGGGGCGCCGTGCGCCGCCGTCCGTCGTAGAGAGGCGCCACCCGGTCTACGGGAGACGCGGGACGCACGGCGCGCCGTTTCGGCCCCATCTGGATGCGGAGCTCCCGGAACCGCGCCCCATAGGGATCGGCCTGCACGCGGCGGAGCAGCTCCGCCCGGTGCATGAGCAGCTCCTGCATCCACACGGAATTGGTGACGGCGATATAGAGCACGTCCCGCTCGCGGCGGGCGATATACGATTCTTCCGCGAGCACGTCTCCCGCAAGGGCGCTCCATTTCTGCTGAAAGAGCCAGAACTGAAACGCGTCGCTGCCGCGGAGGATCTGCTGCACATCTTCCATGGCGGCGGAGACTTCCTCCAGTTTTCCGATTCGCTTCACGGCCCTCCCTCCTTTCTTCTGTCCGTATTATACGGCAAGGCGCGCGCCGTTTCACGTGAAACAAAAAAGCGCTTCCCGAAGGAAACGCTCAGAGCGCGATGACCCGCGCGTCTTCGCCGGCCCACTCCGCCGCGGTGACGAGCGTCTGCACGCCGCCTTCCCGGAGAAAAGCGAAGAGCGCCTCCCGGCGCGTCCGGTCCAGTTCGCTCCCGATGTCGTCCAGAAGAAGCACCGGATATTCCCCGGTCTCCCGGCGGATAAATTCCGCTTCCGCCAGCTTCATGGCAAGGATGGCCGTGCGCTGCTGTCCCTGCGAACCAAAGCGGGCGATGTCCCGCCCGTTCAGCTCGAAGAGCAGATCGTCCCGGTGAGGCCCCACGGACGTGCGGCACAGGCGGATATCTTCGTCCCGCGCGGCGGCCAGTCGTTCGAGATACCAGCTCTCGTCGGGCGCGCCCTCCCCCTGGTGGAGGAGATACCGCACGGTGAGGCGTTCCGCTCCTCCGGTGAGCGCCGCTTCCGTCACGGCGAGGCATTCGTTCATGCGCGCCGCCGCCTCCTGCCGCTTTTTCACGAGGTACGCCGCTCCGGAGGCGATCTGCATGTCCCACATGTCGATGTCCGGCGCGGTCCCGAGGAAGCGGGCCTGCCGGATGGCGGCGTTCCGCTGGGCCACGGCGCGGGCATACCGGAGGAGCTCCTCGTAATAGCGGGGGCTCACCTGCGCCACTTCCAGATCAAGAAACCGCCGCCGCGCCGAAGGAGCGCCCTTGATGAGCTGCAGCTCGTCCGGCGTGAAGAGCACCGTGCGGAACGTCCCGAGGAGATCCTTGCGGCGGAGCTTCGTGTCGTTCATGGAAAAGCGCGCGCCCTCCGCCCGGGACAGGCGCGCCTTCATCCGATGCACCACCCCGCGGAGGGAGAAATCCACAAGGATCGTCCCCTCCTCTGCCTCCCAGCGGATGAGATCGTCCGCCCGGGCCGTACGGAACGATTTCCCGATGGACGCGAAATACACCGCTTCGATGAGATTGGTCTTGCCCGCCCCGTTCGGCCCGGTGAAGACCGTAAGGCCCTCCCCCGGCTCGTACGTGCGGTCCTCCTGGTTGCGGATGCGGATGAGCTGGAGCCTTGTGAGCTTCATGACCCGCGGACGATGCGGTATTCCTCTCCGTCGAGAGAGAGCACGTCCCCCTCGCGGAGCTTCTTCCGCTTTTCATGGACGGGCGCGCCGTTCAGCGCGACCCGATGCAGGGAAAGATACGGCGCGATTTCCCCGCCGGTGGAAATGATGCCTTCTTTTTTCAGCGCCTGATCGAGCTGGATATAGTCCGTATGGATGGCGATGGTCTTCATCAGCGGCCTCTCATGGGAGTCACGACGTACTGGTACGTTTTATCCTCTTCCTGCTCCACCAGCATGGGGCCGTTGCGCAGCAGATGGAGGATGACCGTCTCCCCGCGGGAATGCTTCAGGATATCTTCCACATAGAAGCAGTTGAAAATGATGTGGATGGGCTCGCCGGTGAGCTCCGCCGGGATGGACGCCCGAGACGAGCCGATGGCCTTGTCTTCTTCGTAAATATCGAGGCGGCCTTCTTCGAAATTGAAATTGATGGTTTTGTAGCTCATATCCCGGGAAATGGGCGAAACCATGGCCACCGCGTCGCGGAACGCCTTCAGATCAAGCACGGCCGTGCTGTCAAACCGCGTGGGAATGACCCGGTGATAGTCCGGGTATTCGCCGTTGATGAGATTGGACAGGAAATAGGTGTCGCCGAAGGAAAAGGCGATGTGGCTCTTTGCCCAGGAAATGACGACCTTCGCATCTTCTTCCGCCGGGAAGAGACGGACCACGTCCGTCATGACCGAGGCGGGGACGATCATCCGCCCGGGCTGGTCCGCGGGCGTTTCGAGAGTGATTTCCTTGGCGGCGAGGCGGTGCGTATTTGTCGCGGCCATGGCGAAAGACGATCCCTTGATCTCAAACAGGATGCCCGTGAAGAACGGTTTCTGCTTGTCCGTGGCGGCGGCGTACTGGGTGAGATTCACCATGTCCGCCAGAACCGGCGCGGAAACGGTGCAGCTGCTGGTGTTTTCCATGGCTTCCACCAGCGGAAAATCGTCCGTGCTGCGGATGGGAAACCGGTAGACCGCGTTTCCCGCGCTGAAGGTGACGAAACCTTCGCTCCGGTTCTGTTCGAGGGTCACTTCTCCCGCGGGAAGAAGGCGAATCATCATGGGGAGCTGCGGCGCGGCTACGACCAGTTCTCCTCCTTCTTCTACGATGGCCGGGCAGACCGTTTTCACGGCGATGGAGAAATCGTTGGCCTGAAATTCCGCGGAAGCGTCCGCAGCGCGGATGTAAATGCCGTTATTTGTGTTCGACGTAATTTTATTCTGGGCTGCGCAGGAGACCGTGTCGAGGGCGCGGGCGAGCTCATCTTTCTGGAAAATGATTTTCATGGAGGTTCTCCTTTACTGATAATGAAAAATTGAGAAGTTACAGCAGTAGTAGTAGGCGGTGTGAATAAGTGGATAACCCTGTGAATAGCCCGTATTTTCCGGTTTTTTCCGATGGAATAACCCTGTGAATAAGGGCTTTCTTTTATTCACGGTTTTCACGGGAACGGAGGGCGTGGGAGAAACTCACCGTTTTTCCACAGGGAATGCACTATTTTTTTAACAGTTCCCGCAGGTGTTCCAGCGTCTTTTTCATGGTGGGGTCCGCGTCGAGCGCTTTCTCCACCCGGCGGCAGGCCTGCAGGACGGAGGTGTGGTCGTTCTTGTGGAATACGTCCGCGATGGACTGGTAGGGTTCGTTCAGGTCGGTGCGGCAGAGGTACATGGCGATCTGCCGGGGAATGACGATGTTTTTCGGACGGCTCTTGCCGAGAAGCTTCGACCGGGGCACGTCGTACTGGCGGCACACCGTGTCGATGATGAGATCCATGGTGACTTCCCGCGCTTCCCGGAAGGCGCTGTTGGCCTTGAGCGCTTCCCGCGCCCGGTCCAGGGTGATGCTTTCCTGCATGAGGTTGCAGTAGGCTTTCACGCTGTAGTAGGCGCCTTCGAGCTCGCGGATGTTTTTATTGATATGGAGCGCGATAAATTCGATCACGTCCCGCGGAAGATTCACCCCTTCCAGCTCGGCGTGCCGTTCGAGAATGGCGCAGCAGATTTCGAAGTCCGGCGGGCTGATCTGCACCACGAGGCCGCTGGCGAAGCGGGATTTCAGCCGGTCCTCCAGCTCGCGGATATTCTCCGGAGAAGAATCGCTGGTCATGACGATGTTTTTCTTGTTGTCGAAAAGGCTGTTGAACGTGTTGAAGAGCTCCATGGCGGAGGAGTCTTTCTTGCCGAAGAACTGTACGTCGTCCAGGAGAAGCACATCCACGTTGCGGTATTTCTTGCGGAACCGTTCCTGCGAGGAGATATTTCCGATGGCGGAGATCAGTTCGTTCACGAAGGATTCGCTCGGCCGGTAGATGCCTTTCTTGCCGCGGGAATGAGAGGCGAGATAATTCTGGATGGCGTGGAGCAGGTGGGTCTTGCCCAGCCCGGACGGTCCGTAGATGAAGAGCGGATTGAACGCGCGGTTGTAGTTGTCCGTGGCGATCTGCTCCGCCACGGCGAAGGCCGCCTGATAGGCCATCTGGTTGCAGTTGCCGTAGACGAAGGTCTCGAAGGTATAGGAAGAGAAATCTTCTTCTTTTTTTGTCATCGCGGGAAGGTCTTTCCCTTCCGCCGGGAAGAGGCTCATTTCCGGCCCTTTGTCCGTGCGGGTTTCCCGGATTTTGTCTTCGATGGAGGGAAGTTCCGCTTCGTCGAGGCTTTTGGGACGGATGTTTTTCACGTCGATGGGCGGCGTGAGCGGGCGGTCTCCGAAAGGCGCGGGGGTCTCTGAAAGAGGCATGGCTTCCGGGAAGGGCGCGGGCTGCGGCGCGGGGGCCGGGGCGGAAGGCGTCTGCACCGGGGCCGGCGGCGCTTCCGGAGCGGATTCCTTGGGCGCGTCGAGGATGAACTGCACCGTCGCGGGCGTGCCCGACGCTTCGGTGATGAGAGACGCGAGCTGGTGGGTGTAGCGGCTCTTCAGCCATTTCAGGATATAGGGCTTGTCTGCGGGGACTACGATGGTGAAAACCCCGCTGGAAAACGAATCGGGATATAGTTCCGACTGAAACGTGTAGTAGTTCTGTTCGTCATTCTCCTGCACATAGGAGAGAATGCGCTCCCAGATGGCAAAGAGACTCATGGAAGCTCCTTTCCCCGGATGATCCGGTGTGAGCAAATGCGTGAATAAATGGTGCATAACCTGTGAAAAGCTGTGAGTAAACAGGGGTGGAAAAGTCCTGTTTTCATAGATTTTATCGGCGTTTTTTCTTTTGTGCAAAAGTGGGGTCCGCCGAGGGATGCTCTGTGAATAACTTTATTGTACCAGAATTTTTCCGTAAAGGAAATCGCCCTGCCGGGAAGCGCGCCGCGCCGGAAAAAGCGGCATATCCCCCGGACATATCGGCGGAAAGCGGCCCGGCATTGTGGCCTCTCCCGGGCTATGTTATGATTTTTATATATCATTTATAAAGAAAGGCGTCCGGGAGGCGTCTGTCGGGAAGAAAGGAAGAGCCATGGAATTTTCCGATTTTCTGGATCTGGAGCGGGCCCATGTGTGCCGCCTCGCCATCCTGCTGGCCATGACGCGCACGGATGAGGAGGAAAAGGAGCTCATCCGGATCTACGGGGAGCGCCGTCTGAAAGTGGCGGCGACCACCATTTCCGGATACAGCATGTCGTTTGAAGAAACGGTCATCCGCAACGTGGTCAATCTGTGCCTTCACACGCATCTGATCGACCGGAAGCGGAGCCACGTCCATCCCGTGGCCCACTGTGTGCTGGAAGCGGCGCAGAGCACGCGCGCGGCGGACGCCATCGGACAGAATTTCCGGTTCAAGGCGGCGGCCGTGCGGAAGGGGGAAGAATTTTCTCTCTGTTTTTACGGCGATCTGGGCATGCATCCCCTGTCGAGCCATAAATCCATCGGCGTGGGCTATCAGATTCTCGGTTTATAAAGGAAAGCGGTTTTGCGCGGAGGCTGTGATGGGACTGGGAATGGCGCTGTTTCTGTTCGTGCTGGCGCTGAATCTGTATCTGTACAGAAAATGGCCCGCGCTCCGTCCCGCGCGCCGCATGGAGCGCATATCGCGCTGGGCGGACCGGCATCCGTACGGGATGCCCGCCGTATGGGCCGCGGTCTACGCGGCATTTCTCTGGTGGATTGTACGCATCGTAATGGATGCAATGCGATAGGAGGCGGTATCCATGCATCTTTCCCGGGTGGAGACGCCGCTCGGCCCCATGCGGCTGGCGGCGGAAGAAGAGGGGCTCTGCGGGCTCTGGTTTGAAAGCGCGGACCGCGCGCCGTCTTTTTCCGGAGAAGAACGGGACGACGCCGTCATCCGTCAGGCGAAGCGGTGGCTTGCGCTGTATTTTTCCGGCAGGGCGCCGGACTTCACGCCCCCGCTTCATCTGACGGGCACGGCGTTTCAGCGGGCGGTGTGGGAGCGGCTTCTCGCGATCCCCCGGGGAGAGACCCTGACGTACGGCGCGCTGGCCGATTCCATCGCGGCGGAGTTTCACCGGGTCCGGCCGGCTCCGCAGGCGGTCGGCCAGGCGGTGGGGCGCAATCCCGCCGCCCTCATCGTGCCGTGCCACCGCGTGGTGGGCGCTTCGGGAAAGCTCACGGGCTACGCCGGGGGCCTTGCGCGGAAGGCGGCGCTGCTCCGCCTCGAGGGCGTGGATCTGTCCCGCTTTTCTCTTTGACAGACGCAAAAAAGGAGAACTTGTGAAAGGTTCTCCTTTTCTTTTTGTCTGTCTTCGACGGACGTTATCCGATGCGTTCGGCCATGATGCGCGTGATTGCCCGGATGTCGACGGTGCCGCGGATAAAGCTGAATTCCACTTTTCCAATGCCCGAGCTCCATACGGTGAGCTCCGCATCCATGTCAAACGCGCCGCTCGATTCCGTGGCGTACGCGGACATTTTGGAAAAAGGCAGCACGAGCACCTCTTTCTTTTTGCCCGTGAGGCCCTGCACGCTCACCGCGATGATTTTCCGGTCCGTGATGACGCACACGTCGCGGAGGGCCTTGAATTCCATCAGGATCGTTTCGCCGGGGACGAGCACGTGCCCGTAGAGCGCGCGGTTTGCGCCGGGCACGGCGGCGGTGAGATTGGTCAGTTCGAGTGCGTTGTCCGCCATACCGCCTCCTTCAGTCCGCGTACAGGATGAGCGCCATCAGGACAAGGTCGCTCTCCCCGATGTTTTCGAGGCCGTGGCTGTGGCCGCTGGGCGTGAAGGTGGAGTCCCCCGGCCCCACTTCGCGGGTCTCTCCGTCCCCGGTGTAGCGGCCTCTGCCGGAAAGAATGTAGTAGGATTCGCCGTCGCCCTGGTGGGCGTGGTATCCCATGGAGCATCCCGCGGGGATGGTGACCCGCGCGTAGAGGCGGCACTTTCCGCCCATTTCCTCCTCCGTGAGGATCGGCTGAATGATGAGGCGTCCTCTGCCTCCGTTGGCGTTTTCTCTGATGATCGGTTCCAGCATGGCTCTGCTCCTTTCTGACTCCCTGCCCTGTCCGATGCGGAAACGCGGACGTCCGGAGACATCCGCGCCGCGGTTACCGGCTGTCTACAAACAGCTGCGCCGCCGCTTTGTAGCTCAGGGAAAATTCCTTTCCCTCAGAGAGGAAAATCACGGGCCCTTCATAGGGCTCTTTTTCTTTCAGCGTGATGGCCATGCCCATGGAAATCCCCGAGTCCTGCAGGTAGTCCATGAGTTCGGAATCTTCCCGGCAGCACCGGATATGGGACGATTCGCCGGGCTCCATGGAGAGGAGGGGGCGGCGCGCTTCCGGAGCGCGGGAGCCGTCTTTTTTCGGGATTGGCATGCCGTGCGGGCAGTATTCGGTATGACCCAGAAATTCTTCGAGCCGGTCCGCGGCTTTTTCCGAAATATGGTGCTCCAGATTGTGCGCTTCCACGTGGGCTTCACTCCAGCGGAAGCCGAGGCACCGCACGAGAAACACTTCCCACAGGCCGTAGTAGCGGAGAAGGCGCGAGGCGGCCATGCGCCCCTTTTTCGTGAGGCGGCTGCCCTTGTAGGCGGTGTAGTCGATAAAGCCTTCTTTCTGCAGCTTTACAATCATTTCGCTCACCGACGGCGGCGACACCTGCAGCATATCCGACAGCTCCTTGTTGGATACGACGTGTCCGTCTTCGCCGAGAGAGTACAGGGCTTTCAGATAATCTTCTTTCCCGGACGTCATTACACAGGACCTCCTTTCCTGCATCAAATCCTGCGCACGTAGAAAAATCGGGACCGGCAAATCCCGGTCCGTCTTCCGTTCGTCCTATTGATTTCTATCATAGACCATTCCTGATGACACGTCAAAAGATTTAAGTCGCTTTCCATGAAAATTTTCTGTATTTTCGGATGCTGAAAATAAATTCTTTGAAGGAATTTTTTCGGCATGCACGGATGGGCGCGCTGTGTGGAAATTTCTATGGCGGTGCAGGAAATTCCTATGGCACAGGGCGGCGTCCGCCTGCCTAGCGGGCGCTTTATAACGTTTTCCCCGCCGCGGATTCTTTCTTTTAAGCGGGAATGGTCCTGCTTAAAAGAAGAAAAGGGCATCTGCCGGAAAAACAGCGCGGCGGCTTCCGGAGGCGGTTCCCGCTTTCAGCGCTGCGCCGGGCCGTTGCGGAGGCCCCGGGGCGGGCGTATGATGACGGTAACGGATGTATGAATGAGAAAGAGTGATGCATGGAGGGGTTATGAAACGGAAAGAAAGGCGGGCGCGCCGGGGATTTACGCTGATCGAGCTGATGATCGTGGTGGCGATCATCGGCATTCTGGCCGCGGTGGCGGTGCCCAGCTTCATCGACGCCACGGACGAGGCGCGGGTCGCGCGGATTCAGGCGGATCTCTCCACCATCGGCGCGGCGGTGGAAATTTACTATGCGAAGAACGGCCGGTATCCTTCCACGCTGGACGACCTCGTGGCGGATGCGGACGGACGGAACGGCTATCTCCGGGCGAAGCCGAAGCCGCCCGTGGACGGAGACAGCTATACGCTCGGCGCGAACGGCGAAGTGACGTATAGGTTCAACGGCGTGACGTATTCGTCGTTCGGCACGACGTCGGAAGACTGAACGAGGCGGAAAATGGAACGGGACGGACAGGATACGCGGAGGGCCGCGGGCGCGGCGGGACTGGCGGCGGTTTCCTGTCCGTTTTTCGCGGGTATGGACGCGCTGTTTCTCTGGAGCGCGCTGGTCTACGGGGCGCTGCTCCTGGGGGCGGCGCGGGAAGACTGGCGCACGGGGTATATTTCCGACGGATGGAGCGCGGCGCTTGCTCTTCTCGGCGGCGTGCGGTGGACGCTGTGCGGCGCGTGGGAAGATCTCCTCGGCGCGGCGGGGGTCTGCCTTTTCTTCGGCGCGCTTGTGCGCCTTCCGCCCCGCGCGGCCGGAGAGGGCGATCTCTTTCTCGCGGGGTCGGCGGCGCTGTGGCTTTCCTGGCGGGGATGCGCGCTCTTCCTGTGGGGCGCGTTTGCCGCGGGCGGGCTCGTCGGCGCGGCGCTGGTGCTGGCCGGGAGGAAACGCTTCGCGGACAGTCTGCCTTTCGCGCCCTTTCTCGCGGGGTCGGCCTTTGTGTCGTACCTCTGGGGCGGCCCCCTGTGGGAGGCGTGGCTTGCTCTCCCGTAGACGGCGCGGCATGCTGCTCCTCGAAGCGGCGCTGCTGTCGTTCGTCATGCTCCTCGCGGCGGGCCTGCTCTTCCCGGCGCTGGCAGACTGGACGGAGGAGCGGAAGCTGGATCTGGCCGCGGCGGAGGTGAGCGCCCTCATCCGCACGGTGCAGGCGGACGCGAAAAATGGAGACGCACAGTATCCGGGCACGTCTCTGGAATATAAGGAATTGGTCCTGAAAATGCAGGACGGGCGGGTGCGTTATATCTGCCGCCGGGGCATCCAGAGCACGCCGCCCGCGGGATATCTCCCCGACGGCGTGACGATTTCCCCCGCGGCGGTGACGATGCGTTTCATGAAAAACAGTTTTGCCGGCGCGAGCGCGGACTATACGTTTACGCTTCGCGGGCGGTCCAACCGGTCTCTCCGCACGGTGACCGTCGCCATGTATACGGGGCGCGTCACGGTGAAGACGACTCCGCTCTGAAAAAAACGCCGGAGCCGTTCTTTCTTTTTCCCGAGTTTATCTGTTTTTTTCCGCATCGCCCTGATGGAGGGATGTAGAAAGCCGCGTGGGGACGCCCCGCGGCCCGCGCACGGCGAAGACGCCGAAGTCTTTCAGTACGGACCGGGGGCATTCCGACGGGTCGTACGTGCGGAGCCGGCGGAGTTTCATCGCTTTCCGGATGGTCAGACGGCCGTCGTCGTATTCACAGGGAAGGTCTGTTTCCACCACGCGGCACTGATAGCGCACGGCGGATACGGGCGCGCCCACATAGAGGAAAACCGTGTCTCCGGGACGGACGGAGCAGCTCTGCTTCCAGGTGAGGACGTCGTCCGCGGCGAAGGCGGCGTCGATGTCGAAGTACGCGGGATTGGCCGGGACGAGCCATTCCTTCGGCGGGCGGGGCCGGAAGGCGGCCTGCTTTCCGCCCGCGGCGGCGCGCCAGCTCGCATCCAGCAGGGCGCACACTTCAGAGAGCGGCACCGTCCCGTCGAGCAGCACGGCGGTCCAGGTGCGGCGGGATAAATGATAGCCCGGCAGAAATCCCGGGCGGCGGAGCAGGTCGTCCCGGAGAAACGGGTCGTCGATTTTCACGTCGAGGATGTCCGCCCGGTCCGCGCCGTCGAGGCCGATCCGCTCCCGGGACACGTCCATGAGGAGCCCGTACCATTTCCGTCCGTCCCCGCGGCGCAGCACGGCGTAGCGGGGAAAACGGCGCCAGAGATGTTCCGGCGCGGTGCCGTACACCTCCGCCGCGTAGGCGAGCACGTCTTCCCGAAGAGAATGCATGGATATCACCTCGTCAGTTTTTTTCTATCCTATGCCCGGAACGGGCGGAATACAAGGGGGCGCGCATGAAACGGAGAAAGGGCTTTCTTCTGCTGTGGGTGCAGATGGCGTCGTGCCTGCTTCTCATTCTCGGAGGGAGCGTTTTCGCCCTTGCCGCATCGGCGGCGCGGGCCGAAGCGCGGGCGGAGGAGACGGCGGAGATGACGCTGATCGCGGAGGAGGCGGTGGAAACCATGAAGTATGACGCCTGTTTCGGCGGAGGCGCGGTGCCGGCGGAGGCGGAGAGGAACGGACGGCGGTACCGGATCGCTTGGTCCCGCTTCCCCGTGTCCGTCGGCGGCGCAGCCTGTATGGAAGCGGCGGTGACGGTCACGGCGGAGAGCGGCGCGGCCGTGTCGTTCTGCACGCTTCTCGGCCCGGCGGACGGGGAGGCGCAGCCGTGAAGCGCCGGGGATTTCTGTTTCTCGACGCGGTGCTGGCCCTCGGCCTTACGGCGGTCATGGCGGCGGCGGTTTTTCCCGCGGCCGCCCGGGCGGCGCGCGGGGCGGACGAGATGGAACGGCGGCTGCATCTGTCGGAGACGGCGTTCTTCGCGTGCGACTACATCACGGACCGCATCCGCCATTCCCTGAAGCGCGCGTCTGCGGACGACCTGAGCGGCGGTGCTTTCCGCGTGGCGGCGGTGGCGGCGGACGGCAGGGTGCGCCCCTACCGGTTTCTCGTAAGCGGCAATATGTGGCGGCTCGAGCTGTACACGGGGCGGACGCAGCCGATCACGGGCGGCGAAGCGGTCTCCGCAGATGTGCGGCCTCTGGAGAGCGTGCCCTATTTCCGGCAGGACGCGGGCGGGCTGGTCCATCTCGCCTACGGGATGCGGCGGCAGGGAGAGACGGAGACGTTTGCGGTGGAGACGGCGGTGCTTCCTCTGTACGATTTCTTTCGCGTGGGAGAACCGTATGAATAGGCGGCGGGGCGTGCTCGCGCTGTGGATGCTGCTCCTGCTTTCCGGCCTCGCGGCGGCGCTGGCGGGGCTTGTGTCCGCCGCGTCTCACGGGGCGCGCACGGCGGAGCGGTACCGGGAAGGCCTCGCCGCGCAGTACGCCGCGGAGAGTGGGGCCGTGTGGGGGCTTGCGGATATCCGGGCGCACGGTCTGGAGGAAGGAAGGGATATGTCCTTTTCCCTGGACGGAAGCGCCCGGACGGACGTGCGTCTCGTGCGCGATAAAGGCGCGGATGGCGAAGCGGAGGACGGCGGGCCGTGGACGGGCACGGTATACAGCCGCGGCACGGACGAGGCGTCGGGCGTGATCCGCTATGCCGTGCTTACGGTGAGCGTATCGGAAGGAGACCGCCGCACGGTGACGGTAACGGAGGCAGGCAATGAGAAATGGTAGATGGAAAAAATCCGCGGTGCTCTGCATTCCCACGGCGGAGGGCGCGTACGTTGCGGGGGAAGACGACCCGGAGGGGGGATGCCTGTACGCTGTAACGGAAGGAGGGATTGAGGCGCTTTTCCGCCGCGCCGCGCAGGAGGGATTTGCGGCGCGGCGGGTGATACTCGCGGTCAACGGCGCGGATCTTTCCCTGGAAAGCCGCCGCTTCCCGGACATGACGGAGAGCGAGCTCGCGGAGACGCTTTTCTGGGAAGCGGACCGGATCTTTCCCTCGGCCGTCCCGCTCCGCATGGACTGGACCGCCCTTTCCCACTCGCCGGACGGCTGGACCGTAGCGGCCGCGGCCTGTCCGGCGCCGGTTCTCGGGGAATGGCGGGACGCCGCCCGCCGGACGGGTCGCCGTCTCTGCCGCGCCGTGCCTCCCCTGCCGCGGGAAGGCGAGACGATGCTCCTCATCGGCCGCGCGTCCGCGCTGGCGCTTTCCTTTGAAGAGGGCATGCTGCGGAAGCGTCGTCTGGAGCCGGAGGACGCGGCGGAGCTTCCGGACGGCTGGACCGCGCGGCCTGCGGCGGACTGCACGGAAGACGACTGGGCGCGCTTCCGGTCGGCGTGCCCGGCGATGCCTTCGCGGGAGGAAGCGGTGCGCGCCTGGGCGGCGCGGATGCGGTCTTCTCCGCTCAATCTGGCCTTTCCCGAAGACAGGGATCAGCCTTTTTTCTGCCGGGCGAACCGCTGGCTCCGCCTGTCGCAGGCGGCGTGCCTTCTCTTTGCGGCGGCTGCGGCGGTGTCCGGCCTGCATTACGCGGCGGCGGAGAGAAACCTTGCGGCGGAGGAAGCGCGGGCGGCTTCGCTCACGGAGGAATGGCGCGCCCTCAGCGAGTGGCGAAAAGCCCGCGCCGCCGCCGGGACCGCCCGCGCGGAAGGCCGGGCTTTCATTGAAACGGACCCGCACTGGGAGCAGCGCCTCCTCTATCTGGCGGACGTGCTTCCCGCCGGCCTGTCCATCCGCTCCATTTCCTCCGAAGGCGGCACGGTGCGCGTGGAGGGAGCCGCCCTGCGGAGCGCCCTCGTGCCGGATTTCCAGAGCCGTCTCGCCGCGGCGTGGGGCATGGACTGCCGCATCGAATCCCTCCGGCGGGAAAAGGCGCTGCCGTATGAGCGCTTCGTCCTCCTCTGCCGGGCGCAGGAAGGAGGCGGCGCATGAGGCGTTTCTTTTTCTCCGCGCCGGCGGGTCCCCTCCGCACGGCGTGCTGGTTCGGGGCGGCGTCTCTCTTCCTGACGCTGGCCGTACTCTTTACGCTCGCCGCGGGCCGGGCAGAGGAAAAGGCGCGCCTTCTCCGGGGCCGGAGCGACGCGGCCGCCGCTTTCGCCGCTTCGCCCGCTCCCCCGCCGTCCAATCCCTTCGCCTATCCCGCGCGGGATTTCGGCACGATACCGGAAACGCTGCGCGCGGCGGGCCTTTCGGTGGAG
Organism: uncultured Veillonellaceae bacterium; assembly: GCA_958348245.1. Lineage (GTDB taxonomy): Bacteria > Bacillota > Negativicutes > Veillonellales > Dialisteraceae > UBA1822. The sequence continues at coordinate 254,649 of CATVYJ010000002.1, read as the reverse complement.
ACCGTCTCCGAAGAGCCGCCGGAAGCGTCCGGCTCGGGGGAAATCCTCAAAATGAAAGTGACGGGCAGCGGAAATTTTTTCCAGGTCCTCTCCCTTTTTGATATAATACATATGAAAAAGCATTGGGTATCCGCAGACCTCCTCCGCATGGAACGGGCGGGCGACCGTCTGTCCTTTGAGGTGGCGCTCTGCGCATACCGGAGCAGAGGTACCTATGAAGAAGAGAAACATCGTACTGATCGGTCCGATGGGCACGGGGAAGAGCCGCGCCGCGAAGATTCTCGCTGACGGCCTCGGATGGCAGCTGGCGGATACGGACCGCATCATGGAGCGGATGACCGGGGAAAAAATCGCGGACTACTGGCGCAACGCCGGGCCGGAAGTCTTCGCCGAGACGGAAATGGACATCATCAATCACGTGCGGTACTATCACGAAGCGGTCATCGCCATGGGAGGCAATTTCCCCATGACGGAGGAAAAATTCCGGCTCCTTTCGGAATACGGGCTGGTGGTGCTCCTCGTGGCGCGCCCCTTCCGCCTGGCGGAGCGCGTGTCGAAGCGCATCGGCAAGCGCCCCACCATGGACTATTCCAACGTGGACGGCTTCGTGCGCCGCATGCGCAACCAGTGGGAATCGTGGAAGCCCCGGGCGGACGCGGTCTTCAATACGACGAACCGCCATCCCGCGCAGACCGCCCTTCTCATCGCGCGGTTCATCGACCGCCACCACATCGAATTCATCAAACGGCACGAACGGGACAGATACGAGAGGAGATACTGATGAAACGACTGGCCTTCCTCACGAGCGGCGGCGACGCGCCGGGCATGAACGCCGCCATCCGGAGCATCCTCCGCAGCGCCGCTTCCCGCGGCATCGAGACCTGGGGCGTGTTCCGCGGCTATGAAGGGCTCCTTTCGGGCGACATGATCCGCCTCGGCTGGAAAGATGCGGGCGGCATCGTCTGCCGGGGCGGCACGGTCATGAAGACCGCCCGTTGCCCCGCTTTCATGGAAAAAGAAGCGCAGGCGCGGGCCGCGGCTTTCCTCCGGGAGCGGGGCGTCGACGGCCTCGTCGTCATCGGCGGAGACGGCTCCATGGCGGGCGCGGCCGCTCTCGAAGCGCTGGGCGTCTCCACCGCGGTCGTACCCGCCACCATCGACAACGACATGTGCGGCACCGAGGAAACCATCGGCTATGACACCGCCGTGAATACCGTGCTCGACGCGGTCGCCCGCATCCGCGACACCGCCGCTTCCCACGACCGGGCCGCCGTGGTGGAAGTGATGGGCCGCCATGCGGGACATATCGCCCTCGCCGCGGGCCTGGCGGGCGGCGCGGAATTTACCCTCGTGCCGGAGATCCCCTTCTCGCGGGAAGCCGTCGCCGCTTCCCTCCGGGACATGCTCCGCGAAGGCCGGACGAACAGCATCATCATCTGCGCGGAAGGCGCGGCGGACGGGCGGGAGCTTGCGGACTGGCTCTCCGCCGCCACGGGCATCGACGTGTGCGCCACCATCCTCGGCTACATCCAGCGGGGCGGCGCGCCCTCCGCGCGGGACGCCATGCTCGGCGCGGTCCTCGGGGCCGCCGCGGCAGACGGCCTCGCCGACGGGCGGCGGGGATTCCTCGCGGGATTCATGAACAGCCGCCCCCGCATGATTTCCTACGAAGACGCCTTCCGGGAGAAGCGCGCCTTCCACACCGCCGGGTGGGAGCTCGCCCTCCGCATCGGCGCGGGCCGGGACATCCGCCCCTGACAGAAAGCGCAGACGCCCTGCGCTTTTTCATTTGACAGAACGGGTCCCGTTGCTTATAGTAAGAGCATCCAAACAAGCCGCAGGATCCCATCCTGCTTTTCTTTACGGAGAGGAGGCGCGCCATGCTCAAGGCCTACAAACACGACGAGAATCACGCTCTCGTGGAAATCGACCTGGACCTTGCGGAAAAAGGATCGTGGATCAACTGCGCCGCCCCCACCGAAGAAGAGCTCGCCCGTCTCCAGTCCGTCTCGGGCATCCCCGTGGACGTGCTCCAGACCGCCCTCGACCGGGAAGAACGGTCCCACGTGGAGCTGGAAGACGAATACATCTTCGTCGTGGTGAATACCCCGGTCGTGCTCGAGCAGGATGAGTACGACGCCCTGCCGCTCGGCATCTTCATCACGCGGAAATACTTCATCACCGTATGCCTCGAAGACAGCGTCGTCCTGGGAAAATTCCTCGCCAATACGGCGGTCTCTTTCCACACCTACAAGAAGACCCGCTTCCTCTTCCAGATCCTCTCCACCGCGTCGTCCTCCTTCCTGTACTTCCTGCAGCAGATCTACAAGAAGACCGACCTCATCGAAGACCAGGTGCGCAAGTCCATGCAGAATAAGGAGCTCTTCCGCATGCTGGAGCTGCAGAAGTCCCTGACGTACTTCAACTTCGCCCTCCACGCAAACGAAAACGTCATGGAGCGCCTGCTCCGCCTGCGCACGAGCAACATGAACTCCCTGCTCAAGATGTACGAAGAAGACGAAGACCTCCTGGAAGACGTCATCATCGAAAACAAGCAGGCCCTCGAAATGGTGGAAATCTATTCGAACATCCTCATGTCCATGATGGACGCCTTCTCCTCCATCATCTCCAACCGCCTGGCGCAGATCATGAAATTCCTCACCTCCATGACCATCCTCCTCGCGGTGCCCACCCTCGTGTACAGCCTGTGGGGCGTGAACGTCCCCGTTCCCATGGGAGATTCCCCCATGGGATTCATGAGCCTCATCCTCTTCGGGGTGCTCTTCACTGTGGTGGTGGCCTTCGTCCTCTGGAGAAAAGACATGCTCTGAAAAAGAAACGCGCGCCGCGCGCTTTTTTTATGCCCGAAACCGGCCGCGCGGCCTGCGGGGCCGCGGCGGATGCAAGAAAAAATTTTGCATCTTTGTAATGGGAGCCGCCGCAAACTGAAAAAGGAAGCGCCGCATGTGCGCGGAGACGTTTGGCAAATCGGCGCGGGCGGCCGGACCGCCCAATTTTCTCCGCTTCGTTGACACTCTCTCCCAATTTTTGTATGATTAAAAGGGAATAAATTTTTCCGGTTCCATCGCTCCCCCTCTGCGGAGCGTTTTTTGTTTTTCGCGACAGGAAGGATGACTGTGGAAAAAGGGTATGACGTGATCATCATCGGCGCGGGGCCGGCGGGGATTTTCACCGCGCTGGAACTGGCCGATACGGGCGCGTCCGTGCTGATCGCCGAGAAGGGGCTCGACATCCGCCGGCGCATCGCTCTCGAAGGAGACCGTTCCGCCCCCGTGCAGGCGCGCCGCATGAACCGCGTGTCCGGATGGGGCGGCGCGGGGGCTTTTTCCGACGGCAAGCTCACGCTCACCACCGAGTACGGCGGCAATCTGGACGACTACATGAATAAAGGCGAGCTCGCCCGGCTCATCCGCTACGTGGACGGCGTGTACTGCCGGTACGGCGGCGCGGACCGCGCGGTCTACGGCGGCGAGCATGCGGAAGCGCTCCACGCGCTCAAGCGTCGGGCGGCCGCGGCGGATCTGGCGTTCATCCCCGCGCGCATCCGCCACCTCGGCACCGAGGTGAACGGGCAGATCCTCACGAATATGCGGGACGCCCTGCCGGCCAGTGTGGACGTGCGCTGCGGCGCGGACGTGACGGATATCGTCGTGGAAGACGGCAAAGCCGCGGGCGTCGTCATCGGCGGGAAAACCGTCCGGGCAAAGTACGTCGTGGCCGCTCCCGGACGGGAAGGGGCGGAATGGCTCATGAAGGAAGCCCGCCGGCTCGGCCTCTCCACCACGTCGAACGCGGTGGACATCGGCGTCCGGGTGGAGTCGCCCGCGGAAGTGTACGAGCCCATCACGGACATCTGCTATGAGTCGAAGCTCATTTATTACAGCCGCAGCTTCGACGACCGGGTGCGCACCTTCTGCATGAATCCCCACGGATTCGTCGTCGCGGAAAACAACGACGGCCTCCAGACCGTGAACGGCCACAGCTACGCCCACAGGAAGAGCGGCAATACGAATTTCGCCCTTCTCGTGTCGAAGCAGTTCACCGAGCCGTTCAAAGAGCCCATCGCCTACGGCAAATACATCGCCGCGCTGGCGAACATGCTCGGCGCGGGCCCCATCGTGCAGCGCCTGGGGGATCTGCGGGACGGGCGGCGCTCCACCGCGGAGCGCATCCGCCGCGGCCTCGTGCGGCCCACCATGACGGGCGCCACGCCGGGCGACCTGTCGCTGGTGCTGCCGTACCGCTTCCTCACGGACATCATGGAGATGTTCGAGGCGCTCGACCGGATCGCCCCGGGGGCCAATTCCCGCCACACCCTCCTCTACGGCGTGGAAGTCAAATTTTATTCATCCCGCATGGAGCTGTCTTACGAGCTCGAGACAAAGATTCCGAATCTCTTTGCCATCGGAGACGGCGCGGGCATTACGAGAGGTCTGGCGCAGGCCTCCGCGGCGGGCGTCGTCGTCGGCCGGGAAATCTGCGCCCGTGAAGGAAAACCGAAGGGAGATTTAGAATGATACCGAGATATACCCGTCCAGTGATGGAAAAAATCTGGAATGAAAGAAACGAATGGCAGACCATGCTCGACGTGGAAATCGCCGCGTGCGAAGCGAACGCCGAACTGGGCCGCATTCCGAAAGAAGCGGTGGAAGTCATCAAGGCGAAGGCCGACTTTGACGTGGACCGCATCCACGAAATCGACGCGGAAATCAACCACGACATCATCGCTTTCCTCACCTGCGTGGGCGAGCACGTGGGCGACGAAGCCAAGTACATCCACATGGGCCTCACCTCCACGGACGTGAAAGACACCGGCCTCTGCGTGCAGCTCGCGCAGGCGTCCGACGTCATTCTGGACGACCTGCGGAAACTGGCGGACGTGCTGAAGCGCCGCGCCGTGGAATTCAAACACACCCCCACCATCGGCCGCACCCACGGCGTCCACGCCGAACCGACCACCTTCGGGCTGAAGCTCCTCCTGTGGTACGCGGAAACCCTGCGGAACATCGAACGCATGGAACACGCCGCGGACAATATGCGCGTGGGCAAGCTTTCCGGCGCGGTCGGCACCTATGCGGACATCGATCCCTACGTGGAAGAATACGTATGCAAAAAGATGGGCCTCAAGCGCGAAGACATCGCCACCCAGGTGGTGCAGCGCGACCATCACGCGGAATACATGGCCACCCTCGGCGTCATCGCCTCCACCCTCTCCCAGATCGCCCTCGAAGTGCGCCACCTCCAGCGCACGGAAGTGCGGGAAGCGGAAGAATATTTCAGTCCGAAGCAGAAAGGCTCCTCCGCCATGCCCCACAAGCGGAACCCCGTGCGGAGCGAACGCATCTGCGGCATGGCCCGCCTCGTCCAGGGCTACGTGGTGCCCGCCTTTGAAAACGTGCCCCTCTGGCACGAACGGGACATCTCCCATTCCTCCGTGGAGCGCGTCATCCTCCCCGACGCCACCACCGCCCTCGACTACATCCTGAACGAGACCACCAATCTCATCGACAAGCTCCTCGTCTATCCGGACAAGATGCTCGCCGACCTGAACCTCACGGGCGGCCTCATCTACAGCCCGCGGGTGCTCCTGGCTCTCGTGGCGAAAGGCGCGTACCGCGACACCGCCTACCGCTGGGTGCAGCGCAACGCCATGAAGCGCTGGCTCCAGGGCGAAGATTTCTACGAAAATCTCTGCAAAGACGAAGACGTGAGAAAATACCTCACCCCCGAAGAAATCAAAGCGTGCTTCGACTATCGGCCCATGCTCTCCCACGTGGACGAGATCTTCGCCCGCTTCGGTCTCTGATTTCAAAAAGACCGGATATCGTGTGCTATAATACAATACGTGAAAAAGGGCGCGTGCGCCCGGACAGTATTGGAAGAATGGAAGGAAGAATCCTATGGCTACAGCAATGGTAATCGGCGCTCAGTGGGGCGACGAAGGCAAAGGCAAAATCGTAGACTATCTGGCGGCGAAAGCCGACGTGGTGGTGCGCTCCCAGGGCGGCAACAACGCGGGCCACACCGTCGTGGTCGACGGCAAAGCCTATCCGCTCCGCCTCATGCCCAGCGGCATCATGTACCCCGGCACCGTCTGCGTCGTCGGCACCGGCGTCGTCATCGATCCCAAGAGCCTCATCGAGGAAATGGATCACCTGAAAGCGCAGGGCATCGACGTGTCCAACCTGCAGATTTCCACCCGGGCCCACATCGTATTCCCCTACCACGTCCGCCTCGACGAAGCGGAAGAAGCGCGCAAGGGCAGCCGCAAGATCGGCACCACGAAGAACGGCATCGGCCCGTGCTACGCCGACAAGATCAACCGCATCGGCATCCGCATCTGCGACCTCATGGACAAAGAGGTCTTTGCGGAGAAGCTGAAATACAACGTGGAGCAGAAGAATATGCTCCTCGAGCGGCTCTACGGCGCGGAAGGATTCGACTACGAGACCATGCTCGCCGACTACCTGGGCTATGCGGAGATTCTCCGTCCCTTCGTGAAAGATACGAACCACACCGTCCACACCCTCGTGGCGGAAGGCAAAAACGTCCTCTTTGAAGGCGCGCAGGCCACCATGCTCGACTGCGACAACGGCACCTATCCCTACGTGACGAGCTCCCACCCCATCGCGGGCGGCGCGTGCGTAGGCGCGGGCATCGGGCCGCACCTCATGCAGAACATCTTCGGCGTGGTGAAAGCCTACAGCACCCGCGTGGGCGAAGGCCCCTTCCCGACCGAGCTCCACGACGAGACCGGCGACCACATCCGCGAGACCGCGCACGAATACGGCACCGTCACCGGACGGCCCCGCCGCGTGGGCTGGCTCGACGCGCGAGCCGTGCGCTACGCCGCCTTCCTCAATACCTTCGATTACCTCGCCATCACCCGTCTCGACATCCTCGACGACATGGACGAAATCAAAGTGTGCGTGGGCTACGAATATGAAGGGAAAGAACTGGAAGAATACCCGGCGGACCTCGCCCTCCTCGAAAAGGTGAAGCCCGTGTACCGCGTATTCCCCGGCTGGAAGACCTCCATCTCCGGCATCCGCACCTACGGCGAACTCCCGGAAAACTGCCGCTACTACCTCGAGCAGATCTCCGCCCTCATCGGCGTGCCGCTCGGCATCATCAGCGTCGGTCCCTCCCGCGAGCAGACCATCGTCCTCAAAGACGTATTCTGAGACACACAGAAAAAGCTCATGCATCCCATGGGCTTTTTTCTTTTGCGGAAATTGGGAAATGAAAAATGTGGTGAGATTTTTTACTGCGTGAATATCCGCAGTGTGTGGGAAGCGGGGTGAGCCGTGAAGAAATACGTCCCCTGTCCCTGTGCATTCCTATCCGCAGCGGAAAAAGTTCATGAAGCCCGCGTGTTTGTCTTGTGAGAAAGCAGAACGGCATACCAATAGCGGGAGCGCACGGTGGGAAATGTGCGCCCCGCCCTTTTGCTTTCTTACCCTTTGTGCAGGAAGTTTTGCGAAGCACGTGAGGTGAAATAAATAAGAAAAGGAAGAGTGTCGCATCTGCATTCGCGCACAATGTGCAAAAAATTTTGAAATGTGTCTATGTCCGCACCGCCTGACAAAGAAAGGTCAGCAAAGGGGATGTGCATTTGAAAAATGCACGACACAGAAAAGCACTGGTGCAGCTCCCCGCCCATTGGAATGGAGCCCGGCCCCGCAGGGGCAAGATTTGACGGCCCGGAGCGCCCGGACGGAATGACTGTCTGAGCGAGCGCAGCGAGCGAGTTTCATTCCGTCAGCGGAGGGCTGCCAAATCTTAGGGCGGAATGACCGGGCGGCGGTTTCTTCCTTTACGCACTTTCCATTCTTTTTCGGAAAAGAAGGAAAGTGCGCGGCCATGGAGCTCATGCTCCTAAAATGGAAACAGTCGTATGTTTCGGACACGTACGAAATCTCCATGTGGGTCCGCAGGATTGTAAGAAAAAACGATTTTGTTTTGATATATGTCCGCCTCCGCATGGGATCTTCATGCTTCATCGCCATGCAGAGACGCCCGCTCCGATTCCCCGCGGACGAAAAAGGAAAATGCATTTTGCAGTAGGGCCGCGCGCGCTTGTATGTTATAATAAAAAATGATTTTACAGAAGTCTGGAAGAAACCGCCGATGCATGGGAAGTCTGTGGTTTCTCTTGTCTTGCTCGAAAGGAGCTGGCTCACATGACCGCCGGGGCGAAGGACGTGATGCTGCGCATCACCAGTTTGCAGCGCGACGAAGCGGGAGAGACCGAGACGCTCTCTCTGGAGACGCCGGGCCGTTTCGGCGTGCGCCGGGGCGTGCGGTTTCTCACCTATGAGGAGTCGGAGCTCACGGGCATGCAGGGGACGCGCACCACGCTCTTTCTCTATCCGGACGCGGTGAGCCTCGTGCGCACGGGCCGGTTCATGCAGAAGCAGGAATACCGCGCGGGCGAAGAGACGGAGTCCGCGTGCGAGACGCCTATGGGCGCGCTGGAGCTCTCCGTGCGCACCGATTCCATAGAGGACACGGTGGCGGAGGGCGGAGGACGGCTTCGCATCGTCTACGACGTGACGCTCCGCGGGCTGTTTACGCACAGAAATGAAATTCAAATTGACGTATGGGAGGAATCAAGCATCCATGGAAGTGAGAGAGGAACTGCAGCAGATCATTGAGGCGGCCAGGGACGCCGCCGTCGCCGCCGGAGACCTGCCCGCCGGAGAGTACGCTCCGGTACAGCGCCTGGAGGTGCCGCCGCAGAAGGAATTCGGCGATTATTCGTCCAACGCGGCCATGCAGTGGGCGCGCACGGCCCGCCGGGCCCCGCGGATGATCGCGGAGGCGCTGGTGAAGCATATGGACTCTCCGCTGGTGGAGCGCACGGAGATCGCCGGCGCGGGCTTCATCAATTTCTATCTCACGAAGGACACGGTGTACACGGAGCTGCGGCGCATCCTCACGGAAGGGCCGTCCTACGGGGATCTGCCGCTCCGGAAGGACGACACGGTGCTCGTGGAATACGTATCGGCCAATCCCACGGGCCCCCTCCACATCGGGCACGCCCGGGGCGCGGCGTACGGCGACGCCATGGTGCGCCTCTACCGCGCGGCGGGTTACAATGTATCGTCCGAATATTACATCAACGACGCGGGCAGCCAGATCGTCCATCTGGCGGAGTCGGTGAACGCCCGCTATCTCCAGCTCCTCGGCAAAGACGCGGAGGTGCCGGACAACGGCTACCACGGGCAGGACATCGTGGAGACCGCCCGGGCCATCCTTGCGAAAGACGGGGACAAATACCTCGCCATGTCCGAAGAAGAGCGACTCGAAGCGTTCAGGACCATCGCCCTCGAGGAAAAGCTGGCGGCCCTCAAAAAAGACCTGGCCGATTTCCACGTCACGTTCGACAACTGGTACAGCGAAAAGACGCTCTATCCGGCCAAGGTGGACGCGGCGCTCGCGGAGCTCCGGGAGAAGGGCTGGCTCTACGAAGAGGGCGGCGCGTGGTGGCTCCGCACGACCGAAAACGGCGACGACAAAGACCGGGTGGTCATCCGTGCGAACGGCGAACCCACCTATTTCTGCTCGGACATCGCCTATGCGAAAGATAAATTTGAACGGGGATTCAAAACCCTCGTAGACATCTGGGGCGCGGACCATCACGGGTACATCGTGCGTCTCAAGACGGCTATCAAGTTCCTCGGGTACGATCCGGACGCCTTTTACGTGGATCTCCTGCAGATGGTGACGCTGCTCCGGAACGGCAAACCGGTCCGCATGTCCAAGCGCACCGGCGAAGCCGTCACGCTCGCCGAGCTCATCGAAGAAGTGGGGGCCGACGCGGCGCGGTATTTCTTCACCAGCCGGACGCTCGACAGCCAGATGGAGTTCGACATCGACCTGGCGAAGAAAGAATCCAGCGAAAACCCTGTCTACTATATCCAGTACGCGAACGCCCGCATCCACAGCCTCCTCGCGCAGGCGAAGGCCGCCGGCGTCGTCTGGGGAGGCCCGGAAGCGGCGGACTTCACGCTCCTCACGGAGGAATCGGAACTGGACCTCATCAAGAAAATGGACGCGTACCATGACCTCGTGGCCAACGCCGCCAGAGAGCGGGCGCCGCACCGCATCGCGCGCTACGCCTACGAACTGGCCGGCCTGTTCCATCATTTCTACCGGGAATGCCGCTGCCTCTGCGACGAGCCCGGTCTTACGCAGGCGCGGCTCGGGCTCATCCTGGCCGTGCAGTACGTCCTCGTTCACGCGATGACCATTTTGGGTGTCTCTGCACCGGAGCACATGTAATAAGGAGGAGTCATGAGCAAATATATTTTCGTCACCGGCGGCGTCGTTTCTTCCCTCGGCAAGGGCATCACCGCGGCCTCTCTGGGCCGTCTCCTGAAGAACCGGGGCTACAAGGTCACCATCCAGAAATTCGACCCGTACATCAATATCGACCCGGGCACGATGAGCCCCTACCAGCACGGGGAAGTGTTCGTCACCGACGACGGGGCGGAGACTGACCTCGACCTGGGCCACTATGAACGGTTCATCGACATGAACCTGTCCAAGGCGTCCAACGTGACCACCGGCAAGATTTACCAGTCCGTCATCAATAAAGAACGGAAAGGGGAATATCTGGGCTCCACCATCCAGGTCATCCCGCACATCACGAACGAAATCAAAGACCGGGTGCTCCGCGTGGGCCGCGAGGACAATGCGGACATCGTCATCACGGAAATCGGCGGCACCGTGGGCGACATCGAATCCCAGCCCTTCCTCGAAGCCATCCGTCAGGTGAAGAAGGATGTGCCGAACCGGAACGACGTACTCTACGTCCACGTGACGCTCATCCCCTACATCTCCGCCGCGGGCGAGCTGAAAACGAAGCCCACCCAGCACAGCGTGAAGGAGCTCCGCAGCATCGGTATCCAGCCGGACATCATCGTATGCCGCACGGAAAAGGAAATCTCCGACGACATGAAGCGGAAGATCGCCCTCTTCTGCGATGTGGACGCCGACGCGGTCATCTCCAACATGACCTGCAACACCATTTACGAAGTGCCGCTCCTCCTCCAGAAGGAAGGCCTCGACCGCATCGCTCTGCAGAAGCTCGGCCTCGAAGACAGGCCCTGCGACATGACGGAATGGAAGGAAATGGTGAACCGCATCCTCTCCGCGGAAAAACAGGTGGACATCGCGCTTGTGGGCAAGTATGTGGAACTCCACGACGCATACCTCTCCGTGGCGGAAGCGCTCTCCCACGCAGGCTTTGCCTTCGGGACGAAAATCAAAATCCACTGGATCAATTCGGAGGAGCTGGAAGACCATCTGGACAGCCTGGACGAGACGTTCCGGGATATGGACGGCATCGTCGTGCCCGGCGGCTTCGGCTCCCGCGGCATCGAAGGGAAAATCGCGGCCATCCGCTACGCCCGGGAACACAATGTGCCCTTCCTCGGCCTGTGCCTGGGCATGCAGTGCGCGGTCATTGAATTTGCGCGCCACGTGTGCGGCATGACCGATGCCAATTCCAGCGAAATCGAGCCGGACTGCCGGTATCCGGTGATCGACCTCATGCCCGATCAGGAAGACGTGACGGACAAGGGCGGCACCATGCGCCTCGGCCTCTACCCGTGCAAGCTCGCCCCGGGCACGAAGGCCCGCGAACTCTACGGCGGCCGGGAGATCGTATACGAACGGCACCGCCACAGATATGAAGTCAACAACGAATTCCGTCAGGCCATGATGGAAAAAGGGCTCGTCATCGCCGGCACCAGCCCGGACGACCGCCTCGTGGAAATGATCGAACTCCGGGACCATCCCTTCTTCGAAGCGACCCAGGCCCATCCGGAATTCAAATCCCGCCCGACCCGTCCGCATCCGCTCTTCAAGGGCTTTGTGGAAGCGGCCATCCAGCACGAAGAAGCGGCGAAATAAAACGGAAATCATCAGCGCGCCCGGAAGGGCCGCTGATTTTTCTGCGCCTGCGGCCCGTTTCCCGGGCGGTCCGCATCGGCTGGCGGGACCGGCATAAGGAGGACAGTTCATGAAAGCATCTATATTCGGCGCGGCGTGCGCCCTGATTTTCTCCGGCGCGGCGCAGGGGGCAAATCCCTTTTCCGACGTGGACCCGTCCCACTGGTCGTACCGGTCGGTGCAGCGGCTCGCGGAGGCGGGCGTCGTCGAGGGCGATCCCGGCGGCGCGTTTCGCGGAGAGCGCCCTCTCACGCGCTATGAAATGGCGCAGGTCACGGCGCGGCTCCTTGCGAGGGAAGACCGGCTCGCTCCGGACGAACGGGCGGAGACGGCGCGCCTCGCGGAGGAATACGCGGAGGAGCTTGCTTCGCTCGGCGTGCGCGCGGCGAAGGCGGAAGCGCAGGCCGGACAGATCACGTGGCGGGGCGAAATGCGCACGGCCTACCAGAAGTGGACGGAGAATAAAGACAACGGAAAGAACCACGTCCGCACGGGGCGGCTCCGCCTCATGATGCGGGGCGACGTGAACGACACGACCTACGCGGCGGGCCGCCTCACCACGGGGGACATCGACTTCGAGAGCGGGGACAGCGGGGCTCTCTCCATGGACCGGCTCTACGTGCGGCATGCCTTCGGCCCGGCGCGGCTCACCCTCGGCCGGTACGAGCTCGATCTGGGCGTGCAGGACCGCTGGCTCTACGGGAACGCTTTCGACGGGGCGGAACTCGCGGCGGACCTCACGGACCGCATCTCCGTGCGCGCGGGCGCCGGCCGGTTCCGCGATGCGGACCGGAACGGGTACAGCGAGACGGACGACCGGCGCTTCGCGGGCGTCGTCCCGGACGGCGGCGCCTTCGGCGATGCGGACGCGTTCTACGCCGGCGCGGAGGCGGACTTCGGCCTCTTCCGCCTCGGCGCGGATTACTACCATGCGTCGTCCTTTACGAACGAATGGGGGCGGAAAGGGAAGTCCTCCGTGTACGGCGTGCACGCGGTGCTCCCCATGGACGACTTCCGCGCCTTCGGCGAATATTATAAGGATACGGACGCGGCGGGCGATCCCGCCGTATGGACCGTCGGTCTCGGCTACGGCGCGGTGCGTCCGGAAAAGCGCTGGTCCCTCCGGGCGGATATTGCCTACTTCCGCGCGGACGCCGGGCTCTACCACAAAAACATGACCGGCCTCGACATCGACGACGCGCCCTTCCTCGCGGGCGGCCATTTCTGGCTCGCCACGGGCACCATCAACGTGGGGAAAAACATCGACATGCACGGGGAGTACGCCTTCGGACAGGAGTCGGATCACGGACGCAATACGGGCGACACGTGGATGGTCTCCACGCGGTACCATTTCTGAACCCCCTGCGAAGCGCCTCCGGGCGCTTTTTTCTTTGTCCCGCTTCCCGCCGTTTCAGGCGCGCAAAAAAAGACCGGAGGGAGATCCCTTCGGCCTTTTTCCTGCGATGCGGCCCGTCTCAGAATCCCGGCACGAGCGCGCCCTTGCAGGTGTCGATGATGAACTGGCGCACTTCTTCCGTCTGGAATTCTTTCACAAACTGCTGGTAGAGCGGATTGTCCTTGTCCTCCGCGCGGGCGGCGACGATGTTCACATAGGGGCTCGTGTCGTCTTCCACGGCGATGGCGTACTTCACGTCCAGGCCCGCGTCGCTTGCGAAGCCCGCGTTCACCACGGACGCGTCCGTATCGTCAAGGGAGCGGGGCAGCTGCGGCGCTTCCAGCTCGATGATGTTGAAATGTTTCGGGTTCTCCCCGATGTCCTGCGGCACCGCCTTCAGCGGGTCGGCCCCTTCCTTCAGCTTGATCATGCCCTGCTTCTCCAGAAGGAGCAGCGCCCGCGCGCCGTTGGACGGATCGTTCGGGATGGCGATGGTCGCGCCCTCGGGCAGGTCCGCCACGCTCTGCACCTTGTAGGAATAGAGGCGGAGCGGCGCGAGGTACGTATTGCCGATGCTCACGAGATTCGTGCCGTTCTTCTCGTTGAACGCGTCGAGGAAGGGCTTGTGCTGGATGACGTTCAGGTCGATGTCGCCGCCGGCGAGCGCCAGGTCGGGCGTGACGTAGTCGGAGAACGTCTGGACTTTAATGGTGAGCCCGTTCTTTTCCGCGTTTTTCTGCACAAATTCCAGAATCTTTTCACTGTAGCCCGGATTGATGCCCACGGTGATTTCCTTCTTCTCCGGCGCGGCGGAGGAAGCGCTCTTCGCGGAATCTCCGCCGCATCCGGCGACGGCTCCGGCCACGGCGGCCGCTGCGAGAACGGTGACAAACAGTTTTTTCCATTTCATACGAATGACCTCCTTACTTTTCCCCTTCACCAAGACTGGATTTCCGGGCCGGGCGGAATAAAAAAATTCCTGCCCGAAAGACAGGAAATCATGCGCTTGACTCATCTTTCGAGAAAACTCGCTGGATTTGGCACCTTCCAATGGGGTTGCCGCGTCTTCCCTGGGCCAGTCCCTCCGACGCTCTTGATGAATGGTTTGTTATGAAATTGGATACGCTCATCATAGCATGAGAAAAACGGCATGTCAAGGGACGGCCGCGGCGCTCATTTCGACCGGCCCACGGCGAGATCGGCCATGATGAGTTTCCGCCGCTGATAGATGAGGGCCGCGGAGATGAAGAAGCACACCGCGGTGGTCCAGAAGACGGAGGCGTAGCCGAAGTGCATGGCGATGGCTCCGGACGCGACCGGGCCGGCCACGTTGCCCATGATGGAGAAGCTCGCCGCGAAGCCCACCACCATGCCGCGCTGCTCGGATGTGACCGCCGAGGCGATGATCGTATTGGCGATGGGCATGACGAAGCCGAGGGTGATCCCCGTGAGGCCGCGCATGATGCCCAGCGTCGTCACGGTGGGCATGAGGTACTGGAGAATGAAGTTCACGCCCGTGAGAAGCGTCGCGGCGGCGATGATTTTCGGCATGGGGAAATGCTCCGTGAAGCGCGGCACCAGAAGGGAGGCGCACACGCTCATGCCGCCCGCGGCGAAGATGATGACGCCCACGATGGTGGCCACCGCCATGGCGTCCCCGCCCATCATGCGCTGGATGTAGAGCGGCAGGATGGGGCCGATGCCGGTCATGCCGAAGTTGCACAGGAACTGGAGCATGATCATGAGGCGCACCACCGGATTGTGGATGAAGAGGGAGAGCTGCCGGAGGAAAGGCTCCTGCTTTTTCGGCGCGTCCGGCCCGGCGTGCTTCGGGATATATTTCAGCGTGACGGCAAGGCACAGGAGCGACAGGGCCGCGAAGACGAGGAAGGGCATGCGGTAGCCGAACATGTCGGCGATCATGCCGCCCGCGAGCGGGCCGAACATGATGCCCGAGACCATGGACGCCTGGAAGACGCCCATCGCCCAGGGGAGCTTTTCCTTCGGGGTGATGTTCATGACGAGCGCCATGCCGATGGCCACGAACCCGCCGGTCATGCCCTGCAGCATGCGCAGGATGAGAAATTCCATGGGCGTCCGCACGAACGTGTTGGCGAAGACGATGAGAGAGAGAAGGAAGAGAATGCCCGAGAGGGCCGCCTTCTCCCCGTATTTCTGCGCCTGGAGCGTCCACACGGGCGTGGCGAACGCCACGAAGAAGGGCGTCACGCCCGAAATGAGCCCGGACCAGAACGCCGCCTCCCCCGGGTCGGAGACGCCCAGCTCGGACGTGAGGAAAAGGGGAATGAAGGACACCACGCCGATGATGGTGATGCCCGTCCCCACCTGAATGGCGGCGATGATGTAGACGAGCCGCTTCCAATCTGTCATGAGAAACCTCGGTAGACGAACGAACGCCGGTATTCTTAGCCGGCAAACAAACTCACTCTATATTATTCTACAGGAATAAAAAATAAATAGGAAGAGGCGGACCGGCGGGCGCGCCGGAAGGGCTACTACACAAAACCGGCGGCGCATATTATACTAAAAGATAAAGCATTTTGACGAAAGAGGAGAAGTATGAGTCTGTCCATTCGGGATATCCTGATTCTGGATTATTTCAACGGCAAACCGGTGCATACGGCCGTGCCGAAATACCAGCAGGATCTGTACGGCGCGGACGCGGAGGAACGGATCCGCGCGCTCTGCGAGGAGGGATGGGTGCGCCACAGCCGGCCGCAGGAGACGGTGAACATGCTGCCCGACAAGGCGCTTGTCCATTTCCTCACTGCCCACGGCCTCGACGGCACGGGCGCGCACGCCGACCTCGTGCGGCGCGTCATCCGCGACATTCCGGAAAGCGAATACGCTCATGCCGTGCCGAAAGTCTACGTGGCCACCGCCGACGGCAATCTGGAAATCGCCCATCACATGGCGTACGTGCTGAACGCGCGGTGTAACTACGGATTTTCCGAAGGGGAGATCGGCGAAGCCCAGCGCACGCTCACGGCGAAGCGCGCGTCCTGCACGGCGTCGGACATTCTGAAATGCGCCTTTCAGCAGAAGAGCGCTCTTTTCGTCATGGCCGGGGAATGGACGAAGCTGCGCAATCTCTATTTCCGCATTTCCAATTTTCATCTCCGCGCCCGGGACAACGAAAAGGCGCTGGCCTTCCTCTACCTCGTCTTTTTCCTCGATATGTCCGGCATGGAAAACAGGAACACGCTCGTGAAATACGAGAAGCTCTTTCCCACGCAGAAGGGCATCATCATCCTCATGAATCAGCTCCGAAGCGGGCTCGGCCTCACCGATCGGGGGGTGAAGTCCGCCTTTCTCACCACCATCGCGCGCATGGCGCCGCGCCTGCCGTTTTCGTATTTTTCGCCGCAGGTGATGGGGGATATCCTCGTGGAGCGCCTCTCCGGCGTGGAATTTTCCCACGTAAAATACCTGCCTTTCCGCAATCCGCCGGACCCCGCGGCGAGCGCCTACCGCTATCTGGCGGACCCGCGGGACGGGGGAAGCGGGACAGGCCGCCGCCCCGCCGCTCCCGTCCGCCGCACGGCGGCTCCGCCCGTGCCGCCCGTGCTGCGCCTGCCGTCTTTCACGGCTCCGGCGCCTTTCGTCCCGCCCGGCGCGAAGAAGGAAGAGGAGGCGTCCGCGGAGAGCGCTCCCCGTCCGGCCGCGCAGGAGGAAAAGAAAGCCCCGGGGCTCCTCGGGAAGCTGCACCACCTCCTCCGGAAGAACGGCGGCTCCAAATGAGTTTCCTCTCCGGCGGCGATGTGTTATACTGAAACCCGGAAGAATCCCATGCGTCCATAGCTCAGCTGGATAGAGCAGCGGTTTCCTAAACCGTGTGTCGTGTGTTCGAATCACATTGGGCGCACCACAGCCCGGCCTGGTCCGGGCTTTTTTCCTGCGCGGAAAGAGACGCCGCTTTCTAATGGTTCTATCATATAGAAGATAGAATGATGTATAGATTGCGTTTTCTTATGGCCGGAGAATGGGAGGCGGCTCCGATGCAGCCGGCCGGCGGAGACTTGCCGCGGCGGCTGTTTCATGTTATATTTTGTATAGAAAAATCCATACAGCATCACAGCATCTTCATCATCTGGCAGCAAACAGACAGCATCACAGCATCGCCCCGGCGCGGGGGCTCCTGTGCGCTGTCTTTTTATTTTTCGTATCAGGAGGTGAATCCTTTGGACAGAGAAGCGAAGAAAAAGTGGATGGCCGAAGGGGCGGCGGTCCTGCTGGGGCTCGCCGTCGGACTGTGTCCCGCGCCGGACGGGCTGGGGCAGCCCGCCATGTGGGTGCTGGGGCTGCTCGCCTGGGCCATCGTGAACTGGATGACGAACGCCGTGCCGGACTTTGTGTGCATCCTCGTCATGTGCTCCGCGTGGGTGCTGCTCGGCATCGTGCCCTTTCCGGCGGCGTTCGCCAGTTTTTCCAGCGCCACCGTATGGCTCCTCATCGCCGCCATGGGCATCAGCGCGGCGGTGTCAAAGAGCGGGCTCCTCGCGCGGGTGGCGCTCAAGGTGATGAGCGTCGCGCCGCCCACGTTCCGCGGCCAGTCGCTGGCGCTCATGGGCTCGGGCCTGCTGATCGGGCCGTTCATCCCGTCCACCATCGTGAAGGTCTCCATCGTGGGCGCGATGGCCACGGATATCGGGGACAAGCTCGGCTACGAAAAGCGGTCCGAGGGCATGGCCGGGCTCTGGTCGTCCATGTATCTCGGGTACAATCAGCTCAGCCAGGCGTTCCTCTCGGCGTCGTTCTTCGCGTACATCATTCTGGGGCTGCTGCCGCCGGACGTGCAGGCGCAGTTCACGTGGACGTTCTGGCTCGTGGCGTCTTTGCCGTGGCTGATTCTCAGCGGAGCCGCGGGGTATTTCCTCATCCAGTTCCACTACCGGCCGAAGCACGCGCCGAAGGTCACCCGGGAGGATATCCGCGCCATGGCGGACGGCCTCGGCCCCATGAACCGGGAGGAAAAGCTCACCCTCGCGGTGCTCCTCGTGTGCGTCGTCTTCTGGGTGCTGGAACGGGCGCTGAACGTGCCCGCGGCCATCACGGCCATCGGCGGCCTGTGCGTGCTCCTCTCGCTGGGCGTCATCAAGGCGGCGGATTTCAACCAGCGCATCAGCTGGAACGTGATCTGCTTCATGGGCGGCGCGATCAATCTGGCGAACGCCATCACCGTGACGGGCATCGACAAATGGCTCGGCGCGGCGTTCGGCGGCCCCATGTCGGCGCTCATCAGCCATCCCGCGCTCTTCGTGCTCACCGTGGGGGCGGCGGCGCTCGCGGCGCGCCTGATCATCGTGGACATGACCACCTGCTACGCCCTCTTCATCGTGGTGCTCTCGCCCTTCTGCCTCGACGCGGGCATGAGCCCGTGGATCGCCGCCATGTGCGCGTACTGCGTGGTCTATCCGTACTTCACAAAATATCAGAACGTGAATTTCCTCGCGGCGTTCAATTCCGCCGGGGGCGACGAAAAGCTCGACCACAGGCAGCTCGTGCCTTTCTGCCTCACGTTCCATCTCGTGAGCATCCTCGCTCTCGCGGCCAGCGTGCCCTGGTGGCGGATGCTCGGCCTCATTCCCTGAATGGTTTTGCAGCAGGCTCCGGACGACCGGAGCGTTTCATAAGGAGGAAATCCCATGGACAACAAGACATTTCCCGGCGACGTGTATCCGAAATTCAGAGCGGCCGCCGTGCAGACCGCGCCGGTCTTTCTCGACCGGGACGCCACCATCGAGAAAATCGCGGACAAGGTGAAGGAAGCCGCCGCGGGCGGGGCGAAGCTCGTGGTCTTCCCCGAATCGTTCGTGCCCACCTTCCCCTACTGGTGCCTGTTCCTGCCGCCGGTGGACCAGCATCCGCTCTTCAGGAGGCTCTACGAAAACGCCGTGGCGGTGCCCGGCCCCGCGTTCACGCGGCTCCAGCAGATCGCCCACGACAACGGGGTGTACCTCTCGGTGGGCGTGTGCGAAAAGAGCACGGTCAATTTCGGCACCATGTGGAATACGAGCCTTCTCTTTGACGACGAAGGGAACCTGATCGGCCATCACCGGAAGATCCTGCCCACGTGGGGCGAGAAGCTCGTGTGGTCCTTCGGGGACGGTTCGTCTCTCGCGGCGCACGACACGGCTCTCGGCCGCATCGGCACGCTCATCTGCGGGGAAAATTCCAACACCCTCGCCCGGTATGCGCTCGGCGCGCAGGGCGAGCAGGTGCACATCTCCATCTATCCCGCGTTCTGGCCCACCTTCCGCGCCGCCACGAATTACGAGGACTGCCTCCGCGTGCGCACCTGCGCCCATGCCTTCGAGTCGAAGGTGTACAACATCTGCTGCTCCGCCGTGATGGACGAAGACGCGGTGAGGCAGATGACCGAAGGGGATGAAAAGACGAGAGACTGGCTCCTGCACATCGCCGACGCAAACAAGCCCTACGCCATGACCATGATCGCCGCGCCGAACGGCAATCCCTGCTCGGAGGTCATCACGGACAATCAGGAGGGCATCGCCTACGCGGACATCGACATCGCCGCGGAGATCGCGCCGAAGGGGATCCACGACATTTACGGCGCGTACCAGCGGTTCGATATTTTTCAGCTTCACGTGGACCGCACGCACCGCCGGCCGGCGTACTTCTACGCGGAGCCGGGGGACGAAGGGGAGGAGCTTTTCCCCTATCTGCCGCCGGAAGACATAGAGGAATAACGCCGATCCGCCCGGCCTTTGTGAAGAAAGACGTCCTGCGGGGCGTCTTTTTTTCCGGCCCGTCCGGGGCGGGCGTATAATAGGGGCAGAAAAGAGGCGGCGCGTATGGAAGAATTGCTGGCGGCGTCGGCGGAGACGGCCATGAATGAAATCTGCCGGAGGGCGGTGCGCGAAGGGGCGAGCGACGTGCACATCGAGCCCGGGCCGGAAGCGGTGCGCGTGCGGTTCCGCCGGGACGGCGCGATGGAGGAGCGCTTCCGCCTGCGCCGGTCCATGGCGGAGAAGCTCGCCGTGCGGTGCAAGGTGATGGGCCGCATGAACGTGGCCGAGTCGCGGACGCCCCAGGACGGGAGCGCGGTCTTCTCCGAGGGCGGAGAGGACTACGACCTGCGCCTTTCCGTGCTGCCCTCCCTGTACGGCGAGACCATCGCGGTGCGCATCCTGTCCGGCCGGGTGCCTTTCATCGAGCAGAACGAGCTGGGCATGCTCCCCGTGCAGGAAGCGGCCTTCCGGCGGTGCCTTTCCGGGCGGAGCGGGCTCATCCTCACCACGGGACCCACCGGCTCGGGCAAGACGTCCACGCTCTACGCGGCGCTGCGCCTCCTGAACCGCCCGGAGGTGAATATCATCTCCGTGGAGGACCCGGTGGAGTACCGCATCCCCGGCGTCACGCAGGTGGCGGTGAACGAAAAGGCGGGGCTCACCTTCGCGGCGGGCCTGCGGGCGCTCGTGCGGCAGGATCCGGACATCCTCATGGTGGGCGAGATCCGCGACCGGGAGACCGCGGAAATGGCCGTGCACGCCGCGCTCACGGGGCACCTCGTGCTGTCCACGCTCCACACGAACAACGCCTCCCAGGCGCCGCTCCGCCTCGCCGACATGGGCGTCGCGCCGTACCTCATCGCGGCGTCGCTTTCGCTCGTCATGTCCCAGCGCCTCGTGCGCCGTCTCTGCCCGGCCTGCCGCCGCCCCGCGCCGGAAGGTTTTGCCGCGGACGGATGCGAAGCCTGCGGCGGGACGGGCCGGAAAGGGCGGACGGGCGTTTTTGAACTGCTGGAAATCACGGACGCCGTGCGGGCGATGCTCCGGGACATGGCCCCGCCGGAGGCGCTTCGGGAAGCCGTGAAACGGGCGGGCCAGCCCGACCTGGCGGAAGCCGCCCGCCTCGCCGCGAAAGAGGGGCGCATCGCGGCCTCTGACGCGCGGTGGATCGCCGGGGAAGCGGACGAACGCTGAGGAGGCATCATGGACTGGATCGAAGCGATGCTGGCGGCGCATCCCGCCGCGACAGACATTCACATCACCGACGGCGCGCCCGTACTCGTCCGGGAAGCGGGCGCGCTGGTCCGCACAGGGGAAAACGGCGATTTCTCCCGGCTGGAAGAGCGCCTCTCCCCGGAGAAACGGGCCCTTTTCCACCGGACGGGGGCCTGCGACAGCGCCTTCTCCGCCGGGGGCGCGCGGTGCCGCCTCCACTGCTACCGCGCGGGCGGGCGCGCGGCTGCGGCGCTCCGCGTCCTTCCCGCGCTGGACGCGCTCCCGCCCGACGGGGACGAAGCGTGGCGGCGCATGGCCGCATCCTTCACGTCGGGCCTCGTGCTCGTCACAGGCCCCACGGGCTCCGGAAAGAGCACCGCCCTCGCGCGGCTCATCCTCGCCGCGGCGGAGCGGCCCCGGCACATCGTCACCATCGAAGACCCGCCGGAATTTCTCTTCCCGTCCGGGACGGCGCTCATCCATCAGCGCGAAGTGGGGGCGGATACGGCGTCCTTTGCGGCGGGCGTGCGGGAAGCGCTCCGGGAAGACCCGGATGTGATCGTCATCGGGGAGCTGCGCGATGCGGAGACCATGGCCGCCGCGCTCACCGCCGCCGAGACGGGCCGCCTCGTCCTCGCCACCATGCACAACCGCACCGCTGCGGACGCCGTGGGCCGCCTCGTGCACGCTTTTCCCGCGGAAAAGGAGCGGGACATCCGGGCGCTCCTCGCCTCCGTCCTCCGCACCGCCGCCGCGCAGGCCCTCTGCCGCACGGGCGGGCGCGCGTTCCTCCTCCGGGAAATCCTCACGAACATCCCCGCCGTGGCGCACCTCATCCGCGAAGGAAAGGACGAGCAGATCGCCTCCTACATGGAAATGGGGCGGCACGGCATGCGCACCATGAAACAGGCGGCGGAAGATCTCCTCCGCCGGGAGGCGCTCTCCGCAGAAGACCGGGCACGGATCCGCGAAGCGGCGGGCCTCTGAAACCGGTGAAAATAGAAAAACCGCACGGCAGGCATCGCGTCCGCCTGTGCGGTTTCTTTTTTTCTGTCTTTCACGCGCCCAGGACGGAGATGCGCTCTCCGATGTGCGCGCCCGTCTCGATCTCGTCCACGAGCGCCGCCGCGTAGTCCGCATAGCTGATGCGGCTCTCCCCGCGGGCGTTCACCGTGAAAACTTCTCCCGCGGTGAGGTAGCGCCCTGTGCGCGGCCCGTCCGCCGCGAAATCCGCCGCGGGGCTGATGTACGTCCACCGCACATCGCGCCGCGTGCGGAGCCCGGCGAGCGCGGCGCCCATGGCCTCCGCGAGGGGCTTCCAGTCCGCGGGAAAGCCCGGCGTGTCTTTCAGCTGCGCCGTGCGGCTCCCGTCCGTGTAGAGGCTGCCCGCGCCGCCCACCACGAGGAGGCGCGTTTTCGTGCCCGCGAGGCAGCCGCAGAGATGGCGCAGGGCGGCGCTGTGCTCCGGCAGCGCCTGCGCGGTCCACGCGCCGAACGCGTCCACCGCCGCGTCGTATCCGGCGAGATCGTCCCTCGTGAGGGCGAAGAGATCTTTCAACACCGCCCGCTTCGCGGGGGAGCGATTTTCGCCCCGCACAAAAGCGGTCACCTCCATGCCGCGGGCGAGCGCCTCCCGCACGATGCACTGCCCCGCTCTTCCATTGGCGCAGATCACTGCGATGTTCATATCCATCCTTCCTTTCCTGAAATCCTTGCGGTTTTTCTTCCGTGCCTGTATAGTACAACTGTAAGGAAATTTCGGGAAGAAAGCACAAATTTGTGCCGCAGGTACCCGAAAGAAACCATGGAGGACGATATGGATACAAAGACGCTTCCGGCCTGCCCGGTGGAGACCACGCTCGCCGTCATCGGCAGCCGGTGGGCCGTGCTCATCCTGCGGGACCTTCTCACCGGGACGAAACGGTTCAGCGAGCTGAAACGCTCCGTGGGGCACATCTCGCAGAAAGTGCTCACCGCCAATCTGCGCGCCATGGAGGCGCGGGGCCTCCTCACGCGCAAAGTCTACCCCGAAGTGCCGCCACGGGTGGAGTATACCCTCACCGCGGCCGGCGAAAGCCTCCGCCCCGTGCTGGAGTCCCTGGCCGCGTGGGGCGAAGGCTACCAGGCGGCGCACCGGTGAACGCCGCCCGTCCGGCGGGGCTGTCCTTTGCGGCGCCGCCCATGCTATAATCGGAAGCGGAACAGACAGAGAAAGGAGCGATTCCCGTGTTTCGACCCATGAGAAGAAAAGCCCAGCAGATGAGCGAGGCGGACTGCCTCGCCGTACTGGCCCGCGCGCAGGAAGGGGTGCTCTCCGTTCAGGGAGACGACGGCTATCCCTACGGCGTGCCCGTGAATTTCCTCTACGCGGACGGCCGCATCCTCCTGCACTGCGCGAGAGAAGGGCACAAGATGGACGCCCTCCGCCGGAGCGATAAAGTCTCCTTCTGCGTGGTGGACGAGCGGACCGTGGTGCCCTCGGAATACTCCACGGCCTACCGGAGCGTCATCCTCTTCGGGCGGGCCCGCGTCGTGGAAGAAGCGGAAGCAATGATCCCTCTTCTCGATGCGCTCGCCGCGCGCTTTGTGCCGGACGGGCCGGACGCGCGCCGGGCCTATATCGACAAATATCTCCGGGGCGTGGCCGTCGTGGAGATCGCCGTGGAACACATGACCGGCAAAGAAGGGCGGCTTCTCATGCAGAAGCGGGCCGAAGCCGAATGAAGACGGAGGAGAGACCTATGGAACTGGACGCATTGGAAACGCTCGTCGCCGCGGGGCGGCGGAAAGCAGGGGAAGCGGCGGCGCGCACGGAACGCCTCAGCGGGCGCGCCTTCCGGCAGACGGAAGACACGGATGCGCTCGTCCGCGTCCTCTATGAAGACGTGCCGCTCGCCATCCGCGCGCAGAAACTGGCGGAAAAAGTGATGAAGCAGATCGCCGCCGAAGCGGAGCGGGGCATGCCGGAGGAGGCGCTCGCCCCGGCGGCGGCGCAGCTCGGGGAGACCGCCCGCCTCGCCGGAGAGGCCCTGGACGACGTCCTCGCCGATCTCGCCCGCCTGGAAGCGCTCGCCGAATAAACGGAGACCGGAAAAATGACAGCACGGAGACGTGCTGTTTTTTCTTGCGCTCCGCTACTTTACACAGGAAATCAAATCCAATATAATTGAATTATAGAACTTGACAGGCGCATAAAGCACTCTTTTCGGAAGGCAGCCCGGAACGTTTCCTCTGCTTCCGCAAAAACGCCTCATGCATCCGCTTTTCCGCCCTGCGGGGACGCGGTGCGCCGCAGGAAAATATGCGATACTCATACAGACAGACGCACGAAAGAAGGAATGACATTTTGGACGCGAGACACTTGTGGATCTACCGGCAGATCGGCGCGCGGGTCGCCTATTACCGCACCATCGAGGGCCTGTCGCAGGAAGCGTTTGCGTTGAAGATCGCCATCAGCAAGAGCACCCTCAGCAAGATCGAACGGGGCCGGTACAACAGCGGCCTTTCCATCGCGACGCTTCTCTCCATCGCCGACGGCCTCGGCGTGGACCTGGCGGCGCTCATCTCGGAGAACGAAACGGAAAAGAAAATCTACCGCGACCGCCGCCCGGAACGGCCGTGACAGCAGGACAGGGTCCTGCTTTTTTTATGCCCGGAAACGGCCCGGGCGGCCGGATATAGAGCGCCGCGGCGCACGATAAAAGAGGTACCTCTTTTCCCGGGAGAGAAAGTCCATTCGTGCAAAGAAGTGCAGAGAAACGGGTAAAGAAAAATTCTATTATCCCGGATTCCTCCGGAAAAAGTGTATACGCCTTTTCTTTTCTGTAAAGATATGGTAAATTTGTAATAGATTTGTAAATTGTTCCAGGGAGGGATCAGTATGAAATGGAAAGCTCTGGCGGCAGCGGTGCTGGCCGGAACCGTGATGCTCGCCGCAGGCTGCGGGGGCGGCTCTTCGTCCGGCGCGAAGTCCGAAGGGGGCGCGCAGGACCTCAAGGGGAAAAAGCTCGTCATGTACGTGTCGTTCCATGAAGATACGGCGAAGGAACTGGCGGATCAGTTCAAGGAAAAGACCGGCGCGGACGTGAGCTTCATCCGCCTGCCCACGGGCGAAGCGCTGGCGCGCATTACGGCGGAAAAAGATTCTCCGAAGGCGGATATCTGGCTGGGCGGCACATCCGACGCGCACGCCAAGGCCAAGGCGGACGGCCTGACGGAAGCGTACAAATCGCCGAACGCCGGCATGATTCTGCCGGAATATCAGGACAAGGACGGCTACTGGTACGGCACGTATCTGGAAGTCATGTCCATCGGCTACAACGAAAACCGCTTCAAGGAAGAATTTGAACCGAAGGGCGTGAAGGCTCCGGAAACGCTGGAAGACCTGCTCAAGCCCGAATTCAAAGGCGAAATCATCGCGCCGGACCCGCGGAAATCGGGGACGGGCCTCACCTTCATCAGCTCCGTCCTGCAGTCCATGGGCGAAGAAAAAGGCTGGGCCTATCTGAAACAGCTGAAAGGCCAGATCGCGCAGTTCACGCCGTCCGGATTTGCGCCGGCCCAGAAGACGGGCGCGGGCGAATACCTGATCGCGCTGAACTTCATCTCCGACCAGATGCTGGTCAGCCAGAAGGGACAGAAGATCCACAGCACGATTTACGACAACGCGGGCTGGACCCTCTGCCCGGTGTCCATCATCAAGAACAGCGCCGACAAGGAAGTGGCGCAGGCATTCGTGGATTACTGCCTGACGAAGGAAGCGGGCGACATCCTCGTGCGGACCACGAACGGCGTGGCGTGCAATCCCGACGTAGCGCCGCCGGAAGGCCAGAAGCCGCTGTCCGAGCTGCCGCTGTACAAAGCGTACGACATGGAAAAAGCGGGCGCGGACAAGCAGATGAACTGCGACAAATTCTTTGAAGAATAACATACGCCAACGGGAAAGCCTCTTCCTTCTGCCGGAACGGCAGGGAAGGGGTTTTTCTTTCCGCCGCTTCCGGCGGAGGGCGTTTCTGTATGGCAGAGAAGGGAGTCTACATGAAAGAACTGGATACGGGCCGTGAGCATACGGGCTGGCGGGCGGAGATGAAAGTGCTCCTCCGGGAGCCGCCGCTGTTGGCGTCCATCGCCGTCCTGTTTCTGCTCTTCGGGCTATTCATTATCTATCCGTTTGTGAAAATCCTCCTGGTGCCGGATGCGGAGCACTGGACGAGGGCGCTCACGTCGCGGGAATTTCTGGAAGTCTTCAGCCACACGCTGTTCTCGTCTCTGGCGGCGACGACCACGGCCATCATTTTCGGCTTTATTTTCGCCTACGCGGTGAACTATACGGACATGCCGGGCAAGCGGTTTTTCCGGGTGGTGGCGCTGCTGCCCACCATGGCGCCCTCCGTCGTGACCGGGCTGGCCTTCATCATGCTCTTCGGCCGGCGCGGCTTCATCACGTGGCACGTGCTCCACCTGCAGACCGACCTGTACGGGCCGGTGGGCCTCTGGGTGGCGCAGACCATCGCGTTCTTCCCGCTGGCGTACATCACCATTTCGGGCGTGCTCAAGTCCATCAGCCCCAATCTGGAGCTGGCCGCACAGAATCTGGGCGCGCGGGGCTGGTACCTCTTCCGCACGGTGACGCTGCGCCTGGCGACGCCCGGCGTGGCCAGCGCCTTCCTGCTGGTGGGCATCAACAGCCTCGCCGACTTCGGCAACCCCATGCTCGTGGGCGGCAATTACCACGTGCTCGCCACGGAAGCGTACACCCAGGTCACCGGCGCGTGGGACCTGCCCATGGGCGCGGTGCTGTCCGTCTTCCTCGTCATCCCCACGCTGCTCGTCTTCTTCGTGCAGCGGTACTATCTGGAGAAAAATTCCTACGTGACCGTCACGGGGAAACCCGTGGCGGGGCTCATCCGCGTCACGGCGGGGCCGGCGGCGACGTGGTGCTTCTTCGCCTTCTGCTCCGTGCTCTGCGCGGCCATCCTGATGATCATCGGCGTGGTTTTCCTCTTTGCGTTCACCGTGGCCTTCGGCGCGGACTACACCTTTACGCTCCAGTATTTCCGCGAAGGGGTCGTCCAGTCGAAAGTGCTCCTCCACAGCTGGTCCGCCTCCATGATCACCGCGGCGGCCACCACCGTGCTGGGCATCGCCCTGGCCTTCCTCACCGTGCGGAAGCGCTTCCCGGGACGCACGGTGATGGATTTCCTCGCCATGCTCCCCGTGTCCCTGCCGGGCACGTTCATCGGCCTCGCGCTGATCCTTGCCTTCAATGAAGCGCCGCTGGAACTGACCGGCACCATGGCCATCATCGTCCTCGGCATGACGCTGCGCCAGCTGCCCGTAGGCTACCGGCAGGCCGTGGCGGGGCTCAAGCAGATCGACGCGTCCATGGAGCAGGCCTCGGCCAATCTCGGGGCGAACAGCTTCACCACCTTCCGGAAAATCATCCTGCCCATGCTGAAAAATTCCCTCTCCGTGAGTTTCGTCTACGCGTTCATGCGGTCCATGAACACGCTGAGCACGGTCATTTTCCTCGTGTCGCCCGAGTGGAATCTGGCGTCCATCAACATCATGAGTCTGGCCGATCAGGGCTTCCTGCCCACCGCCAGCGCCACCGCCGTGGGCATGATGCTCACCATCTACATCACCTTCGGCATCGTGAAACTCATTCTGCGGGACAAGATCAATATTTTTGACCTGTAACCGCCAGTGGAATAGAACAGGAGAGGTATATTATGGCAGCAGTTCTGGAACTCAGAGGCATCAATAAATATTTTGGAAACAACCACGTCATCAAGGACGTGAATCTCGCCATCGAAAAAGGCGAATTTGTGACCTTCCTCGGCCCGTCGGGCTGCGGGAAGACCACGCTCCTCCGGATGATCGCCGGATTTTACGAGCCGGACGCGGGGGAAATCCTCCTCGGAGGAAAGCGCATTGAAAAAATCCCGCCCTACGGACGGAACACCGCCATGGTCTTTCAGGAATACGCGCTCTTCCCGCACATGTCCGTCTTCGACAACGTGGCCTACGGGCTGCGCGTGAAGAAGACGCCTGCGGCGGACGTGGAAAAACGCGTCGCGGCGGCGCTCGAGCTGATGCAGCTTTCCGGCATGGAAAAACGGTTTCCCAACCAGCTCTCCGGCGGCCAGCAGCAGCGCGTCGCCGTAGCCCGCGCGCTCGTCATGGACCCGGAGGTGCTCCTCCTCGACGAGCCGCTGTCCAATCTGGATGCCAAGCTCCGGGAGAGCGTCCGCGTGGAGCTGCGGGACATCCAGCAGCGCATGGGGCTTTCCACCATCTACGTCACCCACGACCAGTCGGAGGCCCTGTCCATGTCGGACAAAATCGTCGTGCTGAAAGACGGCGTCATCCATCAGGTGGGCACGGCGCAGGAAATCTATTTCGAGCCGAAGACGCCTTTTGTGGCGGACTTCATCGGCACGACCAATCTGCTCGATCTTACCGGCGCGGACGGCGGGACCGTGTGCTACGGCGGCGTGCGCATTCCGGCAGGCAAACCCGTCCAGGCCGGACATCAGTACAGCGCGAGCATCCGGCCGGAATGCGTGAAGCTCTCTCCCGCGCCGGCAGACGGCCTGGTGAGCGTCTCCGTCCGCGTGGAGAACTCCATGTTCCTCGGCGAAAAAGTGCGCTACTTTGTGCGCGACGGGCGCGGCAAATCGTGGATCGTGGACATGTTCGACCCCGGGCGCGCCATCCTCTCGGGCGACGTGTACGCCGTTTTCCCCGCGGATAAGGTGTGGGTCATCGCGGAAGAATGAGGAGGACCCCATGCTGGAAGCATTGAAAGAAGCGGTGTGCGCGGCCAATCTGGAGCTCGCGCGACGGGGCGTGGTCATCTACACGTGGGGCAACGTGAGCGGCGTGGACCGCGGGGCGGGCGCCGTGGTCATCAAGCCTTCCGGCGTCAGCTACGACGGCATGACGCCAGGAGACATGGTCGTGGTAGACCTTGCAAGCGGAGAGCGGCTCGAAGGGAAGTGGAAGCCCTCGTCCGACACGGCCACGCACCTGGCGCTCTACCGGGCGTTTCCGGAGATCGGCGGCGTCGTCCACACGCACTCCGTGTGCGCCGCGGCCTTCGCGCAGGCCGGGATGGACATTCCCGCGCTGGGCACCACCCATGCGGATTATTTCTACGGCCCCGTGCCCTGCACGCGCGGCCTCACGGAAGAGGAAGTCAACGGTGATTATGAAGCGAATACGGGCGCGGTCATCGTGGAGACCGTGCGCGCCCGCCGGCGGGAGCCTCTCTCCGTGCCGGGCGTCGTCGTGCGCAGCCACGGCCCCTTCGCGTGGGGAAAAGACCCGGCGGAAGCGGTGTACCACGCGGTGGTGCTCGAGACCGTGGCGGACATGGCGTGGAAAACGCTTCAGCTGAACCCGAAGGCCGCCATGCCGCCGTACATCCTGGACCGTCACTATTTCCGCAAGCACGGTCCTCACGCGTATTACGGACAGGGCTGAGCCTCCATCCTCTTCCGCATGGGAGAGGATTTTTCCTTTGGCGTTTTCGCGCGCCCGCTGTGAAATTTTCAGCGGTGATTTTTGGAGCGCCCCTGCAAAATGGGTGTCGCGGAAAGCGGAGGTGCGAAATTTTTTGGCGTCACAGATTTTTGCGCGTAGAAAAATGGAGCGGGAAAATTTTTTCACGCGCGGGAAAGGCGGTCGAAAATTTTTTGCGCGGGGAGCGGCGCGGAATTTTTCTCTGCGATGGAGAGGTACGGGGAATTTTCGGGGCGGCTCTATGGTATAATGAAGAAAATGCGTTGGTTATTCAAAGGAGGCGCACCATGAAGAAGTACGTTTGCACCATCTGCGGCTACATTTATGACGAAGAAAAGGGCGATCCGGACGGCGGCATCGCTCCGGGCACGAAGTTCGAGGATATCCCCGACGACTGGGTATGCCCGGTGTGCGGCGCATCCAAAGCCGCGTTTGAACCGCAGGAAGACTGAGAGAGAAGCGCCGGTTTCCAGGAGGAGGCCGGCGTTTTTCTTATGCCGCGCATGTAAAGGGAAATTCCTTGACAGAAACGGCGGGCGCATATATAATAAAACGCGTTGGTGATGCTATGTCGCTGGAAAACATCGTATGGCAGGGCGGACTCCTGGACTGCTACGGCGCGCTGTTGACGGACCGGCAGCGGGAATGTCTGGACCTGTATTATAATGAAAATCTTTCGCTCGGAGAGATCGCCGGGCATTTCCACATCTCCCGGCAGGCGGTGCACGACGCGATGCGCCACGGGGAGGAACAGCTCGCCGCGTACGAGGCGGCGCTCCACATGGAGGCGTCCCGGGCGGCGAGGAAAGAGGCGGCGGAAGCGCTGGCCCGGCTGATTCCGCCGGAGCGCGCCGCCGAGGCGGAGAAACTGCTCCGCATTTTGTGCGAATGAAGGTGAATGGATGCCCTTTGAAAGTTTAGGAGACAAGCTGCAGAGCGCTTTTAAAGACCTGCGCGGACGGGGCAAACTCTCCGAAAGCGATATCGACGGCGCGCTCCGCGAAGTGCGCCGGGCGCTGCTCGAAGCGGACGTCAATTTCAAAGTCGCCAGGGATTTCATCGCGCACGTGCGGGAAAAGGCCGTGGGCGAGGAAGTCTTCGGCAGCCTGAAGCCCGACCAGACGGTCATCAAGATCGTCCGGGACGAGCTCACCGAGCTTCTCGGGGGCACCCAGAGCAAGATCACCATGTCCTCCACGGGGATGACAGTCATCATGCTCGTCGGCCTTCAGGGCGCGGGCAAGACCACCACCGCGGGCAAGCTGGCCCTCCTCCTCAAGAAGCGGGGCAAGCACCCCATGATGGTCGCCTGCGACGTGTACCGTCCCGCCGCCATCAAGCAGCTGGAAGTCCTCGGCGAACAGGTGGACGTGCCCGTATACCGCATGCCCGCCAACGTGGACCCCGTGCGCATCGCCCGGGCGGCGGTGGATACGGCGCGGGCCTACAATAAGGACGTGCTCATCCTCGATACGGCGGGGCGCCTCACCATCGACGAAAAGCTCATGGCCGAGCTGCGCAATATCAAGGACGCGGTCCATCCCCACGAGATCCTCCTCGTGCTGGACTCCATGACCGGGCAGGACGCGGTCACCACGGCGAAAGCCTTCGACACGGACCTCGGCATCGACGGCACCATCCTCACCAAGATGGACGGCGACGCCCGGGGCGGCGCGGCCCTCTCCATCAAGTCCGTCACGGGCAAGCCCATCAAGATGATCGGCGTCTCCGAAAAACTCGACGGCGGCCTCGAAGATTTCTACCCCGACCGCATGGCCGGGCGCATCCTCGACCTGGGGGACCTCCAGTCCCTCTTCGAGCAGGCCCAGAGAAATCTCGACCAGGACAGCATGAAAGACGCTGTGGCGAAGATGAAGAAAGGCGACTTCACCCTGGACGACTTCCTCAAGCAGATGCGCCAGGTGAAGAAGCTCGGCTCCATGCAGAGCCTCTTGGGGATGATCCCCGGCATGGGCAAATACAAAGAGCAGCTCAAGGAAATCGACTTCGACGGCAAGGAAATGAAGCACATCGAGGCGATCATCCTCTCCATGACGCCCGCGGAGCGCGCCAATCCGGACATCCTGAACGGCAGCCGCCGCAAGCGCATCGCCATGGGCTCGGGCACGCACATCCAGGAAGTGAACCGCCTGCTCAAGCAGTTCAAGGAAGTGCGCAAGCAGATGAAAAAAATGAAGGGGAAAAACATGAAAATGCCGAAAGGCTTCCGTTTCCCCGGCGGCATGCTTCCGAAATTCTGACGCATGTAATTCTACCCATATACAGCGGCGTGGGAAGGAAAGGCATTTCTTCCCATGACCAACCATCACTACGTCAAGGAGGTGAAACACATGTTAAAGATTCGTCTGACCCGCATGGGTGCGAAGAAGGTCCCCTTCTACCGCATCGTCGTCATCGACGCGCGGGCGGCCCGCGGCGGCGCTCCCGTAGCGACTGTCGGCTGGTACGACCCCGTCAAGAAAGACGCTCCTGTCAAACTGGATGAAGAACAGATTCTCCACTGGATGGGACAGGGCGCGCAGCCGACCGATACCGTTCGTTCCATTCTGAAAAAGAACGGCATCATGGCTAAATTCGCTGAGTCCAAGAAATAAGAGGGCAAAGCTATGAAGGAACTGGTTGAATGGATCGTGCGGTCTCTGGTGAAACACCCCGAGGCCGTCACGGTGACCGTGGTCCACAAGGGCGGCATGGAAATCTATCAGGTCCATGTCGCGCCCGAGGACATGGGAAAAGTCATCGGCCGGCAGGGCCGGATTGCCAACGCGATCCGCACTGTGGTCAAGGCAGGCGCGCTGAAGCAGAATCTCCGGGTGGCTGTCGACATTATCTGAGAGGTGTCTTATGGACGAAATGACCATTCTTGTGCCGGTCATGCTGAAATCGAAGCTGACCGAAGCGCTGAAGACGAGACTGCTCGCCGAGCTGGAACAGAACATCAGCCGCGTGGAGCATGACATCGCTCAGCTCGAATTTGAAGGCAACGCCCGCCTGAACGAGCAGGCGAAGATCAACGTGCAGGCGGTCGCTCCGCTCCGCGCGCAGATCGAAGCGCAGAAAGCGCAGATGCTCCAGGCGAAGAAAAAGCTCAGCGATGAGAAAGAACATCTGGAAAAACTCGCCATCGGCGCGGAACTGCCCCGCGGTCCGGTAAACCGGGTCG
The DNA here is from genome assembly GCA_958348245.1 of uncultured Veillonellaceae bacterium. Classification (GTDB taxonomy): domain Bacteria; phylum Bacillota; class Negativicutes; order Veillonellales; family Dialisteraceae; genus UBA1822. Next base: position 221,573 of record CATVYJ010000002.1, on the reverse strand, counting down.
TGACCATTCATGTCGGCGACGATATGAATGCCGTGAGAGGCGGGGAAATCCTCGTAGAAGACGGAAAGGTCATCGCCTTCCGTGAATAATGCAGCCGACAGGGGAATCTCCGTCGGAAAAATCGTTGCCCCGCATGGTGTGCGGGGTGATTTGCGTATTCTGCCGGATACGGACTGGCCCGAGCGGTACCAGGCGCTGAAGCGCCTCTTCCTCGGCGGGAAGAGCTACCGCATCCTCTCCGCCCGTCCCCATAAAAACGTGTACATCCTCCGCCTCGAAGGCGTGGACGACCGGAACGCCGCCGAGACCCTCGTGGGCCTCACCGCGGAAATCCCCGCGTCCGACATGCCCGCCCGGCCCGGAGGAAAATGGTACGACTTCCAGCTGCTGGGCCTCGCCGCCCACACCGAAGACGGCGCGAAAGCGGGCGTCATCACGGAAATCATCCACACCGGCGCAAACGACGTGTACGTCATCCGCCCGGACGAAGGGAAGGACATCCTCCTCCCCGCCATCCCGGACTGCGTCCTTTCCGTGGACCCCGCCGCAGGGCGCATGACCGTGCGCCTCCAGGAATGGGAAGACTGAATCATGAAAATCGACATCCTGTCTCTGTTTCCTGAATTTGTGGAAGCCTTCTTCCATCAGAGCATCATCAAGCGGGCGATCGAAGCCGGCCTCATCGACATGGCCGTGACGAATCCCCGCGATTTCGCGCACAACAAACACCGCCAGGTGGACGACACCATCTGCGGCGGCGGCGCGGGCATGCTCATGATGTGCGGCCCCCTCTTCGAAGCGTGCGAAGCCGTCCTCCCCGAGAAGACCCCCCGCAGCCGGGTGATCTTCCTCTCGCCGGCGGGCGTGCCCTTCACCCAGGACAAAGCCAAGCAGCTCTACCGCGACTACGACCACCTCGTCCTCATCTGCGGACACTACGAAGGCGTGGACCACCGCGTGGAAGAACACCTCGCGGACGAACTCATCTCCATCGGCGACTACGTACTGACCGGCGGCGAACTCGGCGCCATGGTCATCGCCGACGCCGTCTCCCGCATGGTGCCGGGCGTCCTCGGCGACGCGGGAAGCGCCGCAGGCGACTCCTTCTACGAGCCCATCCTCGAGTACCCTCAGTACACAAAGCCCGCCGACTTCCGGGGCTGGCGCGTGCCCGACGTGCTCCTCTCCGGCCACCATGCCAACATCGCCCGGTGGCGGCGGAAAGAAGCCCTCCGGCGCACCATGCGCTGCCGCCCTGACCTCATGGAGCAGCTCACCCTCACAAAAGAAGACAGGAAACTCATCGAAGAAATCAGAAAAGAGGAAGGACCATGGCTCCCTGCTACATCGGACTGATCCACTACCCGATCTACAACAAGCACATGGAAGTCGTCACTACGGCGCTCACCAACTACGACCTCCACGACATCGCCCGCACCGCGCGGACCTACGATGTGCGCACCTACTTCATCATCCATCCCGTGGAAGCGCAGCGCCGCATGGCCTCCCTCATCATGGACCACTGGAAAACAGGCGCCGGCAGCCGGTACAACCCGAACCGCCGGGAAGCCTTCGAAGAGACCGCCCTCGTGCCGGACCTCGCCGCCGCCGTCGCGCAAATCGAAAAAGACTGCGGCGAGAAACCCGCCATCGTCACCACCGACGCGCGGGTCTATCCGAACACCGTCTCCTACCGGTTCATGCGGCGCGCCATCCACGAAGGCACGCGGCCCGTGCTCATCCTGTTCGGCACCGGCTACGGCATGACCCGGGAAATGATGAAAGAGTTCGACTACATACTGGAACCGATTTACGGCTGCGGCAGCTACAACCACCTCTGCGTGAGAAGCGCCGCCGCCATCATCCTCGACCGCCTGCTCGGCGAAGCATGGTGGGACGGAACAAAGGAGGAATAATATGTCCGGACATTCAAAATGGGAAAACATCAAACGGAAAAAGGGCAAGACTGACGCCATCCGCGCGAAGATCACCACCAAGATTTCCAAGGAAATCACCATCGCGGCCCGCATGGGCGGCGGCGACCCCGTGGGCAACATGCGCCTGAAACTCGCCCTCACCAAAGCGAAGCAGAACAACGTGCCGAAAGAAAACATCCAGCGCGCCATTGCCAAAGGCGTGGGCGCAGCCGGCGGCGTAGGCTTCGACGAAGTCACCTACGAAGGCTACGGCCCGGGCGGCGCGGCCATCATCGCCGAATGCAACACCGACAACCGCAACCGCATGGCCGCCGACATCCGCCACGCCTTCACCCACCACGGCGGCAGCCTCGGCGCGACCGGATGCGTCTCCTGGATGTTCAAGAAAAAAGGCTCCATCACCGTCGATAAAGACGCGGCCGACGAAGACACCATCATGATGATCGCCCTCGACGCAGGCGCAGAAGACGTAGCCGTCACCGACGACACCTACGAAATCTCCACCTCCCCCGAAGACTTCATGACCGTCTCCGACGCTCTCGACAAAGAAGGCATCGCCGTCTCCGCCTCCGAAGTCGCCATGGTTCCCGACACCACCGTCGCCCTCGAAGGCGACGCCGCCAAGACCATGCAGCACCTCATCGACGAACTGGAAGACATGGACGACGTGCAGGAAGTCTACACGAACGCCGAACTCCCCGAGACCGACGAAGAATAAAAAAGAAAAGCACCGGACGCCCGGTGTTTTTTCATGCAGAAACCGCGCTCCCCGAAAGGTGCGCGGCTTTTTGCGTCCTCCGCCGCGGGAGAATCGGCGCAAATGGATTTTTCCGCTTTATTTTTTGCCGCAAATATATATTTCCCGTTCATTTTCAGAGGAAAATATATACTTTGCGCATGTTTTCTCCGGCGCGGAAATTTTTTAGCGCGCTGCGCGGTCATTCCGCCCGGGCGCTCCGGGCCGTCAAATCCTGCGCCTGCGGGGCCGGGTTTCATTCCAACGGGCGGGGAGCTGTACCCGTGCTTGTTTGTTCGTTTGCAGGCGGTGCGGATTTACCTGCGTTGGAAAACTTTCTGCGCATGATGCGCAGATTCAAATGCGGCGCGCGCTCCCGCTTTCGGAAGACGGCCCGGCATTTGCTGTCCGTGAAAATTTTCCGCGCGCGGAGGGGCGGTTCTTTTTTTGCCCGTTCTATCCGTGATACAATGAGAAAATAAGAGAAACAAAAATCCCGCGGCGGGGCCGCACAGGAGGAAGCATATGGACGTAAAGAAAGAACAGCAGAGGGAAGAGCTGCACCGCGCCATCTGGGCGATCGCGGACGATCTCCGGGGCAGCGTGGACGGATGGGATTTCAAATCGTATGTGCTGGGAGCCATGTTCTACCGGTACATCTCGGAAAATCTCACGGACTACATCAACCGCGGCGAGCGGGAAGCGGGGGACCCCGATTTCGACTACGCGAAGCTCAGCGACGAAGAAGCGGAGACCGCCCGGGCGGGCATCGTCGTGGAGAAAGGCTTCTTTCTCCTTCCGTCGGAGCTCTTTGCGAACGTGGTGCGCCGCGCGGCGGACGACCCGAATCTGAACGAGACCCTCGGACGCATTTTCCGCCACATCGAGAGCTCGGTGCGCCTCTCCCCCGAAGCGGCGGAGGAGGCGGAAGACACGCCCGCGAACGAAGCCGCCCGGGAGAGCGCCATCCGCGGCCTCTTCAACGACTTCGACGTGAACAGCAACAAGCTCGGCGCGACCGTGCCGAAGCGCAATGAAAAACTGGTGCAGCTCCTCCGGGGCGTGGCGGATATGCATCTCGGCCGCTACGAGGACCACAGCATCGACGCCTTCGGCGACGCCTACGAATACCTCATGGCCATGTACGCCTCCAACGCAGGCAAGAGCGGCGGCGAATTTTTCACCCCGCAGGAAGTGTCGGAGCTCCTCATGCGCCTCGCCACCGCGGGCCGCACGGAAGTGAATAAAGTGTACGACCCGGCGTGCGGCTCGGGCTCGCTCCTTCTCCAGGCGGCGAAGCTCCTCGGCAAAGGCCGCGTGCGCCAGGGATTCTACGGACAGGAAATCAACATCACCACGTACAACCTGTGCCGCATCAACATGTTCCTCCACGATATCGGCTACGACAAATTCAGCATCGCCTGCGACGACACCCTCACCGCCCCGCAGCACTGGGACGACCAGCCCTTCGACGTGATCGTATCCAATCCGCCCTACTCCATCAAATGGGCGGGCGACAGCGACCCCACCCTCATCAACGACGCGCGCTTCGCGCCGGCGGGCGTGCTCGCTCCGAAATCCAAAGCCGACCTCGCCTTCGTCCTGCACGCCCTCGCGTGGCTCTCCACAAACGGCGCGGCGGCCATCGTCTGCTTCCCGGGCATCATGTACCGGGGCGGCGCGGAGAAGAAAATCCGGAAATACCTCGTAGACGGCAACTTCATCGATGCAGTCATCCAGCTCCCGGACAACCTTTTCTACGGCACCTCCATCGCCACGTGCATCATGGTCCTGCGGAAAAACCGCCCGGACGACCGGGTCCTCTTCATCGACGGGAGCGCCGAATGCGTGAAAGTGACGAACAATAACAAGCTCGCCCCGGACAATATCGCCCGCCTCGCCGCGTACTACACCGACCGGAAAGAAGTGCCCCACCGGGTGCGCCTCGTTCCCCGCGCCGCCGTGGAAGCGGAGGACTACAACCTCTCCGTCTCTACCTACGTGGAGCAGGAAGACACACGGGAGCAGATAGACATCCGCCAGCTGAACGCAGACATCGCCGCCATCGTCGCCCGGGAAGCGGAACTCCGCCGGGCCATCGACGACATCATCCGGGACATTGAGGCGGATGAAACGGAGGGCGCATGCTGATGCTCCCTGCACAGTTAAACTCAATAAAACAGCAGTTATCCAGAAAAACTGGACAACTGAAACGCATAGAATGATGAGATTATGAGATAAAAGATACTGGAAGGCGCGGAGGAGACTATGAGCCGACTGAAAACATTGCTGGACGAGCTGTGCCCGGACGGCGTGGAATATAAGAAACTGGGAGAATTGGGGACTTTTTATGGCGGCCTGTCTGGGAAATCAAAAGAAGATTTCAAAGACGGAAACGCCAAATATATTACGTATATGAATGTATTTTCCAATATTGCCGTGAATACAAATATTCATGATTATGTGCGTGTTGGAGAAAAAGAAAAACAGAATGCCGTGAAATATGGCGATGTACTCTTTACTGGTTCTTCGGAAACACCGGAAGAATGCGGCATGTCTTCCGTATTGACGGAGGAGGTAGAAGAAAAATTATACCTGAACAGTTTCTGTTTTGGCTTTCGTTTTTACGACCCTTCCATTATGCTTCCGGGCTTTGCAAAATTTTTATTTCGCTCCCATGCAATGCGCAAGCAGATTATCCGTACAGCAAATGGCGTGACCCGGTTTAATGTATCGAAAAAGAAAATGGAATCTGTAATCATTCCTGTCCCACCGCTTGCGGTGCAGTGCGAAATTGTCCGCTTGCTGGACAATTTCGCAGAGCTTACAGCAGAGCTTACAGCAGAGCTTACAGCAGAGCTGTCCCTGCGCAGGACACAATACGAACATTATCGGGACTACCTCTTGACGTTTGACGGCGCGGCGGGCGATACTTTCGCAAGCAAGCAAGCAAGCAAGCAAGCAAGCAGACTAAGTGACGCTGTCCGGTGGCTGCGACTGGGTGATATTGCTTTGCATACTTGTTCGGGTGGAACGCCATTAAAAACACATCGGGAATATTACGAAAATGGCAATATTCCCTGGCTTCGCACACAGGAAGTCACGTTTAATGAAATTACGTCTACGGAAAGTTTTATTACGGAAGCAGGCGTGAAAAATTCTTCTGCTAAATGGATTCCGGCAAATTGCGTTATTATCGCAATTTCGGGAGCTTCTGCCGGGCGATGCGCAATAAATAAAATTCCATTGACTACAAATCAGCATTGTTTGAATATTGAAGTAAATCCTGAAAAGGCGTTGTACAAGTATGTCTATTATTGTGTGCAGAATGAATATCAGGATTTATTGGCAAAAAAGGAAGGCGCGCGTGGGGATTTGAATGCATCAAGAATTTTGAGTCTCCAAATTCCTGTGCCACCTCTGGCGGAGCAGGAGCGTATCGTTTCTCTGCTGGACCGGTTCGACGCGCTGACGAACGATATGACGGCAGGGCTGCCGGCGGAGATCGACGCGCGGCGGAAGCAGTACGCGTATTACCGGGACCGGCTGCTGACGTTTCGGGAAAAGAGGGCATGAGAGATGTACCGCATGGTGATGGAGACGCCGGAGAGCACAGTGCTCGCGGCGTATGACGCGGAGGCGCGGGGCGCGGCGGCGTACCAGAGCGAGGCCGCGCTGGAGACGGCGTTTCTCCGGCTGCTCACGGAGGAGGGCTATGAGTATGCGGAGATTCACGACGAGGCGGGGCTCCGGGCGAATCTGCGCGTCCAGATCGGGCGGCTGAACGGGCTGCATTTTTCCGACGGGGAGTGGCGCCGCCTGTGCGACGAGTATCTGTGCCCGCGCACGGATGGCATCGCGGAGAAGACGGAGAAGTTTCAGCGGGCTCCCATGCACAATCTGGTTCTTGATAACGGGGACAAGAAGAATATTTACCTCTTCGACCGGCGGGACGTGCACCGCAATTTCCTCCAGGTGATCCATCAGTACGGGGAGTCTGGCGGGAATTATGCGAACCGCTACGACGTGACGGTGCTGGTGAACGGCCTGCCCATCGTGCAGATCGAATTGAAGCGGCGGGGCGTGCGTCTCGAGGAGGCGTTCCGCCAGATCGCGCGGTATCAGCGGGACAGTTTCTGGGCGGGAGACGGGCTGTACCAGTATGTGCAGCTTTTCGTGATTTCCAACGGGACGGAGACGAAGTATTATTCGAACTCCACCCGGGAGGACGCGGTGCGCATGGAGTCGGGGAAGCGGACGGCGCAGCAGACGGCGCCGGGCTTTGATTTCACGTCGTACTGGGCGGACGCGCGGAACCGGCGCATCGCGGACCTGATGGATTTCGGGAAGACGTTTTTCGCGCGGCACACGCTGCTCTCCATTCTCGCGCGGTACTGCGTCTTTACGGCGGACCGGAAGCTCATGGTGATGCGCCCGTACCAGATCGCGGCGGCGGAGCGCATTCTCCAGCGCATCGTGACGGCGACGAATTATAAAAAGTACGGCACGCTCGAGGGCGGCGGGTATATCTGGCACACCACGGGGAGCGGGAAGACGCTCACGTCGTTCAAGACGGCGCAGCTCGCGGCGGAGCTGCCCGATGTGGACAAGGTGATTTTCGTGGTGGACCGGAAGGATCTGGACTACCAGACGATGAAGGAGTACGACTCTTTCGAGAAGGGCGCGGCGAACGGCAGCCGGAATACGGCGGTGCTCACACGGCAGCTGGAGGACCGGAACGAGCGGGGCGTCTATCAGGATTACCGCATCCTCGTGACGACGATTCAGAAGCTGGACCAGTTCATCAAGAAGCATCCGAAGCATCCGGTGTACGACCGGCATGTGGTGCTGATTTTCGACGAGTGCCACCGGAGCCAGTTCGGGGATATGCATCAGCGCATCACGAAGCATTTCCGGAAGTATCATATTTTCGGATTCACGGGGACGCCGATTTTCGCGGCGAACGCGGGCCACGGGAATCCGAAGTTCCGCACGACGGCGCAGGCTTTCGGGGACCAGCTCCACGCGTATACCATCGTGGACGCGATTCACGACGAGAATGTGCTTCCTTTCCACATCGACTATGTGAATACGGTGCGGAGGAAGGAGGGCGCGCCGGATGCGGAGGTGGAGGCGATCGACACGGAGGCGGCGCTCCTCGCTCCGCAGCGCATCTCCGGAGTGGTGCGGTATATTCTGGACCATTTCGCGCAGAAGACGAAGCGGAGTAAATCGTACGTGTACCGGGTGCTCACGAATGTGGAGGAGACCGCGAAGAACGCGCGGGCGAAGGAGCAGAAGGAGGCGCGGCGGCTCTTTGGATTCAATTCCATTTTCGCGGTGTCATCCATCGAGGCGGCGCAGCGGTATTACCGGGAGTTTCAGCGGCAGATGGCGGAGCGTCCCGCAGGGGAGCGGCTGCGCATCGCCACGATTTACAGCTACGGCGCGAATGACGACGACCCGGAGGCGGGGTTCCTGGCGGATGAAAATTCGGACAGCACGGAGGGCATGTCCCAGCCGGCGCGGGATTTCCTCGAGAGCGCCATCGCGGACTACAACGGAATGTTCGGCACGTCGTACGACACGTCGGCGGACAAGTTTCCCAATTATTACCGGGATGTGTCGCTCCGCATGAAGAACCGCGAGGTGGACCTGCTCATCGTGGTGAATATGTTCCTCACGGGGTTCGACGCGAAGACGCTGAATACGCTCTGGGTGGACAAGAATCTGCGCCAGCACGGATTGATTCAGGCGTTCTCCCGGACGAACCGCATCCTGAACGCGGTGAAGGCCTGCGGGAATATCGTGTGCTTCCGCGACCTGTCGGAGGAGACGGACGCGGCGATCGCGCTCTTCGGCGACCGGGAGGCCCACGGGGCGGTGCTCATGCGGCCTTTTGCGGATTATTATTACGGATTTACCGACGAGAAGGGGAAGAAGCATAAGGGCTACGAGGCGTGCGTGACGGAGCTCCTGGAGAAGTATCCGCTGGGCGGGCTGGCGGATCTCGAAAGCGAGAAGGCGAAGAAGGCTTTCATCATGGCGTTCGGGGCGTATCTGCGCCTGCGGAATATTCTCACCGCGTTCGACGAGTTTGCCGGGCGGGAAATTCTCTCCGACGGGGAGCGGCAGGATTACCAGTCGTACTATCTGGATTTGCAGCGGGAGTTTGCCCGCCATCCCGACCGGGACGACATCAATGATGATGTGGTCTTCGAGATGGAGCTGGTGCGGCAGGTGGAGGTGAATATCGACTACATCCTCATGCTGGTGGAGCAGTATCACGAGAAGCAGTGCCGGGACAAGACGATTCTCGCGGCGATCCAGCGGGCGGTGCGGTCGAGCCCGTCGCTGCGCTCGAAGAAGGAGCTCATCGACCGTTTCCTCGCGCAGGTGAATACGGCCACCGATGTGCCGCGGGACTGGGAGGCTTTCGTGCGCACGTCCGCGAAGAAGGAGCTGGACGTGCTCGTGGCGGAGGAGCATCTGCGCCCGGAGGAGACGGCGCGCTTCGTGCGGAATACGTTCCGCGACGGGGAGCTCCGCACGGGCGGCACGGCCATCGACGGCATCCTGCCGAAGATGTCGCGCTTCGGCAAAGCGGGCGCGGCCCGGCAGGATAAGAAGCAGACGGTCATCGGCAGGCTGCGCGATTTCTTCGACCGCTACTTCGGCCTCGGGGTCTTCGAGATGGAGGACGAGGCCGGCGCGCCGCTCCTTGCGGCGGAAGAATCCACACCCTACGGCGGGGAGCGGCCCATGCAGTGAAGTATCAAAAAGGGCGGGCAGTCTTCCCGTCTTTTTTGTATGCGGTCTGTCCGCACGAGATGTTCCACGTGGAACCGATGCGGGGAACGAGGCGGCGCATACGTGCGAGGCGTGCCGGTGCGGACTTCCTGTACGGCGCGGCCGTTATCATGGACAGGACGGGCGGTGCGGTGTATAATGAAGGCACAGGAATTTGAGAAGCCCCCACGGGGAACGAAAAAGGACGAGCGGCAACTCGTCCTTTTTCAATGTTGCATTTTAACTTAGCGATGGTTGAGCCAGCGCTGGAAGAGCGCAAGGATCATACCGGCTAAAACGGGAGCAAGCAACGGGCTCCAAAGGAATTTGAAAAACTCCTCCACAGAGAACACCTCCTTTCTATGGGAGGATGCCTTTATTGTAGCATAGGTTTGGGGAAGGGGCGTTTTGGAATGGATATGCGGAAACGGGAGGCGGGCGAAGACCGTCTTTTTCTTTGCGCTGGTTGATAAGGTCGTGATGGGCGGCCCGGTGCGTGCGGCGGTGAGTGTGCGGCGCGCACGAAAAAAGCAGCCCGGAGGCTGCTCTTTCTGTTTGGGAATGGATGATGGAATGGAGAGAGATTATCTCTTGCCGAGCTGCGCGTCGAACATGTGGCGGAGGCCTTTGCATTCGCCGGCGGCTTCGAAGCCTGCTTTGACGTCGGTGGCGTTCGCTTCTTCTTCCACCTGTTCGGTGATGAACCACTGGAGGAAGACTTCGGTTTCGATGTCGCCTTCTTCGCGGGCCGCTTTGAAAATGGTGCGGATGGATTCGCTCACGTACTGTTCATGGGCGAGGGATGCTTCGGCCACTTTCAGCGGGCAGTCGAAGTGGACGGAGACGGCGTCGATCTGGCCGAAGTCTACGGAGCCGTCGCGGTCTTCGATGTAGGCGATGATTTTTTCGCCGTGTTCCACTTCTTCTTCGTACTGCTTCATGAGCCAGTGAGCGTAGCCTTTGTAGCCGGCGGCTTTCATGTCGGCGGACATGGAGCGGTAGAGGTACGCGGAGTAAAATTCTTTTACGACCTGGTCGTTCAGGGCTTTCAGGATGGTGTCGTTCAGTTTCATGATGGGTTCCTCCTTTGGGAAAATGTATATGGAAGGGTTGATAAATCGAAAACTTTCTATGTCTGTATTATACAGGACGCGGGAGGAAAAGGGAAGAGGGAAATCGAAAATTTTCAAAATATTTTTTGAGGGTGCCGAAATCCGCTCAGCGGGGCGGCGTTTCTCTTATCCCGAACGGGTGTTATAATTTACTTCCCTTCAAACGAAGGGAAGTGATTCCCGATGAATGAAGGCAACTGTTCGGTGTTTGTCTTTCTATGGACAACGTTGGTTGCGCCGATCTTGCTGGCCATTTTTCAATGGTGGTTAAATAAGCATTGATCGGAAGGAAAAAGAGCGGAAGACCACGTACGCAGCTGCGTATGCCGCTCTTTTTTTCTTGGCGAATGTACACTTCAAGTGCAACGCCCTATCGGTCATGAAAAAATGACACATAGTCCTCTGTTACAATAAAGATGTCCTAAGTCTTTGTTAAACAGGAGGTTCCTATGTGCCATTACTGCCATCTTACCAGTAAAGAACGATTCATTGCAAGCGCGCTTTTCCGCCGCGGTTATTCCATGTCCTTCATTGCTAAACTCTTTAACAGAAGTAAATCCACCATCTCCAGAGAGTTCCGGCGAAATTCCAATCCTCGCACTCACCGCTATGATCCTCAAGCTGCCCAAAAGAAATATGAACAACGCAGAAAGAAATGCCGTCATCCTAAAATCCTGTTCTCCAATTCAACGTTGTCCCTCAAAATTAAAGACAAGTTTCTGAATCATCAATGGTCTCCAGAGCAAATCGTGGGCCGCATGAAACAGGAAGGCGTCCCTTGTGTCAGCTGTCGGACCATATATAGAGCGATCTACGCTCATCTTTTCGATGAGCCGGGCACGGAACGAAAGGCTGCGCGCAAATTGCGGCACAGAGGAAAACGAAGACATACAAAAAGATATGAAGAGAAAAGAGGAAAATTCAAAGTCATTCATCCTCTTGCAGAACGTCCGGAAATTGCCAATCAAAGGAGACGGATTGGAGATTGGGAAGCAGATACGGTTATGGGAAAAGGCGGCAAATTTTGCCTTGTCACTCTGGTAGACCTCATGAGCCGTTATCTGTTGTGCGGACGCTCCCCGGCAAGAACAACGGAGGAAGTGGGTGCTGTTATGCTCCAATATCTCAAAAATCAACCCATATATACCATAACAGCAGACAGAGGATCGGAATTTGCCGGATATGAAGCACTGGAAAAAGTGATGGTGGGAGTGACCTTTTATTTTCCGCCGCCGCGGCATCCGCAAGACAGAGGGACAAATGAAAACACGAATGGATTGCTTCGGGAATATTTTCCGAAGGGGACAGATCTATCAAAATATACAGAAGAAGATATACGGAAAGCGATAAACGAATTGAATCATCGCCCAAGGAAATGCTTAGGATACCGGACACCGTACGAGGTCTATTACCAAAGGATGTTGCACTTGATTTGACAATTCAAGTTGCAAAAATACGCACGAAAAAAGCGATGCCGACCAAAGCATCGCTCTTATCCGTGACTCCCATGCATGAAGGCTGCGAATCGATTTATATTGTATCACAAGTACGGAAAAGCGGGCGTGGGCTTTTGCGGTATTTCCCCTGTATGCTTTATGAAGGCGTTTTTCGGGGCTTTCTTCTGCCGCGAACGGCGGAGACGGGGAATTTTCTGCGGGAGCGGCGGCGTTCATGCTATAATACGATTAAAAGGAGAGATGGCTCTCCCCTCTGCCGGCCGAGCCGGAGATTCGCAGAAGAAAGGATGTCGGGTATGGAAGACGGCGGCCACATATGGTCGGAAATTCTCATCATTTTTATTCTCATCGTATTCAACGGGATCTGCTCCATGACGGAGATCGCCGTGGTGGGCGCGCGGAAGACGAAGCTCCGCGAGATGGCGAAGAAGGGAAATAAGAAGGCGGAGTACGCGCTGAAGATCGCGGACAATCCGGAAAATCTTTTTTCCACCATTCAGATCGGCATCACCGCCATCGGCATCCTCACGGGGATGTTTTCCGGGGCGTCGCTGGCGGTGCCGCTCGCGGCGGAGCTGCGGGAGATTCCCGCGGTCGCGCCGTACGCGCAGGGGCTCGCCATGGCCATCGTCATTTCCCTCGTGACGTACGCCACGCTCATTCTGGGCGAGCTCGCGCCGAAGTGGCTGGCCATCGCCATCCCGGAGAAGGCGTCCTGCGCCATCGCGAAGCCCATGCTCATGTTTTCCGCGCTGTGCCGGCCGCTGGTCATGTTCAGCACGTGGTCCACGAAGATCGTCATCGGCCTTCTGGGGATCGACATGAATAAGGAGCAGCCCGTGTCGGAGGAAGAGATCCGGGTGCTGCTCCGTCAGGGGGCGCGCATGGGCACCTTCGACAAGGCGGAGCCCATTCTCGTGGACCGGGTATTCCAGCTGGACGATCTCACCGCGGCGGACTGCATGACCGCCCGGACGCAGCTCACGTGGATCGACATCGAGGATACGCCGGAGGAGATCTGGCGCGTGCTGGAGGAGACGGCCCATTTCCGCCTGCCCGTGGGGCGGGGCTCGCTCGATGATTTCCTGGGCATCGTGGACGTGAGCGACGTCCTCATGGACAGCCACAGGCACCCGGGCCGCTCCATCGGCGACTCCGTGCGGGCGGTGCTGCGCCAGACGGTGTACATTCCCGAGACGCTCACTCTCGTGAAGGTGCTCCGGCATTTCCACGACAAGGGCGTGCATGAGGCGATCGTCATTGACGAGTACGGCGTGCTCTCCGGTCTGGTGACGCTGCACGACGTGCTGGAGGAAATCGTCGGCGACATGCCCGGCGATGCGGAGGACATGAAGGAAGAGCAGAACCGCTTCATCCGCCGGCCGGACAATTCCTGGCTCGTGGAAGGGCTGTGCAGCATCGACGATTTCCGCGAACATTTCCATATCGAGGAAGAACTTCCGGGGGAAGCGGAAGATTATTATAAAACGCTGGGCGGGTTTATCACCTACCTCTTCGGGTATATCCCGAAGGAAGCGGAGACTGTGGAGTACGACCGGTTCCGCTTTGAGATCCTCGACTGCGACAACCGGCGCATTGACAAAGTGCTCGTCACGGAGCGGCAGGACGCGCCTGCCGGAAAGGAGAAAGCATGAACGACAACAGGGAGTGGAAGGTGTCTCTGGAGGACGCTCTCCGGGAAATTCACCGGCAGCTCATGGAGGATGAAATCTATCTGAACCGGCGTCTCTCGCAGGGCGCGCTGCCGGAGGAGCTGCCCGACGAGGAAATGCGCATCCGCCGCATCTTTTCGCTGGCGGTGATGATGGAGGAGACCATCGACAATGTGCTGAAGGAAATCGAGAGCGCCGACGCGGAGGAGCCCGCGCCGGAAGGCGAGCTGCACAGCCTCGAATACAAGAGCCACACCATCGGCACGCCCGACGAGGAAGCCGCTTCGGCGGATATCGAGGACATCGCCATCGACGACGGGCCGGCGGAATCGCCGGAAGCGGCCGCTGAGGAACCGGCGGAAGAACCTGCCGCATCCGAAGCAGAAGAAACAACAGAAGAAATGACTGCGGAAGAAATGCCCGAAATCGAAGAAACCGCGGACGCAGAAGCAACGGAAACAGAATCCGAAGCGGAAGCGGAAGACACGGACGCGGAAGAGGACGAAGACGCCGAAGCGCCGGACGAATGGGAAGATCATGACGATGAAGATGCGGACGACGAAGAAGAGGATGACGATGAGGACGAGGACGACGAGGACGACGAAATCCCCTTCATGACCGACGCCGGGACGAGCCGGGAAGCGCTCCGCGTCGCGGCGGAGAAAGACCGGAAAGAGAAGAAGAAGAAAGAGAAAAAAGAAAAAGAACGCAGGGAAAAAGAGAAAAAGAAGGAAAAAGAGAAAAAGAAGAAAAAAGAGAAGGACAAAAAGAATAAGAAAAAGGATAAAAAAGAGAAGAAGAAAGCAAAAAAGGAAAAGAAAGACAAAGCGGGCAAGAAAATCAAACTGGTCATCGAAGACTGAAGAAGGCCGGCTCCTCCGGGGGCCGGTTTTTCCGCGCCTCTTTTCAGAGGACGCCGGGCGGTGCGATAATGAAACGGAAAAAGGAGGAATGGTATGAATCGACTGGTATACGACGGCGTGAGCGAAGCGGCGGCGGCGCGCATCTACGGGGCGTGGCTCCTGGGGACGGCCCCGGCGGAAGGGGCGGCCATCGCCTGTGGCCCCGTGCTCCTGCTCACGGCCGGCGCGCCCGCGCTTTCTGCGCGCGCCGTGGAAGGGGAAGCGGACGTGCGGACGGCGCTTGAGGACGATCTGCGCACGGCGGGGGCGCTCCGCAATGCGCGGGAATGGCGGCGGCTCCCCGTGGGGACGGCGGTCTCGTCGTCGGCGGAAGGGCTGCTGATTTTTCCGGCGGAGCGGTTCGCCCTGCCTCCGGCGGCGCGCGCGCTCGCGTTTCCCCACGCGCTGGAGGACGTGCTCACGGAAAAAGAGGCGGCGGACCGCTTCGGCGTGCCTGCAAAGACCGTGCGCGCCCGCTGCGGGGAAGGCGCGCTCGGCGCCGGCGCGAAGCACACGCCCGCGGGGTGGCTGCTCGACCGGCAGGCGGCGGCGCGCTGCTTCGGCGGAGACGGCGGGGAAGGCGGCGAGACGGAAGCGCTCTCCCCGCTCCTCATCGTCTTCGCCACGGCGGAAGCGGCGGAGCTCTGGGGGCGCACGGCGGAGGAGGTGCGGAGCGCCGCCGCCGGGGCCGGCCACCGCGCGGCCCGGCTGGGAGACGGCGAGCGGCGGCGCGCGGGACGGACGTGGCTCGTGACCCGCGCGGCCATGGAGACGCTCTACGGGGACCCGCGGCCGGACCGGTGGCGCGCTTTTGCGGAGCGCATGCGGGGCTGAAAGGACCATAAAAAAATCCGCCCGGAGGCGGAAGGGAAGAGTGCGGCGGACGCCGCGCTTTTTTCATGGGCGGAGCTTCGTGAAGGTATACGCCGCGAGCGCCATCTGGCAGAGCACGAGGAGCGCGAGGAAATCGAACACCACGGCGATGTGGAAGGTGTGCGCCACAAAGCCCAGAAAGGCCGGGCCGAGGAGGATGCCAGCGTAGCCCATGCTGGTGAGGGCCGCCACCGCCGGGCCGAGGGGCATGTCTTCCTGCCGTTCGAGCAGGGAGTACATGACGGGCACGATGTTTGCCACGGCCGCGCCGAGCAGGAAGAAGAACGCCATGAGAAGCGGCAGCGTCTCCGCCCAACCGATGGCGGCGAAGCAGACCGCCGCCGCGGCGGTGCTGGCGAGGACCACGGGCTTTTCGCCGAAGCGGCGCACCAGCCGGTCGCCGGGAAGGCGCGCCAGAAATTCCGCGATGGAGAACGCGGTGATGCCGAAGCCCGCCGACGAGAGAGGCACGCCCTTGTCTTCCGAGAGGAGCACGCCGCCCCAGTCCATGACGCCCCCTTCGGCGAGGAAGGAAATGCAGCAGAGCACGCCCAGGAAGAACACCGCGCCCCGGGGCAGGGCGGCCTGTTTCTGCCCCGCGTCGGCGCGGTAGTCGAGATAGTACCGGCCGTACCGGAGGAGGAGCGACAGCACGAGCGCCACGTGCACGGCGGCGATCCACGGCACGGGAAGGCCCGCCGCGTCGGCGAGGACGGAGAAGCATCCCGCCGCGAGGAACATGCCCATGCAGTAGAAGGCGTGCATGGAGGACATGATGCGCCTGCCGCAGGCGCGCTCCACGAGGACGCCGTTCAGATTGATCGCCACGTCGAGGGTGCCCACGGACGCGCCCAGGAGGAGCAGCGCCGGCACGAAGGCCCACACCGCGGGGAGATGGGGCACGGCGAGCACCGCCGCGCTCATGAGAAGCGAGACCGCGGTGATGAGCCGGCGGCACGACACGTACCGCGTGAGGACCCCCGCCATGGGCATGGCGATGCACGCGCTCACGCCGATGCAGAGGAGGAGCAGCCCCAGCACGTCCGCTTCGATGGCGAAGGACTGCTTCACCGAAGGAATCATCATGACCCATGTGGAAAAGGTGAAGCCGCTGATGAAAAAGGCGCTCTTCGCCGCGTGAATTTCGTTTCGGCCCGCCTGGAGCCGGGTGAGAATGGATTCGCTCATGATGACCTCCCGATGTCCTGGATTGTATTCTTATGATAAACTGTATAGCAGCTATACAGTCAAGGAGGGCGCATGAAAAACAGAAATGAATTTTCCGTAGGGGAATTTGCGGCCGTTTTCGGCGTGAGCCGGCAGACGCTCATTTACTACGACCGGATCGGCCTCTTTTCGCCTGCGCGGACCGACCCGGCCACGGGCTACCGCTACTACGCGCGGCGGCAGTTCGGGGAGATGTCGTTCATCCAGATGCTGGCGGGCCTCGGCGTGCCGCTCGCGGCGATCCGCGCGCAGCGCGCGCCCATCCGGCCGGACCGCACGGAGGCGCTGCTCGAACGGCAGGAGGCGGTCATCGGGGAGGAGCTCCGCCGTCTGCGTCTCCGGGAGAGCGCGGTGCGCCTGCGCCTGGCGCAGATCCGGGAGAGCCGCCGGGCGGAAGGGGGTGTCCGCCTCGTGCGCCGCGCCGCGCCGGTGCCGCTCTTTGTGAGCGCGCCTCTCGACTGCCCCCGGGAGGACATCCCGGACCGGGTGCTTACCGATTTCTACACCGCCGCCGACCGGGCGGGCCTGCCTTTCGGATACACCCTGTCCTGCCTCATTGCGGCGGAGACGGGCCGGGTGCAGCGCCTGGCTTTCCGCCTCGCCGGGGAGGACGGTGCAAACGGCGCGCTGCCCGCCGGGGACTGCCTCGTCCTGTGGGCGCGGGGGCCCGCGGGCGGCGGAGAGGAAGCGTACCGGCGGCTGCGGGAAGAAGCGCGGGCGCGGGGCCTTCGTCCCGCGGGGGAGGCTTTCGAGGAATCCCTGCTGGACGAGACCACCTGCGCCGATCCGGAGGGTTTCCTCTGGCGCATCGCGCTCCCCGTGGCGGAGGCGTGACGCCGCTTTTTTCGAGGCGGCCCGGGCCGCTCCGGATGGGCGTATAATGGAGAAAATGCGAAGGGAGGGGTCGCCATGAAGCGGTATGCCTGGCGGGCCTGCCGGGAAGGGCGGCCCATGGAGGAGGGCGTCCTTTCGGCGGAGGATCGCCGCAGCGCGGCGCGGACCCTGCAGGAGCGGGGCTATACGGTGGTGCGCCTCCGGGAAAAGCGGAGGCCGCTCCTGCCGCCCCGGCCTGTCCGGGGACGGGCGCTGGCGCTCTTCTGCCGGGAGTGGGCGGCGCTTCTCGCCGCGGGCATTCCTCTCACGGAGGCGCTCGGCGTCATCGCGGGGCACGGGAGCCGCGCCATGAAGCGCACCCTCGGGGAGGTGGCGCGGCTTGTGGCCTCCGGGGAGCCGCTGGCGGAGGCGCTCCGTGAAAGCGGCCGGTTTCCGCCGTTTTTCACGGCCATGGCGGCGGTGGGCGAGCAGAGCGGCACCCTGCCGGAGCAGCTGGACGCGCTCGGCGCGTATTATGAGCGGGCCGCGGCGGTGCGTCGGCAGTTTGCGTCGGCGCTGGCGTACCCGCTCTTCGTGCTGTGCTTTGCCCTCGCGGTGTTCGTCCTCGTCCTGACGGTGATCGTCCCGTCGTTTTCGCTCCTTTTCGATGCGCTGGGGCTGCCTCTTCCGCCGCTCACCCGGGGCGCGCTCGCGCTGGGGCTCTTCCTCCGCACGTACGGCGCGGCGTTTGCGGGAGCGGCGCTCTGCGCCGGCGTGCTGTGTTTCGCGTGGACCCGCACGGCGCGGGGCCGGCGCGCGTGGGAGCGGGCGCTTTTCCATTCCCGGTTCGTGCGGCGGCTGGCGCTCATCCGGTGCTGCGCGGCACTCGCGGCGTTTCTCCAGAGCGGGAGCCCCCTGTCGGAGGCGCTCGCCGCGGCGGAAGCGTCTGCGGGAAGCGGGGAGGCGCGGCGGCGCATCGCCCTCGTGCGGCAGGGCGTGGCCCGGGGCGGGGACTTTGCGGCGTGCCTTTTCGCCTCGGGGCTGGCGTCCCCCATGGCGGCGCGCATGGCCGCGGCGGGGACGGAGAGCGGGGAGCTGCCCCGGTTCCTCCGGATGGCGGCGCGGCTTCTCACGGACGAGACCGAGCGGAAGCTCGTCCGGCTGCGGGCGGCGCTCGAGCCGGCGCTGCTCCTCTTCGTGGGGGCGCTCACCGCGGCGGTGGTCTTCACGGTGATGATTCCTGTCTTCACCGCCGCAGGGCGCGGCCTGTGAGCGCGCGGTGTGATATAATAGGGCAAATATTTCTCTGTGCTACGAAAGGGCATGCATCATGAAAGACTCGGATATCCACCGCGGACGGAAGAAGAAGTCTTCCCCGCTGAAAAAAATTCTCCTGTTCCTGCTGGCGATCCTCCTCATCGTCACCTGCGGGGCCGCCGCGGGATTTCTCTCCGCCGTGTGGGGCGGGCTTCCCGACGTGTCCCGCACGATGACGCCCGATGCGTCGTCGCAGGTCTTCGACCGCAAGGGGCGGCTCATCACCACCATCCACGCCGAGGAAAACCGTCTCCCCGTGCCGCTCTCGCAGGTGCCGGCCGATCTCCAGCACGCGTTCATCGCCGCGGAGGACGTGCGGTTCTACGAACATCACGGCATCGACCCGCGGGGGATTCTCCGCGCGGTGTACAGCAATATCGTCTCCGGCGACGCCACCGGGCAGGGGGGCAGCACCATCACGCAGCAGCTCGCCCGGAACGCGTTCCTCACGCAGGAGCAGACCCTGAAGCGCAAGCTCCTCGAGGCGGTGCTCGCCATCGAGATCGAGCGGAAGTACACCAAGGACGAGATCCTCGAGATGTACATGAATCAGATCTATTTCGGGCAGGGGTGCTACGGCATCCAGACCGCGTCGAAGGTGTACTTCGGCAAGGACGTGAAGGACCTCGACCTGGCGCAGTGCGCGCTCATCGCGGGCCTGCCGAACAGCCCGAACTACTACTCGCCTTTCCGCAGCGTGGAGGCGGCCAAGTCCCGCCAGGCGGTCGTGCTCGACCAGATGGCGAAGTACGGCTACATCACGAAGGACGAGGCGGAGGCGGCCAAGCAGGCGGACCTCCATCTGGCGAAGCCCGACGCGGGCGGCACGGGCGGCACGGCGTCGTATTTCCTGTCGTGGCTCGTGCAGGAGCTCTCCGACAAGTACGACTCGGAGACCATTTACAAGGAAGGCCTGCAGGTGTACACCACCCTCGACCTGGATATGCAGAAAGCGGCCGAAGCGGCGGTGAAGCAGGACCTGCCCGAAGGATTCAAGGACGAGAACGGCCTCACCCAGCCGCAGGGGGCGGTGCTCGCCCTCGAAGCGAAGACCGGCCACATCCTCGCCATGGTGGGCGGCCGCGGGGAAGACCACTTCAACCGCGCCGTGCAGATGATCCGCCAGCCCGGCTCGTCGTTCAAGCCCTTCACCTACGTGACGGCGCTCGAGAAGGGCAAAACGTCCTACAGCCTGCTGGACAATAAGAAGGTGACCTTCGCCGGCGGGTGGTCGCCGAAGAACTACGACGGCACCTACAGCGGGCAGGTGACGCTCCACGACGCGCTCGTGGATTCGCTCAATGTCCCCACCATCAATCTGGCGAACGAAGTGGGCATCGGCGACGTGATCCAGACCGCGAAGGACTGCGGTATCTCCACCCTCGTGGACAGCGGCGAATACAGCGATGTGAACCTCGCCGCCTCCATCGGGGGCCTCACGAAGGGCGTCACCCTCTGGGATATGGCGAAAGCGTACAGCGTCTTTGCCAACGACGGCCTCCTCGTGGAGCCCATGGCCATCGTGAAGGTGCTCGACCGGAACGGCAACGTCCTCGAAGACCATGAGACGGTGGACGCCGGCCGGCAGGTGCTGAAAGAAGACGCCGTGCAGGAGCTGAACAGCATCCTCCAGGACGCGGTCATGCAGGGCACGGGCGGCGGCGCATACATCGGCCGGCCCATGGCGGGCAAGACCGGCACCACCGACGACGAGCACGACGCGTGGTTCATCGGCTACACCCCGGACGTGGTGGCCGCCGTCTGGGTGGGCGACGACAATTCGTCCAACGCGGGCTACACCGGCGGGACCCTCCCCGCGACCATCTGGCGTGACTTCATGAGCCAGGCCCTCGCGGACACCCCCGCGTCGAGTTTCAAGCTCTCCGAAGCGGCGCGGCAGCGCATGGCCGCCGCAGCGGAAGCGGCGCGCAAGGCGGAAGAGGAAAAGAAAGCCGCCGAAGCGAAGAAGGCTGCCGAGGCGAAGAAGAAGAGCGCCGTGGAAGCGGCGAAAAAAGCCGGCAGCCAGATCCTCGGCCGCATCTCCGGCAAGGTGAAAGGGGAAGAATAAACGAAACGCGGATGTCTCCGGATGTCCGCGTTTTTTGTGCGCCCGTTTGCCTTTCTCCCCGCGCCGTGTATACTGGAAGAAATTTCCGCAGAAAGGAGACTGCCGTGCTCATCCGTTTCATCCAGGCGCAGCCCGTGTGCGCCGCCGCGCTTGCCCTGGCGCTTCTCTCGGCGTGCGCCGTGCCGCCCGACGCGGCGTATCTCGCCTATCCCGACTGGCAGACGCTGGCGCTGCTCTTCTGCCTCATGGCGGTGGTGGCGGGCCTGCGCTCCCTCGGAGTGTTTCTCCTTCTGGGGGACGCGCTCCTCGGCCGGGCCCGGTCCATGCGGGCGCTCTCTCTCACGATGGTGCTGCTGTGCTTTTTCAGCAGCATGGTCATCACGAACGACGTGGCGCTCATCACCTTCGTGCCTTTCACGCTCCTCGTCTTCCGCCGCATCGGCCGCGGCCGCGAGACGCTCCGCCTCGCCGTGCTGGAGACCATCGCGGCCAATCTGGGCAGCATGGCCACGCCCATCGGCAATCCGCAGAATCTCTACCTCTGCTCCATGGCGCAGCTCTCGTTCGGCGAGTTCGCCCGGGCGGTGCTGCCCTATGCGGGCCTCGGGCTCGCGCTCCTCGCCGCCGCGGCATGCCTCGCGCCGGACGCGCCCGTGACGGGGCGGCTCTCTGCGGGCATCGCGGCGGGGCGGCCGCTCTTTCCCGCGGCGCTGCCTTTCGCGGGGCTTCTCGCGGCGTGCCTCCTCGTGGTCTTCCGCGTCTTCCCCTGGGAGCCGGTCTTCGCG
The DNA here is from genome assembly GCA_958348245.1 of uncultured Veillonellaceae bacterium. Classification (GTDB taxonomy): domain Bacteria; phylum Bacillota; class Negativicutes; order Veillonellales; family Dialisteraceae; genus UBA1822. The sequence goes on along the minus strand of CATVYJ010000002.1, from coordinate 199,884 downwards.
GCGACGCTGGCCGTGCTTTTCCTGACGGACCGGAAGCTCTTCCGCGGCGTGGACTACTTCCTTCTCCTCACGTTCCTCTGCTTCTTCGTCTTCGTGGGCAACGTGCGCCGCCTTCCCGAGATCAGCGCGTGGCTCGCCTCTCTCATGGAAGGGCGCGCTCTCTGGGCGGGGGTTCTCGCGAGCCAGTGCATCAGCAACGTTCCCGCGGCGGTGCTTCTCTCGGGATTCACCCGCGACTGGGGCCCGCTCCTCACGGGGGTGAATATCGGAGGCCTCGGCACGCCCGTGGCGTCGCTCGCCAGCCTCATCACTCTTCAGTTCTACAGCGCGGTCTATCCGTACAAGAAGGAGCCTTTCCTCCTCGCGTTCTCCCTGTGGAACGCGGGGTTCCTCGCCATCCTTTCGCTCCTCGCCGCCGTCCTGTCGTGATTCGTCCCGCCCCGGGCGGGATTTTTTTGCGGGATTTATCAAAAAGATTTGACAAATCGGGCCGATTTTTTACGAAATGGAAACACAGCGGGCATGGGTCTATGCTATAATGTGATTGATAAGGTCATGTACATCATTGAAATTTCCTGACACATATACTTTGGTATTCCGCAATGAGTGTGCATGATATTTTTGTTTTTATCCGAAGGAAAGAGAGAGTGGAGTGAAACAACTCAAATGGCTTTGCCTGTTCCTCGCGTCGGTGCTGACGCTGGCGCTGGCCGGATGCGGCGGCGGGGACACGGCAAAGACGGCCCAGAAGGAGGACGGAAAGACCGTCGTCACGTTCTGGCACGTGTACACCAAGAATTTCGGCGCGCCGGTCATCAAGCAGATGGTGGACGACTTCAACGCGTCGCAGGACAAGATCGTCGTGAAGGACGTGTACAATCCGGACATGTATCCCGGCCTGATGAAAAACCTGCAGGCGGACGTGGCGTCCGGCAAGTCGCCGTCCATCGCCATGATCGGCTACAATTATCTCGAATATTTCAACCAGAATTTCCAGTACGCGTCCCCGGCGGACCTGGCGGCAAAGGACAAGGCGGACCCGGACTATCTGGAGAAGACCTTCCTGCCGAACGTGCTGAGCCTGGCCGAAGCGGACGGACAGCAGGTGGGCCTGCCCTTCTCCATCAGCGCGCCGCTCCTTTTCTATAATCCGGACCTCTTCGCCGCGGCGGGTCTCGACCCGAATACGCCGCCGAAGACCTGGCAGGACGTGCGGGACTATGCGAAGCGGATTCACGACGCCACCGGCGCGTACGGCTTCTACATGCAGGAATACCAGGACAACTGGGCGACCCAGGGGCTCCTCACGTCCAACGGCGCGGTCATTCTCGATGAAAACGGCAAGGCCGCCTTCGCTTCTCCCGAATCGGCCGAAGCGTACCAGCTCTATCAGGACATGGTGCTGAAAGACCAGTCGGCGCTGCACATCGCGGCGGACGAAGGCATCGCCTCCTTCTACAGCGGCCGGGTGGGCATGCTCCTCGGCACGAGCGCCAAGATCGGCACGGTGACCCAGTCCTCCGCGTTCAGCGTGATGGCCTGCCCGTTCCCGTCCTTTGGCGATAAGAAGGTGGAGATCCCCGCGGGGGGCAATTTCCTCGCCGTGACGGCCCAGTCGGAAGAAGAACAGATGGCGGCGTGGGAATTCATCAAATTCATCATGCAGCCGAAATACCTCGCGCAGTGGACCATCAATACGGGCTACCTGCCGCCCCGTCAGGACGTAGCGGAAGAACCGGCCGTACAGGAAGCGATCGCGAAGACCCCGGCGCTCAAGGTGGCCTTCGACGAACTGCCCACGCTCGCTCCGTGGGTGGCCTTCCCGGGCGACGTGGGCGTGAAGGCGGAGAAGATGTTTGCGGACATGCGCGACAGAATCCTCTCCGGCGCGGCCCCGGCGGAAGCCCTGCAGCAGACCCAGGACGATCTGAATCAGCTGCTGAAGTAAACCGTATGGGTGTCAGGATGCAGAGAGCCGTCCCGAGAGGCGGCTCTTCTCTGTTTACAGGAGGTTTTCCATCATGAAAGTATCCGGCGAGAGTGCCTACCGGAAGCGGGAGAGGCGGCTGGCGTTTTTCTTCGTCCTGCCGTCGCTGGCGGTATTCCTTCTCTTCATGTTCTATCCCCTGCTCTACACGCTCTACCTGAGCTTCTTCCGGTGGAACATGGTGTCCCCGCGCATGAAATTCGTGGGGCTCGACAATTACGTGAGCCTTTTGACAGACCCGGTGACGGTGACCATCGCGGAGAATACGCTTCTCTACATCGTCATCCTCGTGCTGTTCAATTTCCTTCTGCCCTACGTGCTGGCCTTCGTGAACACGTTCCTCATGAAGACGGGCAAGTACGCGTACAAGACGCTCCTCTTTTCCTCGTCGCTCATCGCGCTCGTGGTGGGGGCCATCCTCTTCCAGTGGATTTTCAATCCCGTGTCCGGCCCGGTCGGGGCGCTGGCGGAGATGGCGGGGGCGACGCTCCCCGCGTGGTCCAAGACGCCGGGCCTCGTCATCCTCGTCATCAGCCTCGTGGCGGTGTACAAAGCCTTCGGCTACAATTTCCTCATCCTCCTCTCGGGGATGAACAGCGTGCCCGAGGAGCTCATCGAGGCGGCGAAGCTGGAGAAAGCGCCGAAGTGGAACATCTTCACGCGGATCGTGGTGCCCCTCACGTCGTCCACGGCGGTGTACATCCTCATCATGACCATCGTGCAGGGGCTGCAGTACGTCTTCACCCCCATCAAGGTGCTCACCCAGGGCGGGCCGAACGACGCGAGCTCCAACATCATCTATCAGGGCTACGACTACGCCTTCACCTTCTACGAGACGGGCATGTCCGCGGCGCTGGCCATCGTCACCATGATCATCTTCTTCGCCCTGCTCTATGTGGAATTCCGCTACGTGGAGAAAGGAGTGTACTATGAAAATTGATTCTTCGGAAATCAAGTGGCACCTCCTCTTCCTCATTCTGGTGCTGCTCCTCATCTATCCGCTGCTCTTCTCGCTCTCCACGTCGTTCAAGACCATGAGCGAGGCGTTCCAGTCGTCGTCGCTCATCCCGGCGGACCCGACGCTTTCGGCGTACGAACGGGTCTTTACCACGATCAATTTCGTGCAGATCCTGTCGAACACGTTCATCATCGCCGCCATCGTGACGCTCTTCAAGCTGGCCACGAGCGTCTTCGCGGCGTACGCCTTCGTCTTCTTCCACTTCCGCGGGAAGACCGCCCTCTATTTCCTGCTCATCAGCACCATCTTCATCCCCTTCACGGTGACCATGATCCCGAACTACATCACCCTCTCGAAGGTGGGGCTGGTGGACAGCATCTACGGCGTGGCCCTGCCCCAGCTGGCGGACGCCACGGGGATTTTCCTCCTCCGCCAGTACATGAAGGGCATCCCGCTCTCGCTCATGGAAGTGGCCGAGCTGGAGCGGGCGTCGCACCTCACGCGGCTCCGCACCATCGTGGTGCCGCTCATCCGGCCGGCCATCCTCTCCATCGGCATCATTTTCTTCATCAATTCCTGGAATGAATACGTGTGGCCCGCTATCATGATCAAGAGCGAAGTGAACTACACCCTGTCGCTGGCGCTGCAGATGTTCGTCAGCTCCGAAGGCGGCACGGACGTGCCCGTGGCCATGGCGGTGGCGACGCTCACCATGCTGCTCCCGCTCGGCCTCTACGCGGTCTGCCAGAAATTCATTATCGGTACGTTCGCCCAGTCGGGCATCAAAGGATAACGCCATGACATACAGCATCGAATTCAAGAACGTGGTGAAGCGCTTCGGCAAGACCGAAGTCATCAAGGGGCTGAACCTTTCCATCCGGAAAGGGGAGCGGCTCATCCTCCTCGGCTCGTCGGGCTGCGGGAAATCCACCATCCTCCGCATGATCAGCGGCCTCGAGACCATCACTTCCGGGGAGCTCTACCTGAACGGGAAGCTCGCCAACGATATGGACCCGGGTGACCGGGACATCGGCATGGTCTTCCAAAATTACGCCCTCTTCCCGCACATGACCGTGGAGAAAAACATTTCCTACGGCCTGCGCATCCACCGCGTCGCGGAAGACGAGATCGCCCGGCGCGTGGCGAAGGCCGTGGCCATTCTCAATCTGGACGGCCTCGAGAAACGCCTCCCCCGGGAGCTCTCCGGCGGGCAGCGCCAGCGCGTGGCCCTCGCCCGGGCGCTCGTGAAGCAGGCGGACTTCTTCCTCCTGGACGAACCGCTGTCCAACCTGGACGCGCAGCTCCGCGGGAAGGCGCGCAAAGAGCTCGTGCGCATCCACGAGATGTACGGCCAGACCATGATCTACGTCACGCACGACCAGATCGAAGCGATGACCGTGGGCCAGCGCATCGCCGTCATCAACGACGGGCGCATCCAGATGCTCGACACGCCCCACGAAGTGTACCGCCGCCCGGCGAATCTCTTCGTGGCGAAATTCATCGGCTCTCCGTCCATGAATATCTTCGACGGACAGGTCACCGCCGGGACGATGCGCCTGAACGGCACGGCGGTCTCGCTCACGCCGGCGTGGGCGGAGAAGACCGGCGCGTCCGGCGCGGAAAAGCTCCTCGCGGGCGTCCGCCCCGAGGACATCACCCTCACGGCGGAGCCGCAGGAAGGGGCCGTCCCCGTCTCCGTCCAGTACCACGAAGACTACGGGAGCCGCGTGGGCTACTACTTCACGGTGAACGGCGAAGAAGTGATCGCCATCATGCGGGACGACGTGCTCCACGGCGCGTCGCAGGCGTACTGGAAGCCCGACCCGCGGACGCTCCATTTCTTCGACGCCGCCACGGAAATGAACATCGGCTATCCGGAGGCGTGACATGAAATACTTTGTGAGCGATCTCATCGTCGGCATGGGCGGCATCGAGGACTTCGGCGCATGGGTGTCGTCTGTGGGGCGGGACGACTTCGGGGCGGAGTTCTCCGCCTTCACCCATGACGACGCGTACTGGACGCGCCTGGCGGAGCATGTGGTGCCCGCGTGCGCTGCGCCCATGACCTTCCACGGGCCGTACGTAAACATCGAGGCCACGTCGCCTCTGGACTCGCCGGCCCACGCGCATCTCATGGAGAGCTACCGCCGGGTCTTCTCCCTCGCCGCGCGGTACGGCGTGCGCCACGTGGTCTTCCACTACTCGCAGCTCCACTTCGCGCCGGAAGCCGTCCCCGCCGCGCAGAAGAACGCCTGCGCCGTGATGCGCGCCCTGAACGGCGAAGCGCATGCCCTAGGCGTCCGCTTCGTCATCGAGAATCTGTGCCGCCATCCCGAAGAAGGGACGCACCTCTTCACGAATGAGGAATATTTCCGGATTTTCGAGGATATTCCCGACGCGGAAGCGCTCATCGACATCGGCCACGCCAATGTGAACGGCCTCGACGTGGAGCGGTTCCTCGCGCAGTACGGGCCGCGCGTGCGGGGCTTCCACGTGCACAACAACGACGGCCTCCGCGACCTGCACCGGGACTACCACAACGGCACGGCAGACATCCGCGCCGTCATGGGCTGGGCCGGGCAGTACACGGAGGACGCGGACATCGTCATCGAGTACGAACCGCACGAGCATCTCACCCATGCGGAGCTCCTGGAAGAAATCGACGAGCTCAAAGGCTGGGTGGAAGAAGGCGCCCGGCGGAAAGCGTGAACGCAAAAAGAAAACGCCTGACGGAAAATTTCCGCGGGCGTTTTTTTCGCGCGCTTTTCCCGGGCAGGAAAAAAGCCCGCGCGCGGCGGGCGGTCAGTCCCGTTTCTCCCGGAACCGGTTGATGACGAACTGCTGGAAAAGGAGCGCCGCCGGAGAGAGCGGGCGGGTGGTGCTCCACGCGAGGCCGATCTCGCGGCGGCACACCGGAAACGACACGGGGATGAAGACGAGCCCCGCCGTCTCGATGCCGGTGATGCGCGGCAGGAGGCTCACCCCGAGATGGGCGGAGACGAGCGCCGCGGCGGTATTGATGTCGTCCCCTTCGAAAATGACCGGCGGGCGGATGCCGCTGATGGCGCAGAACTGGTCGGTGAGGATGCGCAGGCTGTAGTTCGGCTTGAGCGTGATGAACGGCTGGTCTTCGATCTCCTTGAGGTCGATGCTCTTTTTGTCCGCGAAGGGATGGCCCTTCGGCACGACCGCGAAGAGCTCCTCCGTGTAGAGGTAAAGCCAGGCGAGCTGCTCCATATTTACCATGATGGAGCAGAGGCAGATGTCCGCCCGCCCCTCGAGAAGACTCTGGGCGAGGACGGAGGAATTGTCCTGATTCAGGCTGAACTGGATGTCCGGGTAGAGCGCCTTGAATTCGCTCAGCAGCTGGGGCAGGATGTGGATGCCGAGGGAATGCATGAAAGAGAGGCCGATCACGCCGCGGGCGGGGTCGCCGCCGCTCTCGATGTCCTGCCGGGCCCGCTCGATCTCGCGGAGGGCCCGCTCGGCGTGGATGAGGAAGCGCTGCCCCTGCGCGGTGAGGCGCGCCTCCCGGCTGCCCCGCAGAAACAGCGGCACGCCCAGCTCCTGCTCCAGCTTGTGGATGGATCGGGAGAGCGCGGACTGGGAGATGGAGATCTCCTGCGCGGCGCGGGTGAAATGGCGGATGCCGGCCAGCGCGCAGAAGTATTTCAGCTGATTGATTTCCATGGGGCCTCCTTTCGCCGGGGCGCGCCCGGAGCGTCATGAATCCCGTGCATGCGGTTCTGGTTTCATTATAGCCGGTGATTTCTGGGAACGCTATGAAAGATGCAATTTATTTTATGATTGAAGTGGAAATTTCCATGAACCTGATGCATAATAAAATATATAGGATGGGGACAGAAGAAAAAACGGAGCGGATTCCCTCCCGGGAAAACGCATTATGCACGCCGTGCATGGGCGCGATTGGCAGACTGCATTAGACGGGGGAAAACGCTTTGCATTATAATGGAAAATAGTAAAATCGCGCGAAGGCGGAAGCGCCGGATTTCAAATTTCATACAGGAGGAAACATGCAGAAACTCTGGGCACGGTCTTACGTATGCAACGCGGGGATCAATTTCCTGATTTACGTGGTCTACTTCATGATGATGCTCTGGACGGTGAGCTATACGCTTGCCCGGTGGGACACGTCTCTCAGCGTGGCCGGGCTGGCGTCGGGCCTGTTCATGGCGGGCGCGCTGTCCACCCGCGGCCCGGTGAACCGCATCCTGGACAAGCTGGACCGGCGCATCATGCTGCTGGGCAGTCTGGGCTGCTTCTTCCTGCTGTCGCTGCCGTACCTGGCGGCGCCGGGGCTCGCCGCTTTCATGGCGGTGCGTTTCCTCCACGGCGTGGCTTTCGGCGCGGCGACCACGGCGTGCTCCACCGCGGCGGCGGCGCTCACGCCCATGAAGGAAGTGGGCCGCATCACCCGCTACTACACGTCGGCGGTGGCGGCGGCGTCCGCCGCGGGGCCTTTCCTCGCGCTGCGCTTCATCGATGAAAACGGGCTGGAGACGGGGGCGCTCGCCGCGTCGGCCATGGCGCTCGTGGCGCTGCTGCTCGCCTTCTTCGTGCAGATGCCGCGCCGCACGGTCATCCACCGCGCGGGCGATACGGAGCGGCGTCCGGCCCGGGTGGACAATTTCTTCGTCCGCCGCGCGCTCGGCATCGCCGTGCTGGCCTTCCTGGGCGGGCTGTGCTACTCCGTGGTCATCACGTTCCTCGGCGAATACGCCATCGCGAGCGGCCTTCCCGCTTCGGGCGGCGTGTACTTCTTCTACTGCTTCGCCTTCGCCACGTTCCTCTGCCGGCCTCTCGCGGGGTATCTCCTCGAGCGGAGCGGCCGCGACATGGCGGTCTATCCGGCGCTGCTCCTCATCGTGGTCTCCATGATCGCGCTCTCCATCTCGTCTGCGAACTGGATGCTCCTCATTTCGGGCTTCCTCTTCGGCGCGGGCTACCGGACGCTGGTCACCACCTGCCACAACCTGACGCTCCGGTGCACCTTCCTGAGCCATGCGGGCTCCCTCCGGTCGATCTACTTCGTCCTGCTCGATCTGGGCATCGGCTTCGGGCCCTTCCTCCTGGGCAGCCTCGTGCCGGACTACGGGTTCTCCATGATGTACCTCGTGGCGGCGGCGGTCGCTTTCTTCGGCATCTACTTCTACTACATCGAACTGGGCAAGACGGGCAAATTCTCCGCGGAACGCTGGGAAGAAGAACGCCTCGCCAGACAGTGAGCAAAGCCATACGGGCCGTTTCCTTCGGGAGACGGCTTTTTTCGTGGGCTTTTTTATACACTCTATGCACGGCGTATGCATGGCGCGGCGGGGGAATTGGCCGGTAAAGCGCGGGTTCTGTCAGAAAAGAAAGGGCATGCGAAGCATATTTATTGACAGAGATGAATAAATATGCTAAGATTTGGCATACGTTTGAAAGAAGACCGGCGGACGCCGGAGACAGATGGAGGGATGTATCATGGAAAAGAAATGGATGGGCAAAGCGGCGCTGGCGGCGGCCGCGGCGGCGGGCATGCTTCTGCTGGCGGGTTGCGGCGGCAGCGGAGAGAAGAAGGCGGAAGGAACCGCCCAGGGCGCGCAGCAGGGTGCGGTGATGCAGAAGATCAAGCAGAGCGGCAAGCTCGTAGTGGGCACGGCGTCGGGCTATCCGCCCTATGAATTTATCGACGCGTCCAAGGGCGACAAGACGGTCATCGGCATCGACATGGAGCTCGCGAAGGCCGTGGCGGACAAGCTGGGCGTGAAGCTCGAGATTCAGGACATGAATTTCCAGTCGCTTCTCTCGTCGCTCACCGCGGGCAAGGTGGATCTGGCCATTTCGGGCATCAATCCCACGGACGAACGGCGCAAGACCATGGATTTCTCCGACGTGTACCTGCCCACGGAGCAGATGATCCTCATCCGCAAGGCCGACGCGGACAAGTATAAGTCGCTCGAAGATTTCTACGGCAAGAATATCGCCGTGCAGAAGTCCACCACGCAGGAGATCCTGGCGAACGCGGAGATCAAGGACGCGAAGATCGTGGGGCTCGCCCATGTGCCGGAAGCGGTGCTGGAGCTGAAGCACGGTAAGGCGGACGGCGTCGTGGTGGAGGGCATCTGCGGCAAGCAGTACCTCGTGTACAACGACGACCTCATGTTTGCGGAAGGGGTGCACTTCAAGAATGGCACGAAGGACAGCGCCGCCGCGCTCCAGAAGGGCAATGAAGACCTGCTGAAAGTGGTCAACGAGGCCATCAGGGAAAATACGGAGAACGGCAATTTCAAGAAGTGGGAAGAAGAATACATCCAGAAATCCGTGGCCAACGCGAAGATGGACTGAGTGAGAAAAGAGGCGTAAGCGAATGAAACCGGTATGGAAAGCGGCGCTCGCTGCGGCGGCGCTGGCGGGCGTGATGCTCGCGGCGGGCTGCGGCGGCAGCGGAGAGAAGAAAGAGGCGGCGAAAGCCGAGGGGGCGCCGCAGGGCGCGCTCATGCAGCAGATCAAGGAGCGGGGCAAGCTGGTCGTCGGCACGGCGTCGGGTTTCCCGCCCTATGAATTTATCGATACGTCAAAGAGTGAGAAGACCGTAACGGGCATCGATATCAAGCTGGCTCAGGCCATCGCCGACAAGCTCGGCGTCGCGCTCGAAGTGCAGGACATGAATTTCTCCGCCATCCTGTCGTCCATCGCGGCGAATAAGGTGGATATCGCCATCTCCGGCATCACGCCCACAGAGGAGCGGAAGAAGGCCGTCGATTTTTCCGATACGTATCTGAATGATCATAATATCCTGCTCGTCCGCAAGGAAGACGCGGGCAAGTATACGAAGATGGAAGATTTCTACGGGAAGCCCATCGCCGTACAGAAGTCCACCCAGCAGGAGGCTCTCGCGAAGAAGTATATCAAGGACGGGCAGATCGTCTCGCTGGATCATGTGGGCGACGCGCTCATGGAGCTGCAGCACGGCAAGGTGGAAGCGGTCCCGGCGCAGCGCGTGGTGGCGCAGCAGTATCTCATCATGAATCCGGCCATCGCCGATTCGGGCGTCATCTTTGAGGGCGCGGACAGCGCGTCCGCCGTGGCGGTGCCGAAGGGCAATGAGGATCTGGTGAAGCTCATCAATGAGGTCGTCAAGGAGAATCAGCAGGCAGGGAATTTTGCGAAGTGGACGCAGGAGTGCAGCGAGCTCGCCGTGAAAAACGCGCAGCAGTGAATCGGACGAAAGGGACCCTCCGGGGTCTCTTTTTTGCGTGCCCGCACAGGCGCGGCGCGGGCCGGTCTGGTATAATAAAGGGAAATCTCGAAAGGGGAGTGCGGCTATGAACCGTCTCGTCTATCTGTTTTCTCTGGGGCATTTCGCCGTGGACTGGTGCCAGGGCGCGGTGCCGGCGCTGCTGCCGTACTTCATCCTGCAGTACGACCTGTCGTACCGCGAGGCGGCGACGCTCATTTTTGCCAATATGATGGTGGCCTCGGTCATCCAGCCCGTGTTCGGCTACTACTCGGACAAGGTGTCGAAGCCCTGGTTCGTGCCGCTCGGGCCGCTCCTCGCCGGGGCGAGCGTGGTGTGGATCGGATTCTCCACGTCGTACGCGTCGCTCTTCGCGGCGGCCATGATGTGCGGCCTCGGGAGCTCGCTCTTCCATCCGGAAGGGGCGCTCATGGTGAACCGCATCGCCGGCGGCGAAAAAGGGCGGGCCCTCGGGTCTTTTTCCGTCGGGGGCAACGCGGGCTTCGCCGTGGGGCCGGCCGCGGCGGGGCTCTGCGCGTACGGCGTGGGCATCGAGGGGCTGGCCCTTTTCGGCGTGGTGAACGCGGCCATCGCGGCGGCCATCTTCTTCTGCATGCCCCGGGCGCTCCGCGCGGCGGCGCAGTCGGAAGCGGCGGCGAAGAAAAAGCGCGGCGCGGCGGAGAACGACTGGGCCTCCTTCGGCAAGCTCTCCGTCATCATCCTCGCCCGGGCGCTGGGATTCACCCTGTGCAACACGTTCATCCCGCTCTACTGGATCCACGTGCTCGGCGCGGACGAAGGGGCGGGCTCCACGGCCCTGTCCATCCTCTTCACCGTGGGGGCGTGCCTCACCTACGGCGGGGGCCTCCTGGCGGACCGCTTTTCCATGCGGACCATCATCCGCGGGGCCTTCCTCGTGATGATCCCCGCCATGTTCCTGCTCACGAACAGTACGGACGTGACAGTGGCGACCGCCCTGCTCCTGCCCGCGGCGGCGGCCATCTTCATGCCCTACAGCCCCATCGTCGTGCTGGGCCAGACGTATCTCGCGAAGAACGCGGGCTTCGCCTCCGGCGTGACCCTTGGCCTCACCACCACCCTCGGGGGCCTCTTCGCGCCCGTCGTGGGCTGGGCGGCGGACCTGTGGGGCCTCCAGAACGCGCTGCAGATCCTGTGGGTGGCGGGCATCGCGGGCCTCGCCGCGGCGGTGTCGCTCCCGAAAGACAGAGAAGACTGAGGAGGAAGAGCCATGAAAGGAATGAACACGGAAGATTTTGTGGACATGCTCATGGATGCGGACGGCTCCGTCCGGCACAAGAGCTTCGTCTATCATTTTTCGGGCCTGCGCCGCCACGCGGGCCGCGGCACCTGGCGCGTCTTTGTGGAGAAGTACCGCTGGACGAAAGAGCCCTTTGCGGACTTCATGGGGCTCGTGTACGCCTACGAATCGGACGACCCCGACGACTGCATGGATCATCTGCTGGACGACGTGCTCTGGGACGGGAAATCCTTTTACGAACTGGAGAAGGCGCTCACCTACGTGGACTGGTGAGATCGTCCCGAAAATGAGCGTCATGGGGCAGCTTATATCAAAAATGCATGCATAAAAGAAAAATCTCATGGACTGTCATGTCATCCATGAGATTTTTCTATGGAAAGAGAAGATTTCCCTCTTGACTTTCAGAAAAACGATGAAAATTCTCCCCGAAAAGGAAATTTGAATGCATTTATTCGATAAATAGTGTACTATTATAGGCACATAGCGTTTGACGGGCGCACCGCATGCGCCTATAATATGGCAGTATTCCAAATTTATCCAAATGAGGGGAGAAACATTATGGTAATGAACGGTCTGTATCTAGTCATCATTACCGTCTGCGTCCTCATGCTGGCCTATCGGCTGTACGGTGCGTGGATCGCCGCGAAGGTGCTCACGCTGAACCAGTACCGCAAGACGCCGGCCTATGAGTTCGAAGACGGGCAGGACTACGTCCCCACGAACAAGTGGGTCGTATTCGGTCATCATTTCGCGGCCATCGCCGGCGCGGGTCCTCTGGTAGGCCCGGTCATCGCGGCGCAGTTCGGCTTCATGCCGGGCCTCCTGTGGCTGCTCTTCGGGTCTGTCTTCGCCGGCGCCGTTCATGATATGGTGGTGCTCGTCGCCTCCATCCGCCACAAAGGGAAATCCCTGGCGGAGATCGCGAAAGACGAAGTCTCCCACACCGCAGGCATCGCGGCCCTCTGGGTCATGCTGCTGCTCCTCATCGTGACGGAAGCGGGCATGGCGGTCGTCGTGGCGAACTCCCTGCACAACAGCCCCTGGGGCTTCTTCACCGTGAGCATGACCATCCCGGCGGCCATCATCGTCGGCATCTATGCGAAATACATCCGCCCCGGCCAGATCAAGGAAGCGACCATCCTCGGCGTGGCGCTCATCCTGGCGGCGGTCGTCGCCGGCCCGTACGTGCGCGACAATCCGGCGCTCGCTCCGTTCTTCACCTACGACCTCGAACAGGTGGAAATCATGCTCGGCGTATACGGCTTCCTCGCGTCGGTACTCCCGATCTGGCTGCTCCTCGCGCCCCGTGACTACCTCTCCACCTACATGAAAATCGGCACCATCGTGCTGCTCGCCATCGGCATCATCGTCGTGGCTCCGGAAATCCGCATGCCGGCCTTCTCCCAGTTCCTCTGGGGCGGCGGCCCGGTGCTCTCCGGCTCCGTATTCCCGTACATTTTCATCACCATCGCCTGCGGCGCCATCTCCGGCTTCCACAGCATCATCGCCACCGGCACCACGCCGAAGATGCTGGAGAATGAACGCCAGGCCCTGCCCGTCGGCTACGGCGCCATGCTGACCGAGACCTTCATCTCCGTCATGGCCCTCATCGCCGCGTGCAGCCTCCATCCGAGCGACTACTTCGCCATCAACTCCTCGGCGGACGCCTTCGCCAAACTGGGCCTGCAGGTGCAGGATCTGCCCGCCCTCTCCCAGATGGTCGGCGAAGACCTGATGCACCGCCCGGGCGGCGCGGTATCCCTGGCCGTCGGCATGGCGGACATCTTCGCCAAGATCCCCGGCATGGACCACCTCATGGGCCTCTGGTACCACTTCTGCATCATGTTCGAAGCCCTCTTCATCCTCACCCTCATCGACGCGGGGTGCCGCGTAGGGCGCTACCTCCTGCAGGAACTGCTGAGCAAAGTCTATGAACCCTTCGGCGACCGCAGCTGGAAGCCGGGCATCGTCATCTGCTCCTTCGTCATCACCTGCTCCTGGATGTACCTCATCCTCCAGGGCGACATCGGCGTCATCTGGCCGCTCTTCGGCGTGTCGAACCAGCTCCTCGCGACGACGGTTCTCGCCATTGTCACTTCCTACATCATCCACTCCGGCCGCGGCCGCTACGCATGGGTCACCATGATCCCCTGCTTCTTCATGGCCTTCATCACCGTTGTGGCTGACTATCAGAACGTATTCAACAGCTACCTCCCGGGCGGCAAGACGACCATGGTGGTCATCTCCGCGCTGATGTTCGTCCTCGTCGCCATCGTCGTGGTCGAATCCGTACGCAGCTGGTTCCGCCTCTTCAAGAACACCCCGCCGGATTTCCGGAGCCGTGAAGAAATCGAAGAAGAGACGAAAGAAGCCAACGAACGGGAAGCAGCCGCCATCGCGGCGGGCATCATCCCCGCGCATCCCGTGAAAGTCCTCTCCGAAAAAGAAAAGAGAGAACGGGCCGAAGAAATGGCCGTCAAAGCCGTCCTCGACTGATGAAAAAAAGAAAACGTGCGTCTCCCTGTGGGGCGCGCGTTTTTGCGTGGAGACTATGGGGGCATGATATAATGAATCCAACCGACGCAGTGAGTGAAACATGGAAAGGATGAATCGCATGAAGGATCTGAAATCGGTGTGCCGCATCGCGGTGGTGCAGGCCGCGCCCGTGCTGTTTGATAAAGAAGCGTGCCTCGAAAAGACGCTGGCGCTCATGGAGGAAGCGGCGGCGAACGGCGCGGAGCTCATCGTCTTTCCCGAGCTCTTCATTCCGGGGTATCCGTTCGGAATGACCTTCGGCTTTACCGTGGGGAGCCGCACCGCGGAAGGGCGCGCGGACTGGAAGCGCTACTACGACGCGTCTATCCTCGTGCCGGGGCCGGAGACGGATCGGCTCGCGGAGGCGGCGAAGCGTCTCGGGGTGTATGTCTCCCTCGGCATCTCCGAGCGGGACGCCGTGACGGCCACGCTGTACAATTCCAATCTCTTCATCGCGCCGGACGGCACGGTGATGAACCACCGGAAGCTCAAGCCCACCGGGAGCGAGCGCGTGGTATGGGGTGACGCGGACCGGGATTTCTTCCCCGTGATGGACACGCCCTGGGGCCCCATGGGCAGCATGATCTGCTGGGAGAGCTACATGCCGCTCGCCCGGGCGGCGCTGTACCAGAAAGGCGTCGCGCTCTACATCTCGCCCAATACGAACGACAATCCCGAGTGGCAGCACACCATCCGGCACATCGCCATCGAGGGGCACTGCTACTTCGTGAACTGCGACATGATTATCCCGAAGTCCAGCTATCCGAAAGACCTGTCGGACGCGGCGGAGGCGGAGATCGCCCGGCTCCCCGAGACGGCCTGCCGCGGCGGGAGCTGCGTCATCGACCCCTTCGGCCACGCCGTGACGGATACCCTCTGGGACGAGGAGGGCATCCTCTACGCGGAGCTGGACATGCAGCAGGTCCCGGCGAGCCGCATGGAGCACGACGTGTGCGGCCACTACGCCCGCCCGGACGTGACGCGCCTCACCTTCCGCGACGAATAAAATTTTCCAGAATAAAAAGTGAAACCGCTTTCCCGGAGAGGGACGGTTTCACTTTTTTTACTGCGTTTCTTTCGCCGGCGCGGCGTCTTCGGCGAAGCGGGCGCGGAGGCGGCTCAGGAAGAGTTCCGCCGCGGCGGAGAAGACCTGGTATTTCTTCCACACCACGTCGAGGCCGGATTCGAGGGCGGGCGAGAGGGGGCGGAAGACGAGGGGGCTCTCGTCGGAGGTGTCCGCGAGGCCTTCGAGGGAGACCACGCACCCCACGCCCTGCCGGGCCATGACGGCGGCGTTGTAGCAGAGATTGTACGTGGCGGCCACGTGCAGATCGTTCCACAGCGGGCCGAACCACGCGGCCACTTCGTTCGCTTCGGAGCGGCTCTCCAGGACCTGCCGGGAGAGGAGGAGGGGCCAGGGGGCGAGGTCGTCCGCGGTGACGGCGTCTTTCTGCGCGAGGGGATGGTCCCGGCGCACGAGGACGCCCCACCGGTCTTTCACGGGAAGGGAGAGATAATTGTATCGGGCGATGTCCGTGGGCTGGATGAGGAGGCCGAAGTCGAGGAGCCCCTTGTCGAGGCGCTCGGTCACGTCTTCCGCATTGCCGCTGTAGAGGTGCCACCGGATGCCCGGGTATTCGTCCTGAATGGCGCGGCACACGGAGGCGATGCGGTTCATGGCGACGGTCTCGCCGCTCCCGATGTACACGTCGCCCGAGAGCTGGCCGTGCATGGCGCGGAATTCCTCCTCCGTCTTGTCCGCCATGGCCACGATTTCCTCGGCGCGCTTCCGGAGGAGCATGCCTTCCGCGGTGAGGGCCACGCGGTGGCTGCCGCGCACGAGGAGCTTCTGCCCGAGCTCGTCCTCCAGATCCCGGATCTGCCGGGAGAGGGTGGGCTGGGTGAGATGGAGATAGTTCGCCGCGCCGGTGATGGATTCTTCCCGGGCGACGGCGAGGAAATAGCGGAGCACGCGCAGTTCCATGGCGGTTCCTCCTTTCGTTTTTTTCAGCATACCGCGGCGGGGAATGCCCGTCAAGCATTTCATCGCATATAAATGAAGTATTGGCTATGGGGAGGAAATGGGAGTACCCTGTAGACAGTAAGGCCGGGGCGGTCCCGGAGAAAGAAGGCGGCCTGTGGAAAAACCGATGGACGAAGGCGCGCTGCTCGCGCGGAACCTGCGCGATGCGGGCTGTTCCGAGGCGGAGATCCGCCGTTTCCCGGCGCTGGCGCCGGCGGAGCAGGCCCGCTTCCTCGCGGGGCGGCGGACGGCGCTCCTGTCGGAGCTGCACGCGTGCCAGTCGCGCATCGACAGCCTGGATTATCTGCTGTATGTGATGAAAAAGAAGTAAGGAGGCATTCCCATGAACGCAATGCAATTCAATCTGTTTTCGCCCACGCACGTCCTCTTCGGCGCGGGCAAACTGGCGGAGCTCGGCGCGCAGCCTCTCCCCGGAAAGAAGGCGCTGCTCCTCCTGTCCTCCGGTTCGTCCGCGAAGAAGAGCGGCGCGCTGGACATCGTCACCGCCCAGCTCGCAAAAGCCGGCGTGGACTACGTGCCGTGCCCCATCATCCATGAAAATCCCACGAAGGATCTCGTCATGGACGCGGCGCAGGCCGCGCGGGACGGGGCGTGCGACTTCATCCTCGCCGTCGGCGGCGGGGCGGTGCTCGACGCAGCAGTGGGCGTGGCGGCCATGGCGGCGAATCCCGGCGACCTCTGGGATTACGTGGTGGGCGGCACGGGCAGGGGGCTGCCGCTTCCCTGCGACCCGCTTCCCCTCGTGACGGTGACGCTCACCGCCGGCACGGGCTCGGAAATCAACAACTGGGGCGTCATCTCGAAGCTCGACACCCATGAAAAAATCGGATTCGGCGGCGACCCGCGGCTCATTCCGAAGCTCGCCATCGTGGACCCTGCGCTCATGCGCACGGTGCCTCCGAAGTACACCGCCTATCAGGGCTTCGACGCGCTCTTCCACCATACGGAAGTGATGATGTCCAACGGCGTGAACATCCTGAGCGAGACCCTCGCCCTCTCGGCCATCGAAAATATCGCGAAGTACCTCCCCCGGGCCGTGGCCGACGGGAACGACCTGGAAGCGCGGGAACACGTGGCCTACGCGAGCACCCTCGCGGGCATCACCATGCAGCTCACGTCCACCACGGCGCAGCACTCCATGGAGCACGCCATGAGCGCCTACCATCCGAACCTTCCCCACGGCGCGGGCCTCATCATGATTTCCCTCGCGTTCGCGTCCTATTTCATCGAGCGCCGCGCCGCGGACGGCCAGTTCGTCAAGATGGCCCGCGCGATGGGCCTGCCCGATGCGGACAAGCCGGAGGATTTCCTCACCGCCCTCGCGGATCTCCAGAAAGCGTGCGGCGTGGACGATCTCAAGATGAGCGACTACGGCATCTCGAAGGACGAATGCATGACGCTCGCGGTGAACGCCCGGGAGACCATGGGCGGCCTCTTCCTGGCGAACCCCTGCCCCATGAACGACGAAGAGTGCGCGGGCGTATTTGAAAAAGCCTACCGCTGAGAAAGGAAGACGATATTTCTCTATGACCGAAATCATTGACCAGAGCTTCGACGAGGAGCGCGCCTTCTACGGGCAACGGGATCTCGCCGTGAAGCACTGCCGCATCGACGGCCCCGCCGATGGGGAGAGCGCTTTCAAGGAGTGCGAAAATCTCTCCGTGGAGGACACCTTCTGCAATCTGCGCTACCCCTTCTGGCACGACAGGCATCTCCTCATCCGGGACAGCGAAATGACCGAACTCTGCCGGGCGGCGCTGTGGTACGCGGAAGACGTGCGCATCGAACATACGAAGATGCACGGCATCAAGGCCCTCCGGGAATGCGCGGACGTGGCCGTCTCCGGCTGCGACATCCTTTCCCCCGAGTTCGGGTGGATGCTCCGGAACGTGACCATGAAAGACTGCCGCCTCGAGAGCCAGTACATGCTCATGCGGAGCGAAGGCCTCCGCTTCGACCATGTGGACTGCGTGGGGAAGTACAGCTTCCAGTACGTGAAAAACGCGGAATTTTCCCACTGCACCTTCGACACGAAGGACGCTTTCTGGCACGCGGAAAACGTGGTCGTCCGGGACAGCGTGGTGAAAGGGGAATACCTCGCGTGGTATTCGGACCGCGTGACCTTCATCAACTGCCGCATCATCGGCACGCAGCCCCTCTGCGGCTGCACGCATCTCCGCCTCGTGAACTGCGCCATGGAAGAGACGGACCTCGCGTTTGAAACATCCGACGTGGAAGCGGTGGTCACCACGCCCATTGTGAGCGTGAAGAATCCTCGCTCGGGCATCATCGCCGCGCCGTCCATGGGCGCGTTCGTGTGGGACGACCCGGAGGCGCGGGGTGTGGTCGTCACCGGCGGGACTATCGCCGCCGCGCCGGAAGCATAAGGAGGCATCATGAAACACGTACTCATCCTCACATCCAGCCTTCGCGGGCGGAGCAATTCCGATCTCCTCGCCGCGGCGTTTGCGAAGGGCGCGCGGGAAGCGGGCTGCGAAGTGGAAACCCTCTCCCTCAAGGGGAAGCGCCTCGCCTTCTGTACGGGGTGCCTCGCCTGCCAGAAGACAAGGCAGTGCGTCATCGCCGACGACGCGCGGACCATCGCAGAGCAGGTGAAAGCCGCGGATGTGCTCGTCTTCGCGTCCCCGGTCTACTACTACAGCGTCGCCGGGAGCCTGAAGACCCTCCTCGACCGGCTGAATCCCCTCTTCGCGGGCGACTACAGCTTCCGCGACGTGTACTTCCTGTCCTCCGCGGCGGAAGATTCGGAAGAAGCGGAAGAAGGGCCGAAGACCGCCGTGCAGGGCTGGGTGGACTGCTTCGAGAAAGCGCGCCTCGCGGGGACCGTCTTCGCCGGAGGCTTCGGCGATGCAGGGAGCGCCGCCGGCTCCGATGCGGAAAAGAAAGCTTACGAACTGGGGAAATCCCTCTGAGGCCGCCGTGCGCATCCGCCTCACCGTGAACGGCGCGGCCTTCACCGCCCGCCTTGAAGACAACCCCGCCGCTTCCGCCCTCGCGTCCCGCCTCCCTGCGTCGTGGACCATGAAAGAGCTGAACGGCAACGAGAAATACGTCTATCTGGACCAGCCCTTCCCCGCGGAGCCGAAGCGCCCCGCGAAAATCCGCGCGGGCGACCTCATGCTCTACGGGAATGACTGCGTGGTCCTCTTCTACAAATCTTTCCTCACGCCTTTCCGCTATACCCCTCTCGGCCGCGTCGAAGACCCCTCCGGCCTCGAAAAAGCCGCAGGCCGGGGCAGCGCGAAAGTCACCGTGGAAGTCATCGGCTGAACCATACAATTTCATACAAACTGCAAGCGAAAAACGGAACCGTCTCTTTGTGAAACGGTTCCGTTTTTTCTGTTGTATGTTATTTTGCCGCGCTCTCTGCGGCGATGGGCTTTTTTTCCGCCACGCCCACTTTGCGGGGGAAGGTCTTCGGCGCGGGGCCGCGCTTGCGGAGGCAGAGGATGCACCGGGTCTCGCCCGTGGGGAGGGTGCATTCCTTTTTCGATTCCAGTTCGGTGTGCATGAGCGCGAGGAGCGGCTGCGCGGCGGCGAGTTCTTCGTCGGCCCCGGGGCCTTTCATGGCGAGGAAGCAGCCCCCTTCTTTCACGAAGGGGAGGGCCCACTCGGCGACCACGGGGAGGCTTTTCACCGCGCGGGCGGTGACCACGTCGAAGGTCTCGCGGAGCTTTTTCCGCCGGCCCCCTTCTTCGGCGCGCATGTGGAGGCATTTCACGTTCTGCGCGCCCGCGGCGGCCCCCGCTTCTTCCACGCAGCGCAGTTTTTTCTGGATGGAGTCCATGAGGACGAACTGCATGTCCGGCCGGAGGAGAGCGAGGATCATGCCGGGAAAGCCCGCGCCGGTGCCGAGGTCGAGCGCGCGGCCGCCTGCGGGAAACCACGCCGGGTCGTAGCAGGTGAGGGAGTCGTACACGTTCTTTATGAGGCTTTCTTCTTTGTCCCGGATGCCCGTGAGGTTGATGGAGGCGTTCAGCTCCAGGATGCGGTCATGGTAGGCGGCGATGCGGGCGGCGGCGTCTTCGCCGGCTTCGATGGTCAGCGCCGCGAAAATATCGGAAACTGTCACAGGGATTCCCCTTTCGTGAGACGACTCAGGATTTTTTTCCTTTCACATAGACCATGAGGACGGACATGTCCGCCGGGGAGACGCCGGAAATGCGCGCCGCCTGCCCCAGCGACAGGGGACGGATCTTGTCGAGCTTCTGCCGCGCTTCGATGGAGATGCCTTCGAGGTGCAGGTAGTCCATGTCCGGGGGCATGAGTTCCGCTTCCATTTTCGCCGCGCGGCGCACCGCGTCTTCCTGGCGGGTGATGTACCCTTCGTATTTTACGGTGATTTCCATTTCTTCCGCCGCGTCGAGGGCGAAGGCCGGGCAGCCGAGGTGCTCCACCATTTTCCGGTAGGTCACTTCCGGGCGCTTCAGAATTTTGTCCGCGCCGATGCCGGTCGTGAGGGGGGCGCTGCCCATGGCTTCCATGGCGGCGTTCGTTTCTTTCGTGGGGGTGAAGCGCGCCGTATGAATGTAGTCCATGGCTTCTTCGTAGCGCGCTTTCCGCGCGAGGAAGCGCTCCCACCGCTCGTCGGTGACGAGGCCGATGGCGCGGCCTTTTTCGGTGAGGCGCAGGTCCGCATTGTCCTGGCGGAGGATGAGCCGGTATTCGCTGCGGCTGGTCATCATGCGGTAGGGCTCGTTCGTGCCCTTGGTGACGAGGTCGTCGATGAGCGCGCCGATGTACGCTTCGTGGCGCTTCAGGATGAAGGGGGGCCGGCCCTGCAGCTTCAGCGCGGCGTTGATGCCCGCCATGAGGCCCTGCGCCGCCGCCTCTTCGTAGCCGGAGGTGCCGTTCGACTGGCCCGCGGAGTAGAGGCCGGGGATTTTTTTCAGCTCCAGCGTCGGCAGGAGCTGCAGCGGGTCGAGCAGGTCGTACTCGATGGCGTAGGCGGGGCGCATGAGCTTCACGTCTTCCAGGCCGGGGATGGTGCGGAGGAAGGCGTACTGCACGTCGATGGGCATGGAGGTGGACATGCCCTGCACGTACATTTCGTTCGTGTCGAGCCCTTCCGGCTCCACGAAGAGCTGGTGCCGCGTCTTGTCGGCGAAGCGCACCACCTTGTCTTCGATGGAGGGGCAGTACCGCGCGCCCACGCCGTGGATTTTCCCGGAAAACATGGGGGCCCGGGAGAGGTTCGCCCGGATGATGTCGTGGGTGGTCTCGTTCGTGTAGGTGAGCCAGCAGTCCCGCTGGTTCCGGTCCGTGTCGTCGTCCATGAAGGAGAAGGCATGGTGGTCCGGGTCGCCTTTTTCCACCTGCATGTGGTCGGGATGGAGGGTGCGCATGTCCACGCGGCTCGGCGTGCCGGTCTTGAACCGGAGGAGCTCGATGCCGTGCTTCCTGAGGTTGTCCGACAGGACGAGACTCGGGCGCATGCCGCTGGGGCCGCCGCTGTAGATGGTCTCGCCGATGATGATCTTGCTGTCCAGGTACGTCCCCGTGGCGAGGATGACCGCCGGCGCGCGGTATTCTTCGCCGAGCTCGGTCACGACGCCTGCGGCGCGCCCGTCTTCCACGAGGATGTCCGTCACCATGAGCTGCTTCAGGTCGAGATTGTCCGTATTTTCCACGCAGCGCTTCATCCACCGGTGGTAGGCGTTTTTGTCCGACTGGGCGCGGAGCGCGTACACCGCGGGCCCCTTGCCGCGGTTCAGCATGCGCATCTGGATGGCCGTGGCGTCCGCGGCGATGCCCATGATGCCGCCGAGCGCGTCGATCTCCCGCACGAGATGGCTCTTGCCCGGGCCGCCGATGGCGGGGTTGCAGGGCATCATGGCCACATTGTCCAGAGAAATCGTGGCAAGGAGCGTCTTCGCTCCGAGTTTCGCCGCGGCGAGCGCCGCCTCGCATCCCGCGTGCCCCGCGCCGACGACGATCACGTCATAGCTGTCGATGAAATACATACCGTTCCCTCTTTCCTTTCCGGAAGTCAATCACCTTGTATTATAGAAGAAACGCTCCGCATTTTCCACAAGTCCGGTATAATAAGGAAAAAAGAGAAAGGAGCCTCTCATGATCCGACCCATTGTCACCGATCCCCTCTTCCTCGCGCGTCCTTCCGCGCCGGCGGAGAAATCGGACAGAAAGACCGCCCGCGATCTGGCGGACACCCTCCGCGCGCACCGGGACCGCTGCGCCGGCATGGCGGCGAACATGATCGGCGAGAGCCGGCGCATCATCGCCGTCTTCGACCGGGGCGCGCTCCTCGTGATGATCAATCCCGTCCTTCTCCGCCGATCGGACGAAGTCTACGAAGCGGAGGAAGGGTGCCTGTCCCTTCCGGGCACGCGCCGGACCCTCCGCGCCCGGTGGGTGGAGATGGAGTGGACGCCGCTCAAAGGCAGAAAGCAGCGCGCGCGCTTCACGGGATTCACTGCGGAAGTCATCCAGCATGAAATGGATCATCTGGAGGGGATTCTGATCTGAATATTCTTTTTCCAATGAAATGAAGGCGGAGACGCCTTTTTTATTGAAAGGAAATGCGGGGCGCGTCTCCGTGGCTGGAAATAAAAAGTTTTTCTCACCATTCTGCGGGCCCGCATGACATGGCAAACGTTTTTCCTTATTCGAGAGCGGGCACCCATCGCGATGAAAAAGTTTCTTCTTGCATAAGAAGCAGCCCCATACAGAGAGTCCGCACGTGTCCGAAACACGCGAATTTATCCATTTCAGGAGCATGAGCTCCATGGTCGCGCACTTTCCTTCTTTTCCGAAAAAGAATGGAAAGTGCGCAAAGGAAGAAACCGCCGCCCGGTCATTCCGCCCTGAGAATTGGCGGCCCTCCGCTGACGGAATGAAACTCGCTCCCTTCGGTCGCTCAGACAGTCATTCCGTCCGGGCGCTCCGAGCTGCCAATTCTCACCCCTGCGGGGCCGGGCTCCATTCCAATGGGCGGGGAGCTGCACCAGCGCTGGCCGGTTTGTTTTCAGGCGGTACGGCGGCAGACACCTTTCAATTCATTGGATTTACTTTGCGGGGATGCAGGCGAGAGGGAAAACTTGTCCGTACATTCTGCACGGAGGCCGATGCGCGCGACTGTCGAACACGGGAGTACCCCGCATCGCGGCAGTTTCTTCCTTCTGCGCATACGGCCCCGTATGAAGAAAAAGGCTTCTTCGTACGGGGCCGTATTTTTGACGAAAGATTCGTCGGCGGGAGAGAAATGAAAAAAGCATCCGCAGGGATGCTTTTTTTCATGCGTTGTCCGGATGGTCCCGGAGATATTCTTCGGAGGGTTTGCGTCCGGCAGCGAGGTAGAGCGCCCAGCCTGCGGCGAGGCCGGCGGCGAAGACGGGAATCCATGCGAGGCCGTAGGAGGAAAGGGGCAGGGCGCGCATGAAGGCTTCGAGGGGCGCGGGGGCCGCGCCGAGGACGCGGAGGCCGTCGTACACGGCGGGGAGGAAGGTGAAGAGCGTGGCCGTGCGGTGCACGAGGGGCGAGCCGCGGAAGGCGTCGTTCAGGAAGGTGAGGAGGATGAGGGCGATGGTGAGGGGATAGAGGAAGACCAGCACGGGCACGGCGGCGGAGATGATGGTGGTGAGGCCGAAGTTCGCGATGCCGCAGGAGAGGAGGGAGAAGACCGTGGCGAAGACGCGGGAGGGAATCTTCGGCACGAGGGTATGGAAGAGGGCGGACACGGAGGCCACGAGGCCGATGCTGGTGGTGAGGCATGCGAGCATGACGATGACCGCGAGGAGCGCCGGGCCGATTTTCCCGAAGTACCAGCTCATGGAGCCCACGATGATGGGCACGCCGTTTTCCTGCACGCCGAGGGGCATGACGGAGGACGCGCCGATGAAGGCGAGGAAGACGTAGATGATGCACATGAATCCCATGGCGACCACGCCGGATTTCGTCGTTTCCCGGGCGATGCCGTGCGGGTCGTCGGTGCCGGTGAGGCGCACGGCCTGGATGACGAGGATGCCGAAGAGGAGGCCCGCCAGGCCGTCCATGGTGTTGTACCCTTCCATGATGCCCGCGGTGAAGGCGGAGGCGCCGTCCATATAGCGCGAGTCTGTGGGCGCCTGCCACGCGCCGAAGGGGTGAAGAATGTACGCCGCGAAGAGAGCGAAGAGGAGGATCAGCATGATGGGCGTGAGGAGCTTGCCCACCCGGTCCACGAGCTTCGTGGGCGTCACCGCGAGCCACCACGTGAGGGCGAAGAAGAGGAGCGAGTAGGCGAAGAGGCCCGCGCCGCCGAGGCCGCCCAGGAGCGGCGCCACGGACATTTCGTACGAGGTGGAGCACGTGCGGGGGATGGCGAAGAAGGGGCCGATGGTGAGGGAGATGGCCGCCACCATGAAGACGCCGTACCACGGGGCGACGCGCCCGGCGATGTCCTGGAGGTTCTTGCCGGACCAGCACACCGTGACGACCCCGAGGAGCGGCAGGCCGCAGCCGGTGAGGAGGAAGCCGATGATGGCGGGCACGGTGTTCGTTCCCGCGTGCTGCCCGAGGAAGGGCGGGAAAATGATGTTCCCCGCGCCGAAGAAGAGCGCGAAGAGCATGAGGCCGATGGCGATGAACGCGTTGTTTCGTTTCATGAAAATCCCCCTGTCATGACTGGAAATAGAGACGTATATTTCTCCATTATGACCGGCGGAGGGGGAAATGTCAACGCGGGGCGGCGCAAAAGAAAAGCCCGCGCGGGGCGGGCGGAGCGGGCGTTATTTTCCCGCCGGTTCGCCGGAGGGCTTCTTTTCCACCGCGAGGTGGAGCGCCCATCCGAGGGCGAGGCCGGCGGCGAAGATGGGGAACCACGCGAGGCCGTACTGCGCCAGCGGCAGCGCGTCCATCACGGCGGCGAGGGGCGCGGGGGCCGCTCCCAGCGCGGCGAGGCCGTCGTATGCGGCGGGGAAGAAGGTGAAGAGCGTGGCCGTGCGGTGCACGAGGGGCGAGCCGTGGAACGCGCCGTTCAGGAAAGTGAGGAAAATGAGAGCGATGGTGAGGGGATAGAGGAAGACCAGCACGGGCACGGCGGCGGAGATGATGGTGGTGAGGCCGAAATTGGCGATGCCGCACGAGAAGAGCGAGAAGACCGTGGCGAAGGCGCGGGTGGAAATCTTCGGCACGAGGGCGTGGAAGAGCGCCGCCACGGAGGCCACGAGGCCGATGCTGGTGGTGAGGCACGCCAGCGCGACGATCACCGCGAGCAGGAGCGGACCCGCCGCGCCGAAGTACCAGTTCATGGCCCCCACGAGGATGGGCGCGCCGTTTTCCTGCATGCCCAGCGGCAGGACGGAGGACGCGCCGATGAGGGCGAGGAAGACGTAGATGACGCACATGAAAAACATGGCTACGATGCCCGAGCGGAGGGTGTCGCCCGCGACGGCATGGGGCGAGGTCCGGCCGGTGGCGCGCACCGCGTCCACCACGAGGATGCCGAAGAGGAGGCCCGCCAGGCCGTCCATGGTGTTGTACCCTTCGATGAAGCCCGAGGAAAAGGCGGAGAAGGCGTCCCTGTATTTCGCCGCCGCCGGAGGCTGCCACGCGCCCATGGGATGGAGGGCGTACGCCGCGAAGAGCGCCAGAAGCAGCACCAGCATGATGGGCGTGAGGAGCTTGCCCACCCGGTCCACGAGCTTCGACGGCGTCACCGCGAGCCACCACGTGAGGGCGAAGAAGAGGAGCGAGTAGGCGAAGAGGCCCGCGCCGCCGAGGCCGCCCAGGAGCGGCGCCACGGACATTTCGTACGAGGTGGAGCACGTGCGGGGGATGGCGAAGAAGGGGCCGATGGTGAGGGAGATGGCCGCCACCATGAAGACGCCGTACCACGGGGCGACGCGCCCGCCCATGCCTTCGAGGTTCTGTCCGGACCAGCCCACGGAGGCCACCGCGAGGAGCGGCAGCCCGCACCCGGTGAGGAGGAAGCCGATCACCGCGGGGATCGTGTCCGTCCCGGCCTGCTGACCGAGGAAGGGCGGGAAGATGAGATTGCCCGCGCCGAAGAAGAGCGCGAAGAGCATGAGGCCGATGGCGACGAAGGCGTTGTTCCGTTTCATGAGGCATTCCCCCGATTCTGCATACGCACCGAGATGATGATATTCTCTCAATTATGGGAGTACGGCGGAGAAATGTCAATGCATGTATGAGGAAAAATTTTCATTTCATGCGAAAATGGAAAAATGGTATAAAAATCCCATTGAAGCGGCCGTCCGCCCGTGCTATGATAGGGGCCCGATCAAAAAAGGAGGCGGTCGTATGACAGCGGACAGAGAGCGGCGGGCCGCATCGCCGGTGGTGCTCGCCGCGGCGGTGACGGCGCTGTGCATGGTGGGCGATTCCATGCTCTACGTGGTGCTCCCCGTACACTGGGAGGAATTCGGACTCAATGCGTTCTGGCAGGCGGGGCTGCTGCTCTCGGTGAACCGCTTCGTGCGGCTTCCCCTGAATCCTCTCGTGTCCCGGCTGTACCGGCGGCTGTCGGCGCGGAGCGGCATGCTCGGCGCGGCGGCGCTGGCGTGCGCGACGACCGCGGGCTATGGACTGGCGGGGACCTTCTGGGCGCTGCTTCTTCTGCGCGCGCTCTGGGGCCTCGCGTGGACCTTCCTGCGGCTGGGCGCGTATTTCACGGTGATGGAGACGGCGGATGCGTCCCGCCGCGGCCGGGCCATGGGCCTCTACAATGGGCTCATGCGCACGGGCAGCCTCTTCGGCATGCTTCTCGGCGGATTTCTCGCGGACAGTCTGGGCACGGCGTGGACCTGCGCGGTCTTCGCGGCGGTGTCGCTCGCGGCGTTTCCCCTCATCCTCGCGGCGGTGCCGGCTTCGGCGCGGGGCATGGCGGCGGACGCGGCGGAGGAGGACGGCTTCTCTCTCGCGGCGCACTGGCGGGTGCTGGCGGTGCTCGCCGTGGGGGCGGCGGTGGCCTTTGTCTATCAGGGCATGCTCGTGTCCACCGTGAGCTACCTCGTGAAGGTGCGCTTCCCGGAGGGGCTCGCTCTCGGCGGCCTGGTGCTCGGCGCAGCCTCTCTGGGCGGCGTACTGCAGGCCGTCCGCTGGACGTGGGAGCCGTGGCTCGCGCCGTTCTGCGGCTGGCTCTCCGACCGGCCGGGCGGGCGGAAGCGGCTCTTCGTGGGCACGTCCGTCTGCGGCGCGGCGTGCTTCGCGGCGCTCCCCGGCGCGTGGCCGCCCTCGCTGTGGCTGGCCCTGATTCTCGCGGCGGAGGCGGCGGCCACATCCCTCACCACCGTGGGCGATGCCGTGGCGGCGGATACGGCGGCCCATTCCGCGCGGGTGAAGGTGATGACCCTCTACTCCATGCTCACCGACGTGGGCGCGGCGGCGGGACCGGCGGCGGCCTTCCTGCTGAATGGCCCGGAGACGCCGTGGGCTTCGTGCACGCTCGCGGCGGTGCTTCTCCTCGCGGGCGCGGCGCTGTACCTCGCCGCAGGTCCGCGGCCGGCGGACGCATCGTCCTGATGCACCGGCGGAAATGGTATAAGGAAATAAAATAAAAGCGCCCCGGGACAGCCATGATGAAGCGGTTCGCGGGGCGCTTTTTTATCTGCCCGCAGAGGAAACGATTTGACACAGGGGGCGGATTTCTTTTATACTGACTGTTAGATAGCTAACGAATGCAGAGAGAGGAAAGGAGATCGTATGGCAAAAGTGGTCATTCCCCCGCGGGCAGAGCTGGAAAAATACGCCCGGGACAATCCGCTCATCCATCCGGCGGAGGTGCTCGCCATGCTGCAGGTGATGCGGGCCGGGCAGGACATTCAGGACACCGTGCTCGACGGCATCGTGCGGAGCCGGGGCATTTCCAGCGGGAAATTCGGCGTGCTCATCATCCTGTACCAGAAAAATACGGCCCTCGCGCCGTCGGAGCTGGCGAAAACCGCCGGAGTGACCCGCGCCACCATCAGCATGATGCTCTCCCGCATGAAGCGGGACGGCCTCGTCACGGAGAGCGCCGCCGAAGCGGACGGCCGGCAGAAGCGCATCCGCCTCACCGATGCGGGGCGCGCGCTCATGGCGGAGCTCCTTCCGCGTCATTACCAGCGGGTGTCCCAGATCATGGGGCGGCTGACCGAAGCGGAGCAGGAGGAGCTCATCCGCCTCCTGGAAAAGCTCGCGGACTGAGGCGCGGCGGCGCAAAAAGAAAAGACTCCCGGAGGAGTCTCTTTTTTTCTGCCTGTTTTCAGGAGCGGGCCTTCGCGGCGCTCTCCGACTGGGTGAAGTGCTCGATGCACGTCTGGAGATGTTTCAGAAATTCTTCGGACAGCGCCGACAGGGGGTGGTCCGTGGGATGGATGTAGCCGATGTCCATCACTTCCGCCGACTTCAGCAGCACCGGCACGATTTCCTCGCTGTCCGGGTCCGCGTTGAGCGCGCCCGAGGCGATATTGTACCCCAGGACGTCGCCCATGAGCTGAAACATGGTGGACTTGTCGGACACGACGATGCTCCGCTGCGCTTCTTCCGTGGAGTGCAGCTCTTCCGTGAAGTGGAAGGCGTGGTCCAGCCCCTGCTCGTAGGTGAGGCGCGGGTAGGGCTTCAGGTCTTTCAGCGTGACGGACTTGCGGTGCGCCAGCGGATGGTTCCTCGAGAGGAAGACGTGGGGCTTTGCCTTGAAGAGCGGTACGAAATTCAGCTCCGCATTCTGGAAGATGCGCTGCAGCACGTCCCGGTTGAACTTGGAGAGGTAGAGGATGCCCAGCTCGCTCCGCTGGGTGCGCACGTCTTCGATGATGTCGTACGTGCGGGATTCGCGGAGGGCAAATTCGTACTGCTCGTCCTTGTAGTCGTGCACGAGCGCCGCGAAAGCGTCCACCGCGAAGGCGTAGTGCTGGGAGGACACGGCGAAGACGCGCCGGATAGGCGGGCCGAATTTGTACTGGTGCTCGAGGAGATCCGCCTGCTCCACGATCTGCCGGGCATAGGCGAGGAATTTGGCCCCGTCGTCGGAAAGATAGACCCCGCGGTTGTTCCGGTTGAAGATGGTGATGCCCATTTCCTTTTCCAGATCCGCCACGGATTTGGACAGGCTCGGCTGGGTGATGTACAGCTTCTGGGCGGCCATGCTGATGGAGCCGGACTGGACGATTTGAATGATGTAGC
Source organism: uncultured Veillonellaceae bacterium (assembly GCA_958348245.1). Lineage (GTDB taxonomy): Bacteria > Bacillota > Negativicutes > Veillonellales > Dialisteraceae > UBA1822. The sequence goes on along the minus strand of CATVYJ010000002.1, from coordinate 170,698 downwards.
GCAGCTGCTGCAGCGTCATGAGAGGTCCTCCTCGCTTGCGCCGGGGGATGCGGCATTTTCAGAATATACGTACGTCCCCATATCTTTTACTCATATGTCTAACTATACACATAGAGGAAATGAATGTCAAAACTTTTTGCGGAAATCGGCGGAAATCCCCGCGGGATGCGCGTTTCCGGCCGTTATGGTATGATGGAGGACAGATACGGGACATGTCAGAAGTCAAGATGGAGGCCGGTATGGCGCAGCGGGGATTGTCTTCCTTTCAGATCATCACGGTGAGTTTTGCGGCGGCGATCCTTACGGGGGCGGCGCTGCTTCTCCTGCCGTTTGCGTCGCACGGCGGCGCGGGCGTGATGGACGCGCTCTTCACGGCGGTGTCCGCGGTGTGCGTCACCGGGCTCGTCACGGTGGACACGGGCACGTACTGGACCTTCTTCGGCCAGCTTGTCATTCTCGCCCTCATCCAGACCGGCGGCATGGGCGTGGTGACGCTCGCCATGATGATCGCCGTGTATTCCGGGCGGCGGGTGAGCCTCATGCAGCGGAGCACCCTGCAGGAAGCGGTGGCCGCGCCGCAGCTCGGCGGCCTCGTGCAGATCCTCCGGCTCATCCTCCGGGGGACCCTCCTCTTCGAAGGGCTGGGCGCGCTCGCCATGGCCCCCGTCTTCATCGCCGACTTCGGCTGGGCGCGGGGCCTGTGGTTCGCGGTCTTTCATTCCATCTCCGCTTTCTGCAACGCCGGCTTCGACCTGACGGGCATCCTCGCCCCGGGGAGCTCCCTCGTGTACTACGCGGACCATCCGGTCATCAACGGCACCATCATGGCGCTCATCGTCGCCGGAGGGCTGGGCTTCCTCACCTGGGCGGACCTTCTCGCCTCGGGCGGCCGCCTTTCCCGGTGCCGGCTCCAGACGAAAATGATCCTCGCCGCCACGGCGGGCCTCATCTTCATTCCCGCGGCGGTCTTCTACGCGTGCGACTTCGCCGGCCTCGACGGACGGGCCCGGGTGCTCGCGGCGCTCTTCCAGTCCGTCACGGCGCGCACCGCGGGATTCAACTCCGTGGACCTCACCGCCATGACCGAGGCGGGCCGCATGATCCTCGTGGTGCTCATGTTCATCGGCGGCGGCCCGGGCTCCACCGCGGGCGGCATCAAGACCACCACCTTCTTTACGCTCCTCGCGGCGGCCATCGCCACGTTCCGCCTCCGCCGGGACGTGGAATGCTTCGGCCGGCGCATCGCCCCCGAATCCATCCGGCAGGCGCTCACGGTGCTCCTCCTCTACCTCACGCTCCTTCTGGCGGGGAGCCTCTTCGTGAGCTACCGCGAAGGCCTGTCCTTCCTGGACTGCCTCTTTGAGTGCGCCTCCGCCATCGGCACGGTGGGCCTCACGGTGGGCGTCACCGCCGAAGCGGGCGTCCTCTCGCGGTGCGTGCTCATGGCGCTCATGTTCTTCGGCCGCGTGGGCGCGCTCACCCTCATCTATGCGGCCCATCGGGACAGCCGCTCCCCGCTGGCGCGCCTTCCCGAAGAAAAAGTGGCGGCGGGCTGATCGTTTCCGGAGGAATCATGAAATCTGTACTGCTCATCGGGCTGGGCCGCTACGGCCGGCATATCGCAAAGAAACTGTACGAGCTCCATCATGAAGTGCTCGCCGTGGAGCGCTGCGAAGACCGCGTGGAGATGGCGCTCCCGTACCTCACGCGGGGCCTCATCGGGGACAGCACAAACCGCGCCTTCCTCGACTCCCTCGGCGTGCCGAATTTCGACCTCTGCATCGTGGCCATCGGCGACGACTTCCAGAGCTCGCTCGAGACCGCGTCCCTGCTGAAAGAACTGGGGGCGAAGCTCGTCGTGGCCCGCGCCGCCCGGGGTATCCACGAAAAATTTCTTCTGCGCAACGGCGCGGATCAGGTGGTCTATCCGGAGAAGCAGCTCGCCGTCTGGACCGCCATCCGCTACAGCTCGGACCGCGTCTTCGATTACTTCGAACTCGACCGGGACCACGCGGTGTATGAGATCGCCGTGCCCGGGCCGTGGGCGGGCCGGACCGTGGGCGAGCTCGACGTGCGCCGCGCGTACCACGTCAATATCATGGCAGTGAAAGAAAAAGGCGTCATCGACGCGGGCGTCTCGCCCGCCACCCGCCTCGCCCCGGACATGACCATCCTCCTTATCGGCCGCAACGAAGCCATCCAGCGCGTGCTGAAACTGTGAAAGAAAATTGAGTTGCGGCTGGTCCACATCTGTCTTATAATGCAGAAAACATTTATTCGCATCTCGGGAGGACAAGAGCATGGACCGCGCACAGATGACAGTCATTAAACAATCCTTTGATAAAATCATTCACCATACGCCGGATGAACAAATTGAATACTGGTATGCCAGAGAATTGATGCCCCTGCTCGGGTATGACCGCTGGGAAAATTTTTATAAAGCCATTGTGCGAGCCATGGAGTCCTGTCAGGCGGCAAACGTGCCGGTAAAAAATCATTTTCAGGCAGAGACGCGTATTGTATCGCTGGGCAGTGGTTCCAAACGGGCGGTCAAAGATTATATGCTTACCCGATATGCCTGCTATTTGATTGCACAGAACGGAGATGTAAAGAAGCAGGAAATCGCATTTGCCCAGAGCTATTTTGCCGTACAAACACGAAAGCAGGAGCTGATTGAAGCGCGGATGGCTTATATCGCACGGACAGAAGCCAGAGAAAGACTGCGTGAAGCGGAAAAAAGGCTTTCAAGAAATATTTACGAACGAGGCGTAGACGATGCGGGATTTGGACGGATTCGTTCCAAAGGGGATCGGGCTCTTTTCGGCGGATATACGACGCAGGAGATGAAAGACCGGCTGCAGGTGAAAGCCAATCGTCCGCTGGCCGATTTTTTGCCTACACTTACCATTGCCGCTAAAAATCTTGCTACAGAAATGACGAATTATAACGTGGAAGAAAAAGATTTGCAGGGAGAACCTTCCATTACGACGGAGCACGTGCAGAATAACCGCACCGTCAGAGAAATGCTGGGCCAACGAGGGATTCGTCCAGAAAATCTTCCTCCGGCCGAAGACATCAGGAAATTGGAACGTAGGGTGAAAACTCAGGAGAAAAAGTTAATAGAGCAATCGGGAAAACTTCCCGGGGAAAATTTCTAGTCAAGATTGTCAACCATTTTCGTGACCTCACGAAAATGGTTGACAATCTTGACTGAAAAGGAAGGATATTCCAGACTAAATTGTAAATTAATTTTATTTTGTCAAATTGACAAAATAAAGTGGGTTCACTATACTGTGCGTATGGGCATCCTGCGGGAGACCGCGGGGTGCTCTTTTTACAGGAATATAGTCAACTGATATTTGAGAATTTGTTTACAAAGAAGAGGATGGCATGCTCTACAGTGTAAAAATGAGATCCAGCAAAGGCGGACGGCGCGGGGAAGGCGGCCGGCACATCTCCGGCGCGGAGCGCATCGTCCCCGAAGACGAAGTGGAGGCCGTGTGCGCCGCCATGCTCCGCCGGGCGCGCGACCACGAACGGGGCCGGGCGGATTTCATCCAGATCCGCGTGGAAGAAGTGCGGCCCGAATCCATCCGCACGTGCCCGCTCCTGCCCCTGTACGGGCGGGACGCGTCCACCGTCGAAGAAGGCCGGCGCGCCGCCCGGGATGAACTCGTCCGCGCGGGCGTGTCGCCGGAAGCGGCGGAAGCGGGCATCGCGGCCCTCGCCGCGCTCCGGGACAGCCTCCGCGGGGCGCTCGTCCTCGACAGCGAGACCGGGGCGCGCCTCGATGGCCTCGGGGAGCGGGGCGTGCGCTGCACCAATATGGACGCCGCGGACAGCGCCGCCTACGACCGCATGATGGCCGCCCGCGGCCTTGGCGGAGACCATCCGCGGGAAGCGCTCGTACTCGCGTCGAAAGTCGCCGCCGCGCCGGGTACCGTGGCCGAGCTCTGCTGGTCCGACGACCCGCAGTACGTCACGGGCTACGTGGGCTCCCCGCGCTTCGGCTACTGCCGCATCCCCGTGCTCAAGGAAAAAGGCGATCCCGTGGGCGGCCGCGTCTTCTTCGCCGCGCCCGGCACAGACATCGCCGCGTATATTGATTACATGCAGGAGCAGACCGTGCTCGTGGAGGCTCATGATGAAACTCGCTGACATTCCCGCCGCGCTGGACGATATCCGGCGGCGCGGCCAGTACCGCGCCATTTCCGATCTCCGCATGGAGACCGCCTCCATGGGTCTCATCCGGGAGGGGCGGCGCGCCCTCGTCTTCCATTCCAACGACTACCTCGGCATGACCCACGAGCCCGCCGTCATCGAAGCGGCCCGGGAAGCGCTCCGGTGGGGGACCGGCTCCGGCGGCGCGCGGCTCACCTCCGGCGCGTCCTTTGAACTGTCCGACCTGGAAGCGGAGCTCGCCCGGTTCAAGGGCTACGAAGCCTGCCTCGTGTTCAATACGGGCTACATGACCAATCTGGGCATCCTCTACGGCCTCGCGGACAAAAAGGACGTCGTCTTCAGCGACAGCCTGAACCACGCGAGCCTCATCGACGGGTGCCGCATCTCCCGCGCCCGCGTGGCCGTCTATCCCCACAGCGACATGGACGCCCTCCGCCGCCTCCTCGCGGACACCCCCTGCGAAGGGGAGCGGTACATCGTCACCGACGGCGTCTTCAGCATGGACGGAGACGTGGCGAATCTGCCCGCCCTCGCGGAGCTCGCGAAGACCTACGGCGCGCGCCTCCTCATGGACGACGCCCACGCCACCGGCGTCATCGGAGACAAAGGGCACGGCACCGCCGAATACTGGCATATGCCCGGCGTGATCGACCTCCAGGCAGGCACCCTCAGCAAAGCCCTCGGCTCGGAAGGGGGCTTCGTGTGCGCGTCGAAAGACGTCATCGCCTGGCTGCGGAACCGCTCCCGGCCCTTCATCTTTTCCACCGCCATCGGGCCCTCCACCGCCGCGGCCGCCCTCGCCGCGCTCCGCCTCCTCGAAAGAGCGCCCGAACGCTACCTCGGCCGCCTCCGGGCGAATACGGCGCGTCTCCGCTCCGCCCTCGCCGCGGCGGGCCTTCCTCTTCTGCCGGGAGACACGCCCATCCTCCCCATCGTCATGGGCGGCGAAGAAGAAACCACCGCCTTTGCCGCGGCCTGCCGCGGAGAGGGGCTCCTCCTCTCCGCCATCCGGCCCCCGTCCGTCCCCGAAGGCACCAGCCGCATCCGCCTCACCGTCACCGCCGCGCACACCGCGGACGAAATCGACGAAGCGGCGCGCATCCTCATCCGTTTGTGGCGGAGCCGCCCGTGAACGCCCGCCGCCTCGCCGAGACCGCCCTCCTCGGGACGCTCCTCTTCGCCGCAGGGCTCCTCCGCCTGCCTTCGCCCGTTCCGGGGAGCGAATTTCAGCTCTCCGCGCCGCTCGCCGTCGCTGTGTGCGGCGTGTGGGGCTTCCGCGTGTACTTCTTCGCGGGCTGCCTCGCCACGGCCCTCTCCCTCCTCTGCGGCGGCGCGACCGTCCTCCACGCCCTCGTGGCCATGACCTTCCGCCTCGGGGCCGGCGCGGTGTACCTCCTCCTCGGCCCGACCCGCCTCTTCTACGTCCTCGCCGGCCCGGCGGGCACGCTGGCGGCCCGGGCGGTCCTCTCCCTTGCGGCCGGCGGCGGCTTTGCGGCCCTCGCCCTCGCCGCCCTCCCCGGTATGCTCCTCACCGCTGCCTCCTCCTACCCCCTGGCCCGCGTCCTTCAGCGGGCGAAGCGCATGCGCCCGGTTGGCAGTCTGCGCGAGATGTGATACAATATGTTTTGTAAATTCCATACGCGGATGTAGTTCATCGGTAGAACGTCAGCTTCCCAAGCTGAATGTAGAGGGTTCGATTCCCTTCATCCGCTCCAAAAGCAAAGCATCCCCGCGAGAGGATGCTTTTTCGGTTTTATCAGGAACATGAATGTTTTTTGTATAGCATGTAAGCGTAAATCTCTTGCCAAGGAAATATCTGATAAAACTTGTTATAGTAAAGTTATATAGACATGTAAGAACGTATTGGCTTTGGTAAATCAAATCAGGAGTGGAGGTAAAAATGATTGAGAAAGATCTGCCAATAACAGAACCGGAGGAGGATGTATTGGAACGAGCGCCTTTTGCGAAACAACTGGCGCATATGATTGAGGGCTATATCAAAACGCAGGAGAAAACAAAAGATGGAATTGTGATTGGGTTGGAAGGAACATGGGGAAGCGGGAAGACCTCCCTGTTCCATTTGATGGAACATTATCTGAGTACAGAGATTTTAGATGTACAGACATTCAATTCCTGGTTTGCTACAGACCGGGAATCGTTACTTCGGCTGTTTTTTGAATCACTGGGTCAGGCAGCAGGAGAAAATAATAAGTCCAGCCAGTCCTGTATCGTACAAATGGGGCGGACGCTGACTGCCCATCTTACGCCATGGATGCCAATATTACAGGGAGTATTGACTTTACTTGACAGTAGTGGTTCTGCGTCGGCAATTATAGAAAAACTGACGTCGCTCATTCAACAGGCAGGGGGCCAGGCTTCCGTGATGGAATTGAAAGAGCGGGTGCGGCAGGATTTTCTGAATAATCAGGGGAAATGGATTTTATTTTTTATTGATGATATCGACCGATTGACGGATGCAGAGATAGCGCTGCTGTTTCAGCTGGTGAAAAATATTGCAGATTTCCCAAAAGTGATTTACGTACTGGCGTATGACAAAAATATTGTCGTCCGCGCATTGGACAAGATGCAGCAGGAACGCGGGCTTGATTATCTGCATAAAGTGGTACAGGTGTCTATTCCTGTGCCGGAAGCGGGCCAACAGCAGATCGGGCGGATTTTATGGGGTTCCTTGCAAAATAGTATGCAGCAACGCTCAAAAGACAATGTGGACGTGACTCATTTAAACAGCATCTGGCCATGTATCCTGACGGAATATGTTAAAACAATTCGTGATTGCCACCGGATTGCCAATGCGTTTTCTTTTCGGTATAACGCCTGCGGAAATGATTGTGATGTCGGGGATTTGCTGGCGGTTACTGTACTCGATTTATACGAGCCAGATTTGATTTCCTTTTTATATCGTCATCGAAATACTCTTCTTGTGCAGACGACGGGTATCTTGGAATGGGAGCAGGGAAACGGTGTTGTAGATAATGTGGCCAAAGAAATGGATGCCCGATTTGCATTGGATAAGAAACCCGGATTGGGACAAATGATAGCGAAAATGTTTCCTGCTTTTGCCGCTCAGGTCGGTTGGGCTCGGAAAGAGGCGGGAACGGTGGACGGTATGATTTCGCAGAGAATTTGTCAGGCGGGTTATTTTGACCGATATTTTCAATTGTTGCTGCCGACCGATGCGGTGCCGGTGGATCAGGTTGTACGGCTGCTGGAAATAGAATCCCCGGAAATTCTGGCCGAAGAACTGAAAATTTTACGGAAAAATGGATGCCTGCTGTCTTTTCTGGAAAAGGCTCGAAGTATTTGTGAGGCAAAGCCGGAAAAATTTGCTGTGGATGTACAGTTCCTCCAGCGATTCCTTCTGGCGTTATCCCCCTTGCGGCTTGGCGCGGATACAGAAGGTGGGCTGGATTCTCTCTGGGGTGTGGAACGGCGCTTTTTGCGAGTGCTGTTACAACAAACAGTAAAGAAAAAGGGAAGCGACCTGTGGGATGATACGATGCCGCTGTCCATCATGAAAACTCCGGGAATTTCCCTTTCCATGATGTGGAAATTGCTGGTGCTGTGCGGGATTGGACAGCATTGGCTTTATGGAGCCAATGGATTGGGAATTTCGCATCCGGTTCTTTCTGCAGAGGCATTTGAACAGCTCAGTGCATATTTTGCGCAGAAAGTGGAGGAAGCGTCTGCTTCCCCAGTGGCTTTCCTGCGTGAAGAAGAAATTTACGGGATTCTGACAGTATGGCAATGGTACAGTGAGAGACAGAAGGACAAGAAATTTGAGCGGTTCTGGCAGGAACAGGGAAACGGCCTGCCCTTAGTATTAAAAATGATTGCGTATATCCAGACGGGGGATGCGTCTTCCGGCAGAGCTTCCCATCGTATTTGGTTGTGGTATCCGAATGCAGAAGCCGTAATAGATACTCCATTACAGAATACATTGTCCCGGTTTTGTCATTCCCCGGAGAAAGAAAAACTTACGCAGGCGGAAGCAGAAAAAGCCGCGGCGTATTTTGTCCTTGTGAAGCATATGGAAGAAGAAGGCCGTACGGTTCGAGACCTGCATCTGGAGGCAACAGAACAAGAGGTAAAGAAAGTTTTGCAAACATTTTATACATCAAATGCAGAGGGTAAAAACGTATGATGAGTTGTCAGTCCGAAGGCGAAAGCGTTCTGTCTTCCGAGAGAAAAGATGGCTTGCAGGGCTTTACTTTCATGGCGGGGCGGGAAATTTTCTTTCTTTTGGGCGGAGCGATTCTTTTTCCGGGCGCGCTGTTTTATAATGGTGTCAAAGTATCAGTTGTATTTGCCCGCTCCGGCGGGCTCTGTGGGGGGAACCATGAATAAACAGCAGCTTGCGGCGAAAATCTGGAACGCGGCGAATAAGATGCGTTCCAAAATCGAAGCCAACGAATACAAGGACTACATCCTCGGCTTCATCTTCTATAAATTCCTGTCCGATCAGGAGGAGAAATACCTGCGGGAGAACGGCCTCGCCGCGGAGGATTTTCCCGAGGCGCTGCGGGAGGAGAATGAAGACGTGGTCTCCTTCTGCCGGGAAAATCTGGGCTACTTCATGGCGTACGAGCATCTTTTTTCCACGTGGCTCGCGGAGGGCCCGGATTTTTCCGTGGGCGAAGTGCGCACGGCGCTCTCCGCGTTCAGCCGCCTCCTCAGCCCGCACCATGAGAAAATCTTCCACCGCATCTTCGCCACCCTCGAGACCGGCCTGAGCAAGCTCGGCGAGAGCACGGGCGCGCAGACGAAGGCCATCAGCGACCTCATCCAGCTCATCCGGGACATCCCCATGGACGGGCGGCAGGACTACGACGTGCTGGGCTACATCTACGAATACCTCATCAGCAACTTCGCGGCGAACGCCGGGAAAAAAGCCGGGGAATTTTACACGCCCCACGAAGTGTCCCGCCTCATGTCGGACATCATCGCCCATCACCTGCGCGGGCGGGAGCACATCAAGATCTACGACCCCACCAGCGGCTCCGGTTCCCTCCTCATCACCATCGGCCAGAGCGCCGCCCGGTACATGACGAATAAGGACAATATCCTCTACTACGCGCAGGAGCTGAAAGAAAATACGTACAACCTCACGCGCATGAATCTCATCATGCGGGGCATCAAGCCGGACAACATCACCGCCCGGAACGGCGATACCCTCGAAGCGGACTGGCCGTGGTTCGACGACGCGGACCCGGCGGGCACGTACGACCCGCTCTACGTGGACGCCGTCGTGTCCAATCCGCCCTACTCCCAGCACTGGAATCCTCAGGGCAAAGAGTCCGAGCCGCGCTACCGCTACGGCCTCGCCCCGGTGAGCAAGGCGGACTACGCCTTCCTCCTGCACGACCTGTACCACCTGAAGCCCGACGGCATCATGGCCATCGTCCTCCCGCACGGCGTGCTCTTCCGGGGCGACGCGGACGGCGAAGGGGAAGGGAAAATCCGGAAAAATCTCATCGAGAATAACCACATCTCCGCCATCATCGGCCTCCCGGCGAATATCTTCTTCGGCACGGGCATCCCCACCATCATCATGATCCTCCGGCAGAAGCGGGACAGCTCGGACGTGCTCTTCGTGGACGCTTCCGGAGAATACATCAAAGAGGGCAAGCAGAATAAACTCCAGGCGTCGAATATCCGGCGCATCGCCGACGCGGTCATCCGCCGGGAGGACGTGCCCGGATTTGCCCGCGTGGTGACGAAAGAGGAAATCCGCGCGAACGGGTACAATCTGAATATCCCCCGGTACATCGCGGGAAAAGACGCGGCCGAGACGTGGGACATCTACGCCTCCCTCTACGGCGGCCTCCCCGAGGCGGAGCTGGACGCCCTCGCCCCGTACTGGGACGCCTTCCCCGGCCTGCGGGACCGGCTCTTCCGCCGGGACGGCACGCCTTACGCGCAGCCCGCCCACGAGGACATGGCCGCCGCCGTGCGGGACGACGAAGGGATGCGCCGCTTCCTCGCGGACTACCGGGCGCGCTTCGCGGACTTCGTGCCCGCCACGGCGGAGCGCCTCCTCGCGGACCCGGCCTCCCTCGACGCCGTGCGGGAAGAAGACCGCCTCTGGGAAGACATCCGCCGCCGCCTCGCGGGCTTCTCCCTCATCGATCCCTACGCCGCCTACCAGCGCCTGGACGACGCGTGGAGCGCCGTCGCCCTCGACCTCGAAGCCATCCAGACCGAAGGATGGGAGGCCGTGCGCGCCGTGGAGCCCCGCATGGTGCTGAAAAAAGCGGGCGGCCGCGACGTGGAAGTGCAGGACGGCTGGCAGGGGCGCATCCTGCCCTTCGACCTCGTGGAGCGGCGCCTCTTCCCGGAGGAGCGCGCCGCCATCGAAAAAGCAGAGCAGGACCTCGCCGCCGTCGCCGCGGAGGAAGAGGAAATTCTCGACAGCCTCCCCGAAGAGGAAAAGGACGGGCCGTGGGTGAACGAGAGCGGCACGGCGTTCAATCCGAAGGAGCTCGCCCGGCGCGCGGAAGAAATCCTCTCCGGCGCGGACACGCCGGAGACGGCGGCCCTTGCGGGCTACCTCGCCCTTCTCGACCGGAAAGCGGGGAAAGAAGAAAAGCTCGCCTACATCGCCGCCCACGCCGAAGCGGACTGGGGCGCGATGGAGGGGAAAGCACCCTACGCGAAAGGCAAAGTGCAGGCCCGGCTGCGGACGCTCCGGGCGGGCATCACCTTCCCGGACGATACGGCGGAGGGGATGCTCCTCCGGGCGGACGCGCTCTTCGCGCGGGAGAAATCTCTCCGGACGGATGTGAAAGCCCGGGAAGCGGCTCTCGAGGAAGAAGTACGCGCCCGCATCTCCCGGCTCACGGACGAAGAAGCGCGGCGGCTCCTCACGGAGAAATGGGCGGCCCCCCTCGGTGCGTCTCTCACAGCCATGGCGGACGCCGTGCCGAAGCGCCTCGCCGACGCGGTGACGGCTGTCATGGAGAAATACGGCACCACCGCCCTCGACATCGAGACGAAGAGCCGCGGCGCCGGGCGGGCTCTCGCCTCTCTCATGGACGACCTCGCGGGGAGCGACTACGACGAAAAAGGTCTCGCGGGATGGAAATCCCTCTTCACGGAGGACTGAATCATGAAGGACGAAAAACAAATCCCGGCCCTCCGCTTCCGCGGCTTCGATGGCCCGTGGGAAAAGAAAAAATTAAAAGATATAGGTACGATTATGGTTGGGACAACTCCATCACCGTCCAATACCGAATATTATTCTGATGACGGTATTCCATGGGTTACGCCTACGGATATTGATGGAGTGCTTGTTGGGAATACTTCGAGAAAATTAACCCCTGCGGGAGAGATGGCGGGACGTGTTGCAACGGCGGGTACGATTTTAGTTACTTGCATTTCATCGAGTCTTGGCAAAAATGCTTTGCTTACTGAACGAGGCGGTTTTAACCAGCAGATTAGCAGTTTAACTCCATTGAACAAGTTTGATTCGGAATTTCTATTATATGAAAGTTTTCTATGGTCGGAGCAAATGAAACGTGATTCGGCTACTGTATCTATGCATATTGTAAATAAGACGGAGTTTTCTGAACTAACCACTATGATTCCTTCGCTCGCGGAACAAAAACGAATTGGCTCTTTTTTATGGAATGTTGAAAATTTATTGGAATTGCAACAGCAGAAAATCAAAAAAGCGGAGCAGTTCCGGCAGGCCATGCTGGGGAAGCTCTTTCCCGCGGAGGGTGTGGACGAGCCGGCCCTGCGCTTCCGGGGATTTTCCGGCCCGTGGAAGACTGTGCAGATTTGCGATATTGCAAATATCGTTGGAGGGGGAACGCCTGATACGCAGGAGCCTGCTTTTTGGAATGGAGATATCGACTGGTACGCGCCGGCGGAAATGGAAGGGAAGCGGTATGCTGATGGAAGCGAGCGAAAGATTACTCCATTGGGATTAGAAAAATCCGGGGCACAACTTTTGCCGGCAAATCGTACAATCCTTTTTACAAGCCGTGCAGGAATTGGGAAAATGGCCATTTTAAAAAAAGAAGGAGCGACCAATCAGGGGTTTCAGTCAATGGTATTAAAAGATATTTGTATTCCTTATTTTATTTATACAATGGGACCATTTATTACGCGCATGGCAAACCAAGTGGCCGCTGGTTCTACTTTTCTGGAAATTTCCGGTAAAGCGTTGGGGAATTTATTTGTTTCTATTCCGTCTCTTGAAGAGCAGAAAAAGATTGGAGATTTCTTCGAGCATCTTGACGATTTCCTGTCCCTGCAAAAAGAAAAGCTGGAGAAGCTGCGCCGGTTGAAGGCGGCTCTGCTGGAGAAGTTATTCGTGTGAGGTGAGACCATGGCATTTGGAAAGGAAGCGGACTTCGAGGCGGCGCTCCTGCGGCAGCTCACGGAGAAGCACGGCTGGGAGCGGGAGATTCTGCGCTACCCTGCGGAGGAGGACCTTCTGCGGAACTGGGCACAGATTCTCTACGAGAATAACCGGGGCATCGACCGGCTGAACGACGCGCCCCTCACGGAGGGGGAGATGCAGCAGCTCATGGAACAGATCGCAAAGCTCCGCACGCCGGTGGCGCTGAATGAGTTTGTGAACGGCGGGGAGGTGTCCATCACGCGGGACAATCCGGCGGACCCGCTGCACTATGGCAAGGAGGTGTCGCTCCATCTGTACGACCGGATGGAGATCGCCGCCGGGCGGAGCCGGTATCAGATCGCGGAGCAGCCGGTCTTCCGGCCGAAGGGTCATTTCTATCCCGAGCGTCGGGGGGATTTCACGCTCCTCATCAACGGTATGCCGCTCATCCATGTGGAGCTGAAACGGAGCGGCGTGGATGTGAGCCAGGCGGCGTGGCAGATCGAGAAGTACGCCAACGAGGGGGTCTTTACGGGGCTTTTCTCTCTGGTGCAGATTTTCGTGGCCATGACGCCGGAGCAGGCGCTGTATTTTGCGAATCCCGGGCCGGACGGGACATTCCGCAGGGATTATTATTTCCACTGGGCGGATTTCAATAACGAGTACATCGAGGACTGGCGGCAGGTGGCGGAGCATCTGCTGTCTATCCCCATGGCGCATCAGCTCATCGGTTTCTACACGGTGGCGGACCGGCAGGACGGGGTGCTGAAGGTAATGCGGAGCTACCAGTATTACGCGGCGAGCCAGATCGCGGACGCGGTGCGCGAGCGGGACTGGGAGGAGAAGCGCGCCCGGGGCGGGTATATCTGGCATACCACGGGAAGCGGCAAGACGATGACGTCTTTCAAGTCGGCACAGCTCATCGCGGCCTCGAAGGATGCGGACAAGGTGGTCTTTCTCATGGACCGGATCGAGCTGTCCACGCAGTCGCTGAAGGAGTACCGCGGATTTGCCCGCGAGGGGGAGTCGGTGGCGGATACGGCGAATACGGACGCGCTCGCGGCGCGGCTCCTGAGCGATGCGGCGGCGGATACGCTCATCGTCACGTCTATCCAGAAGATGAGCCGCATCCGCATGGGCGACGGGTGCCGCGCGGCGGATATTGAGAAAATGCGGGCGAAGCGCATCGTCTTCATCGTGGACGAGGCGCACCGGGATACCTTCGGAGAGATGCTGCGGAGTATCCGGGATACGTTCCCGTATGCCATGTTTTTCGGTTTTACGGGGACGCCCATCCACGAGGAGAATCGGAAGAAGGGGAGCACCACGACAGATGTTTTCGGGAATGAGCTGCACCGGTACAGCATCGCCGACGGCATCCGCGACGGGAATGTGCTGGGATTTGACCCGTACGAGGTGCTGGTGTATCGGGACCGGGATCTGCGGCGGGTGGTAGCGCTGGCGAAGGCACGGGCGGCCACGGAGGAGGAAGCGCTCGGCGACCCGCAGAAGGCGAAGATTTACCAGAGGTATATGAGCGCGGATGTGCCCATGGCGGGATACGTGGGTGAGGACGGCAAGTATGTGCGGGGCATTGAGGACGATATCCCGAAGGAGCAGTACCAGACGGAGGAGTACGAGCGGGCGGTGGTGTCGGATATTCTGGAGAACTGGGCGGTGCTCTCGTACAATGGAAAGTTTCACGCCATTTTCGCCACGTCGAGTATTCCCGAGGCGGTGCGGTATTTCCGGCTCTTCCGGGAGATGCGGCCGGAGCTGGCCGTGACCGCGCTCTTCGACCCGTCTACGGACGGCCGGGAAGACGCGATAGAGAAGGAGGAGGGCATCCGGGAGATCGTGGAGGCGTACAACGCGAGGTACGGGAAGCATTTCGACATGGCGTCGTACGGCTCTTTCAAGAAGGATGTGGCGGACCGGCTCGCACACAAAGGAGCGCACCGGGGCGTGGAGAAGCGGCCGGAGGAGCAGCTCTCGCTCCTCGTCGTGGTGGACCAGATGCTCACGGGTTTTGACTCGAAGTGGGTGAATACGCTCTATCTGGACAAGGTGCTCCGCTATGAGCTGCTTATTCAGGCGTTTTCCCGGACAAACCGCATTTTCGGCCCGGACAAGCCTTTCGGGGTGATCCGGTATTACCGCAAGCCGCACACGATGAAGCGGAATGTGGAGGATGCGTTCAAGCTGTATTCGGGGGACCGGCCGTATGGGCTCTTTGTGGAGAAGCTGCGGACGCATCTGAAGCGCATGAACGATGCGGCGGACCGCATCCGGGAATTTTTCACGACGGGCGGCGTGACGGATTATTCGCGCATCCCGGAAGATAAGACGGAGCGCGGCGCTTTTGCAAAGGCGTTCAAGGAGTTCAACGCGTATCTCGAGGCGGCGGAGGTGCAGGGATTCCGCTGGGACAAGAGGTCATACGATTTCGACGAGGGGGAGGGAGAGCCCGCGGAGACGGTGGACGTGGTCATGGACGAGCAGACGTATCTCACTCTGGCGCTGCGGTATAAGGAGCTCTTCGCAAAGGACGACGACGAAGGCGGCGCGGACGGGGGAGAGGAGGACGCGGCGTACGAGATCGACCCGTATCTCACGGAAATCAATACGGACCGCATCGATACGGCGTACATGACGTCCCGTTTCCGGAAATATCTGAAGGCGCTCCAGGACGCATCGGAGACGGAAGGAGTGCTGGCGGAGCTGCACCGGTCTTTCGCGAGCCTTTCCCGGGAAGAGCAACGCTATGCGGAAAGTTTTCTCAACGACATTCGGGACAATACGATCCGCGTATCCGGGGAGAGGAGTTTCCGCTGGTACCTGGCGAAATACATGGAGCGCACCCGGGACGACGAGATTCATCGCTTTGCCGTGGAAATCGGCGCGGATGAAGACCGCCTGCGCCGACTCATCGCGCGCCATCCAAATGAGAAGACCATCAATGCCTACGGCGATCTGGACGAGCTGAAGAAGACCATGGACATGGCCCGGGCGAAACATTTCCTCGAGTCCCTTGCGGGCAAAACGCTCTCGCCCTTTGCTCTCCGCATGCAGGCGGACAAACAGCTCCGCGCCTTCGTCCTCACCGGTCGCCCCGCCGCCCCGCAGCGCAAGGCCGCAGAGGCCCCGGAACCGTACGGGAAATAAATCGGACATAAAAAGAGCAGACAACGCATACGGGATGTCTGCTCTTTTTGCGTGCGGAGATGGCGGAGCGTTACCGGCGGACCCACTGGCGGGTGAAGAGGGTTTTCCGGTAGTGGGAGAGTTCTTCTTTCGCTTCGGGATAGTCGCCCGCTTTCTGGAGGAGGGCCACGCCGCGGGGGATGTCTTCGGGGCCGCCCAGGCCGCGGCAGTACATCCAGCCGAGGAGGTAGCATTTGTCGGGATCGTCGCCGGGGAAGGCTTCGAGGCATTCCCGGGCGCGGGCGTAGTCCTGCGGGGTGCCGTGGCCGTAGGTATAGCACAGGCCGAGGTAGAAGACGCCCATCTGGTTGCCCATGCGGTCGGCCCACTGGAGGAGCTGGAAGGCGCGGTCGTAGTCTTTCGGGACGCCGAAGCCGGAGTAGGCGAGCATGCCCAGATGGGCGGCGGCAGGCGCGGGGGAGGCGGAGGGCGCGTCCAGCGCGCGCACGTAGTATTCAGCGGCGCGGGCGTAGTCCTGCGGGACGCCGATGCCCTGCTCGTAGAGATAGCCCGCATTGTAGAAGGCGCGGGGCTCGCCCGCGTCGGCGGCCTTGCGGAAGAGGAGGGACGCTTCTTCCCGGCGGCCTGCTTCGAAGAGATCGCAGGCGTAGAGGTACTGCCAGGGCGGATAGCCCCGCTCTGCGCCGCAGCGCTCCACTTCGATTTCTTTTTCCGGGCGGGGCGGGATGAGGTCTTTTTCTCCTTCGGTGTAGAGGAGGACCAGATTGATGCCGCCGGCGGAGATGCCGCCGCGGAAGGCTTTCCAGAACCAGTCTTCGCAGCGCAGGGCGTTGTCCCTGAGGTAGGCGCGGAAGTCGTCGCCCGATGGGAAATCTTCCGGGGCTTTGTCTTCGATGCGCAGGAAATCCCACCAGTAGTAGACGTTGCCGATGACCATTTCGCAGAAGTGCTCGCCCTGCTCCGCCTTGCCGAGGACGTCGTCGAAGGCTTCGCGGAGGCTGGCGAAGGGCATGGACTCCTGGAGCTCGTCGTCCATCACGCCGCAGCGCATGGCGATGAGCGCGGCGATGGCGCTGCCGCGGCGCACGGCCCGGCGCATGAGCGCGTCGCCCCGCGCTTCGTCTGTGGGGAAGCGGTGCCCCGGCCAGGTGTATTCCGGGCCGTAGAGGCAGCGGGCGAGGAGGCAGTCCGCGTCTCCGTCTCCCGCGGCGGAGGCTTCTTCGAGGAGCCGGAAGCCTTCCTGTCCGCGGCCCGCGCCGAGGTCGTAGTAGATGCATTGCAGAGCCGTTTCTACGGCGTCGCTGAAAAAGTGTCCCATGTGTGTGTCCTCCCGTTGGCGATATCCGGCTGGCGGCGCTCCCATACATCCGCCAATGGCCGTTCTGTCTCCAGTGTACCGAATCGGCGGGGCGGTGACCATGACGAAGCGGTTTCCTGCGCGTACTATATGTGGGGGCGGAGAAAGCTCTTTTGCACCGCGGGCACAAAAAAGAACCGGCACGAGCCGGTCTTTTCTTTTGTCGTATTTGTTTTAGAAATTGTGGGCGTACATGAGGGAGAAGCCTACGCCGTTGTAGCCCGGGTTGTGGTCGGAGAAGCCGTTGGAGCAGTGCATGAAGGACCAGCCGAGGCGGATGGCGGAGTCTTTGTCCGGGTAGTAGGAGACGCGGGGCCCCACGCGCCACATGAAGCCGAAGGCGCGCCCGCCCGCGGGGAAGGCGTGGTTGTACGCGAGGAGGGAGCCCGTGCCGTCGAGGCCGACGCTCCATTTTTCAGAGACGGGCTTTTCCCAGCGGATCATGAAGGACGGGCCGACGCCCCAGGAGTCGCTGTTCCGGTGGGAGCCGTCGTCTTCGACGAGATAGCCCGTGGGCCGGGTGAGGGTGAGGCCGCGCCAGAAGGAAACGGTGCCGTTCCGCTTCATTTCCTGATAGAGGTGGACGGTGTAGTTGTCGATGTGGCGGTTTTTGTACGCGCGGTGTTCGATGTATTCGAACTGCACTTCCACGGGATGGGAGCGGACGGCAGTTTCGGCGGCGGCGTCCGCGGCCTCGGCGAGGGGCACAGGGGATGCGGGCGCGCTGTCCGCAGGGGCGCCCGACGCGATGAAGACGGCGGTGGGGCCGTCGGCGCTGCCGATGACGGCGGCTTCGGCGGGATTGGAAGGCGCTTCGGACGCGGAAGCGGCCTCTGCGGCGGATACGGGAACGGTCTCCGCGGGGACGGTTTCCGCGGCGGAGACGGGCAGTGCGAGGCAGGCGAGGACGAGCGCCGCGGCACAGGTGCGATGCATGGACAACACTTCTTTCTCTGTGAATTTCCGGGCTGTGTCTGGAACGAACATAGCATACAATGCATTTGGTTTCTGTATTATACCATCTTACGGTATAACGGGTTTATAGAAAATTTATGAATGGTTTCATTTGAATTTTTTTATAGGAAAAAGAGCTCCCGCAGGAGGCTGCGGAACCATTTCCACGCGGGCAGCAGCGCTCGTTTTGCGCGGAAGGGGCGCGGCGGACCGCGCGGCGTATGCGGCGCGCGCCGGGCGGGTATGCGCGGGCCGCATGGGGCGGCGGGGAGGCGGGGGAGAAAAAATACCGTTCCGCTGCGGCGCTTTGCACACGGCGGCGGGCGTCGGGAACACTTTCTCACGGAGTTATTCACAGTTATGCACCGGGTTATGAACAAATTTGTTCGCTCTCTGCAAAGATTTCGTAAAAACCGGCGGTCTGCGCGGTGTGCACTGTAAATGTACACAATTTTCTGTGAATAACTGTTCATAACTTTTCCGGGCGGCGGCGCGGGGAGGCGGCGTTTTCTGCGGCGGCGCGGGGAAGGCGGGGCGGTCCGCCGCGCTGTGACTTCTGTGAAAAAGCGGCGGAAGCGGCGGTGAATAAAAAACGGCGTCCCAGATTTTCATGGATTTCGGCGTCCCGGAGCAGTCCAGGAGGCGGAATCTGCCCGTATTTCCGGAGGGAAGTGGGCGGGAGGCTGTCTTTTTGGAATGTACAGGGGAAGCGGCGCGTTTCGGCGGCTCCTGTCTTTCCGCGGTATGGTACAATACAGGAAGCATAGATTGAAAAAATTAGAAGGAGCGTGGACATCATAGAATTCAGGTCATTTGCGATCGACCAGAAGGAGTATATCAATTCGTTTTTCGGCGAGCATCATTACGAGCGGGCGGACTGCTCGTTTGACACGCTGTTTCTGTGGCAGCACGCGTACCATACGCAGTGGGCGGTGGAGGACGGGGTGCTCTTCATCCGCGCAGGATATGGGGAGCAGACGTTTTTCATGCCGCCTTTCGCGGGGGACGGGGCGTCTTTCACGCACGGCCTCGCGCTCATCCGGGATCATCTGGCGGAGATGGGTAAGCCCTTCATGGTGAAGGCCGCGTCGCCCTGGGTGGTGGAGAAAATCAAAGAGTTCCTGCCGGGAAAATTCCGCTTCATCGAGGACCGGGACAACTGGGAGTACATTTACCGCACGGCGGATCTGATCAATCTGCCGGGGAAGAAGTACCGCATGAAGAAGAATCATCTGAACAGTTTCCTCCGCCAGTACGGGGATTACGCGTACGAGCCGATCACGGCGGAGAATACGGCGGAGACGCGGGCGGCGCTCGCGGAGTGGTTTGCCCGGCACGGGGACATCGAGGAGGAGGCGCGCGCCATCGACACGGCCTTTGCCGACTGGGACGCGCTGGGCATGCGCGGCGCGGTGATCCGCATTTACGGGCGCATTGAGGCGCTCACCATGGGGAGTTTCCTCAATGAGCGGGTGGCGCATATCCACTTCGAGAAGGCGAATCCGGAGATCCGCGGGCTGTATCAAGCGATCAACCGGGATTTCCTCCGCCGGGAGTTTGCGGAGACGGAGTTTGTGAACCGCGAGGAGGATCTGGGGCTGCCGGGCCTCCGGCAGGCGAAGATGGAGTACCATCCGGACCATTTCGCGGAGAAATACGACGTGGTGCCGGCGGAGTAAGGAGGAGCGATGGAGATCCGGAGAGGGACGGCGGCGGACGGGGCGGCGTGCCGCGCGCTGTGGGGCTACTGTTTCGAGCGGCCGGGCGATCCGTTTTTCGAGTGGTATTTCAGCCGGGTGTACCGTCCGGAGGATACGCTTGTCGGGCTCGAGGCGGGTCGGGCGGCGTGCGCGCTCCATCTGCGGCCGTATATGCTCTCTGTGCGGGGGCGGACGATGCGCGCGGACTATATCGTGGGCGTGGCGGTCCATCCGGCGGCGCGGGGGCGGGGGCTTGCGCATGAGCTGCTCGCGGGGGCGTTCCGCGCGTCCCGGGCGGCGGGAAAAGCGGCGGATATCCTCATGCCGTCCGATGCGGCGCTGTATTTTTCCTGCGGCTTCGGCTTTTACGCGCACCAGTGGGCGCGGGAGGCGGCTCCGGAGCGGCTGGCCCGGCTGGGCCGGCGGGCGGCGAAGGCGCGCACGCTCGAAGGCCCGGAGGAATGGGCGCTCCTTGCGGGGATTTACCGGGCGCACGCCGCGGGCCGCCACGGGTACGCCCTGCGGGACGAAGCGTCCTGGCGGCGGCACATCGAAGGCCAGCTGCGGGAAGGCTATATCGCCGTGGTGTACGATGAAGACGGCCCGGCGGGGTATCTCTGCTACGGGATCGACGGGCGCACGCTCGCCGCGTCGGAGGCGGCCTGGTCGTCGGAGGCGGGGCGGCGCGGGCTCTACGCGTACATGGCGGGGCACCGCGGCTCGGTGGACCGGTGCCGGTGGTACGAACCGCTGGACGACGCGTCGTATCTTTTCTGGACGGACGGGGCGGAGCACACCTACGTGGAGAACCGCACTTTCCCGTACATGATGGCCCGCGTGACGGACCCGGCGGCGGCTTTCACGGGCCTCGCCGCGCAGGCGGAGGGGGAAGTGTCCTTCCTGCTGGAGGACGGGACGCTTCCGGAAAACGGCGGGGCGTATACCCTCCGCGTCCGGGGCGGCCGGACGGAAGCGGCGCGGGGCGGCGCGCCCGCCTTTTCCCTCACGCCGTCCGGGGCGGCGCACCTCCTCTTCGGCGCGCTCCCGCCGGAGGCGCTCTTCGTCGCGGGGGAAGCGGCGTGGCGCACGGACGACGGGGACGAACGGGAGCGCGCTCTCCGCTTCCTCCGGGCGAATTTCCCGAAAGAAAACAACTGGATCAGCGAATGGTACTGAGAGATCCTCGTGCGGGAGGATTTTTCTTTTGCGCGGGGAGTGCGTATAATACTACATATATGCGGAAGGAGGCGGGCCATGGAGACGGGGCGGCGGTGGTATGCGTACATGGTGCGGTGCAGCGACGGCTCGCTCTATACGGGCTGCGCGGCGGACTCGGCGGAGGCGCGGACGGCGGTGCACAATGCGGGGCGCGGGGCGAAGTACACGCGCTCGCGCCGTCCGGTGGTGCTCGTGTGGTGCCGCGCGTACGACAACGCGCACGACGCGCGTTCCATGGAGGCCCGCATCAAACACTGGAAGAAAGAGGAGAAGGAAGCGCTGGTGCGCGCTTTCGGAAAGGAATCATGACGGAATCGGTACGGAAGACGAAACGGCTTACCGAGGCGGCGGCCGCGGCGGCCATTGCGGCGCTCTTTGTGCTGCTGAAGCTGCTCGCGCCGTTCCTCGTATTTGTGACGATGATCGTGGCGGCGTCGCCCATCGCGGCGGCGGCGTATTTCAACGGCATGCGCTGGGGGCTGGGCACGTCGGCGGCGGTGATCCTCCTCGTGACGATGATCGGCGGGCCGGAGATCGGCCTCACCACGGCGGTGTACGCGGGGGCGCTGGGCCTGGCCATGGGGTGGGGCTTCCGCCGGTCCTGGTCCCGGGGGCGGGTGATCGCCCTCACGGCGGCGGCGTATCTCGTGGAGATGTCTTATAAAATCGTGTTTTCTATTTACGTGCTGGGCATCGCGGACGCGCTCACGTCCATCCTGTCCCGGATGATTTCCTTTCTCCAGTGGGCGTGGCAGCCGCTGGCGGGCGTGCTCGGCTACGACCCCGACCCGGGGCGGGCGGTGTTTTCCTTCTCCGGTGCGGTGATGGCGGCGGTGATTTTCGTCTTCAACAGCTGGTGCTACGCGTATCTGAATGTGGAGCTTTTTTCGGAGCTTCTGAAGCGTCTCCGGGCGGTGCGGCGGTAAGCGCCGCTTTTTTTGTGCGTTGTGCCGCGGGGCGTTTCCCTTTATAATTCTGACAGGAAAAGAAGGAATGGAAGGATTCCGGAAAGGAGGCACTATGCTGAAGAAATTGCTCATGCTTCTGCTGGCGCTGTTTCTCCTGGGCGGCGCGGCGCAGGCGGAGGAGGAATACGTGCCGCCGGCGCTGCCCGGGACGTGGGTGGAATTTTCCCAGTCCGATCAGGACACGCTCTACTTCGACGCGGACAGCCTCGCGTACGACGCCGCGGCGGATACGGCCGCCGTGCTGGTGCGCACGGACACGGCCAATCTGAAGGAGACGTACGTCACGGAGTATGTGATCGATTTCGCGGCGGGGCGCATCCGCACGAGCGACCACGGCACGCTGTACAAACGGGGCGCGGCGCGGCCGATGCGGAGCCTCGCCACGACCCTGGCTGTCACGCCGGGCACGTACGGGGAGAAGCTGGCGAAAGCGGTCTCGGCCCATGTGGGACGGACGGCTGCGGCGAAAAGCGCCGCATGAGAGGAGAGGCGCGGGCCTCTTCTTTTTTTGCGCCTCCGCGGCGCGCTTGCCCCTGCAGGGCGGGTCTGGTATGATGGGGGCGCTTCACAGCGTTTGAGACGGGAGGAAAGACATGGAACGGAGCAATCGGGCGGCGATGGGGGTCGCGGCGGCCATGGCGGCGGCGCTGCTCTTCACGGGGATGGACGTGTGCGCCAAGGCGCTGCCCCGGCTGGGGGCGGGGGAGCTCACTTTTCTCCGCGGGGCGGCGGGGCTGCTCTTTCTGCCGTTCATCGCCCGGCAGGAGGCGCGGCCCGTCTTTTCCGGCGTGGACCGGGCGACGCTCCACCTGCGGGGCTTTACGGGCGGTTTCGGCATCCTGCTCTTTTTCTTTTCGCTCGAGGGGCTCACGCTGGGCGACGCGGAGATCCTGACGGAGCTTTCGGCCTTTTTCATGTGCCTCCTGTCGCCGTTCTTTCTGCGGACCAGTCCCGGCCGGGAAGCGGTGCTGCCGCTCGTGCTCATCGCGGCGGGCGCGGCGGTGATGCTGCAGGTGTGGAATTTTGATTCGTTCAACGGGTACGCCTTCTTCGGGCTCGGCTCGGCCCTGGCGTCCGCGGCGGCGTACATCTGCATCGGCCGGCTCACGGAGGTGCCAGGCCGCCATTCGGGGACGGAGCTCGTCTTTTATTTCCAGCTCTACAGCATGCTCTGCGGGGCGGCGCTCCTCCCGGTGACGGGCTTTCTCTGGCCCGAGGGGACGGAGTGGCTGTGGCTGCTGGGCCTGTCCGTGACGGCGGTGGCGGCGCAGATGGCTTTCACCTGGGGCTGCCAGCACGCCCATCCGCTGGTGATTTCCTTCGTGATGTACACGGCCATCCTCTTTCATATCCTCGCGGGGTGGCTCTTCTGGGGCGAGGTGCTCACCGCCGTGTCCTGGGCGGGCGGCGCGGCCATCGTCGGCGGCAGCGCCCTCCTCCTCCGGCGGTCGAAATAGGGAAAAAACGCCGGAAATACGGGGAAAACGGCGGGATTTTTCATTGACAGCGGGGAGCGCTTTTATTATAATTAGTCTGTTACAGTGTGCAGAGATGACACTGCCATGGCAGAAGCAAGGAGGTGTGATACATGGCAAAGATGACGTTCCAGCCGAACAATACCTGGAGAAAACGCACTCACGGCTTCCGCGCGCGCATGAAGACCCGCGCAGGCCGCATCGTGCTGAAAAGAAGAAGAGCAAAGGGCAGAAAGGTACTGAGTGCCTGATCGTACGATGGACGGGGAAAACATACGGTATACGCTTCCCCGGGAGACCCGCATCCGCCGCAATGGGGAGTATCGCCGGATCTATGCCCGCGGGAAGCGTTTCAACAATCGGGCGGGCCTGCTGTACCTGGTGAAGGCCCCGGGCCGGCCCACGCGGATCGGCTTCGTGACGACGAAGAAAATCGGCCACGCGTTCGCGCGGAACCGGGCGCGCCGCCTGATGAAGGAAGTGTACCGTCTCCACCGGCATGAGCTCGCCGGGGGACATGAGGCGGTCTTTCTGGCCGGTTCGTTTCTCACCCGCGCATCCTATCAGGAAGCGGAAAAGGCCGTGCTCGCTTTGTGGCGCAAAGCCGGAATGATGGAGGCGAAGCCGTGAAAGCCGTACTCATCGGATGCATCCGTTTTTATCAGAAGTACATTTCACCGCTGAAGCCGCCGTGCTGCCGGTTTGTGCCGACGTGCAGCGAGTATGCGCTGGAAGCAATACAAAAATATGGTCCTGTCAAAGGCAGCTGGCTCGCAGTCAAGCGGATCTCCAAATGCCATCCCTTCCACAAGGGCGGCTACGATCCCGTACCGTGAGGGGTTGCTTTTTTCTTTTTTTTCAGAGTTTGCCCGAAGGCCGGCAAATGAAATCGAGCTTGCCGGATGGGTTCGGGATTTCCCCGCGGGGAAAGAGACGCCGGGGTGCCGGCAATTCGCGGATGAAATGAAGGCCGCATAAGGAGAATACAACGTATGTCAGATTTTCAGATTCCGATTCTGGCCCAGCTCGTGGGGCTCCTCGCGGACTGGATGCGCCTGGCGCTGCAGTTCTGCTACAACATGTCGAGCGACTTCGGCTTCCCGAGCTACGGCGTCGCCATCATCGTGCTGACCATCCTCATCAAGATCGTGCTGCTGCCTCTGGCGGTGAAGCAGATCCGCTCCATGAAGAGCATGCAGGAGATCCAGCCGAAGATTCAGGAGATTCAGAAAAAGTACAAGGGCGACCGGGCGAAGATCAGCTCGGAGATGCAGCGCCTCTACCGGGAGAACCACGTGTCTCCGCTGGCGGGATGCCTGCCGCTCCTCATTCAGATGCCGTTCCTTGTTTCCATTTATTACGCCCTGCAGGGCTTCGCCTATGACCCGGCCCACGAGAGCTTCCTCTGGATGGACAGCCTCGCCGCACCGGACCCGACGTACATCATGCCCGTGCTGTCCGCGCTTTCCACGTGGGTGATTTCCTGGCAGACCACGCCGAAGAAGGTGCAGGGCTCGCAGAAGACCATGCTCTACGTGATGCCTCTCTTTATCGGCTACATCAGCATGTCCTTCCCGAGCGGCCTCGTCATCTACTGGGTGGTGTGCAACCTCTTCCAGCTGGCGCAGCAGACGATCATGTTCCGCGGGGAAATGAAGGAAAAATTCTCCTCCGCGAAAAAGGGCGTGGTCACCATCCACACCCCGCGTCCTGCGGAAAAAAAGACCGTGAAAAAGGTGACGGTGAAGAAGTCCGCGAAGGCGGAAAAGGAAGAAGCGGACCGGAAGGCCCGGGCCGCCGCGAAGAAGGCGGAGAAGAAGGCCCGCGCCAAGGCCGCCGCGGAAGCGAAGGCCGCGGACGAGGCGGCACCGGCGGAGGACGGAGCGAAGCCGGAGACGGCCCCTGCGCAGGACGCGCCGAAGGCCGAAGCGCCGGCGGAAGCACCGGAGGCGCGGGAAGCGTCCGCGCCGGAAACGGCGAAACCGGAAGAAGCGCCCGCCGCATCGGAAAATGAGTCCGCAGGAAAAGAGGCTAAATGATGAAAACGGTACGTGTCACAGGAAAAACGGTGGAGGACGCCGTCGCGGAAGGGCTGGCGCAGCTGGGCATCACCCGCGCGGAAGCGATCGTCCACGTCATTGAAGAGCCGTCGGGCGGCCTCTTCGGTCTGCTCCGGCGGAAACAGGCCGTGGTGGATGTGAGCTGCCTCGAAAACGAAGGCTCGGCGGAAGATTTCCTCCGCCAGCTCGCCCGGGAAGGCCAGGCCGCCGCGGAAAAGGTGAAGGCGGAAAACGCCGCCGCGGCGAAACCGGCGGAAGAGGCGGCGGCGCCGGAAGCCCCCGCGGCCGCGGAGACGGAAGCGCCGGCGGAACCGGCTGCCGAAGCCGCACCCGCGGAGGACGCGCCGCAGACCGCGCCCGCGGAAGAAGCGGAAGAGGACGCCGCGGAAGACGGGGACGAAGCGCCCCGCCGCGCGGAGACGCCCTTCTCGCAGGAAGAGCAGAACGCCACCGCGGAGGAAGCGAAACAATTCCTCGCGGGGGTTTTCCAGGGCATGGGGCTCGAAGTCGCCATGGAAAAAATGACGAACGAAGAGCGCATTCTCCTGAACCTCCGCGGGAAGGGGCTGGGCATTCTCATCGGCAAGCACGGCCAGACCCTGAACGCGCTCCAGTATCTGACGAATCTCGCCGCGGGACGGCTCTACCACCACCGGTACTTCGTCATGCTCGACGTGGAGAATTACCGCGCCCGCCGGGAGCAGACGCTCACCGCGCTGGCCCGGAGGCTCGCGGACAAGGCGAAGCGCACGGGCATGCCCGTGGAGCTCGAACCGATGGAGCCCGGGGAGCGGCGCATCATCCATCTGGCGCTCCAGAATGATCCCGGCGTCGTCACGGGCAGCGAAGGGGAAGGCTCCTACCGCCACGTGGTGATCCATGCGAAGTAAAGAAAGACAGCGGCTCCGTCCGCTGTTTTTTTGTGGAAAGGACAGATCATGACATCTCTAGCTTCTCTTCTTGCGCGGGAACCCTGCGCCGTGACGGACGGGGCGCTCGCCACGGAGCTCGAACGGGCCGGCTTTGATACGTCGGGCGCGCTCTGGTCCGCCCGGGCGCTGGCAGACGCGCCGGAGCTCGTGCGTCGGGTGCACCGGAGCTATCTCGCCGCGGGAGCGGATATTGTGACCTCCGCGGGGTATCAGGCGTCGGTTCCGGGCTTTCTCGCCGCGGGATACGGACGCCGGGAGGCGGAGCGCCTCCTCCGGCTGGCGGTGCGCCTTGTGAAAGACGAGCGGGACGCCTGCGAACGGGCCTCGGGCCGGCGCGCCCTCGCCGCCGCGTCCGCCGGGCCGTACGGGGCGTATCTGGCGGACGGCTCGGAGTACCGCGGCCGTTACGGCGTGTCCCGCCGGGTGCTGGCGGATTTTCACCGGGAGCGGCTCGCCCTTCTCATGGAGGAGGAGCCGGATCTCGTCGCCTTCGAGACGGTGCCGTCCCTCGCAGAGGCGGAGGTCCTCGCGGACGCGCTCGCGCCGTATCCCGCAGGCTGCGCGTGGATTTCCTTTTCCTGCGCGGATGGGCGGCATACCGCGGCGGGGGACGAGATCGGGGACTGTGCGGCCCTGCTGGACGGTGTGCCGCAGGTCGCCGCGATCGGCGTGAACTGTATGGCTCCGGCGGACGGCGCGTCTCTCCTCCGGCGGATGCGGGAACGGACGGCGAAGCCCCTCCTCGTCTATCCCAATTCGGGCGAGACCTACGATACGGCGCGGAAGGCGTGGACCGGCCGGCCCGCGGACTTCGGGGCGCTCGCACCGGTATGGTACGACGCGGGGGCGCGCCTCATGGGCGGATGCTGCCGCACCGGGCCGGATACGATCCGCGCCCTCGTGCGCGCGCGGGACCGGATGAAGGGGGCGCGGACATGATCTGGCTGCTCACCGGCGCGTCCCACACGGGCAAGACCGCCCTTGCCCTGCGCATCCTCGCCGCGCGGCCCCGGCTGTCTCTCTCGCTCGATCTGCTGAAGATGGGCCTGATCCGCGGGGGCTTCACCGCGCTTACCCCGGAGGACGACGACGCGCTCACCGCCTGCCTCTGGCCCGTCGTGCGGGGCCTGATGAAGACCGCGCTGGAAAACGGACAGGACCTCCTCATCGAGGGCGGGTACATCCCCGGGGACTGGGCGGAGGATTTCACGGCGGACGAACGCCGGTCCATCCGCTTCTGCTGCCTTGTGATGACGGAGGGGTATATCCGGACGCACCGGGCGGAGATCCTCGCCCACGGGTGCGATGCGGAGCGGCGGAAAGACCCATCGTGGACGATGGAAGAGGCGCTGGCGGACAACGCGCGGGAGGAGGAGGCCTGCATCCGCCGGGGCCTGCCCGTTCTCCGCATCAGCGGGGACTGGGAGCGGGACACCGCCCGCTGGCCCGATTATTTCCTGTGAATCCGCGCCGGGACGCCCCTCGGCGGTATAATAGGGAAAACGGAGCGGGACGGAAACGGACCGCGGGGAGGCGGGGACATGAACGATTCCTTTTACCGGGGCCGGCGCATCCTTATCGTGGGCGCATCGGGCGGCCTCGGGGAAGAGCTGGCGCGGCAGCTCGCGGCGCGGGGCGCGGCGAAGCTGTGGCTCGCCGGGCGGAATGAGGCGCGCCTTTCCGCGCTGGCGGACGAACTGCGCCGGAGCGGGGTGGAGGCGGCGGGCCTGCCCTTTGACGTGACCGACGGCGTGGCCCGGGAAGCGGCCCTCGCGCGGTGCCTGGCGGACGGGCTCGACGGGGCGTTTCTCGCGTGCGGCGTCGCTCCCTGCAAGAGCGCGGACGGCCTCGAGGAGCCGGAAGAAATCGCGCGGTGCTTTGCGGCGAACGCCCTCGCGCCCGCGGCGTGCCTCGTCCGCCTCTGCCGCGGATGGGAGGGGGACGGCCGGCGGCATTTCGCCGCGGTGGTGACTTCGCAGGCGAGCCTCCTGCCGCTCCCCTTCGCGCCGGCCTACGCCGCGTCCAAAGCGGCCATGAACGCGCTCGGCGAGGGCCTGCGGGACCGCCTCGCCGAAGCGGATACGGCGCTCACCCTTGTCATGCCGGGCTTTTTCGACAGCCCCATGGGGCGGCGGTTCGTGGGAAAGAGGAAATGGTTTTCCCTTTCCGCCGCGGCGGCCGCGGAAAAGGCCCTCGACGGCACGGCCCGGGGAAAGCGGCAGTGCGTCTATCCCCGGCCCCTCCATCTGGCCATTGCGCTCGCGCGCCTTCTCCCGCGGCAGCTCGTCCATCCGGTGATGCGGCTCTTCGCTTTCGACACCCGCCCCGACGGGGAAAGCTTCGCCAGAGGACGGCGGTGAAGTCCGCCCGGCCCGCTTTTCCGCCTCGTTTTCCGCACGGGCCGGCGCGGTTCCCGCACCGCCGCGCGTATCGTATAATGAAGAAAGAAACCATGCAGTGCAGACGGTCCGCACCGGGCCGTTTTCCGGAGGAAAGACTATGTACGAAGAAACAACCATCGCGGCCATCGCCACCGCGCCCGGCGAAGGGGGCATCGGCATCATCCGCATCAGCGGCGCGGACGCGGCGGACGTGGGGGACCGCGTCTTTCGCATGAAACGCTGCGAGTCCTTTCGTCAGGCGGAGGTCCAGCGCCTCTACTACGGGCACGTGGTGAAAGAGGATCGCTTCGTGGACGAGGGACTCGGCGTGTACATGAAAGCGCCCCATACCTACACGGGGGAAGACGTGGTGGAGCTCCAGATCCACGGGAGCATGGAGGCGCTCCGGGAGACGCTGGCGCTCGCGCTTGAGGCGGGGGCGGTGCTCGCCGCGCGGGGCGAATTTACGAAGCGGGCGTTCCTCAACGGGCGCATCGACCTCGCCCAGGCGGAAGCGGTCATGGACATCATCACCGCCCGGGGCAGCGCCGCCCTCACGCAGGCGGAGAGCCATCTCTCGGGGGCGCTCTCCCGGTATGTGCGCGGCGCGCGGGAAGCGCTGAAAGACCTCATCACGAAGCTCGAAGTGACCGTCGACTATCCCGAAGAAGATCTGGAAGACCTCACGCGGGAAGAGATCCAGGCGGGGCTCCGGACCGTCAAAGGCCCCATGGAGCAGCTCCTCGCGCGCTCCGAGCGGGGGCGCATCATCCGGGAAGGGATGCGCACGGCCATCGTGGGCCGGCCGAACGCAGGCAAATCCAGCCTGCTCAACGCGCTCCTGCAGGAAGACCGGGCCATCGTGACCGACGTGCCCGGCACCACCCGGGACACCATCGAAGAATCCATCCGCATCGGCGGCGTGCCCCTCGTCCTCATGGATACGGCGGGCCTGCGCCGCACGGATAATCAGGTGGAGCGCATCGGCATCGAGCGCGCCCGGCAGTCCATGCAGCGGGCCGACCTCATCCTCGCCGTGCTGGACGGCTCCCGGCCGCTTTCGGACGACGACCGGCAGCTTCTCGCGTCCATCCGCGGCCGCCGCGCCATGGTTATCCTCAATAAATACGACCTGCCGCAGGAAGTCTCCGCAGAAGCCGTGCGGGCCCTTGCGGGAGACGTGCCCGTCATTTCCCTCTCCGCCCGGTACGGGAGCGGCCTGGACGAGCTGGAAGACGCGCTGGGACAGCTTGCGGAGACGCAGGACGCCGAGTGCGGGCGGGAACTGTTCCTCACAAATCTCCGCCATGTGGAGCTCGTGCGGGACGCGCTCCGGGCGGTGCAGCGCGCTCTCTCCTCGGCGGACCTGGGCATGCCCGCGGACTGCATCGTGGTGGACCTGACGGAAGCGTGGCGCGCGCTGGGAGAGATCACGGGTGACACCGTGGACGACGAGCTCATTGCCTCCATCTTCAGCCGTTTCTGCGTGGGAAAATAAACGGAAAGAAATTTTCAAAAAGCCCCTTGTCAAATCGGAGAAACTCTGCTATTATATACAAGTCACATGTGAGATGTGACTGCGCAGGGGCATAGCGCAATTGATAGAGCAACAGTCTCCAAAACTGTAGGTTGGGGGTTTGAGTCCCTCTGCCCCTGCCAGTATGGCTCCATAGCTCAGTCTGGATAGAGCACTTGACTACGAATCAAGGTGTCGGGGGTTCGAATCCCTCTGGGGTCACCACAAAAGGTCCGTCAGCGCCGCTGGCGGACCTTTTATTGCCCCTGCGCCGGTTGAAGCGCCGCGGGAAATGCGGTATAGTAAAAAGAAATCATTGGACCGGGAAACGCCCGGCAAAGGAGACAGTATGACACCCATCAGAAAAGCAGTGATCCCCGCCGCGGGATTCGGCACGCGATTCCTGCCGGCGACGAAAGCCATGCCGAAGGAAATGCTGCCCATCGTGGATAAGCCCACCATCCAGTACATCGTGGAAGAGATCCTCGCCAGCGGCATCGAAGAGATCCTCATCATCAGCGGCCATGCGAAGCGCGCCATCGAAGATCATTTCGATTCCTCCCCCGAGCTGGAGTCCCACCTTTACGAACATGGCAAAATGGACGTGCTGAAGGAGATCCAGCAGATTTCCTCCATCACCGTGCACTACGTGCGGCAG
This sequence comes from uncultured Veillonellaceae bacterium, assembly GCA_958348245.1. Lineage (GTDB taxonomy): Bacteria > Bacillota > Negativicutes > Veillonellales > Dialisteraceae > UBA1822. Next base: position 139,764 of record CATVYJ010000002.1, on the reverse strand, counting down.
AAGCACATGCGCGGCCTGGGGGACGCCATCCTCTGCGCGAAGACCTTCATGGACCACGAACCTTTCGCGGTCATCCTCGGGGACGACGTGGTGTACAATGAAGGCCGGCCGGCGCTCGCCCAGCTCATCGACGTGTACAACCGGACCGGCGCGACGGTCCTCGGCTGCCAGGAAGTGGCCCCCGAGGCGGTGTCGTCCTACGGCATCGTGAAGGGAACCGCGCTGGAGGACCCCCGGGTGATGAAGGTGGAGGACATGGTGGAGAAGCCCGCCGCCGATGAAGCGCCGAGCCGCATGGCCGTGCTGGGGCGCTATGTCATCACGCCGGACGTATTTCCCATCCTCGAAGAGACGAAGCCCGGCAAAGGCGGGGAAGTGCAGCTCACGGACGCGCTGCGCGTGATGGCGCACAATAAAAACGTGTACGCCTACGCGTTCGAAGGGCGGCGCTACGACGTGGGCAGCAAAGAAGGCTTCCTCGAAGCGACCGTGGAGTACGCGCTGCTCCGGCCCGATCTCGGCCCGGAGTTCGCCGCGTATCTGAAACGCGTCGCCGCAAACATATAAAAAGCATAAAAAGAAAAGAAAGAGCCGTTTGCACGCGGCTCTTTTTGCGCGGGAAAATTTAAAAGGAATTTATGGGCAGGCGCTTGCATTTGGCCGGTACATCGTGTACTATGTACCCATAAGAAAATAGTATGCTATGAAATTAATCGGAGGCTGAATATGAAAAAAGAAACGGAATCGTACGGCAAAGCGCGGAAAGAACTGTGCAGCCTGGATATTCCCTGGTGGGTGGGCGCGCCGGCGGGCGGCGGCCGGCGCAAGCGCCGTGCGGCCAAGGCGGCGCGCCCCGCATCGGAAGGGAAATGAAGCGGGCGCTGGGCGCGCTGTGCCTGGCGGCGCTGCTGTCCTTCACGGCGGACGCGGCGGAGACGCCCTTTGCCCCGCTCTACCACGGCTACGTGATCGGAACCGGCGCGGAAGCGGTGCCGTCCGGCGCGCGGCTCTTTACGAGCGGGGAGGAACTGTCTGATTTCCTCGCCGCCGAGGACATGCAGGCCCTCGTCCCCGACTGGCGGCCGGATTTCTCCCGGGACGCGGTGGTGTGCCTGGAGCTCCGGAGCAGCCAGGGGCTGCGGGCGCGGCGGCCTCACGAAGTGACTGCCGTGGACGTGTCCGTCTCGGGCGTGGCGGTGAAATACCGCAGCGCGCTCGAGGGGCCGGGGTATCAGGTGACGGGGCCGGAAGCGGTGCAGGTGCGGGAAGTGTTCCTGCTGGCGGTGCCCCGGGAGGCCGTCATCGACGCCCGGGCCGCGGCGCAGGAAGAGACGATTCCTCCGGCGTCCGCTGCGGAGGGCGCGTCCAGCCCGGCGGGCCAACGATGATCCCACGGCGCGGGGCGCTCCTTCCGCCGCGCCGTTTCCCCGGCCGCTCTGCGGCCCATTGATAAAAAAGAGGACCGGTTTCCTCCCCTCTTTTCCGGTCCTCTTTTTTTATGCCCTTTTGAAAGTCCGGCAGATTTCCCGTATAATACACCTGCTGCAGAAAGGAGAATTCTCATGGAAGGAATGTATTTCGACGGGTACGACACGCCCGTCTTCCGCCCGCCCAGCGAAGCGCGGAGCTTTATCCTGCGCGTCACCCGGGGCTGCGCGCACAACCGCTGCACCTACTGCAATATGTACCGCGGCGTCCGGTTCGAACGGCTCGCCGACGGGCAGATCCTCCGGCAGATCCGCCTCGCCGAGCGGTACGGCCGGGAGGACGTGCGCCGGGTATTTCTCGCCGACGGAGACGCCCTCGTGCTGGATACGGAGCGCCTGCTCGCCGTTCTCGCGGAGCTGCGCCGCACCTTTCCGCATCTGGAGCGCGTCTCTTCCTACGCCGCGCCCCGGGATATCCTCGCGAAGACGCCGGAGGAAATGGAGGCCCTGCGGGAAGCGGGGCTTACGCTCCTCTACTACGGCATGGAGAGCGGGGATACGGAGACGCTCCGCGCGGTGCGGAAAGGCGTCACCGGGGAAGAGTCTGTCGAGGCGGGGCGGCGCGTCGTCGAGGCGGGCATGCAGCTCTCGATCATGACCATCCTCGGGCTGGCCGGCGCGCCGGGAAGCACGCGCCACGCCCTCGCCACGGCCCGGGCGATTTCCGCCATCCGGCCTTCCATGTGGTCCGCGCTGTGCCTCATGCTCTACCGCGGAAGCGAGCTCAAAGCGCAGTTTGAACGGGGCGAATTTACGCCGCTCTCCCCGGCGGGCCTCATGGACGAGCTGCGCCTCATGGTGGAGCATGTGGAGCTCCCCGCGGGGACGCGGTGCATTTTCCGGAGCAATCACGTGTCGAACTACATCCCTCTCGCGGCGGACCTGCCCGCGGAGAAAGACCGGCTCCTCGCGGACATCGGCCGGTCCGCGGCGTACCTCAGGACGCTCAGGGACTGGGATGTCTACAATCACGACTGGTCCAAATAAACGCAAAAAAAGAAGCGCGGCAGCGCTTCTTTTTTTATGTCAGCGAGGAATACCCCAGATTTTTCTCGATTTTCTGGAAGACTGAGAGGAGCAGCTGCTTCTCTTCTTCCGTGACGCCCGCGTAGACTTCCTTTTCCGATTGTTCCATGACGCGGCAGCACTGGTCGTAGTTCTCCCGGGCCTTATCCGTCAGGAGGAGCCGGTACTTCCGTCCGTCTTCCGGCACCTTCACGCGGCGGATGAAGCCTTTTTTCATCATATTCTGGATGAGCACGGTGATGGTGGGATTGGACAGGTGCATCGTGTCCTCCAGCTTCTTCTGCGTCACCACTTCGTCTTCGTGGCGCATGATGTAGACGATGACCAGCAGCTGGCGCAGGGTGAAGCCGTACTGGCCGGCGAGCTGGTTCGCCCGGTTGACCATGGCGTTGCGCAGATTGACCAGGATGAATGTGAGCAGCGGATCGTCTTCGCTGAGGAAATCGGATGCCTTGAGAAGCGCGGTGTCTTCCAAGAGAAGCAAGCCTCCTTACGGGATCTTCCCTGCGGGCAGGGAGGAAAACAGCATGAAAAATTACTCATATAGTATACGATATATCCGGACGGATGTCCAGATGGTTAGCCGAAGGAATTATCTATCGCCCGCAAAAAAAGCCCCGCGGAGGGCTTCTGTCTTACAGCGGGATGACGCGGTCGTCCTCTCCGGCGGGGCGCACGTCCCACGCGCCGGACGCATCGGGCTCCGCCCGGAGGAGATGCCCGCCGGCGGTGATGAGGAAATACACCCGGCCGCCGCCGTCCCGGCGGGATACGGCGAAGTCCGCGGACTGCACCGCGTAGGACCGGCGCCACACCACCGCGCCGTCCTGCCGGATGGTGACGGTCATCACGCCGTCTTCCGCGGTCATGTCGAAGGACGTGAGGCGGCCCGCGCCGTCCGTATAGAGGAGCGACGACGCGCTGCGGCTCCGGAAGGACGGGGCCGCCTGCGACGGCGACGCGTAGGACGAGCGCCAGGCCGCGGTGGAAATGAACGAAGAGGTCTCCGCCGCCGCGGCAGAGACGCCCGCCGCAAGGGCCGCCGCCGTACAGAGCATCAGAATCGATTTCATGCTAAGCCTCCTTCCGGCCGTGGGGCGCATCGGGCTCGGGCTCGCCCCGTTCTTCCCGGGAGAGCTGCTGCTGCCATTCCTCCGTGGGGATGAGCGAGCCGTCCGGGCCGGGACGATAGCGGTTCGTATCCAGCGTGGCCGCCCGGGAGAGCGGGCTTGTGAATCCCCGGCCGATGACGTCCGTCGTATTCATGATAAAAAGAAACGCGTGCGGGTCCACCCGGCGGATGAGCCACTTGAGCCGCGAGATCTGGGTCAGATTGATGATGGCGAAGAGCACCTTCCGGTCGCCGCCGGTATACGCCCCCTGGCCGTAGAGAAGCGTCGCGCCGTGATGGAGATTGCGCAGGAGGGAATCCGCCACTTCATACGGCTTCTCCGATACGATGAACGCCGCCTTCCGCTGCGCGAAGCCGATGACGATGCGTCCGGACACGGTGGCGTTGATGTACATGGCGACGAGCGTGGAAATGGTGGTCTCCACGGAGAAGAACAGGCCCGACGCCGCTACGATGAGGCAGTTCAGGGCAAAGACCACGTAGCCGATTTCCAGATTGTAGTATTTCTTTACGATGGCGCCGATCACGTCAAGGCCGCCGCTGTTGGAATTGTACCGGTAAAGGATGCCGCAGCCCACGCCGAGGAGCACGCCGCCGGAAATGGCCGCGATGAGCGGGTCCTGCACGCCCTCCCAGTCCGAGAGGAACGACGTGAGGTCGATGCACACGGAAATGGCGATGGTGGCGATGATGGTGATCACCGTGTAGAAGCGCCCCATGAACCGCAGCGCGAGCAGCAGGATCGGGATGTTCAGCAGGATATTCGCCACGCCGATGGGGAAGCCCGTCAGGTAGTACACGATCATGGCCACGCCCGCAAAGCCCCCCGCGATGAAATGGTGGGGCACGAAGAAAAGATTGATGCCCAGCGCGTAGAACAGGCATCCCACGATGGTCACCAGCGTGGTGAAGACATACGAATTCAGGCGGAAGTCGTTCCGTTTCATGAGCATTCCTTTCTTCAGGGGAAAGCGATACAATGAGAAGGGCGGAGACGCCGCCCTCTTTTTCTGTATTATAGCATGAAGGACATCCAAATGGACACGATCACCCTCTCCGCCCGCGCAAAAGTGAACTTTACCCTCGCCGTCCTCGGACGGCGCGCCGACGGCTATCATACGGTCGATTCGCTCATGCACAGCGTGACCCTCGCCGATGCGGTGACGCTTGCGCCGGCGGACGGCCTGTCACTCACCGTGGCCGGCGCGGCTCCGGCCGGCGCGGACAATCTCGCCTGGCGCGCGGCGGCGCTCTTTCTCGAAACCGTGCGGCCGCCGTTCCGGGGCGCGCACATCCATCTCGTGAAGCGCATCCCCTCCGAAGCGGGCCTCGGGGGCGGCTCCTCCGATGCGGCGGCGGTGCTCCGCGGGCTGAACCGCCTCGCCGGGGGGCCCCTCCCCATGGACGCGCTCTGCGCCATGGGGGCGCGCCTCGGGGCGGACGTGCCCTTCTGCGTGCGCGGCGGCTGCGCCCGCGCGTCCGGCATCGGCGCCGATCTCGCGCCGCTCGCCCCGTGGGAAGGCCTCTCCCTTCTCCTCGTGAAGCCCGAAGCCTCCGTGAGCACCGCCGCCGCATACCGCGCCGTCGACGAAAAAGGCCCCGTCCCGGAAAGAACCGGCGAAGAGGCCGCCGCGGCTCTCTGCGAAAAAGATGCGGCGCGCCTGGCGGCCGCCCTGTACAACTCCTTCGAAGACGCGCTCTTCCCGGACCATCCGGTCCTTGCGGACACGGCGGCGGAACTCCGCGCGTACGGCCCCGCCCTCATGACAGGGAGCGGCGCGGCGTTTTTCCTCCTCCTGGGCGGCGCGGCGAGAGAAGCGGCAAAGACCGCCCTCCGCGCCCGCCATCCCTCATGGTTCGTGGCGGAAGCGGAAACCTGCGGAGAGGAAACGCTCTGACAATTTCCTCTGCGGGGACATTTCGCGCGTTGCATAGAACAGCCGGAAGAATGAAGCGGTGACTTTTTTGCGCGCGGAAAATTTTTTATTTCCGTTGACGGATGGGCGGCTGTATGCTAAAATTAAACTCGTCATATGGCGTATGCCTGTGACGCCCGAATGTGGCGGGTGTGGTGAAGCGGCTAACACGGCGGATTGTGGCTCCGTTATGCGTGGGTTCGAGCCCCACCACTCGCCCCATTTTTTTTTACCTTTTTTCGCGGGGGTATAGCCAAGTGGTAAGGCAACGGACTTTGACTCCGTTACGCGGCGGTTCGATCCCGCCTGCCCCTGCCAGCGGATACAGGAGATGCAGCTTCGGCTGCATTTTTTATTTTGCGCCGCCGCGGGCCATGTGAATTTTGTATGATGGACGGACGATTTATCTATGACGGCGCGGGCGTTTTGCCCGGTTTTGCGGGGGATTGGCGGATTTTCCCGGCAGATCGCGCGGTTTTTCTTTCCTGCACGGCGGAGATAAATGGAGTATAATATTTTTATATGTTTCAGGGCTTTCCATAAGCGGAAGCGCATTCGGATCGGCAATGGCGCTGCAGAGGGGTCTGCGGCTGAGGGGGGATAGTATGGACAGTACGGTTGCTTTTTATCTGGCTACGGCCATCTTTCTGCTGACGTATGTGGGGATCATGTCGGAGAAGATCCCCCGCACGATCTGCTCGCTCGCCGGCGGCGGCCTCATGATTTATCTGGGGTTTGTGTCGCAGGACGAGGCGCTGAAGGAGTTCATCGACTTCAATACGCTGGGCCTTCTGACGGGGATGATGCTGCTCATCGCGGTGGTGAAGCGGTCGGGCTTTTTCGAGGCGATGGCGCTCTGGACGATGAAGGCGAGCCACGGGGACGCGCGGGTGCTGCTGGTGCTGCTGTCGTGCATCACGGGCATTTCCGCTTCGCTCATCGACTCGGTGACGGCGGCGCTTCTCATCGCGCCCATGACGATTTCGCTGTGCCGGATGATGAAGATCACGCCGGTGCCGATCCTCATCGGCGAGATTTTGATGGCGAATATCGGCGGGACGGCGCTCATGATCGGCAATCCGCCGAACGTGATGATCGGCTCGGCGACGCATCTGGATTTCAATGATTTCATGGTGAATCTCGCGCCGGCGGTGCTCATCACGACGGTCTTCACCATGATCGCGGTGATTCTGCTTTTCCACCGCCAGCTCCATACGGAGAAGATGTCCAAGGAGTATCTGGACTCGATCGATGTGGCGGGGGAGATCAAGGATGCAATGATCCTGAAGCGTTCTCTCGCGGTGCTGGCGCTCACCATCGTGGGCTTCGTGCTGCACAGCATGCTGGGGCTGCAGTCGGCGACGATCGCCATGACGGGCGGGCTCCTGGCGGTGCTGGTGTGCAGGGTGGAGCCGGCGGAGGCGCTCCGCGAGGTGGACCTGGACACGCTGCTCTTCTTCATGGGGCTCTTCATCCTCGTGGGCGGCATGGAAAATACGGGGGTCATCTCCGCGCTGGCGTCGTGGGGCATCCATCTCGTAGGGGGCGACCCGGAGATGATGACGTACCTCATCCTCATCCTGTCGGGCTTCGCGTCGGGGTTCATCGACAATATCCCCTTCACGGCGACCATGATTCCGCTCATTCAGGAGATGCAGAATATGTTGGGCCTCACCCATGCGGACTACATGTGGTGGTCGCTCGCGCTCGGGGCGTGCTTCGGCGGCAACGGTACGATCATCGGCGCGTCGCCGAATGTCATCATGGTGGCGATCGCTGCGCGGGAGGGGCACAATATTTCCTTCGGCAAGTTCATGCTGTGGTGCTTCCCCATCATGATGATGACCATCGCCGTGTCGGGCGTGTACCTGTACGTGCGGTATTTCCTGTAAAAGCGTTCCGCTCTTCCTTCGGGAGGGGCGGATTTTTTGCGCGCGTTTTGTCCCGATGGGGAAATCCGGAAGGACTTATAAATTTTTTCCATAAGGCTGTCTTCAAGGGGCGGCGGCGCGCCGCGGGGGTGCGGCAGGGGGAAAAGACGCGGTATTTCTGCGGATTTCCGGCGCGCAGAGGCTGCGGCGGAGCGGAGGCTCCGCTTTTTCTGTGCGCATTTTTACGGATTTTTTCTCCGGAGAAATTTGACTTTCCAGAGACAGTGGTATACTATAAAGCCATCAACGGAAATTAAGCATACACTTTCTATATCGAAGATTCTGCCAAGGAGGAAAGCAATGGACAAGAGAGAAAATGCGTATGTACTGTGGTTCGATGAACTGCGCCGGGAGGACGTGGCCCTCGTAGGGGGCAAGTCTTCGTCTCTGGGCGAGCTGACGTCGGCGACGCATGTGCCGGTGCCGTACGGCTACGCGACGACGGCGCACGCGTACCGGTATTTCATGGAAGCGACCGGGACGAATAAGAAGATCCACGAGCTGCTGGATCAGCTGGACGACGTGGAGGACTCGGCGGAGCTGCGCGATGTGTGCGCGAAGATCCGCGCGGCCATTGTCGCGGCGGAGATGCCGGAGGATCTGGCGGACGCCATCGGCGATGCGTATGAAGAACTGGCGAAGAAGACCGGCCATGCCGATCCTTTCGTGGCGGTCCGCTCCAGCGCGACGGCAGAGGACCTGCCGGACGCCTCCTTTGCAGGCCAGCAGGATACGTATCTCAATGTGCGCGGCCGGGACGACGTGATCCGCAAGGTGAAGGAATGCTACGCCTCCACGTTTACGGACCGGGCGACGTATTACCGCGTGAAGAAGGGCTTCGCCCATGAAAACGTGGCGCTTTCCGCCGCGGTGCAGATGATGGCCTACTCCAAGGTGGCGGGCGTCATGTTCACCGTGGACCTGGCGACGGGCGCGGACGACAAGATCATGATCGAAGGCTCGTGGGGCCTCGGGGAATACATCGTGCAGGGCACGGTGACGCCGGACAATTTCGTCGTGGACAAGGATACGCTCACCATCCTGTCCCGCCGCATCAATGAAAAGCCCATCGAGCTCGTCCGCAATGAAGAAGGCGGCGTGGAAGAGAAGCGCGTGCCGGAAGAACTGGCGAAGGCGCAGGTCATGAGCGACGAACAGATCGCGGAGCTCGCGGGCTATGCGAAAGCCATCGAGAAGCATTACGGCTGCTACATGGATATGGAATGGGCGCTGGATGAAGACAACAAGCTGTGGATTCTCCAGGCGCGTCCGGAAACGGTATGGTCCAGAAAGAATAAGGAAAAGAAAGAGGGCACCAAAGTGAACGTAACGACCGATCATAAAGTACTCGTGAAAGGGCTCCCCGCCAGCCCGGGCCTCGTCGCAGGCAAGGCGCACGTCATCACCGATCCGGCGGATATCGACGAATTCAAGGAAGGCGAAATCCTCGTCACGCTCATGACGTCTCCCGACTGGGTGCCGGCCATGAAGAAGGCGCTCGCCATCGTCACCGACGCGGGCGGCATGACCTGCCACGCCTCCATCGTATCCCGCGAGCTGGGCATCCCCTGCGTGGTCGGCACGAAGAGCCGCAGCGTAGACGCCACCTCCGTGCTGAAGACGGGCCAGGAAATCACCGTGGACGCGCAGAACGGCATCATCTACGACGGCATCGTGGAAGACATGATCGAAAAGCCGCAGGAACAGCAGGCGGCGGCCGGCGCGGTGGTGCAGGCGGAATACTTCGCTCCCACGGGCACGACGGTCCTCATGAATCTGGGCGATCCGGATCTGGCGCAGAAATACGCGTCGCTTCCGTGCGACGGCATCGGCCTCATGCGCGAAGAATTCATCTGGACCACGTTCATCCATGAACATCCGCTCCACCTCATCGAGACGGGCCATCCGGAAAAAGTCATCGACATGCTTGCTGAAGGCATCAGCAAAGTCTGCCGGGCCATGGCTCCCAGACCGGTGGTGCTCCGCTTCTCCGACTTCAAGTCCGGCGAATACCGGAACCTCGTGGGCGGCGAAAAATACGAACCGGAAGAACCGGCTGACCTCCTCGGCTGGCGCGGCGCTTCCCGCTACTACGATCCGAAGTACACCGACGCGTTCCGCCTCGAACTGAAAGCGGTGAAGAAAGTCCGCGACGAATTCGGCCTGACGAACCTGAACTGCATGATCCCCTTCTGCCGCACCGTAGACGAAGCGCGCAAGGTGACCGAGATCATGAAGGAAGAAGGCCTGCAGCGCGGCCCCGACTTCAAACTCTTCCTCATGGCGGAAATCCCGTCCAACATCATTCTGGCCGACCAGTTCAATCAGTACGTGGACGGCTACTCCATCGGCTCGAACGACCTGACCATGCTCATCCTCGGCTGCGACCGCAACAACGACACCGTGGCGTCCCTCTTCGACGAACGGAATCTCGCGATCCGCCGTGCGATCCGCCATCTCATCAAGACGGCGCACAAGGACGGCAAGACCGTCTCCATCTGCGGACAGGCGCCCTCCGTCTATCCCGATTTCACGGAATTCCTCGTGCGGAGCGGCATCGACTGCGTCTCCGTCAATCCGGATATGGTGAAGGCGACGAAGCGCAACGTGGCCCGCATCGAACAGCGTCTGCTCCTCGACGCCGCCACCGGCCGCGGCCTCAAAGAGACGGAAGAATACGACTGGTAATCCAATAGACGGGCGTGCGGCGCGCGCCGCCTTTTCCGCACCGCAGCGCGGAGAGAACCCGGGGAGATGGGGCTGCCGAAGGGGCAGTCCCATTTTCTGAATTATAAAGAAAGGACACAACATGCAGCTCACAGACCGACAAAAGGAAATCACCCGCATTGTGCGGGAAGACGGCCCCATCACCGGGGAAATGATCGCGGCCAAGCTCCATGTGACGAGGAGCGCGCTGCGGGGCGATCTCGCGGTGCTGCTCTCGGGCGAAGTCATCGCGGCCCGCCGGCGGCTCGGCTACTATTATCTGGGCGGCGGCACGGACCCGGCGGCGTCGGAGATCCGCAAATGTACGGTGGACACGTGTATGTCCCGGCCCGTCCTCGTGGGAGCCGACGCCAACGCCTACGACGCGGCGGTGCTCCTCTTTACGGAGGACATCGGCACCATCTTCGTGGGGGAAGAAGACAATCTGCAGGGCGTGGTCTCCCGGAAAGACCTGCTCAAGGCGGCCATGGGACGGGAAGGACTCCAGCAGATGCCCATTTCCATGGTGATGACGCCCCGCTCCAAGATGATTTACGCCGAGCAGGGCGAAGAGATGCTGGGCGTGGCGCAGAAGCTCATCGACTACGAGATCGACTGCCTGCCCGTGGTGCGTGTGGAAGAGGAAAACGGGGAGAAGCGCTTCAAGCTGCTCGGCCGCATTTCCAAGACAAACATCACCCGTCTCTTTCTCGATCTCGGTCTGGGACACAGGAGGTAATACTTCGTGAATACACAACCCACTGTCTACGTCATCTCGGACTCCCTCGGCGAAACCGGGGAGAAGCTCGCCCATGCGGCGATCAGCCAGTTTGATCAGGAAGACATCGACGTCATCCGCGTGCCCTTCGTGCGCCACGAAGAGCAGATCCGGGACGTCGTCGCCGAAGCGGAGGAAAAGGGGGCGGTCATCTGCCACACCCTCGTCTCGCCGGAGCTGCGCGACGCCATGGACTCGCTCGCCCGCGAGCATCACGTGCGCTACGTGGACCTCCTCGGCCCCATGCTGGACGCAGTGTCGTCCATCGCGAAGACGAAGCCCCGCATGAAGCCCGGCCTCATCCACAAGCTGGACGAAGAGTACTTCAAGAAAGTGGAAGCCATCGAATTTGCGGTGAAATACGACGACGGCAAGAATCCCTCGGGATTTGAAAAGGCGGACATCGTCCTCATCGGCGTGTCCCGCACGTCGAAGACGCCCATGTCCATGTACCTCGCGCACAAGAAGTACAAAGTGGCCAATCTTCCCCTCGTGCCGGAAGTGCCGCTGCCGGAGGAAATCTTCCGCGTGCCGCCCTACCGCATCGTGGGCCTCATCATCGACCCGTACAAGCTGAACACGATCCGCACGGAGCGCATGAAGGCGCTGGGCTTCTCCGGCACGGCGAACTACACGGACATCGCCCGCATCGAAGACGAGCTCTCCTATGCGAAGGCGGTCATGCGCCAGCTCCACTGCGTCGTCCTCGACGTGTCGAACCGCGCCATCGAAGAGACCGCGAGCCGCATCATCGAGATCATCCAGCGGAACCGCCAGATCTACGGCGAAAAATACTGACAGGAAAGCACTGCCTTGCGAAGGGCGGTGCTTTTTGCTACAGTGAAAAAGAAAGAGACACAGATAAAATTTTTTTCAGGAGGCGTGTATGACCATCCGGGAACGCACGGAAGCGCTGGAGCGGCAGCTCCTCGCGCCCGAAGCATCCTTTGCGGCGGACGCCCGCCGGGACCGGCCGGAAGCGGAGTGCCCGCTCCGCACGGCTTTCCAGCGGGACCGCGACCGCATTCTCCACAGCGGCTACTTTCGCCGCATGAAACACAAAACGCAGGTGTACATCGCGCCCCGGGGCGACCACTACCGCACGCGCATGACCCACACCCTCGAGGTGGCGCAGATCGGGCGCACCATGGCGCGGGCGCTCCGCCTCAATGAAGACCTGGTGGAGGCCATGGCCCTCGGGCACGACCTGGGGCACACGCCCTTCGGCCATGTGGGCGAGTCCGCGCTGAACGACATCTGCGGCCATTTCCACCACAATGAGCAGAGCGTGCGCATCGTGGAAGTGCTTGAGAAAGGCGGGCAGGGGCTGAACCTCACGCGCCAGGTGCGGGACGGCATCCTCCACCACACGGGGCCCGTTCCCGCCGCGTCCCTCGAAGGGCAGCTCCTGAAATACGCGGACCGCATCGCCTACCTCTGCCACGACTTCGACGACGCACAGGCATCGGGCCTCCTCACCGCGCGGGACCTGCCGGACAATGTGCGCCGCCGCTTCGGGGAGACCCATTCGGAAATGATCACCGCCATGGTGACCGACCTCATCGGAAGCGCCCTCGAAGGACGCGCCATCCGCATGTCGAAGGAAGGGGACGAGACGCTCCTCGAATTCCGGGAATTCATGTTCCGCCGGGTGTACCTCTCCCCGGCGCTCGTGCCCGACCGGGAGCGGGGCTACAACGTGGTGCAGATGCTCTACACGCATTTTACGGAACATCCGGAAGAGCTCCCCGCGGAGCGCCGACTCCTCGCCGTCGACGACCGCGAGGCGGCGGTGGACTTCATCTCCGGCCTCACGGACAACCACGCCATCGCCCTCTTTCAGGACATCTTCGTGCCGCGGTACTGGAATTTCTGATGTCCTGATTAAAAATAATAAAAATCTGCCATCACGCCTTGTCTTTCCGGGCGCGATTTTTTTACAATGAAAAAAAGGCGCTCTCGCGCCGCGCAGTGAAACCATGCAGAAAGAGAGGCGATTTCCATGAAGAAACTGTTTGCCGCGGCCGCCGCGCTGCTCACCGGGCTGACCGCACTCGCCGAAGGGCCGCTGGATATCGGCGCGCCCGCACGGCAGCGTCCCGCCGTGGCCGCCCTTGCCAATACGAACGGCCTGCCTCCGGGCATCGCGAAGAAAGTGAAGAAGGGGGACGATAAAACACTCCCGCCGGGCATCGCGAAAAAGATCGACAGGGACGATCGGGACGACCGGAAGGCCGACAAATGGGAAAAAGACCGGAAGGACCGGGACGGCCGCCGCGATGAGGATCGGCGGGACAATGACCGGAGAGACGGCCGGCGCGGCGGCGACCGCTTCGACCGGGACGATCGGAAAGCGCCGCCGCGGGACGACCGGTTCGACAGGGACCGGCGCGATAACGACAGAAAAGACGACCGGTGGGAAAAAGACCGGAAAGATAACGACCGCCGGGACAACGGCCGGGATGACGAGGACGACGCCAGCCGCATCGGCGATATTCTCTCGAAGATCAAAGACCGGCTGGACGGCTGAGGCCGCCTCCGCGCAATGCCGGCTCCCCGCAGGACAGGACTGCGGGGAGTTTCTGTCTGCGCAATTCAGACATTTATATACTTCGATTCATGTGATATAATGAAAGACAACATTTTGACGAAAGAAAAGGAGACTCCTCATGGATTACGAACCGAGTTACAAAGAATTTTCGACCATCTTCAAGGCCCTCTCCGACGAGACCCGGCTCTGCATCGTGGACATGCTCTCCTGCGCCGAGCTCTCCGCGTGCGACATCCTGAAGAACTTCACCCTCTCCCAGTCTACGCTGAGCTATCACATGAAAATTCTCATCGAGGCGCACATCGTGAACGCCCGCCGGGAAGGGCTGTGGACGAAATACTCCATCAACGACGAGACCTTCCAGAAAGTGATGGACTTCCTGCCCGCGCTGTACAAGATGAAGAACGAATGCGTGTGCAAGCAGATCAAGTACTGCAAAGACGGCGACGCCTGCCCGGTGGGCTCTCACGGCCGCGATTCCTTCGGCTACTGAGGCCGCCGCACGCGAAAAAAACGCGTTTCTCCGCAACAGGGGAAACGCGTTTTTTGCATGCTCAGAAAGTGAGCGCGCCCGTGAGATAGCACACGGCGGTCATGATGAGAGTGGTGCCCATGGCCCAGAGGAACATGAATTTCTGATGGTCCACAAGATCCACCCGGGAGAGGCTGATGAGGACGAGCGTCGCCGCCGCGAGGGGTGAAAGGGGAAAGCCCACGGTCATCTGGCCGAGCACCGCCGCCCGGCCGATCTGCACGGGATCGATGCCGAGGGATGCCGCCATTTCGTAGAGCACGGGCAGCACGCCGAAGTAGTAGGCGTCCGTGGGGAAGACGAGGCTGAGCGGCACGGAGGTGACCGCCACGGCGAGGGGCAGGACGCTCCCCATGCCGTCGGGGATGAAGGACACGAGAGTCTGGGCCATCTCGGTGATCATCTTCGTGCCGGAGAGGATGCCCGTGAAGCATCCCGCAGAGAAGATGAGCGCCACGATCATGAGCACTTCGTCCGAGTAGGCTTTGAGGCGCTTCGTCTGGTCAGAGAGACGGGGATAGTTCACGGTAATGGCCAGCGCGAAGCCCATCATGAAGATGGTGGCCATGGGCATCACGTCCATGAGGAGCACCGCGATCATCACCACGGTGAGAAGGAAATTGAACCAGAAGAGTTTCGGCCGCTTCGCGTCGGGATCGCTGCCGAGCCCTTCGAAGGTGTGCGCGTCCATGCGGTACACGCCGAGGCGCTTGCGCTCTTTCTTGCCTACGTACCAGCAGGCGAAGAGCACCCACGCGATGCCCGCGAGCATGGCGGGCACGATGGGCGTGAAGATGACCGACGAATCGGCGTGGAGCACGGCCATGACGCGCGTGGTGGGCCCGCTCCAGGGGAGGGGATTCATCACGCCCGCCGCCATGCCCACCGCGAAGGGCAGGATGAGCGGATTCATGCCGAGCTTCGTCGTGATGGGCAGCATGGCCGAGACGGAGATGATGAAGGTGGTGGTGCCGTCCCCGTCGAGGGAGACCAGCATGGCCAGCACCGCCGCGCCGATGGTGACCTTCACCGGGTCGCCCCGGACGAGCTTCAGGATTTTATTTACGATGGGGTCGAAGAGTCCCGCGTCGATCATGATGCCGAAATAGATGACGGCGAAGATGGGAATCATCGCGGAAGGCGTCACTTTCAGCACGCCGTCGATCATCATTTTGCCGATGTCGAGGCCGAAGCCCGCGATGAGCGCCGCGACGACGGGGATGCCGATGAGCGCGGCCTGGATGGAAAGTTTCCGCGTCATCGTCGTGTAGAGAAAGACGGCGATGACCGCAAAGCCGATACCTGCAATCATGAAGTTCACCTCCTGCGGGGGAAATCAAAGGGGAAGGCGGTTCAGATGTGCGTGTCGTGCGTCTGGATGAGCTTCACCATTTCGCAGCACGCATGCACGAGGTGATTCACGATCTTTTCGCCGCGCTCCGCCGAGGAAGCGAAGGGATTGCCCATGACGCCCTGCTTCGTCATGTCGCTCATATCCATGTACAGGTTGAAGGGGACGCCCGCCACCATACCTTTCTTCAGGCCCGTCACGGGGACGCCCTTGTATTCCCGGATGTTTTCCACCGGGCCGAGGAGGTCCATGCGCATGTATTCGGGATAGAGGTAGAGCAGGACCGAGGTGAGCGGGTCGCCGCCGTGGCCGGAGGAGTCCTCGTCTCCGTAGATGTCTTTCTTCGCTTTGTCCGTGAGGCCCTGCCAGAGGTCGATGGAGAAGCACGTGAGGCCCTTTTCCCGGCGGAGTTTGCGCGCCACGTCTTCGATGGTGGGCGTATTGCCCGCGTGGCCGTTGATGAAGAAGAGTTTTGTCACGCCGTGCTCGGTGAGGCTCTGCACCACGTCGGTGATGACCGCTTCCACCGTGGAGGGCCGGAGCGAGATGGTGCCGGGGAAGCAGCGGAAATATTCGCTGCAGCCGAAGGGGATGACCGGGATGTAGTACGCGCCGGACGCTTCCGCCGTGCGCTTTGCAATGGCTTCCGCCGCGAGGTAGTCGCCGGTGAGGGTGTGGACGCCCTGCTGCTCCGTGGAGCCCATGGGGATGAGAACCACCGGGTCCTTCGCGAAGGCTTCTTCGATTTCTTTCCACGTCATGGTGTACAGTGCATGTTTTTCCATCGGTATCACTCCTTTGAAGAAAATGATGAAACATCATTATATTATGATATTATAATATGATAGAGGGAAATGCAAGGCGGGCTGTGATATGATGAAGGAAACGGAGGGGAGGACAGCCGTATGAGACAAACCTTGAGTCTGAGAATTTATCAGGACCTGTACAACCGGATCCGCAGCCATTTCTACAAGCCCGGGACGCAGCTTCCCACGGAGAGCGCGCTCGCCGCGTCGTACGGCGCGAGCCTTTCGCCGGTGCGGCAGGCGCTGGGACGGCTCGAGCAGGAGCAGCTCATCCGGCGCATCCCCGGCAAGGGGACCTTCGTCGCCCGCTCCATGCCCTGGGAGAACATGCTGCTCATGAGCGGCTTCGGCGCGCAGTTCATCGACCGGCGGGTGGACGAGGCGAGCGTGCGCTGCCCCACGCTGCTCTGCGAGCGGAGGACCATGACGGCGGAGCAGGAAGCGCTCTTTCATGCGCCGGCCGGGCGGGAGTATACTTTTCTCTCGCGCGTGCGCTATGTGGACGGGCAGCCGCTCTTCTTTCTGAATCATTATTTCGCCGCGCCCGGCCCGGAGACGGTGCGCGCCGCGGGAGAGATCAAATCGCTCCGGGCGTTTCTCGCGGGGTACGGCGTGCGGCCCGCTTATGTGACGGAGCGGGTGAAAGCCGCCGCGGCGGACCGGGAGCTGGGCAATCTCTTTGCCGTGCCCTTCGGGTTTCCCCTGCTGAAGATCATCCGGAAAGAGCTGGACGCGGATTACGAGCCCATCATCTATAGCGAATACTTCGTCAATTCCGACGTGTGGGACTACCGCGTGCAGTACCATGCGGACGACATCTGACCCGGCAGCGCGGAAAGGGGAAGCGGGCGGCAGGACGGAAGAAGCGGCGTCTCCGGGCAGTCCGCCGGGATTTCCTCGCGCGCGCCGCGGTCTCATGCGGCGCATCGGGACAGGCGGCCCGGCGGAACGGGCCGGGAGTGAGGCGGACGACAGACCGCCGCCAGTATTAAGGAGGAATGGACAATGACATCCATCGTGGAACGAATGAAAGAACTCGCGCCGGAGTACATCGCGCTCCGCCGCAGCCTGCACCGCCGCCCCGAGACGGCGTTTGAAGAGAAAGAGACCACCGCGCTCGTCGCGGCCGAGCTCGCGCGGTATGGCATCGAGACGCAGCCCAATGGAGAGGATACGGGCGTGGTGGGCGTTCTCCGCGGGGCCAAGCCCGGAAAAACGATCGCCCTCCGGGCGGATATGGACGCGCTCCCCATTGCGGAGGAGACGGGCCTTCCCTTCGCGTCGGAGGTTCCCGGGCGGTGCCACGCCTGCGGGCACGACATCCACACGGCCGCGCTCCTTGCGGCGGCGCGGCTCCTGTCGGAGCGCCGGGAGCACCTGGCGGGGACGGTGAAATTTTTCTTCCAGCCCGCGGAGGAAATCCTCGGCGGCGCGCGGTCCCTCATCGCTCACGGATTCCTGGACGACGTGGACGCCGTCGTGGGGGCGCATACCTGGCCGGACACGCCGGGCGGCTCCATCGGCCTGCGGTACGGCGCGGCGATGGCCGGCTCGGACTCGTTCAAAATCACGATCACCGCGCCGGGCGGCCACGCGGCCCATCCGCACAAGACGCCCGATCCCATCGCGGCCGCGGCGTACATGATTACCCAGCTCCAGACCATCGTCTCCCGGGAACTGAATCCGCTTGATTCGGCGGTGGTCACTGTGGGTAAAATGACCGCGGGGACAGCAGCGAATATCATTCCCTCCACGGTCACGCTCGAAGGGTCCGTGCGCTATCTTCTGCCGGAGACGCGGGCAAAAATTCGCGAGAGCATCCGCCGCATCGCCGAAGGGACGGCGCTGTCGCTCCGGGTCCGCGCGGAGACGGAGATCCGCCCCGGGTGCGGCCCGGTCATCGGAGAGGACGGCCTCGTCTCCATGATCGAGCAGTCCGCCGCGCATTTCCTCGGGGAGGACCATGTGGACCAACTGCCCTCCGCGTCCATGGGGAGCGAGGACTTCGCGTTCTATCTCGAAAAGAAGCCGGGCGCTTTCTTCCGCCTCGGCACGGGCACAGACGACCCGGCGAGCCGTCTCCCCCTCCACAATAGCCATCTCCTCTTCAGCGAGGAAGCGATCTCCGCCGGGGCGGTGACGTTCTGCGCGCTCGCCTTTCTGTATACGGGCTCGTCCTGGGACGCACTCGAGTGAGTTTCAAAATTTTGCAAAGAAAAACGCCCTCCTTCGTAAGGAAAGAGGCGTTCTTTTTTATACGTTTCTTTTTAATGGCCGGCGTAGTGGGATTCCGCTTCGATGATCGCGTACACGAGCTTTGCGGAGTTGACGAGGTCTTCTTCGCGGAGCGTTTCCTCCGGGGTGTGGAAGTCGGTCATGCCCACGCCGAGGAGGACCGCCGGGAAGGCGTTCCGGTTGAACCAGTTGGCGTCGCTGCCGCCGCCGGTGGATTTCACCGTCACGGGGAAGCCCGCTTCGGCGCAGGCCGCCCGGAAGAGGCGGAAGCACGGCGCGTCTTCGCCCACGCGGAAGCTCTGGTAGATTTCTTCCGTGGTGATCTCCGCGCGGCCTCCGGGGAAATCCTGCTCCGCGCTCTTGAGGGCTTCGGTCATGCGCGCCGCGAGGGCGAGGAGTTTCTCGTGATTGCGGCTGCGCGCTTCCGCGCGGATGGTGCACGACTCGGGGACGATGTTCGTGGCGAGGCCCCCTTCGATGAGGCCCACGTTGCACGTGGTCTCCGCGTCGATGCGGCCGCTCTCCATGCGCGAGAGGCCGGCGGCGGCCATCTTGATGGCGTTCACGCCTTTTTCCGGGGCCATGCCCGCGTGGGCCGCCCGGCCGTGCATGGTGCACGTGAGGGAGATTTCGCCCGGGCCGGCGTTCACGATGGTGCCCGGCGCGCCGTCCACGTCGAGCACGTACCCGAAGTCGATGCCTTCCGCGTATTTGCCGTCGAAATGGCGGGAGCCGCCGAGACCGCTTTCTTCCTGCACGGTGAAGACCGCGAGGATTTTTCCGTGGGGGATCATGGTTTCCTTCATGACGGTGAGCGCTTCGAGGATGGCCGCCGCGCCCGCCTTGTCGTCGCCGCCGAGGATGGTGTCCCCTGCGGAATGGTACACGCCGTCTTCGAGGACGGGCTCGATGCCTTCGCATTTTTCCACGCAGTCCATGTGCGCTGTGAAGGCCACGCCGGGGAGCCCCTCCGCGTTCGCCGGAAAGACGGCGATGAGATTGCCGCACGCCGCGCCCGTGGCTTGGCCCGCGCCGTCTTCGGTGACGCGCGCGCCGAGGCGCTTCAGGTATTTCTGTAAATAATCGAAGACCGCCCGCTCGTTGCCGCTGGGGGCGTAGATGCGGACCAGGTCGCAGAATGTCTGATTCAGTCTTGCTTCGTTGATCATAGCCGGACCTCCTGTTTGTTTTCTTTTCATCTTACTCATTCCGCCCCGGCTTTTCAACGGCTTCCTCTTCCATGTAGAAGCCTTTGCGGATGGCGTCTTTCCCGTACTTTGCCTGGATGGCGTCCACCGCGCGGGCCGCTTTGCGCAGGGCCGCCTTCCGGTCGGGAAAGAGGGAGGGCATGTCCACCTCGGGGGCGAGGTTGGAGCAGGTCACGCCGGTGAGGCGCACCGCTTCCGTGCGGGGGATTTTCGCGAGAAGGGCGAGGGCCGCTTCTTCGATGTCTTCCGCCAGGTTCGTCCCTTCTTCAAAAGACGCGGACCGGAGCACCGTGCGGAAGGAGGCGAAGCGCACCTTGAGGGAGACCGTACGCGCCATGAGGCGGTGTTTCCGGAGGCGGGCGGCCACCACGTCGGAGTGGATGGCGATGCGCCGCCGGATGGCCGCTTCGTCGGTGAGGTCCGTCTCGTAGGTCTCTTCGTCGCCGATGGATTTCACGTCCCGCTCGGCCCGGACGGGGCGGTCGTCGATGCCGAAGGCGAGCCGCCGGAGGAGCTGCGCCTGATTGCCCACGGCGGCTTCCACCGTCCCCGGCGGGGCGCGCTGGATGTCCCCGATGGTGCGGAAGCCCGCCGTGAGGAGCCGCCGCTCCGTGGCCTCGCCCACGCCCCAGAGGCGGCGCACGGGGAGCGGCGCGAGGATGGCCGCCTCCCGCCCGTAGGGGATGATGGTGAGGCCGTCGGGCTTGTCCATGTCGCTCGCCATCTTGGCGAGGAATTTGTTGGGCGCGATGCCCGCGGACGCCACGAGGCCCGTCTTCTCTCTGATTTCGCTCTTGATGGCCCGGCCGATCGCGCCGAGCGTGGGGTAGTGCACGCCCATGCCGGTGATGTCCATGAAGGCTTCGTCGAGCGAGATGGGCTCGATCTCCGCCGCGTAGTGGAGCATGATGCGGTGGATGCCTTCGGAGACCTGTTTGTACACGGCGAAGCGGGGCTTCACGAAGACCGCCTCCGGGCAGAGCGCCCGCGCGCGGCTCATGGGCATGGCGGAGTGCACCCCGCAGCGGCGCGCCTCGTACGACGCGGTGGACACCACGCCCCGCGCGGAGAGGCCGCCCACGATGACCGGCCGCCCCCGCCAGTCCGGGTGGTCCCGCTGCTCGATGGACGCAAAGAACGCGTCCATATCCACGTGCATGATCCAGCGGCGCATGGCGCTCCCTCCTTTCCTGCTTCTATTGTACGGCACGGGCGGCGTGGAGAGAAGCGCCGCGCTGTGGTATAATAAATGCGTTCTACGCGCGGAAGCGCAAGTTGTCTTTTCTGAGAACCAACTATAAAAAACAGGAGGGAAAAATGCAGAAAGCAGTCATATTGTCCAGCGGCGGCGTGGATTCCACCACGTGCATCGCCGTCGCTGTGGAGAAACTGGGTGCGGCGAACGTCTCGACGGCATCCATTTTTTATGGGCAGAAACACCGGAAGGAACTGGAAGCGGCGCGCAAAGTGGCCGCGCACTACGGCCTTCCCCATTACGAGTTTGACCTCTCGGCCATCATGAAATACTCGGACTGCGCGCTCCTCGCGGGCTCCGGAGAGGCCATCCCCCACGAGAGCTACGCCGCGCAGACCGCGGCAAGCCCCGACGGGAAAGTCGCCACCTACGTGCCTTTCCGCAACGGCCTCATGCTCTCCACGGCGGCGGCCCTCGCCGCGTCGATCTATCCCGACGACGACGTGGACATCTATCTCGGGGCCCACGCGGACGACGCCGCGGGCAACGCCTACGCCGACTGCAGCGAAGGCTTCCTCCGCGCCATGGGCGAAGCCATTTCCATCGGCACTTACGGCCATGTCCATCTCGCCGCGCCCTTTGCGGGCATGAACAAGGCGCAGGTCGTGGCGGAGGGGCTCCGCCTCCACGTGCCGTACGAGCTCACGTGGAGCTGCTACGAAGGGGGCGAGCGGCCCTGCGGCGTGTGCGGCACCTGCCGCGACCGGGCGGCGGCCTTCGCGGCGAACGGCGTGAAAGATCCCGCACTGGAGGTGAAGTGAATGTTTACGGTGGTGAAAACGGTGGAAGTGAGCGGGGCGCATCAGCTGAAGCTCCCGTACCCGTCGAAGTGCAGCCGCCTCCACGGGCACAACTGGATCATCGAAGTGACCCTCCGGAGCGAGACCCTCGACGAGAACGGCATGGTGCTCGACTTCTCCCGCATCAAAGACGTGGTGATGCAGCTCGACCACGCATACATCAACGACGTCTTGGGGGACCTGAACCCCACGGCGGAAAACATCGCGAAGTGGATCGCCGACCAGCTCCCGCACTGCGTGCGCGTGGCCGTGCGCGAGTCCGAAGGGAACCTGGCCATCTATGAAAAATAAATTCCCCGTCGCGGAAATCTTCGACAGCATCGACGGTGAAGGGAAACGCACGGGCCTCATGGCCACCTTCGTGCGCTTCGCCGGGTGCAATCTCCGCTGCACCTACTGCGACACCGCCTACGCTCTCCGCGAAGAAGACGCGGCGGAGCGCCTCACCGAAGACGAGCTCCTCGCCCGTGTCCGGGCCTACCCGTGGCGGCGGGTGACCCTCACCGGCGGCGAGCCGCTCCTCCAGCCCATCCGGCATCTCTGCGGAACCCTCGGAGAAGACGGGTGCGAATGCAACATCGAGACGAACGGCGCGGTGCCGCTTTTTGAAGAGCGGCCGCCTCGCCTCTTCTACACCATGGACTGGAAATGCCCCGATTCGGGCATGGAAGGGGCCATGCGGGAGGAAAACTTCCGCCGCCTCGGCCCGCAGGACGTGGTGAAATTCGTCGTCTCGAGCCGACGCGACCTCCTCGCCATGGAGCGCGTCGTGCGCCGCCGTCTCACGGGGCCGGACGCGCCGCGGGTCTACGTGTCGCCCGTCTTCGGGGCCGTCGAGCCGCGGGCCCTCGTGGAATTTGTGCGCGAAAAGCAGCTCACGGACGTGACCGTGCAGGTGCAGCTCCACAAAGTCATCTGGCCGCCGGACATGCGCGGCGTATAGGGCGGACTGTCCGCTGAGAAATCCGGGAGACCGGATTTTTTTATTTCTTACGGAAAAGTTGGAAAAGGTAAAAGAAATGTGAATATTTTCACGCCGGCAGGGAGGAAATTTTCATTGCTTTTTATAGACTGAACGATGAGCAGCAGATATAATGAAAAGAGTAATTCGGAAACTTTTCAGAGCCGGGCGACCGGCCTTTCCGACGCACAAAGGAATAGCGCTCCTGCGGGAGCCGCCGCAACGGCGCGGCAACAACGGCGGGGACGCTCTCTTTGTGAGAAAAAGGAGGCAGAAAGTGGAAACGAAACGTGATTTTATCTGGAAGATGGGCGGCCAGCAGGGGCAGGGCGTCGAGTCCTGCGGCGAAATCCTCGGCCGCGTGCTCGCGCAGGAAGGGTATTCCCTCTTCAGCCAGCGCCTCTTCGCATCCCGCATCAAGGGCGGACATACGACCATTGCGCTCCGCATCGCCGCGTCCCATCCGGTGGCCACCATCGGCGAGAGCGTGGACTGCCTGGTGGCGCTCGACCAGGAAACCATCGACAAGCACGGCCCGGAAGTGCGCGAAGGGGGCGTCATCATCGCCGACATCGCCTTCCATCCGAAATGGGAAGCCCATTCGGGCCGCATTTTCCTCACCCTTCCCATCACGGACATCGCCCGCCGGCACGGGTCTCTCCAGATGAAGAACATGGCCGCCCTCGGCATGTCCGCCGGCATCCTCGGCTTCCCGAAAGAACCCTTCTTCCAGTTCATCGCCGACCGCTTCGGCAAGAAGGGCGAAGCCGTGGTGCATGAAAATGAAGATGTCTTCGTCGAAGGGTACGACACCGCCGTGGAAGCGGTGCAGGGCGCAGGCTCCGTGGGCCGCCTCGCCGCGCCGGAAAAGCGCGACCAGCTCTACCTCCTCGGCAACGAAGCCGCCGCGCTCGGGGCCATCGCCGCGGGCAGCCGCTTCATGGCGTCCTATCCCATCACCCCCGCTTCGGAAATCATGGAATACATGATCAAAGTGATGCACAAGATCAAAGGCACGGTCGTCCAGACCGAAGACGAGCTCTCCTCGTGCATGATGGCCATGGGCGCGGGCTACGCGGGCGTGCGCGCCTTCACCGCCACCAGCGGCCCCGGGCTCTCCCTCATGGCCGAGTCCATCTCCATGGCGTGCATGGCGGAAATCCCCGTAGTCATCATCGACGTGATGCGCGCCGGCCCCTCCACGGGCATGGCCACGAAAGTGGAGCAGAGCGACATCCGCTACGCCATCGGCGCGGGCCACGGCGACGCGGAAAAAATCGTTCTCGCCGCGGCGAGCATCGAAGACTGCTTCTACATCACCCAGGAAGCGTTCAACCTCGCGGAAGAATACCAGTGCCCGGTCATCCTGCTCTCCGACCTCGAATTCGGCATGTGCAAACAGTCCGTGCCCGCCTTCGACGAGACCCGCATCCCGATCAGGCGGGGCAAACTCGTTCGGGAAGGCCTCCCCGAACTGCCGAAGGCCGAATATTTCCACCGCTTCGCCGACAGCGAAGACGGCATCTCCCGTCGCACCATCCCCGGCGTGCCGAACGGCATGTTCCTCTCCACCGGGCTCGAACACAATGATTTCGGCAAGCCCGCGGAAGGCCAGGAAGACCGCGTGACCGGCATGAACAAGCGCCACAGAAAGCTCGCTACTGTGCCTGAGGCGATTCAGCCCTTCACCGTCACCTCCGAAGATACCTACGCCGACCTCCTCGTCGTAGGCATCACCTCCACCGGCGGCGCCATCGACGAAGCCATGGACATGCTGAAAGACACAGGGAAGAAAATCAACCATCTCCACCTGCGCCTCCTCTCGCCCTTCCCGGCGGACGCCCTCCGTCCCTACATCGAAGGGGCGAAGAAAGTCCTCATCGTGGAAGAAAACCTCACGGCGCAGCTGCGGGAACTCTTTGCCGCTCACTTCGCCTGCCACGACAAGCTGCTGTCGCTCCTGCAGTATGACGGCACGCCCTTCGTCGCATCCACCATCGCACAGAAAGCAAAGGAGGTCCTCTGATCATGGCGTCACCGAGAGACTACAAAAACAAAATCATTCCGAACTGGTGCCCCGGCTGCGGCGACTACGGCATTCAGAACGCCATCTCCGCCATCTGCGCGAAAAAGGGATGGGCCTTTGAAGACATCTCCCTCATCTCCGGCATCGGCTGCTCCTCCCGCATCGGCGGCTACCAGTACTGCTACGGCGCGCACACCACCCACGGGCGGTCGCTCCCCTTCGCGCAGGGCATCAAATGCGCCAACAAAGACATGCACATGATCGTCTGCTCCGGCGACGGCGACTCCTACGCCATTGGCCTCGGGCACATGATCCACGCCATGAAGCGCAACATGGACATCACCTACCTCGTCTTCGACAATCAGGTGTACGGCCTCACCAAAGGCCAGACCAGCCCCGCCTCCAGCAAAGGCTTCGTCACGAAGACCACCCCCGACGGCAACCCCGAGACCCCGCTGAACGTCCTCGGCATGGCCATCGCCTCGGGCTGCACCTTCGTCGCCCAGACCTTCGCCATCGACGGCAGACAGATGATGGACATCATCGAAAAAGCCGTCGACCACCGGGGATTCTCCTACGTGAACATCTTCACCCCCTGCGTGTCCTTCAATAAATTCAACACCGTGGACTGGTACCAGAGCCACCTGCGCAAAGTGGAAGACATCCATCCCGACTACGACCCGTCCGACATGGGCGCGGCCTTCCACCTCCTCGCCGAGACCGACAGCCTCGTCACCGGCGTCATCTACGAAGAGAAAAACGTCCTCTCCTTCGACCAGATCACCCCCGCCGGCGACCGCCGCCTCGTCGATCACGTAGAGAAGCCCTCTCACGAACTCTTCCAGGACCTCGTCAGCGAATTCCGCTGATTTTCTCCGCTCCTTTATTTCCCCAAGGAGGACATCATGCCTTCCGACCGCATGCTCGAATACTACTACGCCATGGGTCAGGACGCCGTCCACATGGAAAACTGGGACGAAGCCGTCGTCTACTTCCGCAAGGCCGCCAACATGGGGGCCATGGAAGCCGCCCGGGAAATCTGCGCCGTAGGCCGCCGGTTTGAGATCGGCCGCGGCGCGCCTCTCGACGAAGAAAAAGCCCGCCTCTGCTACGAAGCCGCCGCAGGCTACGGCGACAGCGACGCGTGCCTCCTCCTGGGGAAACTCTACTTCCGCGGCCTCAAAGGCGGCCGGCCCAACGTGCGCAAAGCGCGGAAAAACTTCGAGCGGGCCTCCGACGCGGGCAGCGCCGAAGCCGCGGCCTGCCTCGGCCGCATGTACGACGAAGGCGCCTTCGGAAGGGTCAATCCCGACAAAGCCTTTCAGTATTACCGCCTCGCCGCCGACCGCGGCTGGAGCGACGCCATGCTCATGTGCGGCCTCTTCTACGCCCAGGGAACCTCCGTGGCGAAAGACCTCCGGGCCGCCGAAGACTGGATCCGGAAAGGCGCCGCCGCCGGCACAGAAGACGGCCGGGCCACCCTCCGGGCCTTCCTCTCCATCGCCGCCACGGAATACGCCGCCGGCGAAGACGTCCCCGCCGACGACGAAAAAGCCCTCGCCATGGCGGACGAAGCGGAAGCCCTCGGCAATCCCGAAGCCTTCCTCCTCCTCGGCGAGACCTACCGCGGGCGCGTGAGCCGCCCCGGCCACGGAGAGCGCGCCTTCCAGTGCTTCCTCCGGGCCGACCGGCAGGGCCTTCCCCGCGCGCGGGCGGCCCTCGGCCTCTGCTGGGAAGCGGGCATCGGCACCCCCGCGGACATCGAAAAAGCCGTGGCCTGCTACCGGAGCGCCGCCGAAGCGGGCGAACCCTTCGCCATGGCGCGTCTGGGCTACGCCTACGAAAAAGGCGAAGGCATCGAGCAGGACGGGCAGCTCGCCATGTCCTGGCTCATCAAAGCCGCCCTCCGGGGCGACAAAGGCGCGGTGCACACCCTGAAGGAAGACTACAACTACACCGTATGACAAAGAAAGCAGAGACATTTTCTCTGCTTTTTCTTTTGCGCAGAAAGAAATCCGCATGGGCTTTTTCTCCCCGTGCGGATTTTTGCGTGGAAATCTCTATTTGTTTTTTCACGGAGCGTGTGCGTTTTTTCATGCCGGTGCGGGCCTGCATTGCGGCGCGGACGTTTTCTTTTCATGGGGGGAGCGGACCTGCATCACGATGTAAAAGTTTTTTTCTTGCAGACGATGCGGACCCACATTGCAAAGGGAAAATTTTTCTTCATTCTGTTGCGGACCCACCACTCAAATCCGTACGTATCCAAAACATACGACCGTTTCCATTTTTGGAATACGATTCCAGCGTCTCCGACATTCTTTCCGGCCGCCCGGAAAGAGTGTCGGCCAAGAAAGGGCCACCGCCCGGTCATTCCGTCCTAAGATTTGACGGCCCTCCGCTGACGGAATGAAACTCGCTCCCTTCGGTCGCTCAGACAGTCATTCCGTCCGGGCGCTCCGGGCCGCCAAATCTTGCCCTTGCGGGCCGGGCTTCATTCCAATGGGCGGGGAAGCTGCACCAGTTCTTTCCTGTACGGTTTCATTTGGCGCGGACGCAGGCCAAATGCAAAACGTTTCGCACATTATGCGTGGACGCAGGTGCGGCGCGAAACTTGCTCTCATGTTGCCCCTGCGTGTGCCGTGATTCTTTCTGTGTAAACGGTGCAAGCCGCATTGGGCGGGCCGCGCATTTTCCCACAGCGCGCCCCTGCTTCCGGCGAACTGCTTTTTTCTGTGGTTCGTATTCCGTTCAAAGAGGCGGGGAGCTGCACCCGTGCTTGGCTTGTGTCGTGCATGTTTCAAATGCCCATCCCGCATGCTGGCCTTTCTTTGTCAGGCAGTGCGGGATTTTTTGGCGGATTTGCGGGCGCGGTGAGGGATGGGCGTTTGGGCTCTGCATGGGGGGGCAGAAAAAAGCCCCGCCGGGGCGGGGATCAGCGGGCGGAGCGGATGCGTTCGGCGAGGGGGAGCAGTTCTTCCAGCTTGGCCACGATGCGCTTCTGTTCTGCGATCGGGGGAAGCGGCATTAATAAATTAAGCATAGTGTCGGTTCCAACGCGCGGCATTTTTACTCCGTAGGTGACAGAGTTAATGCAAAAATCCGTATTTGGCGATTTCAAAAAATAG
Source organism: uncultured Veillonellaceae bacterium (assembly GCA_958348245.1). GTDB lineage: Bacteria > Bacillota > Negativicutes > Veillonellales > Dialisteraceae > UBA1822. Next base: position 111,938 of record CATVYJ010000002.1, on the reverse strand, counting down.
ACAACAAATTTCGGATTTACATGTGCATACAACCAGACGGGAACCATTTCAGGGGAAGTAATGCCATCTGCCGGGGCAAGGAGTATTTTTTTCAAATATGGGCGCAACTTACAATACAGGACTTGTCCTTTGTGGAAGATCAGCCTTTCGCCAGTGATTTTCCGTTCAGAGGCTTTTCTTGTAAAAAGTATTTTGCCCGTATCTTTTTCAATATCTTCAAGGTCAAGCGACCACATGTCACCGGTAATGGCGGATGGAGATATTTTTTCTTTCGGTTGTCCGTAAGTGGAGATGTCTCCAAAGCGTACCCATTTCCATGTGTCGGGGATGTCGAAGGGGATGTCTTCTTCCGTGATGGGCGGGAGGGGTTTTTCTTTTTTGATTTTCTTTTCGGCGATGAGGCGGGCTTTCTCTTTCTGAATGGCTTCGTAGAGAGCGTCGGCGGTGCCGTCTTCGGCGCGCTGGGGGACGAGGCGGCCTGTGATGGCTTCCTGGAGGAGGGATTTGCGCAGGTCGTCGGGGAAGCGCGCTTCGTAGTCGGCGAGGCGCGCGGCGGCGTCTCCGTACTGGTCTACGAGGGGGAGGAGCTCTTCGAGCCTTGCGACGATGCGCTCCTGCTCGGCGAGCGGGGGGAGCGGCATTAATAAATTAAGCATGGTGTTTGTGCCGACACGCGGCATTTTGATTCCATATGTGACGGAGTTAATGCAAAAATCTGTATTTGGTGATTTAAGGAAATAGATTACAAATTTCGGATTCACATTTGCATACAGCCAAATAGGAACCATTTCCGAGGAAGTGATGCCGTCTGCTGGGGCAAGAAGAATTTTTTTCAAATATGGGCGTAACTTGCAATATAAAATCTGCCCTTTATGAAAAACCAATCTTTCACCAGAAATTTTTCTCTCAGTAGCTTTTCTTATAAAAAGTATTTTGCCAGTGTCTTTTTCAATATCTTCAAGGTCGAGTGACCACATATCACCGGTGATGGCAGATGGAGATATTTTTTCCTTGGGTTGCCCATAGGTGGAAACGTCACCAAGACGCACCCATTTCCATGTGTCGGGGATGTCGAAGGGCTTTTCCTCTTCCGTAATAGGCGGGAGAGGTTTTTCTTTTTTGATTTTTTTCTCGGCGATGAGGCGGGCTTTTTCCTGCTGGATTTCTTTGTAGAGGGTGTCGGCGGTGCCGTCTTCGGGGCGCTGGGGGAGGAGGCGGCCGGAGAGGGCCTGCTGGAGGAGGCTCGCGCGGAGCTGCTGCGGGGTCATGATTCACCTCCGAGGCGGCGGGAGAGTTCGCCGAGGATGCGGTCGATGTCGCCGTTCAGGGCGGCGCGTTTTTCTTCGTAGCGGCGGATGAGGTCGAGGGGGGCGAGGATTTCTTCTTCTTCGTGGGGGAAGCCGCACTGGTCGAGGTTGTAGCCGAGCTGGGCGATGCGGGCGGCGGAGATTTTCTGCGCTTTGGGGAAGCCGTCTTCGATGATTTCGTGCCGGTCGGTCCACCAGGCTTCGGCGGGGGCGAAGTGTTCCCGCTTCATGGGGCGGGTCTTGCTGAAGTGTTTGTATCCTTCGGGCATGTCGAGGCGGTAGTACCAGATGTCTTCGGTGGGGCCGGTGCGGTCGAAGAAGAGGATGTTCGTGGTGATGGAGGTGTAGGGGGCGAAGACGCTCCCGGGGAGGCGGATGATGGTGTGGAGGTTGCATTCGGCGAGGAGTTTTTTCTTGATGGCGAGTTTCGCATTGTCTGCGCCGAAGAGGAAGCCGTCCGGGAGGACGACGGCGGCGCGGCCGCCCTGGCGGAGGCGGTAGAGGATGACGGCCATGAAGAGGTCGGCGGTCTCGCTGCTGGCGAGGTCGGCGGGGTAGTGGCTTTTTACGTCGTTCTTTTCGCTGCCGCCGTAGGGGGGATTCATGAGGATGACGTCGGCGCGGTCTGCGTCGGTGTAGTTCAGGAGGTCGCGGGTGAGGGCGTTGGCGTGGTGGACGTCGGGGTTTTCGATGTTGTGGAGGAGGAGATTGGTAATGCAGAGCATGTAGGGGAACTGTTTCTTTTCGATGCCGTAGACGGAGGCGGCGAGGAGGCGCGCGTCTTCGGTGGTTTTCACCTGCGGGGCGAGTTCTTTGAGCCAGCTCACGAGGAAGCCGCCGGTGCCGCAGGCGTAGTCGGCCATGTGCTCGCCGAGGCGGGGATGGATCATGCGGGCCATGAAGTCGGTGACGGCGCGGGGGGTGTAGAATTCCCCGGCGCTGCCTGCGCTCTGGAGGGTCTTGAGGATGGTTTCGTAGATGTCGCCGAAGGCGTGGCTTTCTTCGGTGTCGGAGAGGTCGAGGGTGTCGATGACGTTGATGACTTGCCGGAGGAGGACGCCGTCTTTCATGTAGTTGTTGGCGTCGGCGAAGACGGCGGGGACGATGGCCTGCCGCATGGGGGAGGCGGCGTCTACGGGGAGGCTGCGCAGGGTGGGGAAGAGGGTGCGGTCGACGAAGTCGAGGAGGGCGTCGCCGGTCATGGCGCGGCCGCTCCCGTCATCGGCGGCCCAGGCCTGCCAGCGGCAGTCTGCGGGGATGATGGAGTGGTAGGCGTCGTCCATGATTTCCCAGTCGGCTTCTTTTGTGTCGTAGACTTTGAGGAAGAGGAGCCACGCGATCTGCTCGATGCGCTGGGCGTCGCCATTGATGCCGGGGTCCTGCCGCATGATGTCGCGGAGGCGTTTGATGAATCCTGAGAGGTTGTTTGCCATGTGATGTTATCCTTTATCCTGCGTAAATCTGCTCTTCCAGTTCGCGTACGGCCTGCTGGTATTGTGTTTTGCCGCCGAAGTAGCCGATGAGGCGGGCGGGGGCGCCGAGTTTGCGGAAGGGGGGAAGGGCGAGGACTTTTGTTTTTTCGATTTCGTTGATGCCGAGGTCTTTGTAGGTGTCGAGGAGGGTCTCGAGGACTTTGCGCGCGGGGGCGCTGTATTTCCGGAGGAAGTCTTTGTTCTGCGCGGCGCGGCGGGCGCGTTCGGCCCGGGTGAGGGGTTTCTGTCCGTAGGCGATGTGGCAGATGAAGTCGAAGTCGTCTACGTCGCTCATGCCGCGCGATGCTTTCAATGCGTCGAGGTCGATGCCGGTATCGGCGCGCAGAAGGGCGGCGATGACGCCTTTTTTCTCTTCTGCGGTCCACGAGCGGATGAAGTGGTCGAGGTCGGCGTAGCGGCCGCGGATGTTTTCCCGGGTGTAGTCGATGATGTTTTCCTGCCGGAGGAGGCGGGTCCCGGGGTCGTAGATGGAGACGGTCTCGCCGGTGATGGTGACTTCGCATCCTTTGCGGTCCACCATGGGCTTCTCGACAGGGCCGGAGGGGTCCGCGGGGTCGCCCGGTTCGTCGGGAGTGTCCGGCTGGTCCGGAGGCTTTGGAAGGGGCGCGCCGGGGTCTTTGATGACTTCGATGGGGCCGTCCCAATCGGGGTCGGTGAAGAAGTGGGTGACGCCCCGGAAGTCGAAGACGTCGAAACAGGTCTTGCCCAGGTCCCGGCGGAGGCGGGTGCCGCGGCCGATGATCTGTTTGAACTCGGTCATGGAGCCGATCCATTTGTCGATGGCGATGAGTTTCACCATTTTGCAGTCCACGCCGGTGGAGAGGAGCTGCGAGGTGGTGGCGATGACGGGCGTGGCGCTGGAGGTGGAAATGAAGTAGTCCAGCAGGCTCTTGCCGTATTTGTCGCTGGAGGTGATGCGCACCACGTAATTGGGATATTTCTTCATCATGTCCGCATTCTGGATGGCGAGTTCCTGCCGCATGCGTTCTGCCGCGTCTTCGGTGGGGCAGAAGACGATGGTCTTGGCCATGCGGTCGTGGGTTTTCAGATGGGCGGTGATGCGCCGGGCCACTTCGCGGGTGCGGTCGAGGAGGACGATGGTGCGGTCGTAGTCCTGATTGCTGTACACCCGGTCGGGGATGAGTTCGCCATTCACGTCGCGCTGGCCTTTTGCGGGCCGCCAGCCGTCGCCGATATTGGTGTGGCATTCGGTGATGCGGAAGGGGGCGAGGTAGCCGTCTTCGATGCCTTCGTTGAGGCTGTAGGTGTAGAGGGGTTCGCCGAAGTAGTCGATGTTGGAGACGTACTTCGTCTCTTTCGGGGTGGCGGTCATGCCGATCTGCGCCGCGCCGCAGAAGTAGTCGAGGATGCGCCGCCAGCGGCTGTCTTCTTTCGCGGAGCCGCGGTGGCATTCGTCCACGATAACGAGGTCGAAAGTGTCCGGGCGGAAGAGGTCGCGGAAGTGCTCCGTGTCGTCGTCGCCTACGAGCTGCTGGTAAAGGGCGAAGTACACCTGATAGGAGGAGAGGATGGCCGGGTCTTCTTTGGCGACTTTCACTTTGTGGGTGACTTTCTCGAGGGGGCGGAAGTCCTGCTGCATGGTCTGGTCTACGAGGACGTTCCGGTCGGCGAGGTAGAGCACTTTGTGCACGAGGCCCGCATGGAGGAGGCGGTACACGATCTGGAAGGCGGTGTAGGTCTTGCCGGTGCCGGTGGCCATGACGAGGAGGATGCGCTTGCGTCCCCGGGCGATGGCGTCCACGGTGCGGTTCACGGCGATGCGCTGGTAGTACCGCGGGGGATAGATGCCTTCGCCGGTGCAGTAGGGCTGGGCGAGGACTTTCTCTTCGTCTTCGGTGAGGCCTTTGCCGCCGTTCATTTCCTGCCGCCAGCGGCGGGTGAGTTCTTCTTCGGAGGGGAAATCTTCCAGCGCGAGGTTCCGCTCCAGACCGGTGAGGAAGTCAAACTCGGTGAAGCCGTCGCCGTTGGAGCTGTACGCGAAGGGCAGGTCGAGCATCTGCGCATAGGTCTTGGCCTGCTGGAGGCCGTAGGAGATGGAGCGGCGGTTGTCTTTCGCTTCGACGACGGCAATGGGATGGTTGCGGTCGAGGTAGAGCAGGTAGTCGACTTTCTTTGCGTCCTGCGAGGAGACCATGGGGCCGCGGAGGAGAATTTTCCCGTCGGTGATTTTTGTCTCCATGGTGATTTTATCCCGGGGCCAGCGCGCTGTGAGGGCGGGCGTGATGTATTGCAGTTTGATGTCTTCTTCGGTCATTTCTTTTTTGTCGAGTATGGTCGTCATGATGTCACCTGCGTATCTTCTGATATATCGGGGAACTTATGATTTCAGCATATCACAAACGATGGCGTGTCTCAAGAATCCGAGCAGATGCAGTGCGGGTTCGTGCGGCGGAGCAGGCGGGATTGGCCCGTGCGGCGCTTGTTTTTCTTATTATACGGCGGTCAAAGGGGAAGACGGGAGAATATTTTCCGTCCATTTATTTTTTTACCGCTCTTTATATGGCGCGGGTCGTCCGCATTTCCTGCAGAAAATTTTCCCCGCGTCCGCGCCGAGATTTTTATCCGATTTCTTTGCTGCGGAAAATAAAAATCATCCAGAGCGGATGATTTTTGAAATTTTCCATTTTGAGACGGGATGGATTTTTCTGCGGGGCGCGGGGAGATGTCTTCTTGCTTTCGTGCAAGCAAAAAGCCCGCGGTCGCGGGCGATTTGTTTTTTATTATTTGAGGAGGGTTTCGTAGAGGCCCCAGAGGCCGCAGAGGATGAAGATGACGGCGGCGGTCCATTTGACGGTGCGCTCGGGGATGCGCTTGCCGAGGACGATGCCCACGATGATGCCGATACCGTCGGCGATGATCATGCCGGCGAGGGTGCCGCACCATACGGGGAGGATGGTGTGGAACTGCGCGGCGAGCGTGATGGTGGCGAGCTGGGTCTTGTCGCCCATTTCGGCGATGAAGAAGGCCACGGCCACGGTCCAGAAGGCGCTGGTGTAGCGGGATTTGTGGTCGTCGTCGGTGATGGTGTCGCCCCGGATGGTCCAGAGGCCGAAGATGATGAAGGCCACGGAGGCGGCGATGTGGATCCAGTCCATGGGGATGTAATTTGTGAGCCACTGGCCGACGATGACGGCGAGGAGATGGTTCGCGGCGGTGGCAACGGCCACGGCGGCCATGACGGTCTTCCACGGGTATTTCGTGGCGAAGGCGATGGCCAGGAGCTGGGTTTTGTCGCCCATTTCGGCGAGCACGACGAAGAGGAATGAACTGATGAATGCGAGCATGGGTACCTCCCTTGCAAACGGCGCCGGGCCAATCAAAAAGAGACTTCCGGCGTCAGAAAAAAGACGCCTGAAAGTCTCACCTGGTTAAAACAGCCAATCCGCAGGGGATAGTATGTTGACTTGTTTCGAGGGCTACTCCCTTTCAGGAGATGCAGCGCCCGCTGCAATGAGGGCATTCTATCACGGTGGCGGGGGCGATGACAATAGGAGAGGTGTTAAACTTTAATTAAATTCTCATAATTGAAATTCGTTCTCATTGTTGACGGGCCGGGGGATTTCTCATAGGATAGGAGAAAAGAAAGGAGAAGGCCATGAGATATATTGATTTGCACTGCGATACCATTTCCGAGCTGGCGGACCATCCCTGGAAAGGGGATCTGGCGCGGAGCACGCTCGACATTGATCTGGAGAAGCTCAAAAAGGGCGGCGCGCTCATTCAGGATTTCGCGCTCTTTGTCCATATGGGCGAGGTGGAGGACCCGTGGGCGCGGTATGAAGCGCTTCTGGCGGAGTTTGAGAAGCAGATGGCGCGGTACGGCGGCGGGATCCGGCGGATCCTTTCCGCGGAGGACGCGGCGGCGTGCGAGGCGGACGGGACGCTCGGGGCGCTGCTCTCCATCGAGGAGGGGGGCGTGCTCGGCGGGTCGCTGGAGAAGCTGCGCCGCGTGTATGACGACGGGGTGCGGCTCATTACGCTCACGTGGAATTTTCCGAACGAGCTGGGCTGGCCGAACGGCATGGAGGGCCCGGACAAGGGGCTCACGGAAGCGGGCCGGGCCGTGGTGGAGGAGATGGGCCGTCTCCATATGATCGTGGATACGAGCCATCTGAACGACGAGGGCACGCGGGAGATCCTGCTCCATGCGAAGCGGCCGCCCGTGGCGTCTCATTCGGACGCGCGCGCGGTGACGATGCACACGAGAAATCTCCCGGATGATCTGCTCGCGCTCTTCGGGGAGCGGGGCGGCCTCGTGGGGCTGAATTTTTCCAATCATTTCACGGGAAGCCCCGTGGCGACGTCGTTCCCCGGGCGGGAGGACATTGATTTCTCGAAGGGGCCGGTGCAGGTGACGCTCATCCGCGACGTGGTGCGCCACGGCCTGCACATCCTGGACAAGGCGGGCGAGGACGCGCTCTGCCTCGGCACGGATTTCGACGGCATCGAGCACGCCGTGGAGATTCGCGACGCGTCGGAAATGGGCCGTCTCGCGGACGCGTTCCTGGCGGCGGGCCTCACGGAAAATCAGGTGGAGAAAATTTTCTGGAAGAACGCTCTGCGGTATCTGAAGGAAATGCTGTAAACAAAAAAGAAAAGCGCCGTTTCCCGAGAAAGGGGAAGCGGCGCTTTTTTCGCGCTCATTTCCGGCGGAGAATCTTCGTGATTTCTCCCGCGTAGAAGAGATAGGGATTGCCTGCTTTGCGTCCTTCAAAGTATGCCGCGCGGATGTCCGGCGCGAGCCATCCGCTCTCGAGGGGCGCGGCGCAGAGCTTGCGGCAGAGGACGGCGAGCTCCGCCTCCGCGGGAAAGGGCGCGCCGTCCACGCAGACCGGCGTGAGCCCCGCCGCGGCCCATTTGTCTCCGTCCCGCCCGGAATGGGAGCCGCAGTATTTCACGGCGTCCCGGTATGCCGGGGGCAGCACGGCGATGGAGAAACAGGTCGACCGGTCGAGCAGCTCCCGCGTGTACCGCTGCTCCCGGAGAAAGACCGCCGCGCAGTCCCGTCCCCAGAGAGACAGGAATCCGCCGAACGTGCCGAGGAGTGGGTTGCATTCCCGCTCGTCCCCCGCCGTCACGAGAAACCAGTTTCCCTTCCGCCGGGGAAAAGGCCCCCAGTCCAGTTCACCCGCTCCGATTTCTTCCCACATACAAATTCCTCCCCATCGTTTTTTCCGTATTATACCGGAAGCGGGGTAAAAGAGAAAACCGCGCGGCGGTCTTCTGCTGCGTTCGCAGAACGATGCGGCGGGAAAAGCGTATGCTATTTGTTTTGGGCCGCTTAAAGTATGATATAATGGAAACAGGAAGGAATAGCAGGATTCCTTTCCCGCATATCGCGGACGGGCGGGGATATCCGCCGGGACGGGAGTTCGCGGTATTGAAGTGTACTATTTATTTTTCTTTGTGGTATTCGTATAATGGATAAGTACTGCATTAAGGCGTGCTTGTGAAGATGCGTCCTCCGGGGCGCACCAGTTGATAGACCCATGGAGGTGTCAAAATGAACAGTTTCCGTTTTACTCTGCCGAGAGATCTCTACGCCGGCCCGGGCGCCATTGCCGAACTGAAGGTGCTCAAAGGCCATAAGAGAGCCATGATCTGCACGGGCGGCGGGTCCATGCGCCGGGGCGGATTCCTGCAGCAGGTGGAAAAAGTCTGCCAGGAAGCGGGCCTCGAAACCCAGACGTTTGAAGGCATCCAGCCGGATCCGTCCATCGAATCCGTCTATGACGGCGCGGCGAAGATGCGCGAATTCAATCCGGACGTGATCATCGCCATCGGCGGCGGTTCCCCCATCGATGCGGCGAAAGCCATGTGGGTCTTCTACGAACATCCGGAACTGACCTTTGACGACATCAAGGATCCGTTCTCCATTCCTCCGCTCCGCCAGAAGGCGATTTTCGTGGCGATCCCCTCCACGAGCGGCACCGCGTCCGAAGTGACGGCTTTCTCCGTCATCACCGATTATTCCACGGGCATTAAATATCCGCTGGCGGACTTCAACCTCACCCCGGATATCGCCGTGCTCGATACGGACGTGCCGGAAACGATGCCCTACAAGCTGGCGGCGCACACCGGCATGGACGCGCTCACCCACGCGACGGAAGCGTACGTGTCCAAGTTTGCCAACGGCTTCACCGACCCGCTGGCCAAGCAGGCGGTCTCCGACATTTTCGACTGCCTCGCCGAATCCTGCGAAGGGGACAAGGAAGCGCGGGCGAAGATGCACATCGCGCAGTGCCTCGCGGGCATGGCGTTCTCCAACGCGCTCCTGGGCATCACGCACAGCCTGGCGCACAAGATCGGCGCGATTTTCCACATCCCGCACGGCTGCTGCAACGCGATCCTGCTGCCGTACGTCATCCAGTTCAATAAGAAAGTGTGCCTTGCCCGCTATGCGGATCTGGCCCGCGCGGCCGGCATGCCGGGCCGTACGGACGCACAGCTCGTGATTTCCTATGAAAAGGCGATCCAGGCCATGAATAAGGAGCTGGGTATCGCCAATTCCTTCCAGGAACACGGCGTGACCGAGGAAATGTATCTCGAACACAAGGACGCCATCGCGCACAACGCGGTGCTCGACGCCTGCACGCCGGAAAATCCGCGCGAAGTGGACGACGAACTCATGGGCCGCATCCTCGAATGCGCGTACTACGGCAAGAAGGTCAATTTCTGATTGTCCCGATGAAAATGAAACGGGCTCCGGACTTCCGGGGCCTGTTTTCGTATGGAAAAATTTCTTTTTCCCGGCGGGAAGGGGGAATTGACAATTTGGATTTCAAATATGCTATACTATGAATGGATGTATAGACAAAAGGATATAAATAAAATTTTGATAAAATAAAAACAGGGGACGGGCCGCTGCCCCGGGGGAAGCCCGTCCCGGCGGAGCGTCTGCGGCGAAGCGGACGCCCCGTCCCGAACGGCCGCCAAAAGCAGACCGCGTTGTTTCGCAGGGAGGGAAAACCCATGGCAGATAGGAAAAAATTTCGCGGTATGTTTCTGGCGGAAGCCTGCGGAGACGCATTGGGGTATCCGCTGGATAAGCTGTCTGTAAAGAAGATCATCCGGCAGTACGGGCCGTTTGGCCTGCGTACGCTCGTGCGGACGAAGAAGAACCAGTTCCAGGCGCAGATCTCGGCGAATACGCAGACGCTGCTCGCTACGGCGGACGGCATTTTCTGGGCGGATGCGAAGCGTCTCGAATGCGCGGAAGGGGTGTACCGCGGCTACATGCGCTGGTTTTACAGCCAGACCGGCGAAGAGCCGCGCCGGGGCCAGCGCACGTGGATGCGCCGTCAGCCTCACGAGCGGGATTTCTGCCTCGTGCGGGAGAAGTTCATGCACGCCCGGCGCAGCGTGGGGGACACGAGCCTCGCCGCGCTGGAGAGCATCGAGCGCGGGTCGCTCAAAAACCGGGTGAACGAGAGCCCAAACAGCGAGCCGCTCGTCCGGTCGGCTCCGCTCGGCCTCCTCTACGCGGGCCGCCCGAAGGACGCTTTTTACGAAGGGGTGCGGTGCGCCGTGCTGACCCATTCCCATCCCACGGCCTATCTCTCGGCGGCGGCGCTGGCCGCGCTCATCGCGGGGCTGGCGGGGGGACTGTCTCTGCCGAAAGCGCTGGCGGAGGTGACGCATCTCCTGTCCGGCGCGGACCACACCGAGCCCATCTTCGCTTCGCTCGAGGCGGCCATTCAGCAGGCGAACGACCATCCCGCGGGCAGGAGCGCCGCCTGGAGCCATGCGGACAGCCTGCATTCGCTGGGGAGCGGCGACGAGGCGAATGAAGCGCTCGCCATCGCGGTGTACTGCGTCATGGCGAACGACGATCCTTTCGAGGCGATCGTCACCGCGGCGAATCACGACGGCCGGAGCAGCACCACGGCGGCGCTCACCGGCGCCATCGAAGGCGTGCGCTTCGGCGAAGAGTTCCTTCCCGCGTCGTGGAAAGACAGCGTCGAGCAGGGGCCGCTCATCGGCAAGGTGGGGGAGAAACTGTACGAGACCTACGTGAAGGCCCATCCGTAATGCAAAAAGACAGCAGGAAATTGTTCCTGCTGTTTTTCTTTTGTGTAAACATCTATTTTTGAAGACATTTTGAAAGGCAGTCCGCGGGGCTGCTTTTTTCGTGGGGCAGGCGCGGCGGTCATCGGGGCGCGGCGGACAGTTTTTCCCGCAGGGCGGCGAGGAAGTGCGCGGCCTCCGGAGAGGGGCGCTTCGCGTAGAGCACGCCCCAGGGGACGGCCCAGTCCCAGTCCACGGGGCGCGTCACCAGCGAAGGATGGACGTCCGCCCAGATGTCGAGGGTGAGGAGGAGCGCGCCGGTCATTTCGCACGCGTTGAACGTGTCCATGTCGTAGAACCAGCCCGCGTCCTCCAGCAGAATCTGCGGATGGGTCATCTTGAGGACGGTCAGGGCGCGGTCGAGGGTGCGGGCGTCGCCGCTCCGGACGACGACGAGGCGCTGGCCGTGCAGGTCGGCGAGGGTGAGGCGCGTCTTCTGCGCGAGGGGATGGCTTCGCGGGACGGCCACGCAGAGCGGGCGGCGGCAGACTTCGCAGAAATCGGCCAGCTCGAGCATGCGCTGCGAGTCGAACGCGCCGGCGAGGAAATCCATGCGCGCCCCGAGGGAGGCGACCACGGAAAGAATCTGCCGGCGGTCGTCGTCGTACGGGACGAGGCGGAAGCGGAAAGTCCGGTCGCCCGGGGCGAGGCGGTGCCACAGGTCGATGAGGCGCTGCCCCGGATTCAGAAAGGACGAGCCCACGCGGAGGACCGCCGCGGACCGCTCTTCCGCCGCGCGGGCGGCGAGGACGGCGTCGTCGCATTCTGCGGTGATGCGGCGCGCCGCTTCGTAGATGACGCGCCCCGCGTCGGTGAGGACCGCGCCGCGGCTCGTGCGCGTGAAGAGCGTGAGCCCCAGCCGCGCTTCGAGCTGGTTCATCTGTTTCATCACCGACGCGGGCGTGAGAAAGAGCGCTTCCGCCGCGCGGGTGAAGCTTCCTTTTTCCGCGATGAGGACAAAGGTCCTCAGTTCTCTGCTGTACATGGACGCCTCCCTGCATTTACTTCCGGTAAATGCATCGTAGCCCGGCCGGTCATTCTCTGTCAAGAGAGGAAACGGTAAAATGCAGGCAGAAAGGGGGCACAGACTATGGACTATGTGACTTTGCGGAACGGCGTCGTCATGCCCGCGCTGGGGTACGGCGTCTTCCAGATCGCGCCGGAGGACACCGCGCGGTGCGTGGCGGAGGCCATCGGCGCGGGGTACCGGAGCCTCGACACGGCGCAGGGGTATTTCAACGAAGCGGAGGTGGGCGAAGGCATCGCGCGAAGCGGCGTACCCCGGAGCGAGCTCTTCCTCACTACGAAGGTGTGGATTTCCAACGGAGGCTATGAAAAGGCGAAGGCCTCCATCGACGAATCGCTGCGGAAGCTCCGCACGGACTACATCGACCTCATGCTCGTCCATCAGCCGTTCAACGACTACTACGGCACGTACCGCGCCATGGAAGAGGCGTACCGCGCGGGGAAGCTCCGCGCCATCGGCGTGAGCAATTTCATGATGGACCGCTTCATCGACATCGCGAATTTCACGGACATCCCGCCCATGGTGAATCAGCTCGAAGTGCACGCGTTCCAGCAGCAGAAGGCCGCGCGGCCCATCCTCGAACGGTACGGCACGCGGCTCATGGCGTGGGCGCCCCTGGCGGAAGGAAAGAACGGGCTCTTTACCAATGAGACGCTCGTCCGCATCGGCGGGGCCCACGGCAAGACTGCGGCGCAGGCGAATCTACGCTTCCTCGTCCAGTCGGGGGTCATCGTCATCCCGAAGTCCGTCCACCGGGCGCGCATGGAGGAAAATCTGGACGTGTTCGATTTCACGCTCACGGAGGAGGAAATGGAGGCCATCGGCGCGCTCGACCTGGGGCACAGCCTCTTCCTCGACCATTATGCGCCGGACGTGGCGGACATGTTTGTACAGGCAGGAAAACGGTAAGGAGGACATCGAAATGGAATACAGAACGCTCAGAAACGGCGCCGTCATGCCCATGGAAGGGTTCGGCGTATATCAGGTAGAGCCGGACGAGGCGGAGCGCGTCGTCCGCGGCGCCATCGCCGCGGGCTACCGGAGCATCGACACGGCGGCGTCGTATTTCAATGAAGAGGCCGTGGGCCGGGCCGTGCGGGCGAGCGGCCTGCCGCGGGAGGCATTCTTCCTCACGTCGAAGGTGTGGGTGCAGGACTTCGGCTATGAAAAGACGAAGCGGGCGGTGGAAACGTCGCTTGAAAAACTCGGCACGGACTATCTGGACCTCATGCTCCTCCACCAGTCCCTCTCCGACTACTACGGCGCGTGGCGCGCGCTGGAGGAACTGTACGAGGCGGGGACGCTCCGCGCCATCGGCGTGGCGAATTTCTATCCGGAGCGCCTCACCGACCTGTGCTGCAACGCGCACATCCCGCCCATGGTGAATCAGATCGAGTGCCATCCCTTCTTCCAGCGGGGAAAAGACCTGGAAGCGGCGGCGGCTTTCGGCGTGGCGGTGGAGGCCTGGGCGCCGCTGGCCGAAGCGAGGCGGGGCGTCTTCTCTCATCCGGTCGTCGCCGCGCTGGTGGAGAAATACGGAAAGACCCCGGCGCAGATCTTTCTGCGGTGGAACGTTCAGCGGGGCGTCATCGTCATCCCGAAGACGGTCCGGGCGGAGCGCATGAAGGAAAATCTCGCCATCTGGGACTTCGCCCTCGATGAAGGGGACATGGCGGCGATGGCCGGTCTCGACACGGGACACACGGAGATCATCGACCACTACGACTGGAAGATTGCGAAATTCCTCAACGAATACAAAATTCACGACTGAACGGAAAAGGGAAGGCATGCCTTCCTTTTTTTGTGCCCGCCCGGCGGTACGCGGCCCGATGGGCGGCGGGGAGACGGTCTCCTTATATATAGGGAGCGTGGACAGGGAAATCGATAAGGTAGAGAGCGCACGGAAAAACGGCGGGGAGGTTTCGATTCCCTGCCGTTTTTTCTGCTTTTCTTCTGCGCCGGTCAGCCGCCGAGGTAGGCTTTCTGCACTTCTTCGGAGGCGGCGAGCTCCGCGCCCGTCCCTTCGAGGGAGATGATGCCCGTCTCGAGGACGTAGGCGTAGTCCGCGATGGAGAGGGCCATGCGGGCGTTCTGTTCAACGAGAAGGACCGTCGTTCCTTCGCTGTTGATTTTTTTGATGATATTGAAAATCTCCTGTACGAAGATGGGGGAGAGCCCCATGGACGGCTCGTCGAGGAGGATGACTTTCGGCCGGCTCATGAGAGCGCGGCCCATGGCGAGCATCTGCTGCTCCCCGCCGGAGAGGGTTCCGGCCTGCTGGAAGGTCCGTTCTTTCAGACGGGGGAAGGAGTGAAAGACGGTCTCCAGGTCGGCCTTGATGCCCTCTTTGTCGCTGCGGAGAAACGCGCCCATTTCCAGATTTTCCATGACGGTGAGCGGAGCGAAGATACGCCGCCCTTCCGGAACCTGGGAGATGCCGGCCTTGACGATGGCCTGGGCTTTCATCTCGTGGAGGGGTTTGCCATTGTACAGGATGGACCCTTCCTTCGGATGGAGCAGCCCGGAGATGGTACGAAGGGTGGTGGTCTTCCCGGCGCCGTTCGCGCCGATGAGGGCCACGATCTGCCCTTCCTCGACTTTGAGTGAGATGCCTTTGAGAGCGTGGATGGCTCCGTAGTACACGTGGATGTTGTTGATTTCCAAGAGCGCCATGTTATCCCTCCGTTCCCAGATAGGCTTTGATGACCGCCGGATTGTTCTTGATTTCGTCCGGGGTCCCTTCGGCGAGAATCTTGCCGTAGTCGAGCACGTAGATGCGTTCGCAGATGTGCATGACGAGGGCCATGTCGTGCTCGATGAGGAGGATGGAGAGCCGGTAGGTGTCGCGGATCCAGCGGATCATTTCGGTGAGTTCTTTCGTTTCCTGCGGGTTCATGCCGGCGGCCGGTTCGTCCAGGAGGAGGAGCTTCGGCCGGGTGGCGAGGGCCCGCGCAATTTCGAGGCGGCGCTGCTGCCCGTAGGGGAGGTTTTTCGCCTGCTCGTCCGCGAGGCCGTCCAGTTTGAACGCCGCGAGGAGTTCCCGCGCCCGGTCGTCGATGATCTGCTCTTCTCTGCCGTAGCGCCCGAGCCGGAGGATGGCTTCGGGGAAGGTGTAGGTGGAGTGGAGGGTGAAGGCGATCTTCACGTTTTCCAGGACGGAGAGTTCGCCGAAGAGGCGGATGTTCTGGAAGGTGCGGGCGATGCCCATGCCGGTGATCTGGTAGGGTTTCTTCCCCGTGATGTCTTTCCCGTCGAAGAGGATTTTTCCCGTGGTGGGGACGTACACGCCGGTCAGGAGGTTGAAGGCGGTGGTCTTGCCCGCGCCGTTGGGGCCGATGAGGCCGATCACTTCGCCTTCGTCGATGTGGATCACAAAGTTCTGCACGGCTTTGATGCCGCCGAAGGATTTGGAGAGGTCAGTGGTTTCCAGCAGCGCTGCCATGGGCTCCCGCCTCCTTTCTGCGGTTCATGAGGCGGCGGAGGAGGGCCGAGCCTTCCACGCTGCCGAAGAGTCCCTGCGGACGGAAGAGCATGAGGAGGATGAGGCAGAGCGCGTAGATGATCATGCGCACTTCCGGATAGTCTGCGAGCGCCGCGGTGATGAAGGTGATGAGCGCCGCGCCGGTGATGGAGCCCGTCATGGAGCCCAGGCCGCCCAGCACCACCATGGTGAGGTAGTTGTAGGAGTTGAGGAAGGTGAAGGACGACGGATGGGCAATGGAGAAGTAGTGGGAGAAGAGGCCGCCCGCCAGGCCCGCGAAGAAGGCACCGATGGCGAAGGCGAGCACTTTCGCAAAGGTGGTGTTGATGCCCATGGCGGCCGCGGCGATGGCGTTTTCCCGGACGGAGATGCACGCCCGGCCGTAGGTGGAATTGATGAGATTCTTCAGGAAGAAGAGGGTGATGATCATGATCCAGAAGACCCACGCGAAGGTGGTGAGGCGCGGGATGCCCGTGAGGCCGGACGCGCCGCCCACCTGGGGGATATTGAGGATGCAGATGCGGATGATTTCGCCCATGCCCAGCGTGGCGATGGCGAGGTAGTCCCCGTCGAGGCGCAGCGTCGGGATGCCGATGAGGACGCCGATGACGAGGGCGGCCAGGCCGCCGATGAAGAGGGCCGCGCCGAAGGGCAGGTCGTACCACAGGGTCATCACGGCGGAGACGTACGCCCCCACGGCCATGAAGCCCGCGTGGCCCATGGAGAACTGGCCGGTGATGCCGTTGATGAGGTTCAGGCTCGCCGCCAGAATGATGTTGATGCCGATGAGGATGATCTGGAGCCGCCAGAAGGAGGAGATGAGGCGCATGTCGATGGCCGTTTCCAGCACGAAGAAGAGGACCACCGAGCCGGCGAGGAGAGCCAGATCGAATTTGCGCAGGTTTTTGATGATTGGCATGGCTCACACCTTCTCTGTCTGGTTCTTGCCCAGGAGGCCGGTCGGCTTGATGAGCAGAATGATGATGAGGATGGCAAAGGCCGCCGCATCGCGGAATGTGGAGGAAATGAAGCCGGACACGAGCGCCTCCACGACGCCCAGGATGAGGCCGCCCATCATGGCGCCGGGGATGATGCCGATGCCGCCGAGGACGGCTGCGATGAAGGCTTTGAGGCCCGGCATGATGCCCATGAGGGGATCGATGGTATTGTAGTAGATGCCAACGAGCACGCCCGCCGCGCCGGCCAGGCAGGACCCGAGGGCGAAGGTGAAGGAGATCACGTGGTCCACGTTGATGCCCATGAGAAGGGCCGCGTCGGTGTCATAGGAGACGGCGCGCATGGCCTTGCCCATTTTCGTGTGCTGCACGATGTACCACAGGAGGCACATGAGGACGACGGTGGAGCCGAGGATGACCAGCTGCTGGAAGGAGATGATGACGCTCCCCAGATGGAAGATGGTGTTCGGCAGGACCGGCGGGAAGGTGCGCGGCTGCGGGGACAGGAAGTACATGGTGGTGTATTCGATGAAGAGCGACATGCCGATGGCCGTGATGAGGATGGAAATCTTGGAGCTCGCCCGCAGGGGCTTGTACACGAGGCGCTCGATGAGGACGCCCACGATGCCGATGGCGGCCATGGCGCAGAGGATGGCAGGGATGAAGCCCAGCTTCAGCTGGGTGGTGACAAAGAAGCCCACGTAGGCGCCGAGCATGTAGATATCGCCGTGGGCGAAGTTGATCAGGCGCATGATGCCGTACACCATGGTGTAGCCCAGGGCGATCAGCGCGTAGATGCTGCCCAGCGACACGCCGTTGATGAGCTGCTGCAGGAACTGCGAGAAGAATCCGCTGTCCAAAATGGTTCCCCCTTTCTGTATGACTTACGGGAAAGGCAGAGCCGCCGCCCTGCCTCCTCCGTCCCTTTTTCTGTTTTCGGTACGGGAGGGACGGACCCTCCCGCCATTCACGATGTCTTCAGGCGCTCAGTCGGCCATGATCTTGTCTGCAAAGACCGCTTTGCCGTCTTTGTAGGTGAGGATGAAGGCGGCTTTCTTCGCGTCGTGGGTCTCGGTGAAGCTCATGTCGCCGGTGACGCCGCTGAAGCTCTTGAGCGAGGCCAGGCCGTCGGCGATCTTCTGCGGATCCGCGGAGCCCGCGTCCTTGATGACCTGCGCCAGCAGCTTGACCGTATCGTACGTGAGGGCGCTGAATACGCCGGGGTCCACATTGTTCGCCGCTTTGTACGCGTTCACGAAGTCCATGACGGTCTTGTTGTCTTCCTGGATCGCGTAGTGGTTGGAGAAGTAGGTGTTGTTCAGAGCGTCCGCGCCGGCGATTTCCGCCAGCGTCGGGGAATCCCAGCCGTCGCCGCCGCCGAAGGGCACCGTGATGCCCATGGCGCGCGCCTGCTTCAGGATGAGGCCCACTTCCTGATAGTAGCCGGGCACGTAGATGAAGTCGGGATTGAGATTTTTGATCTTCGTGAGGGTGGCGTTGAAGTCGGTGTCCTTCTGGAGGTACGCTTCCGTGCCGACGATCTCGCCGCCCTTCGCGGTGAAGGATTCGGTGAAGAATTTCGCCAGGCCCTTCGCGTAGTCGGAGGAGTTGTCGATGAGGATGGCCACCTTCTTCATTTTCAGCTTATCCGCCACAAAGCTCGCCATGACCTTGCCCTGATAGGGGTCGATGAAGCACGCCCGGAAGGAATAGGGATAGACCTTGCCGGTTTTTTCGTCTACGGTGATCTTCGGGTTCGTGCCGCCGGGGGAGACGGAAGGAATCTTCGCGCCGTTCAGGATCGGCACCGCCGCGATGGCGTTGGAGCTCATGTTCGGGGCGATGACGGCCACCACGCCTTCGTCCACCAGCTTCTGTGCGGCCGACGCCGCTTCGGACGGTTCGGACTTGTTGTCCAGGGAGACCAGCTCGATCTTCTTGCCGAGCACGCCGCCCGCCTTGTTGATTTCGTCCACCGCGAGCTGCGCGCCGCGCATGGCGTCCGCGCCGTAGGCGGCCTGGTTGCCCGTCATTTCAAGGTCGGTGCCGATTTTGATGGTGTCGCCTTCGCTCTTGCTGCCGGAGCCGCCGCAGCCGGTGAGCGCTGCCGCAGCGAGGGCCGCCGCGGCGGATGCGAAGAGGATTTTTTTCAGGTGTTTCATGATGTGCCTCCTGTACTTCCGTTGTTTTTTATGAATTAATCCGGATCGATGCGCTCCATGAAGGTGCGCCGCCCGTTTTCAAAACTCATGATGATGCCCGACGAGATGGTGTTGTGCTGCTCGTCGATGGTGATCTTTCCGCTGATGCCGTCGTAGCCCCGGATCGTCGTGAGTGCTTTCGCCGCGTCGGCGGGCTTATCCGAATTGGCGGCCCGGATGGCTTCGAGCGCAAGCCCCGCCGCGTCGTAGGCCGTCACGGCGAAGGAGTCCGGCGCGGTGCCGTACCGCGCTTCGTAGCGTTTCACGAAGTCCTGCAGCTTCGGATTGCTGTCGTCTGCGGAGTAGTGGTTGCAGAAATACGTGCGGGACAGGTTTGAGACGCCGGCGATCTCCACCAGCTTGTCGCTGTCCCAGCCGTCGCCGCCCACGATCGGCATGGACAGGCCCATCTCGCGGGCCTGCCGGATGATGAGCCCCACTTCCTGATAGTAGCCCGGCACGAAGAGAATATCCGGCTTCAGCGCCGCCACCTTCGTCAGGATGGGCTTGAAGTCCACGTCGCGCGCCATGTAGGCTTCCTGCTCGGGGACGCGGCCGCCCTTGTCCTGGAACCGTTTGGTGAAAAATTCCGCCAGCCCCTTGGAGTAATCGCTGGAATTGTCCACCAGCACGACCGCCGTCTTCGCGTTGAGGCGGTCCGTTGCGAAATCCGCCATGACCCGGCCCTGGTACGGGTCGGTGAAGCAGGCCCGGAAGAGGTATTCCCGGGTCTTGCCCGTCTTCGGGTCCACCGTGATGTCCGGATTGGTCCCGCTCGGAGAAATGATCGGGATCTTGTCCGCGGCCGCCGCCGAAGCGAGGGCGATCACGTTGGAGCTCGTATCCGGCCCGATGATGGCGGTCACGCCGCTTTCGGCGAGCTTGGCGAGCGCGTCCGCCGCGCCGGCCACTTCGCTGCGGTTGTCCACGCCGATGACCTGGATCTTTTTACCGAGCACGCCCCCCGCGACATTGGCGTCTTCCACGGCCATGTGAATGCCGTTCAGCGAAGACGTGCCGAAAGACGCGTTGCTGCCGGTCATTTCCAGATTGGCGCCGATCATGATGAGATCGGACGAACCGGCCGGCCTGGCAGCGCCGCCGCACCCGGCAAGCCCTGCGGCCGCCGCCATCGCGGCAAGGAGCGCTGCTCTGTGGCTGAATTTCATGTACATCCCCCCTTTCCGATTCACACGGCAGAAAAAGAAAAGTGCACCGGAGACCCTGACCGGGCCGGTGCACTTCGTCATGCCGTATGGAGTTGTTCTGGAATGCCCGCATTGTAGCACCCGCCCGGGGCCGGTGTCAATGCGCGGAAAGAGCGGAAAACCCGCGGAGAAAGGGGCGTTCTTCAATCCTGCGCCGAGGTGAAGGACAGGAAAATGCGGCGGATTTTTCCGCTCCGGTCCGGCGGCGCGTTTTATTATATATATACCTATGAGTCCGCCCTGCGCCGGCTATGGGGCAGAGGCTATGGCCGCATAGGCGGAAGCTATGATGAAAAGAGATTTTCCGGCGCTGTTATTCTTTCTCCCTATGGCCGATATCTCTTTCCGGCATGGATTATTGACAGTGTCATGAGAAATCCTCATAATGATGGCAAACAGCCAGGCAAAGGAGGACAGTATGAGCCAGACGACGATATTCAAATGGACCTGCCCGCAGTGCGGCAGGACGGAGCTTGTCATGCGCCCGGTCATTTTCGACGCGGAGACGAATCCCCGGGGCGCGCAGGACATCAAAGAGGAGACGTATTTCAAAGTGCGGTGCTCCGCCTGCGGCGCGACGGGGGATTTTCTCCTGAATATGCTCTACGCGGACCGGAGCCGGGGCTTTCTCGTGGCGCTCCAGCCGGACCGGTCGCTGCCTCTGCCGCCTGTGCCGGCGGGGACGTGGAAGGCGCTCCGGGTGGTGCGCGACGCGGAGGACCTGGCGGATAAGGTGCGCGCCCTCGAGTCCTCCATCGACGACCGGCTCATCGCCGTCGCGGAGTATCTGCTGTATCGGAAGATCCGCGCGGCCCTGCCTGCGGGAAGCGCCATGGGGATGACCGTTTTCCACGAAGGGGAAGCGGGGCCGGAGATCCTGCTGCCCATGGAGATCGCCGGGCGCGGGTACGCCATGGGGCGGGACGCGCTCGACGGGAAGCGCCTCGCGGAGCTGACGGAAGCGTACGGGGCGGCGCTCGCCGCCGACGCGGAGACGGGCTTCCGCCTCGTGGACCGGGCGTGGGCGGCGGACTTCGTCGAGTCGCTGGACAAATGAACGGGGGCAAAGAAAAAAAGCAGCGGAAAGATTCTGCTGCTTTTTTGCGTGGAAACTGGCGGAAGCGGCGTCAGCGGAGCGCGGCGCGCTTCCGGTCGAGGGCGAAGAGGAGCGCGCCCGCCGCGCCGGAGAGGAGAGAGGCCGCGACGATGGCCGCCTTCGCCGTGATGAGGTCGCCCGCACTCGTGAAGGAGAGCGACGCCAGGAAGAGGGACATGGTGAAGCCGATCCCCGCGAGGAGGCCCGCGCCGAGGAAATGGGCGGGGCGCACGCCTTCGGGCATGCGGGCCAGCCCGGTCTTCATGAGAAGCGCCACCGTGAGGCAGATGCCGAGAGGCTTGCCGAGGAAGAGGCCCGCCAGCACGCCGAGGCCGATGGGCGACGCGAGCTGGGAGAAGCTCTCCGCCGAGAGCGGGATGCCCGCGTTGGCGAGGGCGAAGACGGGCATGATGAGAAAGGTGTTCCACGGGGCGAGCGCGTGCTCCCACCGCACGAGGGGCGAGGCGTCCTGCGTCTCTTCCGTGCCCGCGGGGGTGAGGAAGCCCACGGCCACGCCCGCTACGGTGGGATGGACGCCCGCGTGGTGGAAGGCGATCCACAGCGCCGCGCCGCCCGCGAGATAGATCAGGGGATGCGTGACGCCGCGCCGGGCGGCGAAGAAGAGAAGGGCGCACACGAGGGCCGCCGCGGCGAGCGCCGGCAGCGAAGGCGACGCGCTGTAGAAAATGGCGAGCACCGCCACGCCGCCTAGGTCGTCCACGATGGCGAGCGCCGTGAGGAAGACCGCCACGCTCTTCGGCACGCCGGGCGCAGCGAAGGCGAGCACCCCGAGGGAGAAGGCGATGTCCGTGCACATGGGGATGGCCCATCCGCCCGCCGAGGGCAGGCCCGCGTTGAATGCGAAGTAGAGGAGAGCCGGCACGATCATGCCGCCCAGCGCCGCCGCGATGGGGAGCATGGTCGCCGAGAGGGATTTCAGCTCGCCGTAGAGAAATTCCCTCTTGATTTCCAGGCCCACCGCGAAGAAGAAGAGCACCATCAGCCCGTCGTTCACCGCGTGGAGCGCCGTCATGGGGAGCCCCGGGATGGGAAGCTCCGTGCGGAGGGCCGATTCGTACGACGCGGCGAAGGGCGAGTTGGCCAGGGCCATCGCGGCGGCGGCGCAGAGGAGAAGCAGCGCGCCCCCGGCGGAGCCGGAACGGAGAAACCGGAGCAGCGCCTCGCGGAGCGAAACGGCGTCCTGCGGAGAATGACAGGTCATGACACACTTCCTTTCCGGGGAAATATCCCCCATACATTGACAATTTTCTATACATTCAGCATATCAGACCTGTCAAGAATGGAAAAGGGCCGGGAAATGCCGGAAACGGCCCGTAAAATCTGCGGAAACCACAGGCAGGGGCCGGCTTTTATGTTATAATAATGCAAAGATGCCGCCGCCCCGCAGAGGCCGGCGCATCGAAAAAGGAAACGCCGGTTTCCTGTTTTGGCGTACCTGCGAGCAGGGGACCGGGAAAAGAGGCGTGGCAATGACAGAGATAGAGAAGCGTCTCGGCGAGGTGCGCAGCCGCATCGAAGCCGCCCGGGCGCGTTCGCCGTATCATCAGGCGGTGACCCTCGTGGCGGTGACGAAATTCCATCCCTACGAGGCGATGGAAGAAGCGGTGCGCTGCGGCGTGACCGACGTGGGAGAGAACCGCGTGCAGGAGATGGAAGAAAAATTCCGCATGGGGACGCTTCCCGTGCGGTGGCACCTGCAGGGGCATCTGCAGAAGAACAAGGTGAAAAAAGCCGTCGCCATGGCCGATCTCATCCAGTCCGGCGATTCGGCGGACCTTCTTTCGGAGATCGGCCGCCGCGCCTCCGCCATCGGCAAGGTGCAGGACGTGCTGCTCGAGTTCAACGTGTCCGGCGAGGCCTCCAAGCACGGCTTCGATCCGGCGGATCTCGACGCGGCCGTCGCCGCGGCAAAAGCCGTCTCCGGCATCCGCGTGCGGGGCCTCATGTGCATGGCGCCGAACGAAGCGCCCGAGCTCACCCGCCCCGTGTTCCGCAGGGCCCGCGGGCTGTGGGAGCGCATGAAAGAGGCGTTTCCCGAAGGGCAGATTTCCATCCTGTCCATGGGCATGACCAATGATTTCGACGTGGCTGTCGAAGAAGGGGCGACGATGGTCCGCATCGGCACTGCCATCTTCGGGGCCAGGGATTATAACCGATAATACTGTGGCAATTTCCTGTGAGGTAAAGACAATGTTTGATCTGAAAAAACTGAAAGACCAGTTCATCGACCACGACGTGGACGACGAAGAAGAATACGAAGAAGAAGCGCCGGAGCGTCCCGCCGCGCCGGTGAATTCGTCCGCGGCGGTGCCGCCCCGTCCCACGGCGGTGCGCGGGGGCCGCACGGCGTCCGCGACGAGCCAGGCCCGTCCGTAC
The DNA here is from genome assembly GCA_958348245.1 of uncultured Veillonellaceae bacterium. Lineage (GTDB taxonomy): Bacteria > Bacillota > Negativicutes > Veillonellales > Dialisteraceae > UBA1822. Next base: position 88,684 of record CATVYJ010000002.1, on the reverse strand, counting down.
ACCATGGTGGTGGTGAACCCCAACGACTACAAGGATGCGGAAAAAATCGGCAGTCACATCCGTCAGGGCCATCCGGTGGTCATCAATATCGAGAAGACGGATCAGGACATCGCCGAGCGCATCATCGACTTTGTGCAGGGCGTGGTCTACGCGCTGGACGGCCGCATCGACCAGATCAGCGACACCATCTATCTGTGCGCGCCGAACAATATGACCGTGGCCCGTGAGAATTTCGCCGCCTATGCCGCTCCGGCCGCGCCCGCTGTGGGCGACGTGCCCCAGTGGAAGGTGCCGCAGGCCTGACCATGGGCGTCCTCGGTCGGGTGCGGAGCTGGCTGTCGGCGGTCTTTGCGGACCCCGATGAAGACGGGCTGGACGAAGAGCTGGAAAACGGCGATACTGCGGCGTCCATCCCCGCCCGGGCGGTCCGTCCGCTGGAGTCGCTCATCTGCACGCCCCGCGATTATAAAGACGCGCGGTACGCCGTGCAGTCGCTCAGCGAAGGCCGGGTGGTCATCATCCGCCTCATGGAGGTGGACGAGGCGCTGGGCCAGCGCATTCTCGATTTCGTGAGCGGCGCGGTCTATCTGCTGCACGGCTCCATGCAGCTTCTCGGAAGCGACGTGCTCCTCTGCACCCCCGATACGGTGCGGGTGGAGCAGGGCGACTACCAGTTCAAAGTGGTGGCCATGCCCGTATTCAGGAGGGTCGAATCATGAAAGACATCCTTATCGTCGGCTGCGGCGCCATGGGCGGGGCCATCCTGTCGGGATGCCTCGCGCGCGGCGTCTGGCAGAAAGAGCAGGTGCTCCTGAAAGAGCACAATGACGCCGCGGGTGCGGAGAAAGCCGCCCGGTACGGCGTGCGCTGGTCGAAAGACGGCGCGGAAGCGGCGGAGGCGGACACGGTGCTCCTCGCGGTGAAGCCGAACGTCCTTCCCGGCGCGGCGCGGGCGCTCGCGCAATACGCCCCGAAAGGCACGGTCATCTCCATCGCGGCGGCGGTGACGCTCGAAGCGCTCGAATCGTATTTCCCGGCGGGCACGCGCATCGTGCGCGTCATGCCCAACACGCCCGTCGCCGTGGGCGAAGGCTACACGGCCATCGCGGGGGGCTCCGCGGCGGGAGAGGAAGACATCCGGAAAGCGGAGGCCGTCTTCTCCGCCATCGGCAGGACCGCGGTCGTCTCCGAGCGGCAGCTCGACGCGCTGGGGGCGCTCTCCGGCGCGGGGCCGGGCTACGCCTTTGTCATCATCGACGCGCTCGCCGACGCGGGCGTCAATATCGGCCTTCCCCGGCAGGTGGCCATCGAAGCGGCGGCGCAGACCCTCTGCGGCGCGGCGAAAATGGCGCTGGAGACGGGGATGCATCCGGCGGCGCTCCGCGACCAGGTGACCAGCCCGGGCGGCACCACCATCGCGGGCATCCAGATGATGGAGCGCCGGGGCCTCCGGTCCGCCCTCATCGACGGCGTGGAAGCGTGCCTGGCGAAATCCGACGCCATGGCGAAACAGTAACTCCGGAAGAAACGGCGGTTTCCTCCTTTTCCCTTATCCTCAGAGAGGTCTATGAAAGACAGAGAAAAAATCCTGAACTACTTCGCCGCGGCCAGCGAAGAGGCGGGCCGGATGGCCATGCGCCTCCTCGACATGGCGGACAGCGTCGAAAAAGGGCGGCCCTACGCGGTGGGGCCCTTCATGTCGCCCTTTGCCGTGCAGATCGGCATGACCATCGCGGCGCACATGAAGACCATCGAATGCGAAACCTGGGGCGGCTACCACGAGGCGGAGCGCGTGCGCATCGCCTTCCGCCGGTCGGACTACGAGGGCCCGGTGGACTTCGCCGTGGCGGCGCTCTCCGTCATGTGGGACGCGCGGTACCGCCTCATCGGCCACCGGGACGTGCTGGGCTCGCTCCTGGGGCTGGGCATCGAACGGGACGTCCTGGGGGACATCATCATGCAGGGGCCGGGCGCGCAGGTCGTGTGCGACGCGAAGATGGCCTCCTGGATCATCGACAATTTCCATAAAATCGCCATGGTGCCCGCGCAGTCGGTCCTCATTTCCACGGACGACATCGTCCCGCCGAAGCAGGAAGCGAAAGAGGTGCGCGCCACCGTGGCGTCCCTCCGGCTCGACGCGGTGGGCGCGGCGGGCTTCGGCATTTCCCGCTCCAAGATGACCGCCGCCATCGATGCAGAGCGCGTGCAGGTGAACTGGCAGACCGCGAAAGGCGCCTCGCAGGCAGTGAAGCCCGGGGATGTGATCAGCTTCCGCGGGCGGGGCCGGCTCGAAATCAGGGAACTCACCGGGACCAGCCGCAAAGGCCGGATCGGTGTCCTCATAGAAAGATATAAATAAAAGCAAGGAGAGGATTGCACAATGATTACACCGATGGACATCCACAATAAAACCTTTTCCCGGAAGCTCCGCGGCTATGCCGAAGACGAAGTGAACAGCTTCCTCGAAGAAGTGGTGAGCGACTACGAACGCATCTACCGGGAACACCGGGAAATGGAAGAGCAGATGGACACGCTGAAGACGAAGCTGGCGAACTATGAAAAGATGGAAGCCACCATGTCCGCCACGCTCGTCATGGCCCAGGAAACGGCGGAAAATGTGAAGCAGAACGCCCAGAAGGAAGCGGACCTCATCATCCGCGAAGCGAAGGCGCAGGCCGCGCAGATTGTATCCGACGCGGATGCGCGCCGCCGCACCACGAACGAAGCGGTGATGCGCACGGAGAGCGACATGAAGCTCTACGTGGAGAAGATCCTCACGAACCTCACCTCCGCCATGACCATGATCGAAGCGGTGAAAGCCCAGCAGGCCCCGAAAGTGGAAGTCCTGCCGAAGGAAGAACCCGCCCCGGCGGCGGAAGAAGCGCCGGCGGAAGAGATGCCCGCAGCGGCGGAAGAAGCGGAAGCGCCCGCAGAAGAAACTCCGGAAGAGACGGCTCCCGCAGCGGAAGAGGAAACGAAATGAAGGACGGGATGCAGACCGTCACTGAGTGGGGCACCCCCAATCTCGGTCAGACCGTGAAAATCACCGCCGTCCTCCACGAAGAACAGAGCCCGTACCAGCACATCCAGATCGTGGACAGCCTCCAGTACGGGAAAATGCTCATCCTCGACGGCGTCTTCCAGACCTCGGAAAAAGACGAATGGACCTACCATGAAATGATCAGCCACGTGCCGCTCATGGTCCATCCCCATCCGGAGCGCGTGCTCATCATCGGCGGCGGCGACGGCGGTGTGGCCCGCGAAGTGTGCCGCCACGACTGCGTGACACAGGTGGACCTGTGCGACATCGACGGCCGCGTGATCGAGCTGTCCAAAGAATACTTCCCGGCGATCGCCGCGGCGCTCCTCGACCCGCCGGAGAAACTCCACGTCCATGTGGGCGACGGCCTGGCCTTCGCGAAGAGCGTGGAAAATTTCTACGACGTCATCATCATCGACTGCTCCGACCCCGTGGGCCCCGGCGAAGGCCTCTTCACGCGCGATTTCTACCGCGACGCGTTCCGCGCGCTCCGTCCGGACGGCCTCATCGTCCAGCAGAGCGAATCCCCCATCGTGCAGGAACACCTCGTGCACGACATCTACTGCGCCATGAAAGACGTTTTCCCCATCGTGCGGTCCTACTACTCCCACGTGCCGATCTATCCGGCGTGCATGCACAGCTTCATGCTCGCGTCGAAAGTGTACGACCCGCTCACGGCGGAGATCACCCGGAAAGCGCCGTCGCCCATGCGCTACTACAATGAGAAAATTCAGAAGAGCTGCTTCGTCCTGCCGAACTTCTACAAGGAATGCCTCTTCGAAGGAAAAATCAGCTTCTGACATGCGAAAGACAGAGCCCCGCGCCCTGTCTTTTCTGCTGTCCGGAAAAAAGGCGCGCGTCGTTTCTCATGGCAGGGATGCAAAATAGGGCGCAGGGCCTCGGCAGGCGTAAAGAGGCGAGGCCATTTTATCATATGAATTTTGCTGTCATTATGAGAGAAATGGCCGTATAATATATTGCAATGCCCATACAAATTGCATAGAATGAAAATAGAACAAGGAGAAAGGAAAGGAGACAGCATCATGGCTGGAAACACAACAAACGTGAGCATCCGCATGGATTCCGAATTGAAAGCGCAGGCGGAGGCGCTTTTTGCGGAGCTCGGCATGTCGCTCTCCACGGCGGTCCATATTTTCGTCCGGCAGTCCCTGCGGGAAGGGGGCCTGCCGTTTCAGGTTAGAACGGAGCGGCCCAATAAGGAAACCATCGCCGCCATGCTGGAGGCCAGACGCATTGCCCGCGACCCGAACGTGAAGGGCTATACGGATCTGGACGAACTCTTCGAGGATCTGAAAAAATGACCGCCAGCAGGTATATCGTCAAGGTCACCAGTCTGTTTCGGAAAGACTACAAGCGGGCCATGAAGCGCGGCCTGAACGTGACGCTGCTGGAGCATGTCGTGGGGGAGCTCGCGAATGGAAGACCTCTGCCCGCGAAAAATAAAGATCACGCGCTGACCGGCGAGTGGGCGGGGTACAGGGAGTGCCATGTGCAGCCGGACTGGCTGCTCGTGTACTGCATCGAAGACGACGTGCTGGTGCTGACGCTCACCCGCACGGGGACCCACAGCGATATTTTCGGCAGATGAGGCGCGTGTTTTTCACAGATAACAGAACAGGCAGGGAGCACAGGCATCGCGCAGGCGGTGCTTTTTTGCTGCCCGGAAAAAAGGCGCGCGTTGTTTTGCAGGGCGGGTATGCCCAATAGAGCGAGGTGAAATTTTTGCCGCGGCATTTGCGGGGCAGGAAAAATTGGGGCTATGCACGGCGGCGCGGACGGAAGCGGTGAGACGCGCGGCGTTTTTCGCGGGCGCGCAGTGCGCAGGCGGAACCTTTTTGGGTTGGATGCGGGACGGGCGCGTGAAATTTTTTCCGGCGGCGGGCGGCGTTTTCTCTGCGGCGCGCCCGGAACTCCCCGATTCGTCACGGCGCGGGGAAGCGGGTATAATAGGAAGGTAATGCGGCTCCGGCCGCAGGGAGGTAAATATGTTCAGAAAATTTGACAGCGCGCGCTGCCGCTGGGAGGGCGTCGCGCCCCGCGTATACAAGGACGACACGTCCGTTTTCCGCAATGTGACGAAGCAGGTGCTCTTCGAACGGGAGGGAGACCTGCCCGTGCAATTCCGTTATTTCCAGGTGGAGCCTGGGGGATGGTCCTCTTTCGAGCGCCATGAGCATATGCACATGGTGGTGATTTTCCGCGGGCGGGGCCACGCGCTCGTCGGGCGGGAGGTGCGCGCCGTGGAGGAAGGCGACCTCATCACCATCGAGCCCTGGGCGTGGCACCAGTTCCGCGCGGACGCGGGCGTGCCGCTGGGCTTCTTCTGCCTCGTGAACGCCGACCGGGACGCGCCGTCCTACCCGTCGGAAGCGGATCTGGCGGAGCTCCGGAAAGACCCCGCCGCCGCGGCTTTTCTCGACGGCGATTGACTTCAAGCGCACTTGATGGGATACAATGCACGGAAAGGAGGCGCGGTATGGATGATGTAAAAACGAAAGAAGCGGCGCTCCTGGCGCGGCTCGCTCCGCTCGGGAGAGCGGCGGTGGCCTTTTCGGGGGGCGTGGACTCCACGTACCTGCTCTACGCGGCGGCGAAGGCCCTCGGCCGGGAGAACGTGCTCGCCGTGACCATGCAGCTCGCCTCGGTGCCCGCGCGGGAGCTCGACGACGCGGCGGCATACTGCAAAGAGGCGGGGGTGCGGCAGACCGTGCTCGCCCTCGACCAGTTCGCCGTGCCGGGCTTTGCGGACAATCCCCCCGACCGGTGCTACCTGTGCAAGCGGGCTCTCTTTGCCCGCCTCCGGGACTATGCGGCGCGGGAAGGATTTCCTCACGTGCTGGACGGGACGAACCGGGACGACGCGGATCACTACCGGCCGGGCATGCGGGCCATCGCCGAGCTGGGCGTCCTGAGCCCGCTGCGCCTTTCGGAGCTGCGCAAGGCGGATATCCGCGCCCTGTCGAAAGAAGCGGGCCTTCCCACGTGGAGCAAGCCCGCCTTCGCGTGCATGGCCACGCGCTTTCCCTACGGGGAGCGCATCACGGAGGAAAAGCTCCGTATGACCGAAGGGGCGGAAGATTTCCTCTGCCGGCACGGCTTCGCCCAGTTCCGCGTGCGCATGCACGGCAATCTCGCGCGCATCGAAGTGCCCGAGGCGGACCTGCCGCGGCTCTTCGCGCTGCGCCGGGACGTCTCGGCGGCGCTCCGCGGGCTGGGATTTCTCTATGTGACGATGGACCTCATGGGCTACCGCATGGGCAGCATGGACGAGGCCAATAAGGAGACGGTATGAATATCAGAGAATTGCTGCAGCAAGTGAAGGACGGCACGCTCTCCGTGGAGGAGGGCGCGGCGCGCTTCGAAGAAAAGCGGCAGGAAAAAATGTATCAGGAGCTGGGCTACGCGAAGCTCGACACGGGGCGCAAGGCCCGGTCCGGCTTTGAGGAAGTGATCTTCTGCGCGGGCAAGCCCGACGCCTATCTCGCGGCGATCTATGAAAAGCTCTACGAGGCGAATGGAGAAGTGTTCGGCACGCGCGCGTCGGAGCGCCAATACGAACTGGTGCGTCAGGTCATCCCGGATATCGCCTACGACCCCATTTCCCGCATCCTGAAAAAGGAAAAGCCCGGGAAAACGCGCATCGGCGACGTGGTGGTCTGCACGGCGGGCACCTCGGACATCCCCGTGGCGGAGGAAGCGGCCCAGACCGCGGAATACTTCGGCACGAAAGTGACGCGCATCTACGACGTGGGCGTGTCCGGCATCCACCGGCTCCTCGCGAAAGAAGACATCATCGCCGCGGCGAACTGCGTCGTCGCCGTCGCCGGCATGGAAGGGGCCCTGGCAAGCGTCATCGGCGGCCTCGTGAAAAATCCCGTGGTGGCGGTGCCCACCTCGGTGGGATACGGCGCCAGTTTCCACGGCATGTCCGCGCTCCTCACCATGCTCAATTCCTGCGCGAACGGCATCACCGTGGTGAATATAGACAATGGTTTCGGCGCGGGGTACGTGGCGACACAGATCAACCGCCTCGCGGAAAGGGGAAAAATCGAATGACGGAAAAGAAAGTACTGTACATTGAAGGCACGTCGGGCATCAGCGGCGACATGTTCGTGGGCGCGCTCATCGACCTCGGCGCGGACCTGGACGTGCTCGCGAAAGTCTTTGACTCCATTCCTGCGGACGGCTTCGGCGTGGACGTGGGCCGCGTGAAAAAGAACGGCATCGACTGCGTGGACTTCGACGTCATCCTGGACGAGGACAATCACGACCACGACATGGCCTACCTCTACGGGCCGGAGCCCGCCATGGCGGCCGAAGCGGCGCACACCGCGGGCGATGTCTGCGCCTGGCAGGAACAGGGCGCGGCAGACGGCGCGCACGGCCACGGCGAAATGGAAGACCTCACCCGGAGCGAAGGCGACATGGCCGTCCACACCCATGAAGAGGGCTGCTGCGGCCACCACCGCCATGAAGACGGGGCATGCTGCGGCCATCACCACGGCGAGGAAGGAGGCTGCTGCGGGCACCACCATCATGAAGACGGGGCATGCTGCGGCCATCATCACGGCGAAGAAGGGGGCTGCTGCGGTCACCATCACCATGAAAACGGCGCGTGCTGCGGCCATCACCACGGTGAGGAAGAGGGCTGCTGCGGCCATCACCACCATGAAGACGGGGCATGCTGCGGCCATCACCACGGCGAGGAGGAGGGCTGCTGCGGCCATCACCATCATCACGCGCATGCCCATGTGCACCGCCATCTGGCCGACGTGGAAGCCCTCATCGACGGCACGGACATGACCGACCGCGCCCGCGCCATCGCGAAGCGCATCTTCCGCATCGTCGCCGAAGCGGAAGCGAAAGCCCACCGCCTTCCCATCGAAGAAGTCCACTTCCACGAAGTGGGCGCGCTCGACTCCATCGTGGACATCATCGCCGCGGCGGTCTGCTTCGACAACCTGGGCATCACCGACGTGATCGTGCCCGCCCTGTCGGAAGGCCGGGGTACCGTGCGCTGCCAGCACGGCGTCCTTCCCGTGCCCGTGCCCGCCGTGGCGAACATCGCCGAAGCGCACGGCCTCACCCTCTCCATCATGGACGTGCAGGGCGAATTCGTCACCCCCACCGGCGCGGCCATCGCGGCGGCCCTGCGCACCTCCGACGCGCTCCCCGCGCGCTTCCATATCGAGAAAATCGGCTGCGGCGCGGGGAAGCGGGTCTACACCGCCCGTCCGGGCTTCCTCCGGGCCATGCTCATCACCCCCGAAGAAAGCGGCGACCGGGACGAAGCGCTCCTCCTCGAGAGCGACATCGACGACTGCACCGGCGAGACCCTCGGCTACGTCATGGGCCGCCTCCTGGACGCAGGCGCGCGGGACGTGCACTACACCCCCGTATTCATGAAGAAAAACCGCCCCGCCTGGGAACTCGCCGTCATCTGCGGACGCGCCGACGCGGCGAAGCTGGAAGACATCATCTTCCGCGAAACCACCACCATCGGCATCCGGGAAATCCCCGTAGAGCGCGCCGTCCTGCCCCGGGAAGAAATCACCGTGGCCACCCCCTACGGCGAAGCGCAGGTGAAATGCTGCGCCGTGGGCGGCGCCGTCAAATACTATCCCGAATACGAATCCGTCAAGGCCATCGCCGAAGCGGGGCGCATCCCCTTCGCCGACGCCTATCAGATGGTAAAAGACGCGGCGGAAAACCGCTGAAACAGAAAAGGAGCACATCATCATGGCATGGAAACCCGTCAAAGCGGAAGACCTCCGCTGGAATCCCTTTGAAACCATCGGGAAAAAATGGTTCCTCGTCTCCGCAGGGACAAAAGAAAAAAGCAACGCCATGACCGTCAGCTGGGGCGGCCTCGGCGTGTGGTGGGGCAAAAACGCCGCCACCATCTACATCCGGCAGAACCGTTTCACCAAGCCCTTCATCGATGGGAGCGGACGCTTTACCCTCGCCGTCCTTCCCGAATCGCAGCGCAAAGCCCTCGGCTGGATGGGTTCCCACTCCGGCCGCGACGGCGACAAATGGGGCCCCGCCGGCCTCACCCCCTGCGACGTGGACGGCGTCGCCGCGCCCGAAGAAGCGGAAGCCCTCCTACTCTGCCGCGTCATGCTCCGCACAGACCTCACAGACGCCTCCTTCCTCGACGCGTCCATGAAAGACCGCTGGTACAGCGGCCATGACGAAGGCAACTGCCACACCATGTACATCGCGGAGATCGAAAAAGTTCTCGTGAAAGAATAAAAAGAAAGAGCGGATACACCGCTCTTTTTTCGTGCCCGTTTCCCGGTGCGCGAGGAAGGAAAGCGGGATGTCAGGGCGGACGATGAATGGTATAATTTAAGCATCAAAGAACTTACTGGGGAATGCGAAAGCAAAGAAAGGACATCGTATGGGATTCCTCACAGACCTCGTCGAAATCGTTCTCGGCGACCTGCGGCGCATGCAGGCCGTCCGCAGAAAATACGAACACAGCGGCGATGAAGACCTCTTCCGCGCCTACGACCGCACCAGCGGCCGCGAAAAAAGAACCCTCGCCGCCCTCATCCAGACCCGCCTCCAGGACGGCGGGGATCACCCTGATCTCCGCCGCGCCATTCGGGAGCGCCGCGCCCGCAAATAACGCCATCCTGCCTCAGGGCAGGATTTTTTCATGACGCAGAACCCGGAAAATCTTTGCAATGGGCGCGCGGCACCGGCCTGGAAAGCGCCGCAAAGCAGGCAAGCCCTCTCGCAGAGGGGCGCGCTTTGTTTTATGAGATAGAAAATTTGTTCTATTTTCCTATTGACAGTCTTTTTGTAGAGATGTATACTACAAACATCAAAAAACAAATGTTCTATCCAGAACGGAGAAAGGAGGGATCTATGGAAGAAGAGGAACGGGTGCGGACGGTGCGTCTGCCGGTGTACTGGCGGGAGCTGGACGGCTGGGGCGGCGGCCGCGACGTGCGGCTCTTCGATATTCTCTGCCTGCCGGGCGAGACGGTGGTGGAATTCAAGCAGGGGCACGACCGGTGCCGCGTGCGGAAGTCCCAGCTGCTGCAGCTCCTGGCGGCGGCGGAAGCGGAGGGAGACGAGAGAAAAAGGCTACTGAGTACGGCCCGGGATGACCGAGGCACGCGCCGGAGCTGTCGGGGATGAAGAATCCGCGGCGGTTCCGGTGTTTTATTTTCGGAAAGGGGGTGAGGCCCATGTAGAGGAAGGCGCGCATCGGGATTTCATAAGGAAAGGAGGGATAGTATGACGAAAAAGCTCAAGCTCACGTTCAGCGTGGAGGGCGGCGGGACGGATATGTCCGTGACGCTCTCTTCGCCGAAGGACGCGCTCGAGGCGGACGCCATCCAGACGGCGGCGTCGTCCATCGTGACGGTGCTGGAAAACGCGTCCGGCAAAGCGGCGGTGGCGCTCACCGGGGCGGTGTACATCACCACCACGGAAGACGCGGTGATCTGACCGTACGGCATTTTTTTGAGAATTTGAAACGGGAAAGGAGGGATTTCCATGGCAGCAGAAAAAGCACGTGTGGACACGAAGCTCCAGGTGGTGATGACCACCGGGGAGACCGAGGCGGGCAAAGCCTCGACGAAGACGTTCACGTTCAGCCGCATCAAGGGGGACGCGTCGGACGACGAGCTCCTCGCCGCAGGGAAGGCGCTGGGCAGTCTCTGCGCGAACGATCTGGACGGCGTGAAAGTGACGGAAGTGTACGCGCTCACGGAAGGGCTGTGAGCCTCGTGAGACGGTAAGCGCGCAGGCGCGGAAAACCGGCCCCGCAGGGAAAGGGGGCCGGCTTTTCATTGGGAGGTTGTATGAAAGAGAAATGGTGGCAGACCCTGTGGGACACGCTCGCGCCGCATCTGGCCCGGTGGCTGGCGGCGCGCATCGCGGACTGGACGGGCCGGAAGAAGGAGTGACGCTCCGCGGAAAGGGAAGCGCGGCATGGGCTGCGCTTCTTTTTTTGCGCCCGTTTCACGGCACGAAAAAAGCCCGCGCGGGGCGGGCGTCAGCGCCAGACGAGGCAGAGGATGAGGCCGAGGCAGAAGAGGATGGAGAGGCAGCCGGCGCAGGAGACTTTGCCTTCGCCTTCGGGCGCGTTCGGCGCGTCTCTAGCAGGTGGATTTCCGCTCTGCGTATGGTCCGCGCGCTCTGCTTCGGCCTGTGCGGCGAGGGCCTTTGCTTTCGTTTCGGGGTCTTCCTGCACGAGGAGGCCGCCGCACCGGGGGCAGCGCTCCCACTGCCTGCGCATGCGGTGGCCGCAGCAGGGGCATTCGGTCATATGGCGGCTCACCGGCTTGTCGAGGCGGGTCTGCCACGAGAGGCCCGTGCCGGGGATGCCGAGGGTGGCGCGCGTTTCTCCGTTCGCCCGGATATTGACGGTCGCGCCGCGCCGGCCGATGGAAATGCTGGAGACGCCTTTTTTCGACAGATTGATGCGCACGCCGGGGAGAATTTTGATGGATCTGCGGAAACGGAAGCCCATGGCTCTTTCCTTTCTGAAAGCCGTACGGTTTAGAATAAAACGCTGGAGAAGACCCAGGCAAAGAGAAGGATCACGCAGACGAAGGCCGCGATTTTGATGATACTCAGGAAGAACATCACGGCAACGGCGATGAGGAGGATGAAAGTGAGCAGGCAGCAGGAACAGGAAGAGAGGGACTGCGGTTTCTGCGCTTCGGGAGACGGAGCGTTCCCGGCATCCGCGGTCTCCGACGGCCCGCTATCCGCTTCGGGCGGGTTGGGCAGGCGGTCATCTGCCATGAAGCACACAAGGGCGCCCGCGGGAGAGACGCAGGCCGCGGCGATGAGAGGACGTGCGCCCCGCGCAGGGCGCGTCCTTTCCATGAATGTATGGAAACGGAAGCCCATATTCTGCCTCCTTTCGAGGTGATGGGGGATTTTCCCGGCTCTATTATAGCATGATGCAGCATCAAAGGCGTTCGTCTGATACAAGTAAGACAAAATAAGATATAGAAAACTTCAATAAGAAGTAAGATTTCTTCTATTAATAGAAAATTTCTTATTTATGTGCAAGAAAAGATAAATAGGCGGGAAAACAGGCAGATTTCCTTGTCATATAAAGGAACGTATGATAAAATACAGTTTCACAACAGGTTTATTTTTCGGTACATCAGGGCTCCGGAGCGGGGATTTCACCGCGAGGAACCGGTTATGGCAAGGTTGTCAAGTATGGCCTTGCTTCATTTTGTGCCCGGGCGGTTTTCCCGGGATTGACAGATTCAGATTGTTGCGATGAAAGGGTGAGGCGCAGGATGTTGTTCAGACCTGAACAGGCAGGGACGAGAAAAAGATACACGTATGCAAGAGCGGCGGAAGTGCTGAAGATGCCGCATCTGCTCGACCTCCAGACGAAGTCCTATGAGTGGTTCCAGAAGGAAGGGCTCCGGGACGTATTCGACGACATTTCCCCCATTGAGGACAGCGGCCACAAATGGGCGCTGTATTTCAAGGATTATTACTTCGGTACGGAAGAAAATTCCATCGACGACTGCCGTGCCAAGGCGATGACGTACTGCGCGCCGCTCAAGGTGAAGGTGCAGCTGGTGAATAAGGAAACCGGGGAAATCAAGGAAAACGACGACCTTTTCATGGGCGATTTCCCGATCATGACGTCCACGGGGACCTTTGTCATCAACGGCGCGGAGCGTGTCATCGTCTCCCAGCTGGTCCGTTCTCCGGGCGTGTATTTCAGCCGCGAGCAGGACAATCTGGGCAAGTACATCTACAGCGGCCAGGTGATCCCGAACCGCGGCGCGTGGATCGAGCTGGAATCGGACGCGAACGGCGCGGTGGCGGTCCGCATCGACCGGAACCGCAAGATGCCCGCCACGGTCCTCGTGCGCGCGCTCGGCTGGTCGTCCAACGAGGAGATTCTCGAGCTCTTCGCGCAGGATGTGCACATCCAGAGAACGCTCGAGAAGGATCCCACGCACAATACGAATGAAGCGCTCATCGAGATCTACAAGAAGCTCCGTCCGGGCGAACCGCCCACGGTGGAAAGCGCGACGACGCTCCTGCACAATCTGTGCTACGATCCGCACAGATACGATCTGGCGAAGGTGGGCCGCTACAAGGCGGGCAAGAAGCTCGGCTGGAAGACGCGCCTCAAAGGCCTGACCACGGCGGAGCCCATCGTCCATCCGGAGACGGGCGAAGTGGTCATCGAGGCGCACACGCTCCTCGACGACGAAGCGATGGCAAAGATCGAAGCGAGCGGCGTGTACGGCGGCGAAGGGCTGGTGGAGCTCCTCACGGAGAAGGAAGACGGCACGGAAGTGAAGGTCATCTGCAATAACTGCAACCTGCCGGACAACCACCGCACGCTCACCGCGGAGGATATGATCGCCAATATCGACTATCTGCTGAATCTCATGCAGGGCTACGGCACGACGGACGACATCGACCATCTGGGCAACCGCCGCGTGCGCTGCGTGGGCGAGCTGCTGCAGAACCAGTTCCGCATCGGGCTCTCCCGCATGGAGCGCGTGGTGCGCGAACGCATGACCACGCAGGATCAGGACAAGATGACCCCGCAGGCGCTCATCAATATCCGCCCCGTGGTGGCGGCCATCCGCGAATTCTTCGGCTCCTCCCAGCTGTCCCAGTTCATGGACCAGACGAATCCGCTGGCCGAACTCACGCACAAGCGCCGTCTCTCCGCGCTCGGCCCGGGCGGCCTCTCCCGCGAACGCGCCGGGTTCGAAGTACGCGACGTGCATTACTCCCATTACGGGCGCATGTGCCCGGTAGAAACGCCGGAAGGCCCGAACATCGGCCTCATTTCCTCTCTGGCGAACTACGGGATCATCAATAAATACGGCCTCATCGAGACGCCGTACCGCCTCATCGACAAGACGGACCCGCAGAACCCGATCGTTACGAACGACTGCAAGTACGTCACCGCCGACATCGAGGAAGACAAGATCATCGCCCAGGCCAGCGAACCGCTGGACGAACAGAATCATTTCGTGAACCGCAACGTCACGGCCCGCCGCGGCGCGGACCCCCTCGAAGCGGACGCGTCGGAAGTCGACCTGATGGACGTCTCGCCGAAGCAGGTCGTCTCCATCGGCACCTCTCTCATTCCGTTCCTCGAACACGACGACACGAACCGCGCGCTCATGGGTGCGAACATGCAGCGTCAGGCGGTGCCGCTCCTCCGTCCGGAAGCGCCGCTCGTCGGCACGGGCATGGAATTTGTGGCCGCGCAGGACTCGGGCGTGTGCATCCTGGCGAAGCGCTCCGGCACGGTCATCAGCGTGGACGGCCGCAAGATCGTGGTGCGCGCGGACAACGGCGAAATCGACACGTACCCCATGATTAAATTCATGCGGTCCAACCAGTCCACCTGCATCAACCAGCGGCCCATCGTATACGACGGCGACCGCGTGGAAGCGGGCCAGACGCTCGCCGACGGCATGGCCACCGACGGGGGCGAGCTCGCGCTCGGGCACAATGTGCTCGTGGCCTTCGTCTCCTGGGAAGGGTACAACCACGAAGACGCCGTGCTCATCTCCGAACGGCTCTGCAAGGAAGATCTGTACACCTCCATTCACATCGAAGAATACGAATGCGACGCCCGCGACACGAAGCTCGGCGATGAGGAAATCACCCGCCAGCTCCCGTCCGTCGGCGAAGACGCCATCAAGTATCTCGACGAGAACGGCATCATTTCCATCGGCGCGGACGTCCGCCCCGGCGACATCCTCGTGGGCAAGGTCACCCCGAAAGGCGAGACCGAGCTCACGCCGGAAGAACGGCTCCTCCGGGCCATCTTCGGCGACAAGGAACGCGAAGTGCGCGACACCTCGCTCCGCGTGCCCCACGGCGAATTCGGCAAGGTGGTGGACGTAAAGGTCTTCACCCGCGAAGACGGGGACGAACTCGCGCCGGGCGTGAACAAGAGCGTCCGCGTGTACATCGCGCAGAAACGGAAAATCCATGAAGGGGACAAGATGGCCGGCCGCCACGGGAACAAGTGCGTATGCTCCCGGGTGCTCCCCATCGAAGACATGCCCTTCACCCCCGACGGCCGTCCGGTGGACCTCGTGCTGAATCCGCTGGGCGTACCGTCCCGAATGAATATCGGCCAGATCCTCGAAATCCATCTCGGCTGGGCCTGCCACGCCCTCGGCGAAGAGATCCGCCGCGGCGATCCCGACGTGGAGCGCCGCCTCCGCGAAGCGGGCTATGATTTCGACAAATACGGCATGCCCGAACCGGACGAAGCGGGCATTCACATCGCGACCCCCGTATTCGACGGCTGCCGCGACGAAGACCTCGCGAAGACCCTCCGGGCGGCGAACCTCCCGGCGAGCGCGAAATCCGTCCTCTACGACGGCCGCACGGGCGAAAAGCTGGACAACGGCGTCACCATCGGGTGGAAGTACATGCTCAAGCTCCACCACCTCGTCGACGACAAGATCCACGCCCGCTCCACCGGCCCCTACTCCCTCGTCACCCAGCAGCCTCTGGGCGGCAAGGCGCAGTTCGGCGGACAGCGCTTCGGCGAAATGGAAGTGTGGGCCCTCGAAGCGTACGGCGCGGCCTACACCCTGCAGGAAATCCTCACCGTCAAGTCCGACGACGTCATCGGCCGCGTGAAAGCCTACGAAAAGATCGTGAAGGGCGAAAACATCCCCGCGCCGGGCGTGCCGGAATCGTTCAAGGTCCTCATGAAGGAACTGCAGAGCATCGGCCTCGACGTGCGCATCCTCAATGAAGACGGGGAAGAAGTGGTCCTGAAAGAGCTGGACGACGACGACCTCGAGCAGGGATTCGGCGGCGGCGACCGCTGGTACGGCAAGGACGGCGACAAGGCCGCTCACGATAAAGAACTGAAAGAAGTCATGGAAGGCGACGACAGCACCTCCATCTCCCGGAGCGACATGGAAGCCTCCGGCGCGGGCGAAAGCGAAAACGCCGCCGGCGACATGGGCGCAGACGTGCCGGACGCGCTGGAAGCGCAGGACATGGCCGACGACGGCGACAGCTTTGATTTCACCATCACCGACGACCCGAACGCCGGGTCCGACGACTGACATTCCCGGAAAGGAGCGGTATCCAATTGTTAGATGTAAACGAATTTGACTCCATGAAAATCGGCATCGCCTCCCCGGAAAAGATCCTGGAATGGTCCCACGGCGAAGTGACGAAGCCGGAAACCATCAACTATCGCACCCTGAAGGCGGAGACCGACGGCCTTTTCTGCGAAAAGATCTTCGGACCGACGAAAGACTGGGAATGCAAATGCGGCAAATACAAGAGAATGCGCTATAAGGGCACCATCTGCGACAAGTGCGGCGTGGAAGTGACCAGCTCCAAAGTGCGCCGCGAGCGCATGGGCCACATCAGCCTCGCCTGCCCCGTGTCCCACATCTGGTACTTCAAGGGCATCCCGAGCCGCATCGGCCTCATCCTCTCCATTTCGCCCCGGGCGCTCGAGCGCGTGCTCTACTTCGCGGCGTACATTGTCCTCGATCCGGGCACGACGAACCTCACGAAGCAGCAGCTCCTCACCGAAGCGGAATACCAGGAGACCGTGCAGAAGTACGGCCCGGGCTCCTTCAAGGCCGGCATGGGCGCGGAAGCCATCCAGACCCTCCTGAAGGAACTGGACCTGAAAAAGCTCGAAGCGGAGCTCAAAGCCGATCTGGAAAACTCCACCGGCCAGCGCCGCGTGCGCAGCATCCGCCGTCTGGAAGAAGTGGAATCCTTCCTCCAGTCCGGCAACAAACCGGAATGGATGATCATGACCGTTATCCCCGTCATCCCGCCGGACCTGCGCCCCATGGTGCAGCTCGACGGGGGCCGCTTCGCCACGAGCGACCTGAACGATCTCTACCGCCGGGTCATCAACCGCAACAACCGTCTGAAACGCCTCCTCGAACTGGGCGCGCCGGAAATCATCATCCGCAATGAAAAGCGCATGCTCCAGGAAGCGGTGGACGCCCTCATCGACAACGGCCGCCGCGGCCGCGCCGTCACCGGCCCGGGCAACCGCGCGCTGAAATCCCTCTCGGACATGCTGAAAGGGAAGCAGGGCCGTTTCCGTCAGAACCTCCTCGGCAAGCGCGTGGACTACTCCGGCCGTTCCGTTATCGTCGTCGGCCCGGAACTGAAAATGTACCAGTGCGGCCTGCCGAAAGAAATGGCCGTGGAGCTCTTCAAGCCCTTCATCATGCACGAGCTCATCGCCCGCGGCATGGCGAACAACCTGAAAGTGGCCCGCAAAAAAGTGGACAAGCTCGCCCCCGAAGTGTGGGACGTGCTGGGCGACGTCATCAAGGAACACCCCGTGCTCCTGAACCGCGCGCCGACGCTGCACCGCCTCGGCATCCAGGCCTTCGAACCCATCCTCTGGGAAGGCCGCGCCATCAAGCTGCATCCCCTCGTGTGCCCGGGCTACAACGCCGACTTCGACGGCGACCAGATGGCCTGCCACCTGCCCCTCTCCGTAGAAGCGCAGGCGGAAGCGCGCACGCTCATGCTCTCCATCAATAACATCCTGTCCACGAAAGACGGCAAGCCGGTCGCCATTCCGTCGCAGGATATGATCCTCGGCAGCTACTACCTCACCATCACGCCCGAAGACGAAGAGACCGTCGACTACGACAAACTCCCTGCCTTCACCGGCTACGACGAGATCATGCTCGCCTACAACGAAGCGAAAGACGAAAACCGCGGCGGCGAATTCATCCACGAATTCATCCGCATGGACATCCCCGGCCATGGCCTCGTCATCACCACCCCGGGCCGCGTCATCTTCAACTACGCCATCCCCGAAGTGCTCCGCTTCTTCCACAAGAGAAGCGATGGCCGGGAATGCCTCGGCGTCGTCATCGACAAGAAGCAGATGGGCAAACTCGTGAACAACTGCTTCCGCAAGCTCGGCTTCAAAGCCACGGGCGACCTCCTCGACAGCATCAAGGCCCTCGGCTTCCACTACGCTCTCGTGTCCGGCATCTCCATCGGCATCAACGACGTAGCCGTGCCGGAAAGCAAGAACGCCATCATCGCCGAGAAAGACGCCGAAGTGGAGCGCGTGAAAAACTACTTCCGCCGCGGCCTCATCACCAACGCGGAACGCTATAAGAAAGTCGTCGAAATCTGGACCAAAGCCACCGACGAAGTGGGCGAAGCCATGAAAGAGAGCATGAAGAAATTCAACCCGCTCACCATGATGGCCCAGTCCGGCGCCCGCGGCAACGACAGCCAGATGCGCCAGCTCGCCGGCATGCGCGGCCTCATCGCCGACACCTCCGGCCGTCCGGTCGAACTGCCTGTCAAGGCGAACTACCGCGAAGGCCTCACCGTACTCGACTACTTCACCTCCTCCCACGGCGCGCGCAAAGGCCTCGCCGACACCGCGCTCCGTACGGCAGACTCGGGCTACCTCACTCGCCGCCTCGTTGACGTCTCCCAGGACGTCATCGTCCGCGAAGAAGACTGCGACATCGTCGTCCTCGACTTCGACAGAGAACGCGTGCGCATGGCCGCCACCGTCCGCCACACCATCAACGGACTGAAGCCCCGTCTCCTCGGCGCCATGCTCGACGAAGACGTGATCGATCCCCGGAGCGGCGACGTCCTCCTCGTGAAAGGCCGCGTCCTCACCGCCGACGACGTCACCGTGCTGAACCATCACCTCATCCATGAAGTGACCATCATCCCCGCCTACCAGGACGGGGCCGAGACCCCCGCGGCGGAAACCCTCGACCTCGGCGCGAAAGCCGCCGACGAAGAACTCACCGCGAGCCTCCGGCACTACCTCAACACCCGCCTCAAAGGCAAACACCTCGACGAAGCCGCGGTGGACCGCACGGGCTGCGAACTCTTTCCGGCCGGCACGGAAATCACCGAAGTCGTCGCCGAGACCCTCCTCACGCGCGACGTGCCCAGCATCCGCATCCACATGGACGAAGTGGAAGGCGTGGAAGTCACCCCCATCATCCAGAGCGGCGGCGTGATTGAAACCCTTGCCGACCGCATTACCGGACGCTGCCCCGTGGACGACGTGATCAACCCCGAGACCGGCGAACTCATCGCGAAGAAAAACGAGGAAATCACGGAAGAACAGGCCGAAGAAATCCAGAAACATTTCCAGAGCCTCAAGATCCGCTCCATCCTCACCTGCCACTCCGCGCACGGCATCTGCGCGAAGTGCTACGGCCGCAACCTCGCCACCGGCCGCCACGTGGAAATCGGCGAAGCGGTCGGCATCATCGCCGCCCAGTCCATCGGCGAACCGGGCACCCAGCTCACCATGCGCACCTTCCACACCGGCGGCACCGTATCCAACGAAGACATCACGCAGGGTCTTCCCCGTGTCGAAGAACTGTTTGAAGCGCGCAAGCCGAAAGGCCACGCCATCATCAGTGAAATCGGCGGCACCGTCACCGTGAGCGAATCCGAAGAAAACAAGGGCGTGCCGATCGTCACCGTCACCAACGAAGAGACCAGCGAACAGTACAAACTGCCCTTCGGCAAGCGCGCCATCGTCAAAGACGGCGACGTGATCGAACCGGGGACCAAGCTCATGGACGGCTCCATCAACCCCCACGACATCCTCCGCGTCAAAGGCGTGCAGGCCACCCAGCAGTACATCGTCTCCGAAGTGCAGAGCGTCTACCGTTCGCAGGGCGTAGAAATCAACGACAAACACATTGAAATCATCGTCCGCCAGATGCTCCGCAAGATCAAGATCGAAGAACCGGGCGACTCCAGCTGGCTCCCCGGCGAGACCGTGGACATGGTCTCCTACCGGCAGGAAAACCAGCGCCTCGAAGACGAAGGCAAGGAAAAAGCCGTGGGCCGCAATATGCTCCTCGGCACCACCAAGGCGGCGCTCGCCACCGACTCCTTCCTCTCCGCCGCGTCCTTCCAGGAAACGACCCGCGTCCTCACCGAAGCGGCCATCAAAGGCAAATCCGATCCCCTCATCGGCCTGAAAGAAAACGTCATCATCGGCAAACTCATCCCCGCCGGCACGGGCATGTCCCGCTACCGCCGGATCAAAGTGGTCCATGAAGGCGAAACCGCCGCGGCAGCCTCTGCCGAAGCGGCTCCGCAGGCCCAGTAAGGCGCAGCACAGAAAAACGGTAAGACAGAACTCCTCTGCCTTACCGTTTTTGCGTGTCCGCCTGTTGCCGCTGCATGACATACAATAAGCGGCAGGCAGGTCCCGCAATGGAAAAAGACAGGAGCCCGTCCTTGACATAGTCCGAAATGATGGGCTATTCTGTATCAAAGAGCATAAATCGCTCCGTTGCCTTTTCGAGCGATATAAAGGAGAGTATATGGACGAAAAACTGAAAGCGGAATTTGCGCAGAAATACGTGCGCTTTGCCGGATTCATCGACTCCGGCCGCCTGTGGGATGCGTGCATGCAGGCCCTCGGCGATGAAACCCTCATGGCGCATATCCGCTTCTGCAATGACGTGATGCGTATTCCGCCCATCAAAGTGTTTCTGATGGCCATGCACCTCGACAACGACGAAGAGCTGGCCCACAGCAAAGAAGCCCGACAGGCCATCGGCGCCGTCTTCGCCTTTGTCTTCAAAGACCTTTGGGGCTACCGCCGCCCCGTGCGCGTCTCCTGCCGCATCAACGGCGTCCAGACTGCGAGCATCTACGAAAAAGAATAAAGAAATCGTACAGACCGGGTCCCGCCCGGTCTTTTTTCGTGCGTCGATTCAGCTATAAAACTACAGCATGAAACTATGTACAAAAATTTATTGCGCAAGAAAATTGACATACCCAAAGTCCGGCGGTATGCTTAATTTAAAACCTAACGTAATAAATTCATGCACAGCAGAATATAAGCAAAGACAGAAAGAGGGACCACGATGACATGGGATGAACAGGAGCTCAGAACTGAATTTGCGGGAAAATACGCCCGGTTTGCCGGAGTCATCGAGAGCGGCCTCTGGAATGAATGCGTCGCCGCCGCGCAGGACAAGATCCTTCTCGGGCACATCCGCTTCTGCAACGACGTCCTCCGCATCGCCCCGGTGAAGACCTTCCTCATCGCGCGAAAACTCACCGACCGGCCCATGCAGCCCGAAGACAAGCAGGCCGTTGGCGCTTTCTGGGGCTTCATCTTCAAGGAAAAACTCGGCTACCGCACCCAGCGCCGCCAGGCCTGCCGCATCAGCACCTTCCGCACGGCCAGCGTGTTTGCGTGAGGGCAGCGGCCATGACGTTTCTAATTATCATTGCACTTATCCTCGCGGGGCTCGCGGCGCTTCTGCGTTCCGTCAGCCCTACACTGGCCGGCCTCTCCCTCGGCGCTATCGTTATAGGAGGCGGCGTAGCCCTCTTCGATGCGTCCCTCGGCTGGCTCATCGTCAAGGGCGGCATGTTCTGCGCCGTGGTTCTGCTGGGCATCGGCATTATCGGGTTCATGCGGGATTGACCTGAAAAAACATGTAACTGGCTGCAAAGATTTAGAAGCACAATACAGTTCAAATTAAAAGAAAGGGGAGTTTTATATGGAAGGTATAGTGTTGATGGTGATTATAATCCCACTTGCACTGCTTTGTTTGTTCTACATCATGAAGGAATGCGGTTGCGTAACGGGGATGATTATATTTGGGCTTTTATTTGCAGGATGGATTTATTTGATTATGTGAATCATCAAATTGAGAATAGTGAGGAATATACATGGGAATTGGGAAACGCATTGATGACACTGTGCTGAATGGATCGCCGGAGAAAAAAGGGGAGAAGAAAGCGCCGGATGTGGTCTTCGTGCCGGAGACGCCGAAATTTACTTTGCAGGACATCGTGCTGAATGAGTCCACGAAGGAACAGATACTGGATGCGGCGGACTACGCGCGGAACAGCAAAATTGTTTTCGAGACATGGGGGCTCGCGGCGACGCATAAGTATTCGCACCGGTTGGGCATCAATCTGTACGGCCCGTCCGGCACGGGAAAGACCATGGCAGCGCACGCCATCGCGGCGTACCTCGGGCGGAAAATACTGGCGGTGAATTACGCGGACATCGAGTCGAAATACGTAGGTGAGACACCGAAGAATATTCGGAAAGCATTCGAGGCCGCGAAGGAGACGCACAGCATCCTCTTCTTCGACGAAGCGGACGCCATCCTGAGCAAGCGCGTGACAAACATGTCCAGCGCCACCGACGTGAGCGTGAATCAGACACGGTCGGTCATGCTCATGATCCTGAACGACTATCAGGACTTCGTCATCTTCGCAACGAATTTCATCGAGAATTTCGATCCAGCGTTCATGCGGCGCATCGCCATGCATGTGAAATTCGAGCTGCCAGACTTAGAATGCCGCCGCCGGTTGTGGCGCATGTACATCCCGCGGCAGATGCCGAACACCATCGACATTGAGCATCTGGCGGAGACCTACGACGGCCTGTCCGGGAGCGATATTTCCAACGCGGTCCTCATGGGCGCGTTCAAGGCGGCGCGGAAGCGGAAGGCGCTGGTGGAAGAAAGCGACGTGGAGGAGATGGTGAAGAATATTCTGGACAGCAAGAAGGCGAACCGGAAGCGGGGGCCCGAAGTCACCGTTACCACGCAGCCCGTATCTGAGGAATTTGTGAAACAGCAGTTGAAAAAGGAAGGGGAAATGAAATAATGATTCCGTTTCTAGTGGCAAGCTTGGCTGCACTCGCTGTAGGAGCTGTATATGTTGCGTCTCATTGGAGCGATATTATCGACTGGTTGTATGATTTTCTGCCGAAATTGAAGCGCTTCTGGGATTCTCAGAAAATTTATCTGCCTCATGCGGCCATGATGGTGGGAGACCGCATTATTGAAGGGGCAACGCAGTTGGTGCGTATCATGCACAAACAATATTATCGGGAACAGGATGGGCAGTGGGTGGTAAAAACGACGACCACTAAAGTTGATGAATCCCAAGTTCCGGATTATATTTTGGCAAAAGTGAACATGTCGGGACAGGAAACGAATATTACCGAAGAGATGCAGAATGAACTGGGCATGGAAATTTAAGCAGGTACCAGTGAATGGAGAATAGGAGGGGAGTCTGTTGGAAAAGAAAGAAATGACTGCCAGAGATATGCTGGTGGAACTCTTGAAAAAGGCGGAAGAATGGTGAAATCTGCTTCAGCCGGTATCGCTGGATAAACTGGCAAATCGGTATTCGCTCCGCGTGGATGAAATGATTTTGAAAGCGGAGAAAGAAGAGCGTTTGCGGTATGTAGGCGGACAGCTGACGATTTCTTTCCGGTCGGAAACAGGGTTTGCCATTGCCATTGATCTGTACTTCCAGAATCAGAAAAAAGAATGGGTGCGGATGCAGTCGGCCAGTGGAGAATTAAACATGCGGTATCTGAGCGAGGAAGCACGTCGGGAGCTGCACACAAAGAAAAAAGTGGCCTTTGAAATTGATGAGCCGAAGCGGCCCGAGGAAGAACCATTGGAAAAAAGCAATGTGATTCCTTTTACAAATCGGGAGAAAGAGTAAATGTATCCCTGCAAGCGGTGCGGCTGCTGCTGCCGCCATGCGGGGGAGACCGTGCTCGGGCGCGCACTGGCCCGGCCCGACGGGGTCTGCCGGTATCTGGACGAGCAGACGAACTTGTGCACCATCTATGACCGGCGCCCCATCTTCTGCCGTGTAGATGAAGGGTATGAGGTGTATTTTAAAGGCAGGATAAGCCGGGAAGAGTATTATCGGAAAAATCTGGAAATGTGCAGACTGATGCGCGGAGAAGCACTGCCGGTGCCGCAGAAGGGGAAAGGAGGACAAACGTAATGCCGGATATTACTGAGGAAGAACAACACATCTCTGTCCATGATCTGCCCCCGGAAATCCGGCAGCAGATGTCGGCGGAAGTCAACGATTCGCTGGCGCAGGAGCTGCTGCAAAAAGAAGGCAGCTCGCCGGATACTTACTGGCAGATTTTTCTGAATCTTCAGTACGGACAGAATGAATTTGCAAAAAATACGAAGCAGGCCAATGCGTATCTGGATACTTATGCGCAGACATGCGTGGCTCAGCAGGGACAGAAGAGGGGCCTGAATACGCTTTTTCATCAGTATGAAACATTTTACGGAACGTATGATGAGAAGCAGAAAGCGTACCGGTATATCGGGGAGACCTATGATCCGGGGATTGCAGACAACCTCGCCAGGCAGCTGCTGCATCTTGGGGCCGTTAGAGAAATTGAGGCTGTCGCGCTGATGAATCTGGAGCGCGGACGTGCGGCCAGAGCGGCGGAACTCTATGGTGAACTGGGACGAAAGTATGCCGACGGAGACGGCACAGGGAAAGACAGAGAGAAAGCCATTCAATATCTGGAAACATCTCTGCGGTACCGCTCTTCCGGGAAATACAGGGAGAAACTGACCGCCTTGTACGGTGAACGGCATCCGTCAGGAACGGCGCAGGAGCAGAAGGAGTATTGTCTGAGTACCATGGCGAAACGCCGACTGCTTGGAGCTCCGCATGAATATGCGGAATATCTCGAACAGAAGGGAAACACAGAAGAGGCGGTGGCGTGGCATATCGTGGCAGGCGATCCGGTCTCTGCGGGAACGGCACAGGATGTTGCCGGGGTTTGTGCTGAAAAGAAGCTCTGGACAGAGGCAGTGCGCTGGTATTTGAAGGCCGGCAATCCGCAGGCAGCTTATCAGATGGTGGATATCTGGGATAAAGACGTATTGGGGCATGTGCTTCCTGTATGGTATGAATTTCCTAAATACCGGCAGAGCCAGTACTTCAAGTCGCTTCGATTTTTCTTTGCATTTTCCGGCGTGGTTCCCGAATTGCAGAAGAGAAGCAGAAAAACACTTTCCTCTGGTGCGTTGGCGGCACTGTATACGATGCTTTCTGTACTTTTTGCCTTTTGGCGGGCACTCGCGCAGCCGTTTCTGTTCTTCGCTTTCGGGGTAATCCTCGTGGGAGCCGCCTATCATTTTAGCATGCGGGAAGGTCGGTGGGACTGGCTCGTATGGGCGTCCGCCTTCTGGACGTATGTCAACATGCGCAGAGACAAAGCAGCTCTGAAGAAAGGAAAGCTGGATGGACCTGTTCTGCGGACCTGGCAGTATATCGAACAAACTGCGGCAGCACATCCGCGTCTCGCGGTTTTTGAGAAAGCATTCAATCCGGATGGGGAAGCAAAAGGGAATACCGCGGTGTTTCTCTTGCCGACGCTGTTGCTGCTCGTTCTGTCCATCGTATTCTGGCTGTATCCGCATGGATGGTGGACGGGAGAAAAGATGGCGGTGCATTTTCCTTCCATTCGTATTACTTCCGGCCCTTCTGCGGGAACGGAGCAGAACGAATCCCCGGACAGCGGGAAGTCTGAAGAACTGCAAGCCAAAACGCAGTTGCTGGAACAGTCAATCCAGAAACGCATACAGGCGAATGCAGCAAGACAGGTAGCACGGAACCGTGAGACCATGGAGCAGAAAAATGAAAATGCCGCTGTAGAGAATAGTGTTCCGACTGATAGATCGGAGAATACCGTGACCTATGACCCGGAGGCGACCCGGGAAGACCTGCTGAAAGTTTTTCATAAATTCCGTTTGTCTGTTAATGGAAATAGTTTCAGTTATGCGTGGGATTGTCTGACACCTGAGCTTCAACGGAATCTGGGCGGCGATTATCATGTCTGGCGCAAAACGTTGGGGTTGAGTCCTTCCATGGATATCTCCAATATACAAATTACTTTTCATGATGCTCATACGGCCACACTGTCCTGTGATATGGAATTTGTTCACTGGGAGGGCGGAACGGGCCGCATCATTCGGAGGAATACGCAGGGAGAATTTGTCTTCGTCTATGAGAAGAAATCGGGCTGGTTGATTCAGAGCATGAGTTTCTGATTTCTTTGCAATAGTGTATCTACTATATGCGGCGTCAAACGGATTGAAAATTTCCACATATATCCAAAGGAGGTATACATCATGGCGGAAATCAAACATATTAAACAGGTGGAATGGATGTGCACACAGTGCGGGAAGAAGATGATCAAATCCGAGCTGGCGGGTCGTCCGCAGCCGGGAAGCTGTCCCAAACTGAATGGCCGGGCGCACCGATGGGTGAAAAACCGCGTCAGATGAATCCCTTATGAAAAAGCAGGTCTTTAACCTGCTTTTTTCATGCTTCTTGGCGGAAGGCCTGAAAAAATTTTACGGATTTCCCGTGCGGGGCGGATGCGAGAGGGGAAAGTGCGTTATAATATAAAAATGTACGGGTTTCATGAGTTTTTTAGAAAGGAGAGCTCTTTTATGACGAATCAGTTTTTCCCCAGCTATACCATCGGGGCGGATGCGTACGACGCGGTGCCCGGCATCTGCGGCGAATATGGAAAGACGGCGGTGATTATCGGCGGGGAGAAGTCCCGCGCGGCGGCGGAGCCGGCCATCCGGAAGGCCTGCGAAGGGCAGATTGAGATTCTCGGCTCGTTCCAGTACGGCGAGAACAGCGGCTTCGGCCCGGCGAAGGCGCTCACGGAGATTCCCGAGGTGGCGCAGGCGGACATGATTTTCGCCGTGGGCGGCGGCCGCGCCATCGATACGGCGAAAATCGCCGCGGAGTACATGCACAAGCCGGTCTTTTCTTTCCCCACGCTGTGTTCGAACTGCGCGCCCGTGACGGCGGTGTGCGTGGCGTACCACGAGGACGGGTCGTTCCAGCAGGTGTGGTACCGCACGCGTCCGGCGTACCATACGTTCATCAATACGGAAGTCATCATCCATTCGCCGCGGGATTATTTCTGGGCGGGCATCGGCGACGCGCTGTCGAAGCAGTACGAGGTGCTCTTCTCCATCCGGGGCGACGAGTATGTGCCGTACATCCGCAGCCTGGGCGCGCAGATGGCGGGAAACTGCTCGGACGAGCTCATCCGCTACGGCGTGGCGGCCATGGAGGCCTTTGACCGGAAGGAAATCACGGAAGATTTCGAGCGGGTGGTGCAGCTGGTCATCGTCACGACGGGGCTCGTGTCGAACTGCCTCACCGGCGATTACAATTCGAGCGTGGGCCACGCCATTTACAACGGCCACACCGAAGTGGAGCACGATCAGGAGTATCTCCACGGCGCGGTGGTGTGCTACGGGACGCTGGTGCTGCTCACGCTGGACAAACAGTTCGAAGCGCGGGACCAGATGCTCGACTTCTGCCGGGCGCTCGCGCTGCCGCACTGCCTCGCCGATGTGGGGGAAAGCCTCTCCACGGCGGAGCGCCTCGCGGAGCACGCGTCCACGAAGTACGATCTCGACCAGTCGCCGTACAAGGTGACGAAGGAAATGCTGCTGCAGGCGATCCTCGACCTGGAGGAATTGAACCGCAAAGCGAAATAAGCCAAAAAAGAAATGCTCTCCCACAAACGGGAGGGCATTTTTGCACGCTGGACAGAGAGGGCGGGCGGTTTCATGGAAAGGCTTCTTTCGGGATGCGGAACATCTGCCGCCATGATAGCACAAAAAAAGAACGGCGGGCTTCCGTTCTTTTTCCTTTTTACGCGGGGCCGGCGGCGAGGACGCCCGTGCCGTCGAAGGCGGGCGTATAGGCGGCGTCGGCGGAGTCTTTCTGCTGGAGGTAGCCGTCCTCGATGCCGAGGTCTTCCAGATAGCGCACCGCTTCGTCGTATTCTTCGTCGGAGAGGCGGCGGTTGATCTCGGGGTAGTCCGCGGCGCGGCCGCAGGGGACGTACTGGCGCAGGAGGCTCACGAGGACGTCGCCCGGGCGGAAGGTCTCGGCGATGTAGTCGAGGACGCCCTTCGTATTGTCCAGCTGGCCCGGCAGGACGAGGTGGCGGATGAGCACGCCGCGCCGCAGGAGCCCGTCGGGCCCGATGTCGCAGGGGCCGGTCTGGCGGAACATCTGCTCGATGGCCTCCACGGCGCGGTCGAAGTAGTCCGGGGCTCCGCTGTAGCGCGCGGCGGCGCGGCTGTCGCTGTACTTCAGGTCGGGCAGCCAGATCTGGATCTTTTTCCGCAGGAAGGCCACGGTGTGCGCGCTTTCGTAGCCGCCGCAGTTGTACACCACGGGCACGGGGAGCGGCTCGGCGAGGCTCTGGTAAATCGCGTGGGTGAAGTGGGTGGGCGTCACGAGGTCGATATTGTGCGCGCCCTGCCGGATGAGTTCGAAATAAATTTCCCGGAGGCGTTCGACGGAGATTTCCGTGCCTTTCTCGAGCTCGGAGATTTCGTAATTCTGGCAGTACACGCAGGAGAGATTGCACCCGGAAAAGAAGACGGTCCCCGCGCCGCGGGTGCCGCTGATGCAGGGCTCTTCCCAGTGATGGAGCGCCGCCCGGGCCACTACGGGGAGGACGCCCAGACGGCAGTAGCCCGCGGGGCCGTCGTCATGCATGGACAGTTTGCGCGCCACGCGGCACCGGCGGGGGCAGAGATTGCAGAGGCTCATGATGGATTCCTTTCATCGGACGAAAAGAGGGAGGCCGGCGCGGGCCGGCGGAGGCGGGGCATGGGCCGCTCCGTGACGATGTCGGCGGCCGTGACGGGATCGCCGAGGCAGGGCGCATCCGGCGCTGCGGGACGGATGGCGCGGGGTGCGCGCACGGCGTAGCAGTAGACGCAGCCTCCGGGGCAGGTATTGTACGCGCCGATATCCACGGAGGGAGCGCACGCGCAGCCCCCGCGCTGGTATGGGTCGCGCAGGCGGGCGAAGGGGACGCCCGCGATGGCTTCGAGGCGCGGGGCGTCGACGCAGGCGGCGGGAGGGAGCCCCGTGCCCGCTTCGCAGCACGCCCGGAGGTCAAAGCCGTACCGGGCGGCGCTTTTTGTGAAAGCGCGGAGCAGCATCTCCCGCTCCGCATCATTCGGCGGGCGGACGGCGAGGGCCCGGAGGATTGTTTCCCGGTGGCGGTAGCGGTCGAGGAAGCTCACCACGCACGTGTCGCATGCGCCGGCGAGGGAGGCGCAGAAGGCGGCGAATGTTTCCGCATGGCGCGCCGCCGTCCATGCGGGCGAAATGAGCACCGGGTCGTAGCGCCACACGAGGCGGAGGGGCCCGATGCGCGCGGAAAGCTCGCGGAAGGCTGCGAGGAGGCGGGATTTCTCCGGGAGGCCGGGCTCGAGGTCCCGGCCGTAGGGCGTGAGGGTCCACTGGAAATAATACGGGTACGGGTCGAAGAGGGACAGCCGCCGCGCGAGGGGGAGGGGATTTTTCGTCCAGAAGACGATCCCGTCCACCGCGTCCGGCGTAAGAGGGACGCGGGCGGCCCGGTGCGCGTTGTAGGGATTCTTCACGAGGACAGACCCTTCTGAAAAACGCCGGCACAGCCAGTCTGCGTGGAAGGCAGGCAGGTCTGTCCGGCGGCTGGCGCTGACGATCATTTCTTGTATTTCTTCTCCGCTTTTTCCAGGAAGGGCGCGGTCTCGATGAGGCAGCGCACGTGCTCCGCCTCGCCCACGGGGCCCGCGTCGTCTTCGGCGGTGATGCGGAAGGTGAGGAGGCGGCCTTCGGTCCCGGTGAGCTCCGCCCGGGCGGTGACGGTGCGCCCCACGAGCGTGGGCGACGTGTGGCGGAGCGCGATGGAGATGCCCACGGTCGCGGCCGACGCGGGGAGGCACCCTTCGATGGCGGCGCAGGCGGCCGCTTCCATCACGGCGGAGAGCACCGGCGTGGCGCACACGGGGAGGCTCCCGCTCCCCACGGCGCGCGCCGTATCCGTTTCCGCGACCACTCTCGACGCCGTGCCCACCAGTCCTTTTTGCAGTATCATTCGTGCCTCCTCTTCGCCCGCAGGCGGATTTCATTCATGCATATGATATAATAAACGGGTGAAATTTGTAAAATCATTTTCGCAGTGAGGATGCCTATGTGGAAAGATTTCATGGAGCTGCCCCGGGGGCAGCGGCTCTTTCTCGGCGCGGCGTGCGCGGTGCTGCTGCTGCTCATCCTGCTGGGCGCGCTGTGGCAGTATCTCTACGCGGACGACCGGCCCCCGCGGGACGGGAGCGCGGTGGTGCGCGTGGAGGAAAATATGACCGGCGCGGCCATCGGGGAGCTGCTTGAGCGGGAGGGGATCATCCGGAGCGCCCGGGTCTTCCGCCTCGCGCTGCTCCTGAACAGCGAGGGGAATGCCCTGAAGCACGGCGAGTACCGCCTCGCCCGGGGGCTCTCCGCCGCGGAGGCCATCGCGGCGCTCCGGCGCGGCACGGTGTCTTTCGAGACGGTGACCATCCCCGAAGGGTCCACGGCGGCGCAGATCGCGGCCATCCTGCGGGACGCGGGCCTTCCCGGGGCGGAGGGATTTCTGGAGGAGGCGGAGACGTATGCGCCGCTTCCCTACATGAAGGGGCCGGAGCCCGCGGCGGTGGCGGGCGAGGGATTCCTCTTCGCCGATACGTACGACATCCCGGATGAAGCGTCCCCGCGGGACATCTGCGACATCCTGTACCGCCGGACGGACGAAGTGCTCGACGGGGATATCCGCCGCCGGGCGGAAGCGAAGGGGCTCTCCCTGCACGACCTCATGACCATCGCGTCTCTCGTGGAGCGGGAAGCGCGCTATCCCGAGGATCAGGAGCCCATCGCATCGGTGATCTTCGCGCGGCTCCGGGCGGGCATGCCGCTCCAGATCGACGCGGCGGTGCAGTACGCTCTGGGCAGGGTGAAGCC
Source organism: uncultured Veillonellaceae bacterium (assembly GCA_958348245.1). GTDB lineage: Bacteria > Bacillota > Negativicutes > Veillonellales > Dialisteraceae > UBA1822. Next base: position 57,990 of record CATVYJ010000002.1, on the reverse strand, counting down.
TGAGCTCTCCACGGCGGACCTCAAAGTGGACTCGCCGTACAATACGTATCAGAGGACGGGCCTGCCTCCGGGACCCATCGGCGCGCCGGGACGGTCCGCCATCCTTGCCGTACTCGCCGCGGAGCCGGGCGAGTACCTGTACTACGTGGCGAAGGCCGACGGGCATCACGTCTTCCTCCGGACGTATGAAGAACATCTGCAGGCCATCGAGGATATTTATGGCCATTCGTGACGTGCTCGGCCGGCTGGAGGAGGAAGCCGCGCGGGACCGCGTGCCCATTCTCCGCGGAGAGGAGCGGGCGGCGCTCCTTGCGGCGTGCGCTTCCGCCCGTCCCCGGCGCATTCTGGAAATCGGCACGGCCATCGGCTTCTCGGCGCTCCTCATGGCGGAGCGCTGCCCGGAGGCGGTTATCGAGACGATCGAGCTCGACCCCGCGCGCCATGCCCGGGCAGTGCGCGCCGTGCGGGAAGCGGGCTGCGAAGGGCGCGTCCTGTGCCATGCGGGCGACGCGGCGGAGGTCATCGGCCGCCTTGCCGGGCCGTTCGATTTCCTCTATCTCGACGGGCCGAAGGGGCAGTACCTGGCGCATCTGCGCCTCGCCGAGCCGCTGCTCTCGCCGGAGGCGGTCATCGCCGCGGACAACGTGCTCTTCCGGGGGCTCGTCCTGGGCGCGGGGCCCGTGCCGCACCGGTACCGCACGCTGGTGATGCGCCTTCGGGACTACCTCGCTTATGTACACGACAAATATGACACGCGCGTCGCCGCCGAAGGGGACGGCCTCGCCGTGTCGCGCAGAAAAAAGGATACGCAATGAATCACATGGAACTGCTCGCTCCGGCGGGCAATATGGAAAAACTGAAAATGGCCGTGCGCTACGGCGCGGACGCGGTGTACCTCGCGGGCCGCGGATGGGGCCTGCGGGCCTACGGGGGCAATTTCTCTCCCGAAGAAATGAAAGAAGCGGCGGACTTCGTCCACAGCCGGGGCAGGAAAATGTACGTCACGGTGAACGTCATCCCCCGCAACGCCGATCTGGACGGCCTCGGGGACTACCTGCAATTTCTGGAAAGCATCGGCGCGGACGCGGCCCTCGTGTCCGATCTGGGCGTCTTCCAGCTCGCGCGCCGCGCCGCGCCCCGCCTGCCCCTTCACGTGTCCACCCAGGCGAGCGCCGCGAACTGGCGCACCGTGCAGGCGTGGAAGGACATGGGCGCGAGCCGCGTGGTCCTCGCCCGGGAAGTGTCCATCGCGGAGATGGGGGACATCCGCCGCAGGGTGGACGTGGAGCTGGAATACTTCGTGCACGGCGCCATGTGCATCAGCTGGTCCGGGCGGTGCCTCCTGTCGAATTTCTTCACCGACGGACGCCGCCAGTCGAACCGGGGCGAATGCATTCAGGCGTGCCGATTCAAGTACGCCCTCGTGGAAGAGACGCGCCCCGGCCAGTACTGGCCCATCGAAGAAGACGCGCACGGCACGTACATCCTGAACAGCAAAGACCTCTGCCTCATCGACCACATCCCCGAGCTGGCCGCCGCGGGGGCCGCGAGCCTCAAGATCGAAGGGCGCATGAAGAGCGTGTACTACGCCGCCGCCGTCACCGCGGTCTACCGGAAAGCCATCGACGCGTACTATGCGGAGGGGCCGGACTTCCGCATGCGGCCCGAATGGAGGGAAGAGCTGGAAAAAATTTCCCACCGGCCCTACACCACGGGCTTCGCCCTCGGCGCGCCGGAACATGCGCAGAACTACGGCAAAGCCCAGCCCGAGCAGTCTTACGATTTCGTCGGGCTCGTGCTCGAAGGGAGCGAAGCGGGTGAGGCGCGCATCCAGCAGCGGAACCACTTCAAAGCGGGCGAGACCGTGGAATGCCTCGCGCCGGACGGCTCCGTCTTTCCTCTCGCCATCGGAGCGCTCGCCAATGAAGCGGGCGAGGCCGTCGCCGCCGCGCCCCATCCCCTTGAAATTCTCACCATGCGGACGGACGTTCCGCTTCCGCCGTATACCATCCTGAGGAGGCGCGCTCATGGAACCTGACGCACTGTACATCGAAATTTCCCCGCACGACGTAAACTATGTGAACCGCATTCTCGAGGGCTACGAATACCTGGGCGTCCTCACCACGATCGACGCGGCCCGCGCGGTGTGCTGCATCCATACCACCGCCGACACGCGGGACGACGCCCGCGCCGTCATCGAGAGCCTCGGCATCCCCGTGGCCTTCCTCTCCGCAGACGACTTCGCGGCCATGGGAAAATAAAAGGCGAGGCCCCGGCGCTTGCAAAACGGGGCGCGTGTGGTAAAATAAAGTCGTAAACACATAAAGCGATCTCCTCCATGAGATCAGAAAAGGGATGGTCCGCAACACCATCCCTTTTTCCCTGCCTATTTTTTTGACTGCCGCCTCAGCCACTCTTTCCAGTAGATGAGAAGCGCAGGGGCGAGCAGGGTCGTCCACAACACATAAAGCATAACCTCCATGAGATCACCTCCTTTCAAATGCTTGGAGGCGTCTTTATTGTAGCACCGTTTTTCTTCGGAAAGAAGAAAATATAGAAAATATATTCGCTGCAGGAAACGGAAAAGGGATGGGCGCGGCCCGTCTCTTTTTTTGATGCGTTTCAGCTGAACCGGCTGCTCTCGGGGATGCGGCGGGGTTTGGGTGTATAATGAAGGAAACGGGAGGGAGCGCTATGGAACGGACTTTGGAATATCTGGAAGAATGCGGCGTGTTTTTTGTGGCGGCGGGCGGGGAGCGGCCCTGTGTGTGCCCGCTCGCGTCGGCGTGCTGGTACGACGGCGCGCTGTACATTCTGGTGCGGCGGGAGTCGCCTCTCTACGGGGCGCTGAAGAAGAACGCCGCCGTGAGCGTCGCCGCGGTGCATCCGGACAAGAGCTGGCTCTCCGTCACGGGGCGGCTCGTGGAAGACGCCCGGCCCGAAGCGGCGGCGGCCATGCAGGCCCGCGCGAAGGACACGCTTTCCGCGGTGTACGACGGAGGCGGCGAGGGCGCGGTCTTCCGTCTGGAGGGCGGCCGCGCGGTGGTGCGGGAGATCATCGGCCGTACGCAGGAGTGGACCATCGGATGAGGAAAGAGGCGTCTCTTTCCTTTTTCTTTTGGAAGAAATCGGTGTATAATTGGGAAAATTTACCCAATATTCTCCAAAAAGGAAAGGGAGGTCTATATGGAACCGTACAATGGACTGGTGACGGATCTGTACCAGCTGACGATGACGAGCGCGCTTTTCCGCATGGGGCGGCACGAGCGGCGCGTGGTGTTTGACCGGTTTTACCGGCAGAATCCTTTCGGCGGGGGATACACGGTGGTGGCCGGCCTCGCGCATCTTGAGGATTTTATTTCGCGGTTCCGCTTCAGCGCGGAAGACATCGCCTACCTGCGGAGCCTCGGCATCTTCGGCGAAGATTTCCTCGCCTATCTGGCGGACTTCCATTTCACGGGGGATATTTACGCCATGCCCGAAGGGACGGTGGCCTTCCCCGGGGAGGTGCTGCTCCGCTTCCACGGCACGACGGCGGAGGCCATGATGCTGGAGACGGGCCTCTCCATGATTATGAATCACGAGAGCCTCATCGCCACGAAGGCGCGGCGCATCCGCACCGTGGCCGGCGGGGACAATCTGATGGAGTTCGGCCTCCGGCGGGCGCAGGGCCACTCGGCGGGCCTCTGGGGCGCGCGGGCGGCCATGATCGGCGGCTTCAACGGCACGAGCAACGTGGAGGCGGGAAAGCGCTTCGGCATTCCCGTGCTGGGCACGATGGCCCACAGCTGGATCATGAGCTTCGACTCGGAGCTGGACGCGTTCCGCACGTATGTGAAACTGTTTCAGAATAATCTCATCCTTCTCGCGGACACGTACCACGTGCTGGAGTACGGCGTGCCTCACGCCATCGAGGTCTTCCGCGAGCTCCGCGAGGCGGGGCGGCTGCCGAAGGCGTACGGCATCCGCATCGACAGCGGCGACCTGGCATACCTCTCGAAGGAGGCGAGCCGCATGTTCCGCGAGGCGGGCTTCCCGGACGCGATCATTTCCGGCTCGAACGATCTGGACGAGTATACCATCGCGTCCCTGAAGCAGCAGGGCTGTACGGTCACGTCGTGGGGCGTGGGCACGCGGTGCATCACCGCGGACGGCTCGTCCGCTCTCGGCGGCGTCTTCAAGATGTGCGCGAAGGAAACGGAGGCGGGCGGCTTTGCGCCGGTGATGAAGATTTCCAATGACGTGGCGAAGGTGACGAATCCCGGCGTGAAGGCCGTGCGCCGGTTCTACCGGAAGGACACGGGCAAGATGATCACCGATCTGGTGTGCCTGGCGGATGAGCCCGCTCCGGAGGGCGGCGCGTTTACGCTCGCCACGGAGAGCGCGAAGTGGCGGAAGAAGGAGCTCCGGCCGGGCACGTATACCGCGGTGGATCTGCTCCGTCCGGTCTTCCTCGGAGGCGTGCCGCAGCCGCTGCCGGAGCTCGCCGAGGTACGGCGCTACGCCGATGCGCAGATGGACACGCTCTGGCCGGAGTACACCCGCCTCATGAATCCGGAAGTGATGGAAATCAATCTGTCCGACGCGCTCCAGCATATGAAGAATGATATAATAGAAAAAGAACTGGGCCGCAGGGCGCCGATGGCATGAGCGCCGGACCGGCCGAAGGAGGAACTGTGAAGAAAAAATGGATGGGCGCGGTCCTCGCGGCGGCGCTTCTCGCCGGCGGCACAGCCGGTGCGGACGACCTGACGCTGCCCACCGGAGAGGTGCTGCCCTTCGGGAGCCGCGTCGCCGTGTGGCAGGGGCGCGATTCCTATTTCGCGGACAAAGTGGACGCGCTGCTGGCGGACCCGTCGCTCGTCGACGCCGTGGCGAAGGACTACGTCCAGGCGGGCGTGTACGGTCAGAATGAGACCGCGGAGGCGCGGCGCATGGCGGAGGCCGCGGTGAGCATACTGCGGGAGAGCCGGGCATACCAGCTCCGGAGCACTTCGGGCAATACGATGTACACGGCGTACGTGCTGTCGCTCCCCATGAAGCTGCCGCTCACGGAGACGGATATCCTGCGGTGGAACGGGTGGGTGAAGACGTTCGGTGAGAAAAACGGTGTCTCCCCGGAGCAGCTCGCGGCGCTCAGCCGGCACGGCGAGCTGTCCCAGAGCGCCGCGCTCGCGGGAGACATGATGAAGAACGCCGTGCGGAAGAGCGGCACGTCCGCCGGGGGCGATGCGTACCGGCTGGCGTACACGCAGATGACGCCGGCCGCATACGATTACGCCGTGCCCCTGTGGCTCTGCGTGATCGGCACGACGAAAAAGGAGGGAAACAACCTGACGGTCACGGTCCTGCTGGCCGACCAGGCGTCGGGGCGGTACTTCACGCCCCTTGTGGAAAAAGCGGTGGAGGCGGCGCGATGAAACGGACAGCATATATGACGGCGCTCGTTCTGGCGGGCGCGGCGTGGTGGGCTCCGGTCTCTGCGGAAGAGGCCCTGCCGGCGTCGGAGCCGGCCTCTCTGTCGGTCCTGTCGGAGGAGCTGGATACGGCGGCGTCCGTGGGCGTCGTCGGCGACATCCCCGCGGGATTTCTGCCGGCGATGGATCTGGGCGGACACATGAGCTACCACCCGGTGGATTTTTCGGAAATCGCGCCGGACACGGCGGGCGCGCCCATGATGCTGGGCCAGCTCCGCATCGAGCGGGACGGCATCCTGGAGACCGCCGACGTGGTGAATCTGGAGCTCTCTTCGCCCGATCTGGACCAGGCGCTCCGGGGGCTCTTCCCGGCGGGAGGTCCGCCGCTGCCTGCGGAGGGCGTGCAGAAAATGGCGCTCTTCAACCGCATGCTCGGGAACGCCGGGGCGATGGTGAATGAGGCCATCCTCGAAGGCATCGCGTCCGCGCGGCGGGAGACGGGCGAGCCCATGCCGTACTCCATCTTTCATGTGGAGCTGCGCAGCACGGAGCCGCTGCACTGCATGGACGGCACGGACGGCGCGCTGGTGTATACCGCGGGCAGCCGGGTGCTCTTCTATGTGGACGGCTGGATCTTCCCGCAGTATGTGAAAGCCTATCTCTGGAAGGACGGCGGCGCGTACCGCCTCATTGCGGTGTGCGCGAACGACAGCCAGAAGGACAGCGTGCGGGAGGCGGCGGACCGGCTGGCGAAAGCCGCCTGCGGCGGAAAATAACGGGCGCGGCTTTGGCGGAGGGGCTTCGGCTCCGGTCCGGAAGCCGCATTTTCGCGCAGCGCGCGGCAGACGGCCAGTGACAAATGAGACAAACGCGCACGGCGCGGAAGGAGGAGCCATGAAACGGTGGATAAGCGCGGCGGCGCTAGGACTTGGGCTGTGGGCCGGAGCGGGGGCGGCTCAGGCGGATACGCTGCACCTGCCCGGCGGGATGACGGTGCCCATGGGCGGCGCGGTGGAAGTGACCGACGCGGAGTCGTCCTTCTGGGGCGGCCTGCTCGCGGGCCAGATGCGGGAGGCCGTGACGGAAGAAAAGCTCGCCCGGTGCATCGACAGCCTGCATCTCTACGGAGCGGACGGCGGCGAAAAGCGGGACCGCCTGGCGCAGCTTGCGGCGCACATTCTCGCGGAGGGCCGCTTTGAACGGCTCACCGGACGGGACGGCGGAGCCGAGGCCATCCTCCTTTCCGTCTACGTGAGCCGGGAGGAGAAAGAAGAAATCGAAGCGCTCCTCGCAGACGCCCGCGAGCCGGACATCCCCATGGCGGGCTCGTCCCGCCTGCGGAGATCCGGCATTTCCGCAGGGAAATTTTCCCTCGTGGAAGCCTCTCCCGTGAAGCGCGGCGTGTCCGCCGGCGGCGTGGGCTACCAATGGGGCGAGGCGGCGCTCACTTTCGCGGGCCAGTGGGGGCTCACGCTTCCCTTCTCCGCGGTGTACGCCGTGCAGAGCGGCGCGGCCGGCGAAGCGTACACGCTCTTCCTCGCCCTGCCGGAGAGCGCAGACTACTTCCGGCCGCATTTTGAAAAAGGCCTTGCCGAAGCAGAGGACGGCGGGGCCGCGGAGGGCGGAGCATGAAACGGCGGATGACGGCGCTCGCTCTGGCGGCTTTCCTGGCGCTGGGCGGCGCGGCGGGCGCGGACGATCTGTATATTCCCGGACTGGGGACGCTCCCCTTTCCGCAGGATGTGCGCGTCACCGACGGCAGCGGCACCGCGGTGGAGGCGATGCTCCGGCAGAGCATGGCCCGCCCGCAGGCGCGGGGGACGAAGCGCGCGGAGCTGATGCGCTTCCTCACCATGCCCGAAGGAATGACCGTGGCGGACGGCACGGCGGATTCTCCCGCAGCGCGCGCCCGGATCTATCAGCTCGTGAAGGATACGTACCGCGGGACCTGCACCATGACCGCGGTGGTCTTCTCCGGCGGCGGGGACGAACTTTTCCGGAAAGGCCGGCGGGCGGAAGAAACGTGGTGGGCGGGCGCATTCGACCCGGCGTCGCCGCCGGAAGGACGCGCGCAGGTCCTCATTACCCTCGACGAATTCCGCCAGGCGGCGCGGCGCGCCATGGAAGGGAAATCGGGGGATCTGCCGGACTTCCGCATCCTCGACGCCTCCCCGTGGAAGCGCTACGGCAATGACGACGGCACCGTGCGGTGGCAGCAGAATGTGAAATTTGTCATCACCACGGAAAGCGGCTTCGTTGCGCCGGCGTGGATGGAGTCCGTCCTTTACCGCAACGCCGCCGGGCGGTACTATTTCCTCATCTTCACCGGAAGCCACGAATCGGGCCGCCAGCTGGACGACGACCTGCTCTACGCCCTGTATGGACTGCGGAGGGAACTGCTGTGAAAAAGAAATGCATCGCGCTCGCGCTGGCCCTTGCGGCGGCCTGCCTGCCCGCGGGCGCGTCGGATCTGACAGAGGCGGCGAAGACCGCCCTGCCGCCCCGGGTGACGTACCGGGAGCTGCCGGGCACGCAGTCCGTGCAATTCATGGGCCGCACCATCCCCTACACGGCGGGCCAGCTCATCGCCAGTTTCCGGAAGGACGGCACCTATCTCGCAGGATACGTCATCTCCACGGAAGCGCGCGGCCCCGAGGCGGCGCTCTTCGCGCCCTATTTCCGCTACGGCCAGACCGAAAAAGAGCTGGCGGGCCTCGCCGCGGTGAACCGGTCCTTCTTCGATGAAGACGCGGTGCTCCACAAGGCCGTGCAGGACTCCGTCTCCCGCTGGGCCGACGAGATGGTGGGAGGCGCGGGCGCGAAGCTCGAAGTCACCCTGAAAGACATGGAGCCCGTACGCCGCGCGGGAGACGTCAATTTCGTCATGTACACCGCGGGGGCGCGGATCATCCTCTCCTCGGAAGGGCTCATCATGCCCCTCTACGGGCGGGGCTATATGTATAAAGACGGGGACGGCTACCGCACGGTGGTGCTCATCACCAGCGACGACAGCCGCCAGCCCCTCACCTACGCGCTCACCGATCTCGTCACGGAAGCGGCGCGCCTCGCGGCGGAGCGGGATCTGCACGCCTTCGTCGCATCCATCGACCTCAGTCATCAGAAATAAAGAGGAGGACATCCCGCCCGGCGGGACATCATGGATATCACCTGGACGCAATTCCTCATCATCTGCCCGCTGGTCTTTCTGGCGGGTTTTGTGGACGCCGTAGCCGGCGGCGGGGGCCTCATCTCCCTCCCGGCGTACTTCATGGGCGGCCTCCCCGTGCACTACGTGCTGGGCACCAATAAAATGAGCTCCTGCATGGGCACCGCGCTCACCACGTGGAAATTCGCCCGCCGGGGCTGGATCGAGTGGCGGCCCGCGGCGGGGGGCGTGCTCTGCGCCCTCTGCGGCTCGTCCCTCGGCGCGCACATCGCGCTCTACCTCGACCCGGCGTACTTCAAGCTCATTATCCTCGTCGTGCTGCCCCTCACCGCGGCGTACGTCATGACGAAGAAATCCATCGATACGGACAAGCCCCCCTACGGCCTTCGCCGGACCGCGGCCATCGCCATGGGCTGCGCCTTCGTCATGGGGGTGTACGACGGATTCTACGGGCCCGGCACGGGCACCTTTCTCCTGCTCCTCCTCACGGGCCTCGCGCACCTGCGCCTCACCGCGGCGAACGGCATGGCCAAAGCGATCAACCTCTCCACAAACTGCGCGGCCCTCACGGTCTTCCTCCTGAACGACGCGGTCCTCCTCCCCCTCGGCCTCATCGCCGGCGCGTTCAACATCGCGGGCAACTACTTCGGCGCGAATTACTTCGCCCGCCGCGGCGCGGGCGGCGTGAAGCACATCATCCTCGCCGTCCTCGTCCTCTTCTTCGCGAAGACAATCTACGAAATGATGTAAGCCCGTACAAAGCCGTCCGCCGGACGGCCGTATAAAAAGAAACGCCCCTTCTCTTTTTCGGGAGAAGGGGCGTTTTTTGTGCGCTGATTTTTTCCGCGGGCCGCGGAGGGCGGGCGCTGCTGCCAAAGACAGCGCCTCTCCGTTTGACGGGAGAGGCGGGGAGTTCGTTATTTCTTTCTCGTGCAGAGGCCGTCCCGGTGAAGGGGGCAGGCGGCGCAGCGGGCGCGGTTCTTACGGCGGCGTTTCCGGATGCGGCGGAGGGCCCAGAGGAGGTAGAGCGCGAGGACGGCGAGGACGCACACGGCGGCGGTCATGGGAGCCTCCTCAGAGGAAGAGGCGGCCTGTCTGGTAGACCGCGAAGGTGACGAGCCACGCCACGGCGAGCTGGAAGAAGGCGGTGAAGCCCATCCAGGCCCAGCTGCCCGATTCGCTGCGGATGGTGGCCAGCGCCGCCGCGCAGGGGATGTAGAGCAGGCAGAAGAGCATGAGGCAGAAGGCGTTGAACGGGCCGAAGCCGATGGCGGCGAGGGCGGCGGCAAATTCCGCCATGCCTTCGGGTGAGCTGGCGTTCACCACGCCGAAGAGGACGGCGCAGCTCGAGACGACCACTTCTTTCGCGGAGATGCCCGCGAGGAGCGCCACGGCGATCTGCCAGAAGCCGAGGCCGATGGGGACGAAGAGGGGCGTGAGGAGGCGGCCGATGCCCGCGCCGAAGCTTTCGCCCATGTCGGCGGTGTAGCCTGCGGGGCCGAAGTTGAGGAGGGCCCAGATGAAGAGGGTGGCCACGAAGATGGTGGTGCCCGCCTTTTCGAGATAGTCTTCCACTTTTTCCCATACGTAGATGGCGACGGTGTGCATGTCGGGGATTTTGTATTCCGGCAGCTCGATGAGGAGGTAGTTCACGGAATTTTTCCGGTCGATGAGGTGGATGACGGCGGAGACGGCGATGGCCACGACGATGCCGATGAGGTACATGGAGTACGCCGCGAGCATGGCTTTGTCCCCGAAGAACATTTCCGCGAAGAGGATGTAAATGGTGAGGCGGGCGTTGCAGCTCATGAAGGGCGTGACGAGCATGACCTTGAAGCGGTCCCGCTTATTTTCGAGCGCCCGCGAGGCCATGATGGCGGGGACGGTGCATCCGAAGCCGAGCAGCATGGGGATGAAGGCTTTGCCCGACAGGCCGAGGCGGCTCATGATGCCCTCCATGACGTAGGCCACGCGGGCCATGTACCCGCTGTCTTCGAGGAGGGCGAGGCAGAGGAAGAGAATGAGGATGTTCGGCAGGAAGGTGACGATGGTGCCCACGCCGCCGATGACGCCGTTCACCACGAGGGAGGTGATCATGCCGCCCGCGCCGGAGGCGGCGAGGAGGGCTTCCACGGCGGAGGATATCCCGTCGATGACGGATTCGAAGCCGCCTTTTACCCAGTCGCCCACGGTGAAGGTGAGGAAGAAGATGACCGCCATGACGGCGAGAAAGACGGGGATGCCCCACACGCTGCTCGTGAGGACGCGGTCGGCCCGCTCGGTGAGGGCGTCGCGCCGCGCTTTGTGGAGGAGCACTTCGCTGATGATTTCCCCGATGAAATCGTATTTCTGATTGATCACGTCCGACTCGTAGCTCCGGTCGAGCACGTCCGGCAGGTTCACGGGGTATTTCTCCGTGATTTCCCGGTCGCCTTCGAGGAGCTTCAGCGCGTGCCATCGGAGGTTCGCAAGGCCGGGGTAGGAGGCCTGGAGGGCGTCCGTGAGGCGGTCGATGCGGTCTTCCAGATCGTCGGAATAGACCATGGCGTATTCCGCGTGGCGCGCGGCGTGCCTTCCTTCGGGATGGTGCTCGTGGATGATCCGGTCCGGCTGGGGATGGCCCGCGTGGTGGACGGCGGCGTGGAGCAGCACGTCCAGCCCGATGCGCTTCCGGGCGGACACGGGGATGACCGGGATGCCCAGCATTTCCGGCAGGCGGTGCAGGTCGATCTCCATGCCCCGCTTCATGACGATGTCCATCATATTGAGGGCGAGCACCACCGGCCGGCCCAGCTCGAGGAGCTGCAGCGTGAGGTAGAGGCTGCGTTCGAGGGAGGACGCGTCCGCCACGTTGATGATGACGTCCACGTCGCCCGAGAGGATGAACTGCCGCGCCACGGTTTCTTCCATGGTGTACGACGTGAGGCTGTACGTGCCGGGCAGGTCCACCAGATGGATGGTCACGTCGTGGTCGCGGATGGCCCCTTCCACCTTTTCCACGGTGACGCCCGGCCAGTTCGCCACTTTCAGGTTCGCGCCGGTGTAGGCGTTGAAAAGGGTGGTCTTGCCGCAGTTCGGATTGCCGATGAATCCGATGGTGATTTCACGCTTCGTCTCCATGGGCCGCCTCCTCCGCTTCAATATTCCGGGTGATGTTGTATCCGAGGGCGAGGCGCGTGCCCCGCAGCTTGATGATGAGGATGCCTTTCCCCTTCCGGTTCAGCACGGTCACCGGCGCGTCGTGGGTCATGCCCAGCGCTTCCAGCCGCCGCTCCAGCTCGAAGGGAAGGTGCAGCGCGGACACGATGTACGTGCGCCCTTTCTGCGCGTCTTTTAACAGCATGGAAATCCCTTCTTTGCATGTAAAATCTTTTTCTTACTTACTCATTGTAGCACCGGTTAGCCGTATTTCAACCGGCTTTTCATCATGCCTATTTTCCGGCGGCGTAAAAAAATCCCGCCGGAGGGCGGGAAGGGGAAGCGCGGTCAGCGGACGATTTTTTTCATGAGCACCTGTCCCGCACGGGCAGAGAGGAGGCCCGCGGCGGCGCCGCCGAGGATGTCCGTCGCGAAGTGGACGCATACGTACAGGCGGGACCAGGCGATGAGGAGGGCGAGCGAGAGCGCCCCTTTCCAGAGGGGGCAGCGGGAGAGGCAGAGGCTCGCCGCGGCGGCGACGGAGGACGCGGTGTGGCCCGACGGGAAGGACCGGTCCTGCGGCGGCGCGATGAGGGGCCGCACTTTGGACGAGAGTTCGAAGGGGCGGGGCCGGCCGACGAAGGGCTTGAGGAAGGTGTTGCACAGGAGGCTCTCTATGGCGAGCGTCACGAGGAGCTGCACCGCGGGCCGCCTCGTGCGGCGGAAGAAGAGCATGCCAAGCGCGAGGGCGATCCACACCGCGCCGTAGTCGCCGAGGCGCGTCGCCCGGGGCATGAACCAGTCGCCGAAGCGGCTCTTCGTGTAATGGCGCATCCAGCGCAGGAACCAGCATTCAAAAGGCATGGGGCCTCCTTTCCGTCCGGAGACGGCGTTTTCTTTCCAGTATAGGGGCCGGGCGTACAGACGGCGTAAAGATTCTGCGAAGGGCATGAAAAAAAGCGCCCCGGAGGGCGCTGATTTTTTTTACAGGGGGCGGAGGATGGTGCCGCCGCCGAGGAGGCGGTCCCCGTCGTAGAAGACGACCGACTGCCCCGGCGTGACGGCCCGCTGGGCGTCCGCAAAGGAGACCGCCGCGCGGCCGTCCCGCTGGACGGTCACCGTGCACGGCGCGGGGGGCGCAGCGTAGCGGATCTTCGCCGTGCAGGAGAAGACTTCGCCCGGCGCTTCCCCGTCGGGGAAGGCGAGGTCGCCCGCGAGAAGGCGCGTGCGGAAGAGCGACGCGTTGCTGCCCACGACCACCCGGTTCCGCGCCCCGTCGAGGGCGGTGACGTAGAGCGGGGTCTTCGCCGCGAGGCCGAGCCCTTTCCGCTGGCCGATGGTGTAGCACGGGAGGCCGCGGTGCCGGCCGAGCACGCGCCCCTCCGCGTCCGTGATGTCCCCGGGGCGGAAAATGTCCGGCGCGTGCGCCGCCAGGTAATCTTTGTACGAGTCGCCCGCGGCGAGGAAGCACATGTCCTGGCTCTCCGCCTTATTGTACGTGGGCAGCCCCTTTTCTTCGGAGAGGCGGCGCGCGTCCTGCTTCGTCATGCGCCCGAGGGGGAAGAGAATATGCGCGAGCTGGTCCTGCGTGAGGCGGTACATCATGTAGGACTGGTCTTTCGCGGCGTCCACGCCCTTGTGCACGGCGTACTTTCCCCGCGCCGGGTCCCAGAGGATGCGCGCGTAATGCCCCGTGGCGAAATAGTCCGCGCCGAAATGGGCCCGCGCCCGGTCGTAGAAAATGCCGAATTTGATGCGGAAGTCGCACACCATGCAGGGATTCGGCGTTTCCCCGCGGGCGTAGGCGTCGATGAAGTACCGCAGCACCCACGCGCGGTATTCCTCCCGTACGTCGAACACTTTGTGGGGGATGCCGAGAAATTCCGCCATGGCGGAAGCGTCGGACGTATCCTGCCCGTCGAACTGATGCATCGTGGCGGCGGCGACGTCGTATCCCGCGTCGAGGAGCAGCCTCGCGGTGAGCGTGGAGTCCACGCCGCCCGAGAGCGCCACCACCACTTTCTTTCTGTCTGTCATGATTGATTCCTTTCTGCCATCTGTCTGTCGCTTCATCGCGGAGTGAAAGTCCGAAGGAAGCCTGTGCGGCGCTTCCATTATAACAGGAAAACCGCCGGCCCGGCGAAGGGCGGCGGCTTTTGCAGAAGAGAGGGGAGATTTATTTTTTGAGGTACCGGCCGAAGAAATCGCGGAGCGCCTCCCAGGGGATGACGTCCACCCGGTCGTAGAGATCCACGTGGCCCGCGTCCGGCACGATGACGAGCTCCTTCGGCTCCTTTGCGAGGCGGTATGCATTCTCGCTGAATTCGATGGAGTGCGCGTTCTCTCCGGCGATGAAGAGAAGCGGTCTGGGCGAGATGGTGTCGATGTCCGCGAAGGGATAGAAATTCATGAGCTTCACATTGCTCGTGAGCGTGGGATGGGTGGTGGTGCGGGCGGACGCGCCGCGGCTCGTGCGGTAGTAGTCGTAAAATTCTTTTTCGATGGCGCTGGAATGTTCGTCCACGTGCTCCGGCGTGCCGCTGGTGTAGGCGAGGGGCGCGCCCGCGTACTCCTTATCGCGCTGCGCCGCCGCTTCGGCGAGAATGGCCTGGCGCTGCGCGGGCGTGACGCTGTTTCTCAGGCCGGCCCGCGCAGCCTGCCCCATATCGTACATGCTCACCGTGGCGACGGCTTTGAGGCGCGGGTCGATCTTCGCCTCGGCCACGGCGTAGCTGCCGCTGCCGCAGATGCCGATGACGCCGATGCGGTCCTGATCCACGAAGGGGAGCGTATCCAGATAGTCCACGGCGGCGCTGAAGGTCTCCGCGTAGATCGTGGGGTCCACGGCGTTCCGCGGCTGCCCGTCCGATCCGCCCCAGAAGGACAGATCCACCGAGAGGGTCACGTAGCCCTCTTCGGCCATTTTCTGCGCGTACAGGTTCGCGCTCTGCTCGCGCACCGCGCCCATGGGGTGCCCCACGATGACGGCGGGCAGCTTCTGCGTGCGGTCCATGCCCTTCGGCGTGAAGAGCGTGCCCTCCACCTTCATCTGGTACAGGTTGTGGAAAGTCACCACCTGCGAGTCGAGCCTGCCGCTCCTGTAGAAATTATCCGCGCCGCGGGACAGGTCGCCCGTCTCGGCGAGGGGAAGCGGGTCCGGCACCGCGCCGCCCGCCGCGAGGGCCGTGCCGCCCAGTCCGAGCGCCGCGCCGCAGAGGAACGCGGCGAGAAGAGTCTGTTTCAGTTTCATGGGAGATGCTCCTTTCTGTATGGAATGGCCTATGCCTGTATTGTAGGAAACTCCGCGGAGAATAGCCAATGCTTATTCCTCTCTCTCTGCAATGCCCGTGGGGTATCGACGAAAACAGAAAAACGGACGCTCCTCCCGCGCGAAACGATGGGCAGCGGTTTTCCAGAAGAGCACGGGAGATTTTCCCGCGGCTGCCAACCGGACGCGGAAACATGTCTCGCGATAAAAAACGGCGCAAAAAAATCCCCGCGCTCTTTTTCAGAGACACGGGAAAATTGTTTCAGTCGAAGAGGGAATCCATCGCCGCGGCGGCGGCTTCTTCCGGCGAGATGTATCCTTCGCGGGCCATGAGCATGAGCACGATGGCCGTGCGCTGCTTCGCCTCGTCGGGATGGTCGATGGGGTCGTACGCCGACGGGGCCTGAGGAAGTCCGGCGATGAGCGCGCACTGGGAGAGCGTGAGGTCCCGCGGCTCTCTGCCGAAGTACGTGCGGCACGCCTCGCCCACGCCGTACGTGCCGTGGCCGAAGTAAATCGTATTCAGGTAAATTTCGAGGATCTGGTCCTTCGTGTAGTATTTTTCCAGCTGCATGGCGAGGAAGAGCTCCCGCACCTTCCGCGTCATGGTGCGCTCGTTCGAGAGAAAGAGATTCTTCACCGTCTGCTGCGCGAGGGTGCTGCCCCCTTCCACGGTCGTGCCTGCCATATAGTTGGCGAAGGCCGCGCGGGCCACGCTCATCACGTCGATGGCGCCGTGCTCGTAGAAGCGCCGGTCCTCCGCGGCGACCACCGCTTTTTTCAGCGTGTCCGGGATGTCTTCCGACGGGACGAACCGGCTGCGGTCGATGCGCCGTTCGAGGGAATCGGGGAAGTCCATCAGATCCCGCAGGTCGCCGAAGGCCGCGGCGGGGCTCTGGGGCACGAGCGGGCTGCCGTCCGCGGTCGGCTCGGACGTTTCCCCTGCGGGCGCTTCCTCTGCGGGAGCGGGAGAGGCCGGCGCGAGGTCCTCCACGTCGAGGCCGGTGAGACCCGCGGCGAACGTGCGGAAGATCCCGCCTATGCCGCCGGAAGCCGGCGCCTCCGCCGCAGGCCGTCCGGCGGGATGGATGTCCTCCCCGGTGCCGCTGCCCTCGTAAAATCCCCACGCCGCCGCCGCGAGAAGCAGCAGCAGTAACCATTTCTTCATCGTCCCGCCTCCATGCCTCCTATCTTACCATATCCGGAGGACGCGGGAAAATGTCGGCAGAAACGGGGGTTCTATGGTATAATATATAAGAATATATATAAAGGATACAGCGGCACACCCGGCGCGGCGCGGCTGCTGTTTTTTGCCTTGAGGAGAAACGTATGAGCGAAGAGATTCATGAAATACAGTCGCATCAGGAGGAGGAGCGGGGCGCGAAGAATTACGGCGCGAAGGATATCCGCGTGCTGGAAGGGCTCGAAGCGGTCCGCCTCCGCCCGGGGATGTACATCGGCTCCACGTCGGCCCGCGGCCTCCATCACCTCGTGTACGAAGTGGTGGACAACAGCATCGACGAGGCGCTCGCCGGGTACTGCACGCACATCGAAGTGACCATCAACGCGGACGGGAGCTGCACCGTAAACGACAACGGCCGCGGCATCCCCACGGATATGCACGAGACGGGCAAGCCCGCCATGGAAGTGGTATTGACCGTGCTCCACGCGGGGGGCAAATTCGGCGGCGACGGCTATCCCATCTCCGGCGGTCTCCACGGCGTGGGCATCTCCGTGGTGAACGCCCTCACGGTGTGGACGAAGGTCCGGGTCAAGCGGAACGGCCAGATCTACGAGATGGCGTTCTCCCGCGGGGAAAAGACGGAAGACATGACCATCGTGGGCCGGGCGAAGGATACGGGCACGTCGGTCACGTTCCAGCCGGATCCGGAAATTTTCAAAGAGGGGACGGACTTCAGCTTCGAGACGCTGAAAGAGCGCATGCGCGAGCTGGCCTTCCTCAATAAGGGGCTCACCATCACCCTCACGGACAAGCGGGCGGGCCGCGAGCAGGAGGTGCAGTTCAATTACGCCGGAGGCATCACGGAGTACGTGCAGTACCTGAACGAGGGGAAGGATCTGGTGAACCAGAAGGTCATTTCCTTCGAAGGGGAAAAGGACCGGGTCATCGTGGACATCGCCATGCAGTACCAGGACGGCTACACGGAAAACATGTACACCTTTGTCAACGACATCAACACCGTGGAGGGCGGCATGCACCTCGCGGGCTTCCGTTCGGCGCTGACGCGGGTCATCAACGACTACGCCCGGAAGAACAATTTCCTCAAGCAGAGCGAGGACAATCTCTCCGGCGACGACGTGCGGGAGGGGCTCACGTGCGTCATCAGCGTGAAGGTGCCGAATCCGCAGTTTGAAGGGCAGACGAAGACGAAGCTGGGCAATTCGGAAGTGCGGGGCATCGTGGACGGCATCGTGAGCGAAGGGCTGCAGGAATTTTTCGCGGAAAATCCCGTGGACGCGAAGGCGATCATCGAGAAGAGCCTTCTCGCCCGGCGCGCCCGGGAAGCGGCGAAGAAGGCGAAGGCCCTCGCCCGCCGCAAGGACGCCCTCGAGATTTCCAGCCTGCCCGGCAAGCTCGCGGACTGCACCGAGCGCGATCCGAAGCTCACGGAGATCTACATCGTCGAAGGGGACTCCGCAGGGGGCAGCGCCAAGTCCGGCCGCGACCGCCGCTACCAGGCGATCCTGCCGCTCCGCGGGAAGATCCTCAACGTGGAGAAGGCCCGCATCGACCGGGTGCTCTCCAGCGAGACCATCGGCACGATGATCATGGCCTTCGGCACGGGCATCGGCGAAGATTTCAATATGGACAAGCTCCGCTACGACAAGATCATCATCATGACCGATGCCGACGTGGACGGCGCGCACATCCGCACGCTGCTCCTCACGTTCTTCTACCGGTACATGCCGCGGCTCATCACGGAGGGCCACGTGTACATCGCCCAGCCGCCGCTCTATCAGGTGAAGAAAGGGCGCTCGAAGTACTATACCTACGACGACGACGAACAGAACGCGCTTCTCGCGAAGATCGGCCTCGAGGGCTGCACCATCCAGCGCTACAAAGGGCTGGGCGAGATGAATCCGGAGCAGCTCTGGGACACCACCATGAATCCGGAGCAGCGCATCATGCTGCAGGTGCAGCTGAACGACGCGGTGGAAGCGGACCGGCTCTTCACCATCCTCATGGGGGACAAGGTGGAGCCCCGGCGCAAATTCATCGAGGAAAATGCGAAGAACGTGACGAACCTCGATTTGTAAAATGTACGTAAAAAGCACAGTTTCCGCTGTGCTTTTTTTGACAGCGCGCCCGTCCTGTCATACACTGGAGAAAAGAAGCCGCCCAGCGGCGGAAGGAGGCCCGTATGAAGATCGAAGAATGGGAAACACTGCAGGCGCAGTATACGACGTCCGACGGATTTACCGACCGTTCCCTGAAAGGGATGTGGTTCACGTTCGACGGGCGGCTGAACCGCATGCGCTATTTTCTCCGGGTGCTGCCGGTGTACCTCCTCGCGGGGGCGGTCATCGTCATGATGCAGCACATCTGGTGGATGGGCCTCGTGTACCTGCCCGTGCTGTGGTCGTTCATGTCCCTCGTGGCGCGCCGCGCGCACGACCTGGGCAAGAGCCAGTGGTTCTGGATGATCGGCGCGTGCCTGCCCGTGCTGAACGTGGTGCTCGGCCTGTACCTGCTCTTCAAGCACGGCGAGCGCGGCCCGAATCAATACGGTCTCGACCCGACGGAGTATCCGTACGACGTGCGCTGAAAAAGGAACCGCTTCCCGCAGGGGAGGCGGATTTTTTGTGCGGGCGCCGGCCGCGGCGTATTTATTTTTTCCTTTTATAGGCGCGGCCTGCCGTCCGGTCTCCCGCATGGCGGCCATAGGCAGATTCTATGCGGCGCTTCTCTATCACGGTGAAGGGAAGCGCGGTATAATAACAGATAAGTTCATAGTTTCAGACAGCAAAGGCGTTTCGGGTCCCTATTCGGACGGAGCGCCTTTTTTTCCACAACAAAGGGGGAATCACCTATGAAAAAAGCATTGGCAGCGGCCGTCCTCGGCCTGACGGTCCTCACCGCGGCGGGATGCGGCGGAGGCGGCTCCGGTTCTTCGAAAGGTAGTGTGCCGAAGGACACCATGGCCGTGGGCATCAGCGTGGATCTGGGCACGCTCGATCCGGCGGTGCAGATGGACAACAAGCACTGGCAGGTGACGTATCCCGCCTATGAACGGCTCGTGCAGTACAAGACGGAAAACGGCAAAGCCTCTACGGAGGTGGAAGGGGCGCTCGCCAAGTCCTGGACGGTCTCGGACGACGGCCTCGTGTGGACGTTCAAGCTGAATCCGGGGCACAAATTCTCCGACGGGTCGCCCGTGGACGCGGCGGCGGTGAAATTCTCCTTCGAGCGCGCGCAGCGCGTGGGCAAAGGCCCTTCGGAATATTTCAAAATGGTGAAGTCCATCGAAGCGCCCGACGCGGAGACGGTGGTCTTCACGCTGGACCGGCCTTTCGCACCTTTCCTCTCGAGCCTCGCGGTGAACGGCGCGGGCATCGTGAATCCGAAGGTGATGGAGCATGAGGAAAACGGCGACCTCGGGTCGAACTACCTCGCCACGCACACCATGGGCTCCGGCGCGTACGAGCTGAAGGAAATCGTGCCCGGCCAGAAGATCACCCTCGAGCTGAACCAGCACTACAGCGGCAGGGAGCCGGCCATCAAGCACGTGGTGTTCAACATCATCAAGGACCCGTCCGCGCAGCGGCTCCAGCTGGAGAAGGGCGACCTGGACATCGCCCAGAGCATCCCCGTGGACCAGATCGAGCAGATGAAGGACAATAAGGACATTCACATCTACGAAGACCCGTCCCTTGTGGCAAGCGTGGTGTACCTGAACAATCAGAAAGCGCCCTTTGACGACAAACTCTTTCGGCAGGCTCTCGCGTACGCGGTGGACTACGACGGCATCGTGCAGGGCTCCGTGAAGGGCTACGGCGAGCAGCTCGTGCAGCCCATCCCGAAGGGCATGTGGGGCCGGGACGACAGCATCGCCGGCTACAAACAGGACATCAACAAGGCGAAGGAGCTCCTCGCCCGGTCCACCGGCGCGAATGCGAAGGAGCTGACGCTCCTCTACTCGGACAACCAGCCTTTCAATGAAACGGAAGCGCTCATGCTGCAGAACAATTTCAAGGAGATCGGCATCGACCTCAAGCTGGAGAAGACCGCCTGGGCCGCCTTCCGGGACCGCATCGATCAGGGACAGTTCGACATGGCGCTCGGCACGTGGAGCCCGGACTACGCGGATCCGCAGTTCTTCATGAGCTACTGGTTCGACTCGGATTACTTCGGCCTTGCGGGCAACCGCGCCTTCTACAGCAATCCCGCCGTGGACAGCCTGCTCCGCGAAGCGGAAGCGCTCACCGACCAGAAGGCGCGCACGGACCTCTACGGACAGGCGGAGCGGCTGGTGCTGGACGACAGCCCGTACCTCTTCCTCTTCCAGATGAATGTCCTCACGCCCATGCGGGCCGATATCAAGGGCTTCGCCTACAATCCGATGCTCGACCAGATGTACGACTTCGAGCATCTCAGCAAGGAGTAAACGAAACGGGGCGCTCCGCATGACGGGCGGGAAGCGCTCTCTACAGGGGGAAAATCATGACCATTCATTTTATTTTGAAGAGGCTGCTGCACCTCGTGCTGGTCTTCTTCGGGGTGTCCGTGGTGACGTTCTGCATCTCCCACGTGATCCCCGGCGATCCGGCGCGCATGCTCGTGGGGCCTCACGCGTCGGAAGAAACGCTGGCGGCGGCCCGGGCGTCGCTCGGCCTCGACCAGCCCATCTGGACGCAGTATATCCAGTACATGACGGGACTCTTTCACGGGGACATGGGCCTGTCCATCCGTACGCAGATGCCCGTAGCGGGCGAGCTGGCGAAGTATTTCCCGGCGACGCTCGAACTCACGCTGGCGGCGATGCTCGTCGCGGTCGTCTTCGGCATCATCCTGGGCGTGGCGTCCGCGGTGCACCGCGACAGCTGGGTGGACCACGTGAGCCGCGTGGTGTCCCTCGTGGGCGTGTCCATGCCGCTCTTCTGGTCCGGCATCATCGCGCTCATCCTGTTTTACAAAGTGTTTCCCATCTTCCCTGCGTCGGGCCGGCTGGATGCGTTCCTCTCGCCGCCCCCGCAGGTGACGGGACTCTACATCATTGACGGCCTGCTCGCGGGCCAGATGGACGTGGTGCTCTCCGCGGTCCATCATCTCATCCTGCCCGCGCTGTGCCTCGCGTACGTGCAGCTCGCCATCATCGCCCGGCAGGTGCGCTCCAGCATGATCGACGTGCTCGAGCAGGACTACATCCGCACCGCGCGGGCGTGCGGCATCCCGCGGCGGACCATCATCTACACCTACGCCCTGAAGAACGCGCTCATTCCCACGGTGACCCTGACGGGCCTTACCATCGGCGAGCTCCTCGGCGGCGCGGTCATCACGGAGACCATCTTCGCCTGGCCGGGCATGGGCAAGTACGTGATGGATTCCATTTCCTTTCTGGATTTCCCGGCCATCATGGGCTTCACCCTCGTGATTTCCTTCGGATACGTCCTCATCAATACCGCGGTGGACGTGGTGTACGGCATCCTGAATCCGCAGGTGCGGGAGGAGGCGGAGAAATGAACGAAACCGCTGTCCGCCCGTCCCGGGCGAAAGAAATCCGGGAGATCCTCTTCCGGAACAAGCTCACTCTCGCGGGATTCCTCCTCGTGGGCTTCGTGGCGCTGGTGGGGCTCCTCGCGCCGCTTCTCGCGCCGTATGCCCCCAATCTCATGAATATCCCCGCGCGGCTGCAGGCGCCCAGCGCGGCGCACCTCTTCGGCACGGATGAAATGGGCCGGGACGTGCTCTCCCGCATCATGTACGGCGCGCGCATTTCCATCGCCGTGGGCGTCGTCATCGTGGCGGTGTCGGCGGCCATCGGCGTCGTCCTCGGCAGCGTCTCCGGCTACTTCGGCGGCCGGGCGGACCAGATCGTCCTCGCCGTGACGGACATGATCCTCGCCTTTCCGTCCATGGTGCTGGCGCTCGCGCTCACCGCCGCCATGGGGCCGGGACTGCTCAATACGATGCTCGCGGTCATCATCGTGCGCATTCCCATGTACACGCGGCTCATGCGCGGGCAGGTGCTCGTGGCGAAGGAGCAGCCCTACGTCCGGGCGGCGCGCACTTTCGGGGAGAAGCCTTTCTGGATCGTAGCGCGGCACATCGTGCCGAACTGCCTCACCCCGCTCATGGTGCAGATGACGCTCGGCATCGGCGACGCCATCCTCATCGCCTCCTCCATGAGCTTCATCGGCCTCGGCGCGCAGCCGCCCACGCCGGAGTGGGGCGCGATGATTTCCACAGCCCGCATCTACGCCATCGACCAGTGGTGGTACGCGGCGTTCCCCGGGCTGTCCATTCTGATTACCATTATGGGATTCAATCTCATCGGCGACGGCATCCGGGACATCCTCGATCCGCGTTCGAGAAAGTGAGGGCATATGGAACCGATACTGACTATCCGGCATCTCTCGCTGTCTCTGCCCGTGAAGAAAGGCATGGCGCCCATCCTGCACGACGTGTCGCTCGACGTGGAGCCGGGGCAGATCCTCGGCCTCGTGGGCGAGTCGGGCAGCGGGAAATCCATGACGGCCTTCGCCGTGACGCGGCTCCTGCCGGGCGGCGGCCGGGAAAAACTGGGGGGCTCTATCCGCTTCTGCGGGGAAGAGCTCACGGAAAAATCCGAAAAAGACATGCAGGCCATCCGCGGGCGGGACATCTCCATGATTTTCCAGGAACCCATGACCTGCCTCAATCCGGTCTTCACCATCGGGCGGCAGATGACCGACGTCATCATGACCCATCAGCACATCTCCCGGGCGGAGGCCATGAAAAAAGCGGAGGACATGCTCACCTCCGTCCACATCCGAAACGCCGCGGACGTGCTGCGCTCCTATCCGTACGAACTCTCCGGCGGCATGCGCCAGCGCGTGATGATCGGCATCGCCCTCTCGTGCCGGCCGAAGCTCCTCATCGCGGACGAGCCCACCACGGCCCTCGACGTGACCGTGCAGGCGAAGATTCTCTACCTCATCCGCGAAGCCTGCCGGCGTCTCGGCACGGCGGTGATCTTCATCTCTCACGACCTGGGCGTGATTTCCGAAATCTGCGACACCGTGGCGGTGATGTACTCCGGGCACATCGTGGAGTACGGCGCGGCGGCGGACGTCTTCAGAAAGCCCGAGCATCCCTACACGCGGGCCCTCATGGCGGCGGTGCCGAAATTCACTGTCTCCGCCGCGGCAGGGGACCGGCTCTTCGCCATCCCGGGCATCGTGCCCGATCCGTCGGAAATCATGGCGGGGTGCCGCTTCGCTCCGCGCTGCCCCTTCGCCACAGAGATCTGCCGCACCGCGCCGCCGGTGGACACTCTCACCGGCGCGGGCCATCTGGTGTACTGCCACAACTGGGAGCGCATCGCCGAAGGCGCGGCCCCCGGCGGAAAGGAGGCGGACGCATGAGCCTGCTTGCCATTGAAAACGTGACGAAGACCTTCCGCACGAAGGGATTCTTCGGAAAAACGAAAGAAGTGCACGCCCTGGACGGCGTGTCCCTCGCCGTGGAGAAAGGGGAGTCCATCGGCATCGTGGGCGAGTCCGGCTGCGGCAAGTCCACCCTGGCGAATCTCATCGTCCGTCTGGAAGAACCCACGTCGGGACGCATCCTGCTGGACGGCACGGACATCTCCCACATGAAGGAGACCGAGCTCCGGCCCCTCCGCCGGCGCATCCAGATCGTTTTCCAGGACCCGTACTCCTCGCTCTCGCCGCGCATGACCATCGGGCAGATCGTGGCCGAGCCCATGCGCGTCCTCGGCGGCCACAGCGGAAAAGAAACGGAAGAGCGGGCGAAAGAACTGCTCCATCTGGTGGGTCTGCCGCAGAGCGCCCTCGGCCGCTATCCCCACGAATTTTCCGGGGGCCAGCGCCAGCGCATTTCCATCGCCCGGGCGCTTATGACCGAGCCGGAAATCCTCATCCTCGACGAGCCCACCTCCGCCCTCGACGTGTCCGTGCAGGCGCAGGTGCTGAATCTCCTCACCGATCTCCGGCAGGAGCTGCACCTCACCTATCTCTTCATTTCCCACAACCTCGCCGTGGTGAAGTACATTTCCGACAAGACCGTGGTCATGCGGAAAGGGCGGATCGTGGAGACGGGGCCGTCGGAGCGCATTCTCTCCGCGCCGTCCGAGGCGTACACCCGGGAGCTCATCGAAGCCGTGCCCATGATCGGCAAACCCTTCCGCATGCCTGAAGGGCTGGCGGAAGAAGCGGGAGGCGCGTCATGACGCCGATGTATCTGGACGGCCTCCGCAAGCTCGCGGAGCGCATGATGGCCTACTACCGCATCCCGGGATGCGCCATGGCCGTGATCGACCGGGACGACACGTACTTCCTCAGCTTCGGCACGCGGGACATCGAGACAAAGGCGCCTTTCGGGCCGGACACCGTCTCGGGCATCGGGTCGTGCACGAAGTCCATGACCGCCGCGGCGGCGCTCTGCCTCGAAGAGAAAGGGCTCCTCGACATCGACGCGCCCATCGCGTCCTATCTGCCGGGCTTCGCCCTGTGGGACGAGCACGCCTCCGCCCTCTGCACCGTGCGGGACATGCTCTGCCACCGCACGGGCGTGGCGGGACACGACGGGGCCTGGCCGGACAATTCCATTTCCCGCGTGGAATACCTCCGCCGGCTCAGATACCTCGAGCCGAACGCGTCCTTCCGCACAGTGGCGCAGTACAGCAACGTCATGTACGCCGCCGTGGGGGGCGTCATGGAAGCGGCCGCGGGGAAGAAATGGGAGACCATCCTCGCAGAGGAACTCTTCCGTCCCCTCGGCATGACCCGCACGTACTGCCTCATGGGAGACGCAGAGCGGGAAGACAATCTCGCCGCGCCCCACTGGTGGCAGGAGGGGCTGCACAGGATTCCCCGGTGGAATATCGACCAGGCCGGGCCGTGCGGCTCCGTCATGTCCACCGCCCGGGACATGGCGCGGTGGCTCGCCTTCCACATCCGGGGCGGTCTTGCGCCGGACGGCGCAGCGCTCCTTACGCCTTCCCATTTCCTCGACATGCACCGTCCGCAGATCCTCATGGACTATCCACACGTGCTGGGCGGGCGGTCCCTCGGCTACGGCCTCGGGTGGCGCGTCATGGAATACCACGGGCACATCGTCCAGCAGCATACGGGCAAAATCGAAGGCTACAGCGCCTTCCAGTTCTACCTGCCCGGTCTGGGCCGGGGCGCGGTGTACCTCCAGAATCTGCACGCTCCGGACAATCCTTTCATTTTCGCCGTTCAGGGCTACCTCCTGGACGCGTTCACGGGGCGGTCGACCGATGACTGGTACCGCATCTACACCGAGCGCAGAGCCCATGCGCCGGAAGACATGTACCACCATCTGGAGCACGACTGCATGCCGGAATCCGTCATCCCCGGCACACAGCCGTCCCGCCGCCCCGCAGCCTACTGCGGCGTCTACGAACACCCCGGATACGGCCGTTTCCGGGTGAGATGGGACGGAGAGCGGCTCCTCCTGGACGAGCGCGGGGTGACTGGCCTTGTCCTCACGCACGTCCACTACGACACCTTCCGCGTGGAAGGCGTCAAGGAAGACACCGACCTCTACACCCTCCCCCTCACCTTCGAAGCGGCCCCGGACGGCACCATCGCCGGCTTCATATTCCCCCTGGAGCCGAAAGTGGCCCCCGTCCGCTTCCGGAAGATGCCGCAGTAAGCGGAAAAAAGCTCTCCTTCGCGGAGGGCTTTTTTCTTTGCGCATGTTTTGGAAGAATACCTGCCATGTGCTCATTCTTTTAGGCGAGAACGGGGAAGATGTACAAGGTCAGAATGAGGTGGATGTAATATATAAAATTTTAATGGAATACAAATGTAATATAATTTTATTCTTATAAAAGAAGTTTGGAAACCGTAGCGGGTATGGGGATAGAAGATGAGAAAATATTCAGAATTTATCGGAGGTTTTTCACAGAGAAAACAGGAAATAGCCGTTTTCTTCTGCCTTTGGATTTTCTTAAATTTAGAATTTCATGAGAATAAAACAAAAGAATAAAAAGAAGGAAAATCATCGAAGTGACGGCGGTTGATGAAGCTGATAGGCACTGATACAATGCAGACAGCCGCCTGTCTGTCCGAAGGGAAAGGGACGAGACAACGCATGAAAAATGGCGGCTGGAAAGAGAGGAAACGAAATGAAAACACAATGGATGCTGCTGGCCGCTGCGGCGGCGTTCGGCCTGGGCGGCGCGGCTTCGGCGGCCAATCCGTTTTCCGATGTGCCGGCGGAGAGCTGGGCGTATCAGGCGGTGGCGGACCTGTCCGATCAGGGCATCGTGGAGGGCTACCCGGACGGCACCTTCCGGGGCGGGACTTCCATCACGCGCTATGAGATGGCGCAGATCACGGCGCGCCTCATGGCGAAGGAGGATCAGTACAGCGCGGAGCAACGCGCGGCGATCGACCGGCTCGCGGCGGAGTACGCGGACGAGCTGGACAGCCTCGGCGTGCGGGTGTCAAATCTTGAGAAGCAGGTGGGCAACATTTCCTGGAGCGGAGACTCGCGCATGCGCTACAAGGAAAGCACCGCCGGGGACGGCACGTGGGACGGCCGGGTGCGCATCACCGCGCAGGCCGCCGTGAACGACCGCACGAAGGTGACGGGTCGCTTCACATCGGGCAATGTGAACTGGCAGAAGGACAGCGGCGGGGACGTGAAGATGGACCGCATGAACGTGCGCCACGACTTCGGCGGCGCCGCGGTGGTGCTCGGCCGGTATGAAATCGACATGGGCACGCAGGCCACGTGGCTCGCGGGGAGCGCTTTCGACGGAGCGGAGCTCTATGCGCCGCTGGGAGAGAAGGCTTCGCTCCGGGCAGGCTTCGGCCGTTTCAAGGACGCCGCGCCGGACGATCCGGCAGGGACCTTTGACGAGGCGGAAGCGTTCTACGCGCAGGCGAAGGCGGATTTCTCCGCTGTGCGCATCGGCGTGGATTATTTCCGCACGTCCGATTTCACGGAGGACGGCCTGCGCCGTTCGGCGAATGTGCTCGGCGGCAATCTCACAGTGCCGATCGGAGAGTTCCGCGTGTTCGGCGATTATTACCGGGATACGGACGCGCCGGGAGACGCGCAGGTCTGGGCGGCCGGTGTCGGCTGGGGCGCGGTGAACCGGAAGAAGCCGGGGACCTTCGGCATCGACGTGGCGTACTACGATGTGGAGAAAGGGCTGTACCACCAGTATATGACGGGGCTCGACATCGACGACACGATCTTCCTGCAGGATGGCCATTTCTGGCTGGCCACGGGAGATGTGACGCTCATGCCGAATCTGATGCTCCACGGGGAGTGGGCTTTCGCGTACGAGCCGGAGGGGAGCGAATCTCACGACCTGTCGGATGCGTGGGAGCTGTCTCTGGTGTATAAATTCTGAAAATGGATGCAAAAAAAGAACGTCCGGTATGGACGTTCTTTTCGTTTGCCTGTCACTGGAAGAGTTCCGGCGGCAGGACTTTGCGTTTCCCTTCTTCGAGGGTGAAGACCGAGGCGGTGAGCCGTCTCGCGTAGGCAGATTTCGCCTCGCGGAGGTCGTGGATGGTCTCCACTTCTTTTCCGTGCTGCATGACGAGGATGCGGTCGCAGAAATTATTCGCCAGGAAAAGATCGTGGCAGATGAAGAGGTAGGCGATGTGCTTTTCCTGCTGGAGCCGGCGTAGGAGGTCGATGACGCGGGCCTGCACGGACACGTCGAGGGCGGAGGTCGCTTCGTCGAGGACGATGAGCTCCGGCGCGAGGGCGACCGCCCGGGCGATGGCCACGCGCTGGCGCTGCCCGCCGGACATGTTGTGGGGGAAGCGGTCCGCGAAGTCCTCCGGGAGATCTACGAGGCGCAGGAGTTCCCGCGCTTTGTCGTCTGCTTCCGAGGCGCGGAGGAGCCCGAAATTGAAGAGCGGCTCGCAGATAATGTCCCGCACGCGCAGTTTCGGGTCGAGCGCGGTGGACGGGTCCTGGAAGACCATCTGCACGGCCCGGCGGTGCTGCCGGAGCGCTTCGCCGGAGAGATGGGTGATGTCTTCGCCGCGGTAGAGGATGCGCCCTTCGGTGGGCGTCTCGAGGCGGGTGAGGATGCGCGCGAGGGTGGACTTGCCGGAGCCGGATTCGCCCACGACGCCGAAGGTCTCGCCGGGATGGACGGAGAAGGTGATGTGGTCGCACGCGGTGAGCGTGCCGCCCCCGTCGAGGGGGAAGACTTTGGTGATGCCCTCCATGCGGAGGAGTTCTTCTGTGTGTCCGTTCATTGCACGCCTCCCAGTCTCGGCACGGCCGCGAGGAGCATGCGGGTGTAGTCCGCCTGCGGCCGGCGGATGATGTCGTCGGCGGGGCCGTATTCCACGGGGCGGCCGTTTTTCATGACGAGGATGCGGTCGGCCATGTAGGCGGCGACGCCCAGATTGTGTGTGACGATGATGATGGCCGTCCCCATGGAGTGGGCCGCGTCCATCATTTCCTTTACGATCTGCGCCTGTGTGGTCACGTCGAGGGCGCTGGTGGGCTCATCGGCGAGAAGGAGCTTCGGCCGGAGGGCCATGGCCATGGCGATGCCCACGCGCTGGCGCATGCCTCCGGAGAGCTCGAAGGGGTAGCTCGCGAGGATGCGCGCCGGGTCGGGGAGGCGCACCATGGCGAGCATGGACGTCATGAGCCGGTCCGCTTCGGCGGCGTCCGTCACGCCGTGGATGGAGAGATAGTCCCGGAACTGGCGGCCGATGGAGCGGATGGGATTCATCATGGCGCCGCAGTCCTGGAAAATCATGGACACGTCCCGCCCGCAGAGGGCGCGGTGCTGTGCCGGGGTCTGCTTCTGCGTGTCTTCCCCTTCGAAGAGCACCTGTCCTTCCGCGATGTGGCCGCCGCCGGGGAGAATGTGCTGGATGGACCGGATGACCGTGGTCTTGCCCGAGCCGGACTCGCCCACGATGGCGAGCACTTCCCCCGCGTCGAGGGTGAAGGATACGTGCCGCACGATGGGCGCCCGCTTTCCGTAGGCGATGCCCAGATCTTTCACTTCAAGAAGCATGAATGCCTCCTTTTCTATGCGATACGAAACAGCCGGCGGCATGGCGCGGGCCGGCTGTGCGGAAAATCAGACGCCGGCAGGACGGATGTCCTTCGTGATCCAGTAGTAGTCCGCGGGGAGGATGCGCGCGCCGGTGACGCGGGTGCTGGACACCATGTTTGTCTTCGGATAGCCGAAGATGATCGTCGCCGCGTCGTCCAGGAGGATCTGCTGCATCCGGATGATGAGGTCGCGCCGGCGGGCCGGGTCGAATTCCACCGCGAGCTGGTCGGAGAGCGCGTCGTACTCGGGATTGCTGTAGCCGGAGCCGTTCTGCGGGTTCGAGCCGTCCACGTTCGTCTTCCAGTACCAGTTGAGGTAGATCTCCGGGTCGCCCGTATTGGCGGTGAGGATATTGGAGATGATGAGATCGTATTCGCCGCGCTTGGCCATGCCGTCCAGCACGTTGTAGTCCACGGACTGGAGCTGGATATCGATGCCCACTTTGCGCGCGTCCGCCTGCGTCGCTTCCGCGAAGAGCGGCAGTTCCGCCCGGCTGGAGTAGTACACGAAATCGAGGGAGAGCTTCTGCCCGTCCTTCTCGCGGATGCCGTCGCCGTCGGTGTCCTTCCAGCCCGCTTCGTCGAGGAGGCGCTTCGCCCGATCGGGGTCAAAGGTGTTCGGGTCTTTCAGCTGGTCGAAACCGTAATCCATGGAGGGCGGCACCGCCGGACCGCCGGGGATGAAGGTGCCCTTCAGGAGCACGTCGCAGTAGGTCTTGCGGTCGCACGCGGAGAGGAGCGCTTCGCGCACGCGCTTGTCGTTCAGGATGCGGCCGGGGGCCGAGTTCAGCCGGGCGAGCGCGCTCCGGAGGGAGGACATCTCGGAGATATTGTATTTCTCCTTGTCTTCGAAGAGGGGCAGGTCGCCGGACGCGACGTTCACGATGACGTCCGTCTCGCCGGACTGGAGAGACATGGCGCGCGTATTCGGGTCGTCGATGGAGGGCACTTCCAGATGCGGGAAGGGCACCTTGCCGTCCCAGTAGTAGGGGTTCGCATCGAGGGAGGCGTGAGACCGGGAGAAGGATTTTACCATGTAGGGGCCGGTGGCCACGGGGCCGTCCTTCCGGTAGTCCCGGTCCGTGACGCTCGTGTCCACGATGAGGAAGAGCGGGTCCGCCAGCATGCCCGGGAGCGTCGGCACGGGGGCCGTGGTGCGGATGATGAGATTCTGTCCGTCCGCGGTGATCGAGTCGTAGGTGAAGAAGGTCTTCGCCCGGTCGGACATGGCGAAGACGCGCTCAATGGAGGACTTCACCGCATCGGCGGTGACGGGATGGCCGTTGGAAAACTTGACGCCGTCCCGGATCTTGAAGGTCCACGTGAGCTTGTCGTCCGAGACGGACCAGCTCTCGGCGATCCACGGCTGGGGCCGCATCTGGTCGTCGAAGCGGGCGAGGCATTCGCCGATGCCGTAGCGCATGACCACCCAGGCGAAGTAGTTGTCCGTCGGTTCGAGGCTGTCCGCGAAATTCGTGACGCCCACGCGGAGCGTGTCGCCCGCGGTATCGTTTCCGCCGCAGCCGGCGAGGCCGAAGACGGACGCGGCGAGCGCCGCGGTGATGAGCAGTTTGCAGTTGCGTTTCATGAGAGACTCCTCTCTTTATTTATTCCTGATCGTCCCGGGGGTCCAGCACGTCGCGGAGGGCGTCGCCCCACAGGTTGAAGATGACTACGGAGATGAAGATGGCCAGGCCGGGGAAGATCATGAGCCACGGCGCGGTCTGGAGATGCTGCCGCCCTTCGCTGATCATGGCGCCCCATTCGGGCGCGGGCGGCTGCGTGCCGAATCCGAGGAAGGAGAGTCCCGCCAGCTCGAGCATGAGCGCGCCGATGTCGGCCGCCGCGGTGATGACGAGGAGGGGCAGGATGTTCGGCAGGATGTGCCGCCGCAGGATATGGAAAGGCGTGCCGCCGTTCACATAGGCCGCGGCGATGTATTCATCCTGCTTCATCTTGAGCACGAGGCTCCGGGAGAGGCGGGCATACTTCGGCCACGTGGCGCACGTGAGGGCGATGATGGCGTTCACCATGCTGCCGCCGATGATGCCCGCGATGGCGATGGCGAGGAGCACCCCCGGGAAGGAGATGAAAATATCCGCCAGCCGCATGATGACCGCGTCCGCCTTCCCGCCGAGGTAGCCCGATACGACGCCGAGAGCGGTGCCCACGGTGAAGACGAGCGCCACCAGCAGGAGCACGCTTGCGAGAGAATTGCGCGCGCCGTAGAGGACGCGGGCGAAGCAGTCGCGGCCGAGTTTGTCCGTGCCGAAAAAGTGCTCCGTCGACGGGGGCAGGAAGGCGTTCTTCATGTCCGCCACAGTCGGCTGGTACGACGTGAGGAGCGGCGCGAAGAGGGCCGCCGCGAGGAGCAGCAGCGCCAGCACGGAGAAGAACGCGAAATTTCTGTGGGTGCGGAACCCGCGGACGAGATTACCCATGGCGCACCTCCTTCTTCCGGAGACGCGGGTCGAGCAGCGCGTACGACAGGTCCACCAGAATATTGATGATCATATACATGCCGGCGATCCATACGACGATGCCCTGCAGCAGGCGGATGTCGCGGTATTCGATGGCCTTCACGGCGAGGAGCCCCAGGCCCTGCCAGCCGAAGACCATCTCCACCACCGCCGCCCCGCCGAGGAGGCTGCCGATGGAGAGGCCGTAGAGCGTGATGAGCGGGAGCAGCGCGTTCGGCAGGACTTCCCGCGTGAGGATGCGGAGCTCGCTCATGCCGCGGGCGCGCGCCCCCATGACGTAGTCCTGTCCGAGCTCCTCCAGCACGGCGCTCCGCACCTGCCGGGTGTACTTGGACATCATGCTGATGGCCAGCGTGAGCGCCGGCAGGAAGAGCGTATCCCAACGAATGGTGGAGGACACCACCGGGAAGAGGCCGAGCTTCAGCCCGAAGAACCACAGGAGCATCAGGCCGAGCCAGAAGCCGGGGATGGAGATGCCGAAGAAGGTCACCCCGCGGATGAGGAAATCCAGCGGTTTATTTTTGTAATACGCCGAAAGGATGCCAAGCGGGACGGAGAGGAGCGTCATCATCACGAGCGACAGCGCCGCGAGAGACAGCGTGGCCGGGAGGCACTCGAGAATCTTGTCGACGACGGGCTTTTTCGCCATGTACGAGAAGCCCAGGTCCCCCTGCGCGGCGTTCATGAGCCAGTGGCCGAACTGCACGAAGAAAGGCTGGTCGAGGCCGAGCTCCCGCGTCACCGCGTCGATTTCCTCCTGCGAGACGATCACGTCCTCCGCGCCGGTGATGAGCTGGCGCGCGAGGTCCTCCGTGCCGATCATGGTGATGGAAAACATGATGAAACTGATGCCCACGAGCGTGACGAACGCCTGGGCGAGATACTTGCCGAATGTGCGGAGATGCAAGCGCATCCCTCCTTTCCGATGGTGGCGCGCCGTCTCCTTAGAAAGCGCGCCGGCGAAAACAGAGGCAGAGGGAGCCGGCCCCTCTGCAGGCGTCCGTGTCATTTCCCTCTGGACGGACGCCGGACGGACGCCGGTGATGCCGGTATCACTGCTTGTATTATAGCATGAAATTAGAAAAGGTGTTATAATATTTTAATGTAATGCCAACGAAAATACACTTAAAATTTGTTTCATTTCCCGAAAAATTTAGAATACCCATAGGGGTATAAGTTGGGAGGCAGCGATATGACTACACACACCACAGGGAAGCGCAGGACGCTCGCCGCCGTGCCGGGCGGACGGGCCATCCTGCCCGTGACGGAGATCACCGGCGCCGCGCCGGGCCCTCGGGCGCTCATCACGGCGGGCATTCACGGCGGGGAATATCCCGGCATGGCCGCGTCCATGGAACTCGCCGGGGCGCTCGCGCCGGAGGACATCACGGGGACGCTCACCATCGTCCACGCGGCCAATCCCTGCGCCTTCTGGGCGCGCCGGCCGGAACTGAACGAAGAAGACGGGAAGAACCTGAACCGCGAATTTCCCGGCCATCCCGCGGGCACGCCCACGGAGCGGCTGGCGCACCTCCTCATGGACTGCTTCATCCGCCGGGCCGACTTCTACATCGACTGCCACAGCGGCGACATCCACGAAGACCTGTGCCCGCACGTGTACTACTCGAAAGCCTGCGCCCCCGAGGTGAGCCGCGCCTCGCGGGAGATGGCCCTCGCGGCGGACGTGCCCTACGTGGTGCCCTCCATCGCCCGGGGCGGCGCGTACAACTGCGTCGCGGCGGCGGGCGTGCCGTCCATCCTCATCGAGCACGGCGGCAACGGTCTCTGCACCGAAGACGACGTGGCCGCCTTCCGCCGGGACCTCGTGCGCATCCTGCGCCGGACGGGCGTGCTCACCGGAGACCGCTTCCCCGCCGAGCCCATGAAAGAAATGCCCCGGGAAGTGAAGAAAGTCCTCTACGTCATGGCCGAAGAAGACAGCTGCTGGCGTACCGCCCTCCGCCAGGGCGATCCCGTGAAACGGGGAGACATCCTCGGCCGCACCACCAACCTCTTCGGCGACGAACGGAAAACCTACCGCGCCGAAGAAGACGGCATCCTCCTCTACATCAATACCTCCTTCGCCCTCCTGAAAGGCAAAGTCGCCGCCGCCTACGTCGTGATGTGAAACACAAGGAAAACACCCTGTCTGTGAAAGACAGGGTGTTTTTTTCATCTATCTTACAGATAATCACCGAAGTAGCTCTTTTTGAGCTGACTATATTCCGGCGTATCCATGAACGTGGCGAGGCCGGCATTGAGCACGTCGAGAAGGGCGGCGTCCTCTTTCCGGACCGCGATGGCGAGATCGGATGGGACTTTCAGGTCGACGCCGGACTGAATGGCGATGTCCTGTCCGTATCCGTGGGCGGCAAAGTAGGCCGCCATGTACCGGTCAGAGAGAAGCACGTCGGACGAGCCGCTCACGACGTGCCGGAGCGCGTCTTCCGCCGTCGCACAGGGTTCGACGTTCGCAGAGAGTGCATGCGCCATGGATTCTGCTACGGAACCGGCCTTGACGGAAATTTTTCGATTCGCGAGATCTTCCGGGGAGGAGAGCGTCGTCCCTCTGGCGGTGACGGCTACGTAGCCGCTGTGTGCGTACGGCCGGGTAAAGGCGGCCTGCGCCTTGCGTTCGTCGGTGATGCTCAGGCAGGAAATGACTGCATCATAGCGGCCCGCGTTGAGTCCGTCCAGAAGATCCTTCATATCGGCGGAGACAAACTCCGTCCGGGTGTAGCCGGCGGTTTTGGCGACGGCGTCGATAAGTTCCACATCAAAGCCGGTGTAGGCGCGGGTTTGTCCCTGATAATACGAAAAGGGCGGGAAGGCGGGATCGGTGCCTACGGTCAGCACGCGCTCTTCTTTTGGCTGCGGCGTGCCGGCGTCGTTCCCCTGCGGCCCCGCACAGCCGGCCGCCAGGGCCATACAGAGACCGGTCGCCATGAGCATGACTCCTTTTTTCATGATGTGGTTCTCCTTTTCCATGCAACACAAATTGGAATTTGATACGCGAAGGTTTAAAAATAATTAAATCCTTATTAAAATCAAATGTATCAGACGAATTGATTCCTGTCAAGGAAAAACGCGGCGGCTCCTTCCTGTAAACATACCGGGGGAGCAGGGCAGGGGCACAAGATTTTTCCTCGATGGGACAATGGGCAGGCAAAGATGTGAGCCTCCCCGCATGAGTGCGTGCGGACGCACAAGGGAGCGCGCTCACGCGCAATGTAAAATTTTTACGGACAGGAGCAGGGAAAGCATTGAAGAATGTGGGACCGTCCCGCATGAGAAAGTACGGAGCCACAAAGGAGCGCGCTTGTGCGCGACACCAAACTTCCCCGGGCATGAAGGGAAAGGCAGGCCTCTCTATGTGCGCCCGCACCAGCGTATGAGAAACATTCGCGTCGGCTATGAAGCCCGCACCTCATGCCCGATGCAAGTCCAGCACTGGTGCAGCTCCCCGCCCGTTGGAACGGAGGCCGGCCCCGCAGGGGCAAGATTTGACGGCCCGGAGCGCCCGGACGGAATGACTGTCTGAGCGAGCGCAGCGAGCGAGTTTCATTCCGTCAGCGGAGGGCCGTCAAATCTCAGGCTGCAGTGACGGGGCGGCAGTTTCTTCCTTTGGCGACTTTCCATTCTTTTTTGGAAAAGAAGGAAAGCCGCCGACCATGGAATCTCATTCCAGAAATGGAATTATTCGTAAATGAGTGAGCACGTACGGTCTCTCCATGTGGGTCCGCACCGATTGTGCCAAAAAGAATGTTACCGTGTGTGGGCCCGCACCGGTGTGTGCGAAACGTCCGCGTCGAATAGGAAGCCCACACCTCATGCTCGATAGAAGTCAGCATTGGTGCAGCTCCCGGCCCGCGGGCTCGCCGGCAGAGGGCACAAAAAAAGGCCGCTGCGTTCAGCGGCTTTTTACGATTCCTGCGCCGGGCGGACCTGGTCGGTGATCCAGTAGTAATCCGCAGGGGTGATCTCCGCCCCGGCGATGCGGGCGGCGGAGACCATGCGGCTCTTCGGATAGCCGAAGAGCCGCCGCATCGTCCAGCAGGATCTGCTGCATGCGCACGAGGAGCGCGCGCCGGCGGGCGGGGTCGAAGGTGGAGGCCAGCTCGTCCGAGAGAGCGTCGTATTCGGCGCTGGACCAGCCGGTGATATTTCCTTCCTCTCCGCTTTTCCAGTAGCGGTTGAGATAGACTTCGGGGTCTCCGGTGCTGCCGGTGAGGATGCTCGTGGCGAGGAGGTCCCATGTCCCTTCCTTCCCGCGGCTCACGAGCACATTGTAGTCCAGCACTTCGATGTCGATGCGGATGCCCGCGGCCCGCGCGTCCGCCTGCACGGCCTCGGCGAGCGCGGGCAGGTAGGGCCGGTCGGGATAGGTGAGGAAGGTGAGCGCGAGAGGCCGACCGTCCTTGTCGCGGATGCCGTCGCCGTCCGTGTCGGTCCAGCCCGCTTCGTCGAGAAGCCGCCGCGCCCGCTCCGGGTCGTATCCGTTCGGGTCGCGGAGCTCGTCGAAGCCGCAGTCCATGGAAGGCGGCACGGCGGGACCGCCGGGGAGGAAGGAGCCGTCCAGCAGGACTTCGCAGTACGTTTTGCGGTCGCACGCGGCGATGAGCGCCGCCCGTACGCGGGGATCGGCGAGGGGCCGGCCGGGGGCGGCGTGGAACCGGGCAAGCACGGACCGGAGAGTGGCCGTCTCGGAGATGTGGTACCGCGCGGTGTCCCGGAAGAGGACGAGATTCTCCGGGCCCGCGTTGGGCAGGAGATCCGCTTCGCCGGTCTGGAGCGTCATGGCTGCCGCGCCGGGATCGGGGACGAGGGGCGCTTCCACGCGGCGGAAGGGCGGCGGTCCCTCGTGGTACCAGGGATTCGCCTCGAGGCGGAGCACGTCTCCCGAGGCGGACACGAGCCGGTAGGGCCCGGTCGTGACAGGGCCGGTGCGGCGGATGTCTCCGGCGTCCTCCGCGTCGATGAGGAGGAAGAGCGGGTCCGCGAGAAGTCCGGGAAGATTCGGCGCGGGCCGGGTCGTGCGGATGGAGAGCGCGAGGCCGTCCGCGGTGATGGCCGCCGGTTCGAAGAAGGAATGGGCGCGGACGGAGCGGCCGAAGAGGCGGAGGAGGGACGCCCGGGCGGCTTCGGCGGTGAGGGGCTTCCCATTGGAAAAGCGCAGGCCCGGCCGGAGATGAAACGTCCACGTGAGGCGGTCCGGCGAGAGGGTCCACCGCTCGGCGAGCCACGGCTGCGGCGTCATGGAGCGGTCGAACCGGGTGAGGCATTCCCCCGCGCCGAGGCGCATGAGGTCCCACGAGGCGTAGCCGTCCGCCGGGTCGAGGCTCCGGGGAAATTCGGTGACCGCCATGCGGAGCGTCCCCGGCGCGCGGTCCGGCGCGCAACCCGGGGCGAAGAGGAGCGCCGCCGCGGCGAGGGCGGCGAGGAGACGGGACCGCTTCATTTTCGGGCCTCCTTTCGGGAGAGACGCGGGTCGAGCCGGTGGAGCAGCGCGTCCGTGAGGAAATGAAGGGCCGTGCAGCACCCTGCGCTCCACACGGCGATGCCCTGCAGGAGCCGGATGTCCCGGAACTCCACCGCCTGCACGGCGAGGTACCCCAGCCCGGGCCAGCCGAAGACCGTCTCCACCACCGCCGCGCCGGACAGGAGCGACGCCGCGGAGAAGCCGAAGAGCGCGAGGAGCGGGAAGAGCAGATTCGGCAGCACCTCCCGGAAGAGGATGCGCGCATCCGTCATGCCCCGGGCGTGCGCGCCCATGACGTAGTCCTTCGAGAGCTCCTCCAGCGCGGCCGCCCGCACCTGCCGGACGTATTTCGCGGACATGCCGGCGGCGAGCGTCACCGCGGGCAGCACGACCGCCGCGGCGCCGCCCGTGCCCGCCGCGATGGGCAGGAGCCCCAGCCGGAGGCCGAAGAGCCACAGCAGGAAGAGCCCCAGCCAGAAGCCCGGGAGAGCCAGCCCCGCGAAGGAGAGCGCCCCGATGAGGCGGTCCGCGAAGCCGCCCCGGCGGGCTGCGGCGAGGAGACCCAGCGGCACGGAGACGAGCGCCGTCAGTGCGAGGGACGCCGCGGCGAGGGTGAGCGTTGCCGGGAAGCGTGCGAGAAGGACCTCCGTCACGGGGGCCTGCATCATGTACGACCAGCCCAGGTTGCCCGTGAGCGCCGCGGCGAGCCACCGGCCGAACTGCACGAAGAAGGGCGCGTCGAGCCCCATCTCGCGGGTGACGGCGGCGATCTCCTCCGGCGAGACCGGGCGTTCCTCCGCGCCGGTGATCATCTGCCGGGCGAGCTCGTCCGTGCCCAGCATGACCAGCGCGAACATGACGAACCCCGCGCCGAGCAGAGTGAGAGCCGCTTCCGCGAGCCGCATCGCCAGATACCGCATCCTGTCCCTCCTTTCCGCTGTTTCCCTACTATATCATTGAAAGCCTGGTGGAAGTCAAGCCTTGACGGCGCGCGGCCGCGCCTGCTATACTGCACATACAACACCAACGCATCGGGCGCTGACGGATAGTGGAATCGACCACGTGCGCCCCCTGCGAACAGCAAGCCGACCGTCTGGGCAGGGACTCATGCCGGGCGCCGGCGGAGCCCCTTTTTTGCATTCGCAAAGGGGGATTTTTTTATGAAACGAAACCGCTGGGGCAT
This sequence comes from uncultured Veillonellaceae bacterium, assembly GCA_958348245.1. Lineage (GTDB taxonomy): Bacteria > Bacillota > Negativicutes > Veillonellales > Dialisteraceae > UBA1822. The sequence goes on along the minus strand of CATVYJ010000002.1, from coordinate 19,596 downwards.
CGCCCTCGCCGCCGTAGGCATTCATATTTCCATCGGAAGCGTGTACGCGTGGAGCGTGCTCACCCGGCCCGTGATGGACGCCGTGGGCGCGACGCTCGCCGAAGCCACGTGGGCTTTTTCCATCGCCATTTTCTTCCTCGGCCTCTCCGCGGCCTTCCTCGGGCACGCGGCGGAGCGCATGGGGCCGCGCCGGTCGGGCCTCCTCTCCGCGCTCTGCTTCTGCGCGGGCCTCGCGGGCACCGCCTGGGCCGTGGAGGCGCGGAGCCTCGTCCTCCTCTACTTCTTCTACGGCTTCGTCGGGGGCGTCGGCCTCGGCGTGGGGTACATCACCCCTGTGGCGACCCTCGTGAAATGGTTCCCGCGCCATCGGGGCTTCGCCACGGGGCTGGCCATCATGGGCTTCGGTTTCGCCGCCTTCGTGGCCGGGCCGGTCATGCAGCGCCTCACCGCGGCGTACGGCCTCGCGGAGAATTTCCTCTTCATGGCCTGCGCCTACGCCCTCGTCATGGGCGCGTCCGCGCTCTACCTCGCGCCGCCCCGTCCGGGCGAAGTGGAGAGCGACCTCGCCGCCGTGGTGAAGGAGGAAATCGCCGCGGCGCCCGCGCCGGTCCCGCAGAAGCAGTACAGCCGCCGGGAAGCGGTGAAGACGCCCGAATTTGCCGCGCTGTGGTGGATTTTCTTCACCAATATCACCTGCGGCATCGGCCTCCTCGCCGTGGCGTCCCCCATGGCGCAGGAAGTCATCCGCATGACGCCCGAAGGGGCGGCGTCCCTCGTGGGTCTCATCGGCATCGTGAACGGCGCGGGCCGCCTCCTATGGTCCGCCGCCTCCGACTGGCTCGGCCGGGGCACGGTGTACCTCCTCTTCTTCACCATCGAAGCCTTCGCCTTCTGGCAGCTCGCCGGCACGTCCGATGCGGCCGCCTTCGCCGCGTGGACGCTTCTCATCATCAGCTGCTACGGCGGAGGATTCTCGTGCATGCCCGCGTACCTGGCGGACCTCTTCGGCGTGCGGCACCTCTCGTCCATCCACGGCGTCATCCTCACTGCGTGGGGCATGGCGGGCATCGCCGGGCCGCTCCTCCTCTCGGTCATGAAGAGCGAGACCGGCGGCTACGGCGCGACCCTCCGGCTCTTCGCGGGGCTCCTCGCCCTCGCATGGCTCCTCGCGGCGTGGCTCTACACCCGCCGGAAGAAATGCGCCGCTCTCCCCGCGGGAGACGAAGCGTAAAAATAAATTAAAAAGAAAGAAAGCGCCGTGCTGTACGGCGTTTTTATATTTTTTCTTTTAGGGGAAGACAGGGGAACGTTCAGGATGGTATACTGAAAGTAAAGCATGAGACATAGTCATGAATTTATGCGCTCATGGCAATACGGAAAATTCGCGGGGGGGGTCAAGGGCCTTTCCCGTATACCTCCTCCCGCCGTTTCAGCGGGAGGTTTTATCATGAAGCACACAACGAAACTCGCCGTTCTTCTCGCCCTCTCTGTGGTCGCCTTCGGAAGCACGGCCTACGCCGCGGACTATACGGAGACTATCTCCGGCAGTGGAGACACGTCTTACAATAGTATTAAAAAGGATGAGGGAAGCGGGAATTACACGTATGATTTTAGAGAAAATTCCCGGATTGCTGTGCAGGGCGGGAGCTCTTATGTATATGGAATTGGCGTGGAAAATTTGCAAAGTGACCAGACACATTCGATTTGTATTAATCCATCGTATACATTGGATTTGCTTGTCAATCAAAACGACAATGCGGCGTATGGGATTTTTATATCAGACAATACTGCGGATGGGGCTTATGTGGACAGACGCGGAGGCGGAAATATAGAAGTTCATAATACGAACGGGAATGCATATGGCGTAACCATCGAAAATGGTGGGGAAAATAAATGGGTGAATATTGGTGATGCAGAAATCATCGCTGATGCCCGTGGAGGTGCACTGAATTTTGGTTCTGTGACGGCTACAGGTTTACAGGCAGAGGGCACCGCAAATCAGATTGCTATGGGAAATGGGAAAATTTCGACAACGGCCATTTATGATGGAGACATTTTGGGAACGGTAGTGGCCAATGGAATTTTGGCATATGATACGTCGATTGTACGTACAGGAAATGTTGAGATTAATGTGCAGGCAGAGGGGAATGAAGAAACGGTAGAAACGTTGGCATCGGGAATCAATGCCTCTTTTGGAGCAAGTAGTGTTATTACTAAAACTCAAGATATTAATGTAAAATCCGTTAATCAGCAGGGTGGGAATACATATGCGAATGGAATTTTCAGTGCTGACAATGCAACAGTAAAAAAAGAATCCGGAAAAATTTCTGTGGAAGCACAGGGGAATGGGACTGATGTCCAAGCAAGAGGGCTTTATAGTAATTCTGGGAACATTTCTATTGATAAAGTAGATATCGAAGCAATAGCAAAGGGGGGAACGAATGCTAACGCATATGGCGTGTATGCGCTGAATGGAGGAAAAATTAATATAGCAAATGCCAATATTATTGCTAACGCTTATACGAATGATGGAATGCAAAATGAAGAGGCGGATATCAAAGCTATTTTGGCAATTGGCAGTAATACGGAAGTAAATATCAATCAGGGAAAAGAACTCTTTGCAGATAATAAAATACTTGGCGATATAAAAAGTGCAGATGGAGCTGTAATTGCATTAAATTTGAATACCACTAATTCTTATATAACCGGTGCTATTGAAACTGAAAATAACGGCGTAGTTAATCTATCTGTCAAAAATGGAGCTGTATGGAATAATATTGGTCAGTCTACAGTATCGAAGCTTGCCATGCATGGGGGCGTGGTGAGTCAACAGTCCACGCAGAATATGACCATCCAGGACTATTCCGGTACGGGGGATTTTCGTTTCCAGGCGGACGGTACGGCGCAGGATGGAGTGCTGTCCTTTACGAAGAATGGCACCGTGACCATTGGAAGCGCCGCGGCGGGCTCGGTGGCGAATCTCTCCGTGAGCAATACGACGGTGGATACGCTCGATGCGGCGAAGGCGGAGGAGAGCCTGAACGCGCTGGCGTACCGTATGATATATACCAACGCGGCATCGGAAGGCCATGTGACCGGCACAGTGCGGCTGGCGGAAGGGCTCATTACGCCCGAGGCCTCCGGAGAGTTGCATTTCTATGAAGACGGCGCGGACGAGGGACACGGCTATGTGACGAACGGCACCAGCGGCCCACAGGAGACGGCCACCATGAGCGCCATGAAGCACATTGCCGCCGTGTCCGTCCTCGCGTGGCGGCAGGAGGACAGCACCTTCTCCCAGCGGCTCGGCGACCTGCGCCGGTCTGCGGGCGGGCAGGGCCTCTGGGCGCGCATGAGCCGCGGGGAATTCAAGTACGATGGAGAATATAAGAACCAGTACGATTTCTACCAGCTCGGCTACGACCGGGCGTCCGGTCCGTGGCACTACGGCGCGGCGTTCTCGTACAACGACGGGGAGACTTCGTACCGCGCGGGTTACGGGGAGAACAGCAGCGCCGCCCTCTCCCTGTACGGCACGTGGCTCGGAGACAAGGGGCACTACGCGGACATCGTCCTGAAGGGCGGGAAGCTCTCGAATGAATACACCATCACGACCGCCGCGGGGCGCACCCACGGGGACTACGACCTGTGGGGCGTGAGCCTCTCCGGCGAGTACGGCCGGGAGATTGCCCTGAATGACGGCTGGTTCGTCACGCCCCAGGCGCAGATGACGCTGCTGCACGTGGGCGGTGACGACTACACCACGGACAACGGCATCCGCGTGTCGCAGGAGAGCCTCGACAGCGCGGTGGGCCGGGTCGGCCTCGAAGCGGGGAAGCGCTTCGGCGCGGGGCGCGTGTACGGGAAGTTCTCTCTCCTGCACGACTTCGCGGGGAGCGCGGACACGTGGCTCCGCTATGAAGGACTGGAGAACAGCTACCGCGAGGATATCGGCGACACATGGTGCGAAGCGGGCTTCGGCGTGAATCTGCGCCTCACGGACAGCACGTATTTCTACGCGGACGTGGCGCGCACCTTCGGCGGCGACGTGGAGACGCCCTGGCAGTGGAACGCCGGCGTGCGGTGGGGCTTCTGATTTCTTCAAATCAATACAAAAAAAGAGCAGCCTTCGAGGCTGCTTTTTTGCATGTTCACGCGCGGGCGGACGCTTCGCGGAGTTTTTCCAGGAAGAATTTCGTATTCGCCGTGAGGTCGGGCCCTTCGGTCTGGAGCGCGCCGCCCACGAGGAAGACCGCGTTCGGCCCGTACACGCGGCGCATTTCCGGGAAGAGCTGCCATTTCATGCCGCCGCTCGGCACGGGGAAGGCGGTCTTCACGTAGTTCATGGGCGCGGAGAGGCTGTCCGCGATGCGCGCGCAGTCTTCCCGGCTGTGGGGGAAGCGGCCCCCGAAGCTGGTGAAGATGACCGCGTCCGCGCCGGCGAGGCGGCCCAGCTGGCCGTAGTAGCAGTAGGGGGAGATGCCCGTGTCTTCGTGCTGGACGAAGCCGCCGGAGAAGCACGGATGGAGGAAGATGGGGAGATGGAAGTCCGGGTCGTCCGCGAGGGCTTTCACCATGCTGAATCCCACGAGGCCGGGCGCGGCCATGATGCCGTCCGCGCCGAGCTCTTCCGCCCGGTAGGCGCGCTCGAGGAAATGGATATTGTCGGCGGTGCAGTTGGCGATGTAGAGGGAATGGCCGCCGGTCTTCGCGTTCGCTTCGTGCACGGTGGAGGCCATGGCGGAGACACGGTCGTCGAAGGGGGCCCACCGCTGGTCGAAGAGGCTGTGGTCGTCCTTGATGAGGGGGCAGCCGCCGAGGGCGAGCGCGCCCGCCATGGAGGCGAGCTCCGCCGCGGAGCGGCCGAGGGGTTTCACGGCGCTCATGAGGATGGGCCCTTCGGGGACGCCGCAGAGATCGCGGAGGCCCGTCTGTCCGTATTTCGGCCCGTTGAAGGTGCTTTCCATGCTTTCCGGCAGGTCGAAGGCCATGAGGCGCACGCCGGGGAAGAGGCTCACGTTGCCGAAGAGCATATTCAGAAATTCCGTGAAGTCGCTCGCGACGGCTTCGGGGAGGTAGGAGACGACCGCGTAGTACACGCCGGGCTGCGCTTTTTTGATGTCTTCCACGTGGCCGAGGATGCGCTCTTCGATCCACGTGCCGCGGATGAGCTCGCGGGGGCATTCCACGGTCTGCTCGCTCGCGATGGCGGCGGCCCGCTCTTTCGCGTCTTCAAAGTCCTCCGCTTCCACGCGGTAGGTGGCGGTGAAGCGTTCTTCTTCTTTCAGGTCGCCCAGCAGCTCCTGGAAGAGTTCGCTCTTGAAGAAATCCTGATTTGCCATAGTGTTCCTTTCCGGATATACGTCGTATCCTGCGGGGTCAATGTCTGTCCCGGGCTCTGCGCCAGGGGCTCTGCGGGTCGTCGGCGGTGTCGCTGCCGATCCAGTAGAGGGGCCGGTTCTGCGCTTCCCGGAAGATGCGGCTCACGTATTCGCCGAGGATGCCCAGACAGAGGAGATTCAGGCTGCCGTAGAAGGAGACGAGGATGGTCATGGTGGCCCAGCCGGGGACAGTGGAGTCCATGAGCCAGCAGCCGAAGATGTAGAGGATGAGGAGGCATCCGAGGAGCATGGAGAGGACGCCCAGGTAGAAGACCATGCGGAGGGGCACGGTGCTGTTTGCGAGGATGCCGTCCATGGCGAGGTGGAGCATTTTTTTCATGGAAAATTTGGATACGCCGGCGTGGCGCGCGGGCGCGACGTATTCCACGGTCGCCTGCCGGTAGCCCATGCCGCCGATGATGCCCCGGATGAAGCGGCTGTGCTCGCGGAAGCGGCGGAAGGTGAGGAGGGCTTTCCGGTCGAGGAGGCGGAAGTCGCTGCCGCCGGGCTGTACGGGGCTGTCGGAGATGGCGTTGATGACGGCGTAGTAGCCTGAGGAGGTGGCGCGCTTCACGAAGCCCGCGTCTTCCGTGGCGGTGCGCACGGCCTGCACGATGTCATAGCCTTCCTGCCATTTTTCGACGAGGGCCGGGATGAGCGCCGGCGGATGCTGCATGTCCCCGTCCATGGTGATGACCGCGTCGCCTTCCGCCAGATCCATGCCGCAGGTGATGGCGATCTGGTGGCCGAAGTTCCGCGCGAAGGTGACCGCCCGCACGTGGGGGTCGGCCGCGGCGAGCGCGCGGAGTCTGTCTTCCGTGCTGTCGGTGGAGCCGTCGTTCACGTAGAGGATTTCGTAGTCCATGGCGAGGGTTTTCATGACGCGGGTCACTTCGTCGTGGAAGTAGACCACATTGTCTTCTTCATTGTATACGGGGGTAACGATGGAAATCATGGGGGACTCCTTCTGTGCAGACATTTCTCTTATTATAGCGTAAATCCCGGGCACTGATAAGCGGGCCGGGAAGAGATTGTCTTTACTGTAGCGCATATTGTTGAAAAGAATGGCGGAAGAAATCGTAAATTTTCTTAAAGAAAAAAAGCCGCGCGGGGCGGCTTTCATACGGTGCGGGAGAATTTTTTCACCGCAAGGGAAAAGGCGAGGGTGCTGTAGAGGAGGAGGGCGAGGGCTGCGGGGTAGAGGGCGGAGAGGCCGGCCCCCTTGAGGAGGATGCCCCGGATGATGTCCACGTACCAGGTCATGGGGAAGAGCGCCGCCACGCCCTGAAAGAGGAGGGGCATGGCTTCCCGGGGGAAGAGAAATCCCGAGAGGAGGATGCTCGGCAGGATGCAGAAGAAGGACATGAGGAGGGCCTGCATCTGGGTCTGCGCCGCGGTGGAGATGAGGAGGCCGAGGGTGAGGGAGGCGAGGATGAAGAGGGCGGTGAGGGCGTAGAGGAGAAGGAGGCTCCCCCGGATGGGGACGCCGAAGAGGGCGAGCCCGATGAGGAGGGCCATGGTGATCTGCACGAAACCGATGAAGATGTACGGCACGATTTTTCCCAGCAGCAGCTCCCATGTCCGGAGCGGCGTCACGAGGAGCTGCTCGAGGGTGCCCCGCTCGCGCTCGCGCACGATGGCCGTGGAGGTGATGAGCACCATGGTGAGGGTGAGGATGATGCCGGTGATGCCCGGCAGCATGTAGTACACGGTGACGGCGTCCCGGTTGTACCACGCGCGGATGCGCACGTCGTAGGGGCGCAGGGCCTCGGCGCGGAGCTGAGGATGGCGCGCGAGGAGGAGCTCCTGCGATTTCCGCTGGCCGATGGATTCCGCGGCGGCGATGGCCGAGGTGGAGGAGGTGGAGTCGGAGGCGTCCACGAGGACCTGGATGGGTACGGACCGGCCGTGGGCGAGCTCGGAGGCGAGGTCGGGCGGGATGATGACGCCCACCCTGGCCCGGCCGCTGTCGAGGAGGCGGTTCACTTCTTCGAAGCTTTGCGCCGTGTACGCGATGTCGAAGTATTCGCTCGCGGTGAAGGCGGAGAGAAGGTCCCGGCTCTCTTCGGAGAGGGACTGGTCGAAGACGGCGGTGGACTGGTGCTTCACGTCCGTGTGGATGGCGTAGCCGAAGAGGATGATCTGCACGATGGGCAGGAGGAACATGATGAGGAGCGTCAGCGCGTCACGCCGCATCTGGATGGTTTCTTTCCGCAGTACGGCCAGAAAGCGGGTCATGGGATCACCTCCGGCTGTCGTAATAAATGAACACGTCTTCCATGGAGAGTTCTTCCCGCACGGGATGGAGGGCGGCGGGGGGCTCGATGTCCGGCGGGAGGAGCACTCGGTACTGGCGGCCGAAGGTGTAGGTCTCGAGGGCGGGAAGGCCGCTCGCGGCGAAGGCGGCCGCCGCGTCTTCCGGAGCGGGGAAGCGGAGCGACCAGAGGACGCCCGGCAGGCGCGCTTTCAGCTCGGCGGGGGAGCCTTCCGCGATGAGCCGGCCCGTCTGCAGGAAGCCGATCCGGTCGCAGTGCTCCGCTTCGTCCATGAAGTGGGTGGTGACGAGGATGGTGGTGCGCCCTCCCGCGGCAAGGCCGGCGAGGAGATTCCAGAAGAGGCGGCGCGACGCCGGGTCCACCGCGGAGGTGGGCTCGTCGAGGATGAGGAGCTCCGGCCGGTGGAGGATGGCGCAGCCTAGGGCGAGGCGCTGCCGCTGGCCGCCCGAGAGGGAGCCCGCGGGGACGCGCCGCCGGTCTTCGAGCCGCATGAGGGCGAACACGTCTTCCATGCGGGCGCGGCGCTCCCCTTTCCCGAGGCCGTAGAGGCTGCCGTAGAAATCGAGATTTTCCTCCGCGGTGAGGTCGAGGTAGAGGCTGAATTTCTGGGACATGTAGCCGATGGACTGCTTCACCCGGTCCGGCTCGCGGGCGGTGTCTTTTCCGAGGACGAGGGCCGTGCCCGCCGTGGGCGCAAGGAGCCCGCAGATCATGCGGATGGCCGTGGACTTCCCGCTCCCGTTCGACCCGATGAAGCCGTAGATCGCGCCGCGCGGCACGGCGAGGCGGAGCCGGTCCACGGCGGTGAAGTCCCCGAAGCGCTTCGTCAGGTCCCGCGTCTCGATCACATAGTCCCTACTCATGGAAGATCACGTCCGCGGGCATGCCGGGCTTCATGAGGCCGTCTTCATTGGGCACGGCCACTTTCACGGCGAAAACCAGATTCGCCCGTTCGTTCCGGGTGATGCTCTGCCGCGGGGTGTACTCCGCGGAGTCTTTGATTTCCCTGATGTGCCCCGGCCGCACCCGGCCCGGCGCGCCGTCGATGGAGACGTCCGCGCCCTGTCCGAGGCGGAGCCGTCCCAGCTCTTCCGGGGAGACGTACACTTTCACCCAGCAGTCGGAGAGGTCCACCACGGTGGCGATGGGCGCGCCCGCGTCCACGTATTCGCCCGGTTCGTAATTCTTCGTGAGGATCACGCCCGAAAGGGGCACGGGCACGGAGAGGTCTTTGACCGACTGGGCGGACATGGCCATGACTGCTTCGTTCTGAGCGGCGGTGTGCCGCGCCGCGGCGAGGTCTTCCTCCCGCGTGCCGTTCTCGAGGAGCGCCTGATAGTCCCGGGCCGCGCGGAGACGGGCCGCCGCCGCATCGCGCGCTTCCACTGCCGCGTCGTAGTCCTGGCGGGACACGGCGTCTTCCGCGAGCAGCGCCGCCATGCGCGCGTAGTCCCGGTCGGCCCGGACGCTTTCCGCGCGGGCCGCCGCCGTCTCGTTGCGCGCCCGGGCGATCTCTTCGGCGCGGCTGCCGTTTTCCAGCTTCCAGAGGTTTGCCAGAGACGCTTCGTACGCCGCACGGTCCCGGAGATGCGCCGCCTCGAGGTCGGGCCGGGAGAGCTCCGCCGCGGTGTCTCCCTTTGTGACGGCGTCTCCTTCTTTCACGTAGAGCGCGGCGATGTAGCCGCTCACTTTGGGCGCGATGTCCGCTTTCGTCACTTCCACTGTGCCCGTGAGGATGCGCGCTTCCGCCTGCTGGCGGCGGTATTCGTATACCGCGCCCGCCGCGAGCGCCGCGAGGCAGAGCGCCGCCGCGCAGAAGAGCAGTTTCCGTTTCATGCGTCATCCCGCCTTTCGATGCCCCGGAGAAACACCTCCACCGCCTGCGAGAGGTACGCCGCTTCGCCGGGCATGTCCAGCCGGTCCGCAGTGATGCGGGCGCGCACGTGCTGCGCCAGGTAGTGGAAATTCACGGCCCCCGCGAGGAGCACCACCGCCGACGGCACGTCCAGATCGGCCCGGAAAAGGCCTGCCGCGACGCCCCGCCGGACGGCCCGGTCCAGCACGTTGTAGAGCGCGTTCAGCGGGGTGTGGATGGCGGAGGCGCTCCCGTCCCGCGCGAGGAGTTCCCGCGTGATGTAGCGCACGAGGTACGGGTTGTCCTGATGCACGCGGAGCGCCGTGTCCGCGTAGAGGCGGATCACGTCCCGCGGGTCCATGGCGTCCGTGTCGGCGGAGAGAAAGCGCGTCAGGCCGCGGAACTGGCTCGCAAACGCTTCTTCGTACAGGCCGCGTTTGCCGCCGAAGTAGTAGGAAATCATGGAGAGATTCGCCCCGGCGGCTTCGCTGATGGCCCGGAGGGACGTGCCGTCGTAGCCGTTTTCCGCAAAGAGCCGCACCGCCGCGCGGAGCAGCTGGGTCCGTTTGTCGCTGTCCATGGGAGCCTCCTTCAATCAATCGTTTGTTTGATTTTATCGTATCAGACATTCTGCGGAATGCAAAGCGGACAAAGGCGCGGATGTATTCTTAAAGGAGTGCCTGCGAAAACTTCGGGCGATGGGGGCGGGGAGCGGGCAGGCCGCGCCGGAAATCGGCGCAAAAAAATCCCCGCCGGAGGGGACAGGCCCGGCGGGGAAGAAAGGGGACGGCGTCAGCAGTGCCAGCCGTCGTGATGGCGGTCGTAGTGATGGCCGCCGCGGTCGTAATCCTCATAGTGATGGACCGGCGCGGACTGGACACAGCCGCTCCGGCTGTCCCGGCGGGGCGCGGGCGATGCGGCGTCTGCCGCGCCTCCCGGGAGGAGGGCCGCCGCGAGCGCGATGGCCGCACAGATGAGTACCTGTTTCATGGGAGAATCCTTTCTGAAAAATTCAATCATACGGCTGCGGTAGCCGCCGTTTCAGGAGAAGCGGCAGTCACGGGTCATCCGCGGCGGGAGCCGCCTCTGTGGTGACGGTAGGTGCGGTGATGGTAATAGCCGTCGTCGTCGTACCAGCCGTCGTCATAATCATCGTAGCCGTCGTAGCGGTCATCGTCGTAATAGGAGGCATGGCGCTCCGCATAGTAGGGGCAGCCGCCGCGGCGGTGTTCGTAGCCGTAGGGGCAGTACAGGCTGCCGTCGGCGTCATAGTGGTGGCGCGCTCTCCTGTGGCGCGGCGCGGGAGCCGGACGGCGGTCGTCATCGCGCCAGGCCGCCCGTTCGGCCCGGGGGCCGCGCACATCGTCCCGGTACGCGCGGGGGGATTCGCCGTCCCGGCGGGCATAGCGCGGGCCGCTTTCCGGACGCGGCGGGCGGGCCGGACGCAGATCCTCTGCCGGCGGCGCTTCCGGCGCGGGGCGCGCTTCTGCCGGCGCGGCTTTCGGAGCCTTCGGCGCTTTGGGCGGCTTGCCCATTTCGCGGTACGCCTTGATGACGCCCTTCATGGGCATGCGCGCCGTGCCTTCCTGTTCCGCGCGGATGACGCTGTCCATGTACGACCGGGACGGCGGCGTCACCGTCTCCTCCGGCGCGGGGGGCGCGGTGGGCTGCTGGGGCGGCACCGGCGGGGCGGCGTACGCGGACGTTGCGGCGAAGGCAGCGCAGGCGGCTGCGAGAGCGGCAGAGAGAATGAGCTTTTTCATGATGATTCCTCACTTTCTTCCTGTGGACAGGAACGGTATGACATGCGGGACGATGTCCCGATCAGGACTGAGGGGAGGGAGCCGCGGGCGCTTCCGGTGCGGGCGCGGGAGCCGGCGCCGGGCGGGCCTCGTTCCGGCGGGGCGGCGGCACGGGCTTTGCTTCATGATGCCGCCGTTCGTGGCCGGGGGCGGGGTCGCCGCAGCGCCAGCCCGGGATGAGGCGTTCCATGCGGCGGTCCAGTTTGTCCGCCATGCGGGGATAGTTGCGGTGCGCCCAGCCGGCGTAGGCCGTGACGTCGTTGGCGAGGAATGAAGCCGCGCCGCCGAAAAAGCAGAGCACGGAGAGCGCGAGACAGACGATGATTTTTTTCATGGGAGCCTCACTTTCTGCCCGCTGCGGGGAGCAGCAGGGCGGGCTGGACCGGGCCGCGGGGCGCGTCCTCCGAAGCGTCGGCTTCGGGATCGGACGCGGCCGCTTCCCCGTCGGACGACGGAGGCGGCGGAGCCTGCCGGGACCGATGGAGCTTCCGGATCTCGCTGCCGGTGAAGAAGAGCGCCAGTCCGGCGAAGAATCCCGTGCCGGCGATGCACCAGAGCGTCACCGCGGAGATGCCCGGCAGGGGAGAGAAGCCGCCGAACTGTGCGCCCGCCCCCGACAGGAGGTACACCACGAGCGCCGTGATGAGGAAGACGAGGAACGACGCGGCATAGCACGCGGAGAAGAGTACCGTCCACACGAGACTGCCCGCGGCCTGTGCCGCGCCGGGCACGCGCGGCCCGATTTCCCGGTCCCACGCGTCCTGCGCGCGGTCGATGGTTTTTCCCGCGAGCTCACCGGCCTGTCCGGCAATCTCGCCCGCCCGGTCCGCCAGGCGGTCCGCATGCAGGGAAAGGCGCTCCGCCGTGCGGGAGGAAGCGCCCGGAGGCGGCGCGGGAGCGTCCTTCTTTTCACGGAGCATGCCCTCCGCGGCGTACATGTCGTAAATGGCCTTCGGGCTGCCCAGCTCCCGGCAGATGTCCTCCTCCGAGAGGCCCGCCTTCCGGCCCTCCTCGAAATGCGCCTCGTAGTCCGAGAGGATCTCCGCCAGATCCGCCTCGTCCACGCGGCGGAAATAATAGCGGAGCAAGTCCATAAATTCAGTTCGGTTCATTCGGGGTGCCTCCTTCCTCCAGCAGCGTCCGCACTGCTTTCGTGAACTGTATCCATTCCCGGACAGATTCTTCATATTCCTCGCGGCCGGTTGCGGTGATGCGGTAATACTTCCGCGGCGGCCCGTTGTGAGACTCCACGAGGTACGTCTCCACGAGCCCGTCCTTTCTGAATCGGTTGAGCAGCGGATAGATGGTGCCCTCGGACATCTCGATGTATCTGGAAATATCCGTCACCAGCTCGTATCCGTAGTACTCCCTGCGGCGGAGCATGGAGAGGACGACGATTTCCATGACGCCTTTCTTGAGCTGTACATTCATGGGAGATCCTTTCTGTGACTCGCTGCCCGGAGGCAGCCTGATCTCTTCCTTACATTCCTAATATATCACAAGGTACTTTGCATTACAAGGTACCTTGTGATGCGGAATGAGGCGGGAGAGGCGATTTATGCCGGGGAAAGGCGGGACATCCGTACAGGGAGAAATTTTTCGAAACGGTCCTTGACAAAAAATCATTCCTCCGGTAGAATACGCTCATCACATCAATACAGGCGATGAACGAGACGGAAACCATTTATGAGAGCTGCAGAGAGCCGGTGGGCGGTGAAAACCGGCGCGGATGAATGGCGGACAATCACTCGGGAGCTTCTCTGCCGAAAGAAGTAGGCGGAGCCGGTCGTCCCCGTTACGGACAGAGCGCAGATTTTTCTGTGCCGACGAGCATAATGCAGAGTGGTACCGCGCGAGCCGCCTCTGTCCGGGATTCCGGATGGAGGCGTTTTCTTTTTTTGAGGGCCGGTCTGTGCGCGCGCCTCGCGGCAGGAGAAACCGGCGCTCCTGAGTATAGTACAGAGTGGTACCGCGCATGTCGCCTCTGTCTGCCATCGGGCAGGCGGGGGCTTTTTTTGTACCCTCTTTTGGGATTGACGTGGATTTCAAAAGGAGGAAATAGAACTATGAACTGGAAGAAACTGTGGAAGACACTGGGCGCAGCGCTCGTCGTGACGGCGGCCTGCGCGGGCCTTGCGGGATGCGGCGGCGATTCGGCCGCGGATCAGGGAAAAACCGTGAAGCTCGGATTTCTGAACGGCACGACCGGGGGCGTCGCGGCATACGGCCTTGCGGAAAAGGAAGGCTTCGACATGGCCATTGAAGAGCTGAATCAGCAGGGGGACTATCACTTCGAAGTGGAAATGGTGGACACGAAAGGCGTGGTGGCCCAGGCCGTGTCCGCCGCGCAGAAAATGGTGGCGGACAAGAAGCTCCTCGTGGTGGGGCCGCTCATCTCCGGCGAATACAAAGCGGTAGCGCCCATCTTCGAGCAGGCGCATATCCCGCTCCTCGGCGCGGCCACCACGGCGGAAGGCCTCACCGACGGCGGGCAGTACCTCTTCCGCAACTGCGTGCCCGAGTCGCAGAACATTCCCCAGACCGTAGAAAAGACGCACAAACTGCTGGGCTACCGCACGGCGGCGCTCCTCTACTCGCACAACAACGAGCATCAGGTGTCCGCGTACAATATCTTCAAGGAAGCGCTCGCGAAAGAAGGCGTGGACATCGTGGCGGACGAAACCTTTGCGGATAAAGACAGCGACTTCTCCGCGCAGCTCACGAAAATCCAGCACGCCAATCCCGATGTGGTCGTCGTGGCCGGCTACTATCAGGAAGGCGCGCTCATCCTGAAGAAAATGCGCGAGCTCGGCATGCATCAGCCCGTGCTCGGGGACAACGGCTTTGTCTCCCCCGAACTCATCCGCGGCGCGGGGGACGCGGCGGACGGCGTGTACGTGTCCTGCATGTGGAGCGCCGACCGGGACAGCGCCCGCACGAAAGAATTTGTGAAGAACTTCACGGAAAAATACGGCCACGAGCCGGACAACTTCGCGGCGTGCGCCTATGACTCGGCATACCTGGCCGCGGCGGCGGTGAAACAGGCGGGCACCACCACCGACACGAAGAAAGTGCGCGATGCGCTCGCCTCCATGAAAGACTTCGACGGCGTGTGCGGCAAAATGACCTTCAACGAAAGCGGCGATCCCCAGGTCGATCTGGTGCTCCTCAAGATCGAAAACGGCGCGTACCGCGCGGTGAATTGACGGAAACAGAAAAAGTCCTCTCTGAACGGGAGGGCTTTTTTCAGTGGGGGAAACGCGGGGCATTTTGTTAAAACGGAGTTCCCGTGCGGCGCGGGGCCACATGATGACGCGGGCGCTCTTTCTCATGCGGACTTACATAGAGATGTAACAGTTTTTCTTACATAAGAAGCGGCCCTACGGGTTGCTTCCGTACGTGTCCGAAACACACGAATGGTTCCATTTATGGCATGCGATTCTAGCGTCGCCGACATTCTTTCCGGCCGCCCGGAAAGAACGTCGGCCAAGAAATGGCCGCCGCCCAGTCACTTCGGCCTGAAATTCTGGCTGGTCACTACCCTCCGCGCAACTCGCTCCCTGCGGTCGCTCAAACAGGCGCTCCGGCTGACGCCACCAGCCAGAATTTCTCCCTTCGGGCACCGGCCTCCGTTCAAATGGGCGGGGAGCTGCACCAGTGCTGAGCTGTTTTCTTTTTACTTTGCGAGGACGCAGGTGCTGTACTTTTCTTCTTTCTCATTCTGATGTGGTTTCATTTCCGGAAAAGAATGGAAGGTACACAGGGAAGGAAGCAGCCGGCTTTTTTCTAATGGCCGGACGACATCCCGGCACTTGGCCGGGGAGCGGGTGAGAAGAAGGCCGCACAAATAAAAAGCGGCCCGCACGAACTGCCTGGCGACGAACGCCGGGCGCGTGCGATGCGATTACCGGTATTCCCGTGCTCTTTTTGCGTCGCGCCTTACGGCGGCTCCCCTTTGCTCACGTGTCGCAAACACAGAAGCAGACCCACATACGACAAGAAAATTTTTCGTCGTATGTGGGTCTGCTTTGTCCTGAAGAGAAAGAATAGTATAAGGGACGTGCAAAGCGTGGACACAAAACTTCCAACTACATGAGCAAGAAGGAAAACACTCGCCCGCCACCGCACCGCCTGCGTACAAACAAAACAAACAAGGGAGACGCGAAGCGGCGACGCAAATCTTCCACGGGCATGCGGGGAAGATTCGCGAAGGATGCGGGTCCGCTCCAGCATCCTTCACACGCACGCGCCGCATTTGAGTCCGCGCGAAATGAATAGAACCATTTTGCATTGTGTGTGAATCCGCACCGCCTGAAACCCAACAGTCGAGCATTGGTGCAGCTCCCCGCCCATTGGAATGGAGCCCGGCCCCGCAGGGGTGAGATTTGACGGCCCGGAGCGCCCGGACGGAATGACTGTCTGAGCGAGCGCAGCGAGCGAGTTTCATTCCGTCAGCGGAGGGCCGCCAAATCTCAGGGCGGAATGACCGGGCGGCTGCCTTTTCTTTTGCTTCGTTTTCTTTACATCAGGATGAAAAGAAAATGAAGCGACGCTGGAATCGTATTCCAATAACGGAATCAGTCGTTTGTTTCGGACACGTACGGACCTTCTGTGTGGGTCCGCTCCCTCATGAGAAAAACCATCCGCGCCGCGATGCAGGCTCCCTCCGTGCGGGAAAACTTTCTCTCTTTCCTGCGGGCTGCAGCGGGATGAGCACGCAGACACAGCGGTCCGCTCTATGGCCCTGCCCTTAAAAAGGAAAAAATAAAAGGCCGTCCCCGGACAAATTTCCGAAAGACTGTCTTTCTCAGAAAAAAAGAATCCCCTTTCCCAATGGAAAAGGGGACTTGATTTTTTATCTTTCTCTGGCGCGGCAGAGACCGCGGTCGCAGTTCCGGAGGAAGCGGAGGAGATGTTCGATTTCCGGCGTGGAGTGGAGTTCCTGCTCCATTTCCGCGATGGCGTCCACGAGCTTGAGCCCCGAACGGAAAATGAGACGGTACGCTTTTTTCAGATCACTCTTCACTTCCGGGGAGACATTGCGCCGGGAGAGGCCCACGCTGTTCAGGCCCACGATGTGCGCCGGATTGCCGTCGGCGATGACGTAGGGGCAGATGTCCTGCACGATCTTGGACATGCCGCCCACCATGGCTCCGTCGCCCACTTTGACGAACTGGTGGATGCCCGCCATGCCGCCTACGACGACGTGGTCTTCGATGACGACGTGGCCCGCCAGACCGGAATAGCCCGACATGACGACGTGGTCGCCGATGTTGCAGTTGTGCGCGATGTGCACGTACGCCTGCAGCATGGTGTGAGAGCCGATGCGGGTTTCGCAGTTTTCGCCGGTGGCGCGGTGAATGGTGACGCATTCCCGGATGAGATTGCCGTCGCCGATGACGACCGTGCTGTATTCGCCGGCAAATTTCAGGTCCTGCGGCTCTTCGCCGATGACGGCGCCGGAATAGATGTGATTGTTGCGGCCCATGCGCACATTCTTGGCGATGACCACATGGGGACCGATGATCGTGCCTTCACCGATTTCACAATTGGGACCAATGACCGCTCCGGGACCAATGATGACATTTTTGTGAATGACGGCGGTAGGATCTATGACGGCTGTGGGGTGGATCTGCGGGTCCAGCGTTTGTACGATTTTGAGTTCCATCATCCTTACTCCTCCGTGATGTATGTCCTGACAGCAACGCACAGGCTGCTTCTGTCTTTTATATATAATATCGGAAAGACAGTCCGTTTTTGAAACCGGGAAATCGGGGGAGTTTCGGGAAATCCGGAGAGTTTTGCCGGGATTTCTTTCATTTTCACTCTTTTTCCGCTGATTTCAGATAAATTTTTATTTCTTCAGATTTTCTTTCGGGTCCGCGAGGTAGAAGAGGAAATCCGCTTCCGCCTTGAGCACGCCGTTGGCCTTCGCTTCGCAGTGCACCTTGCCCATGCGGCCGATGATTTTCTTGATGTCCGCGCGGGTGACGAGCACGTCGCCGGGGGTGACGGGGGAACGGAAGCGCACCTTGTCCATGCCCGTGAAGAACGGGAGCAGGCCCCGGTTTTCTTCCGGATACTGCAGGGCGATGCCGCCGACCTGCGCCATGGCTTCGCAGATGAGCGCGCCGGGCATGATGGGTTTTTCCGGGAAGTGGCCCTGGAAGAACGGTTCATTCGTGGTGACGCATTTGATGCCGATGGCGTATTTCAGCGGGTCCAGTTCGATGATGCGGTCTACCAGCAGCATCGGATAACGGTGCGGCAGAATTTCCTTGATCTGAGTGACGTCGAGTTCCATAATCTTTTCCTCCTTATATACCTTCGATGGTTGGATCGGTTATTTCTGTCCTTTCAGCGCCAGAATCTGTTCGGAGAGAGCGCCGTTCAGCTTGTGGCTGCCCATGACGGCGATAATGTGCGCGTGAAGCGGGCCGATGAGGGAGATATCCCCGAGGATGTCCAGAATCTTGTGGCGCACCAGCTCGTCCGGCCAGCGCGGGACGGAGAGGCATCCCGCCTCGGAATACACCACGGCGTTTTCCGTGGTGCCGCCCCGGCCGAGGCCCATCTTGCGCATGGCTTCCAGCTCCCAGGTGAATCCGATGGTCCGGGCGGAGCCGATTTCCTTTTCATAGCTCTCCGGCGTGACCGTCACGTCCAGCACCTGCGTGCCCAGGAGGGGATGCGGATTCATGGACGTGTAGGTGATGCGGAGACCGTCGTAGGGAAGGGCGGCCACGAATTTGTCCCCTTCGTACGCGGCGAGGCTGTGCGGCAGCTCGAATACATGGGCTTCCGCGTCCTGCGCCGCCGCGCCCGCTTCCCGGATCATGCCGATGAAGGTGGCGGCGCTGCCGTCGCCCACGGGCGGCTCCGGCCGGTCCATTTCAATCGTGCAGTTGTCGATGTGCATGCCGTACAGGGCGGACAATACGTGCTCGATGGTGGAGACCTGCGCGCCGTCCTTTGCGAGCGTCGTCGCGCGGGTCGTGCCCGCCAGATAGGCGGAGCTTGCGGGGATTTCCGGCGCGCCCGGCAGATCCGTGCGGCGGAATGTGATGCCCGCATCCGCCTCCGCCGGAAGGAGCGTCATCCGCACGGGTAGACCGGAATGCAGGCCCACCCCTTCATAGGTGACCGGTTTCCTGATGGTCTGTTGTCGTCTCTTCAAGTGAATGCTCCTTTCCGTGCAGTTATGCATACATACTCATTTT
This sequence comes from uncultured Veillonellaceae bacterium, assembly GCA_958348245.1. Classification (GTDB taxonomy): domain Bacteria; phylum Bacillota; class Negativicutes; order Veillonellales; family Dialisteraceae; genus UBA1822. The sequence continues at coordinate 1,062 of CATVYJ010000002.1, read as the reverse complement.
ACCTTTTTTTCAGATACAGTGCAAATCTCCGCGCCGGCCGGGGAGAGGCGCGCGGCGCAGACGGGGCGGGGCCGCGTTATTTGTCTTTTTTATACCCCCTTCCGGGTGAAGGCAGGACCGGCGGCGCATGCTATAATAAAATATAAAGGAAATATAGACAAAAAAGAAATAGAAAAGGAGGAACGACTATGGATGAAATCATGAAGCGGGGCAACACGCGGAAATTCAAGGACAAGGGCGACGCGCCCGTGACGGACGAGGCGGTGGACAAGCTTCTCCGCGCGGCCATGCAGGCCCGCACCGCCGGCAATCAGGTGCCGTGGCATTTCATCGTCGTGCGCAACGACGCGCTCATCAAGGCGCTCGCGCACAACAACATGACCGCCGGGCCCATCCGCAAAGCGCCGGTAGCCCTGTTGCTGCTGGGCGACACGAGAGGCATCACCTTCCCGGAGAGCTGGCCCATGGATCTGGCCGCCGCCGCGGAGAATATTCTCATCGAAGCGGAGCACCTCGGCCTCGGCACCCAGTGGATCAGCGTCTATCCCCACGCGGACCGCATCCGCCACATCCGGAGCCTCTTCGATCTGCCGCTGGAAGTGACGCCCTTCTGCATCATTCCCGTGGGCTACCCCGCGGACCGGCCCATCCGGCTGAATCATTACGACGCGTCGCGGATTCACTACGACACATTCTGAAAACGGAAAAGAACCGTCCCGCAGGGGGCGGTTTTCTTTTTGTCCCGAAATGGGGCGGAGGAAATTTTTAGAGAAAAAGTTTTTTCCCGAGCGGTGCGGGAGCATTTGCTTCGCGAAAATTTTTGCTCACTTCGTGCGGAGGCAGGCGCGGCGATTCGCTTCTCACTCATGAAAACGCGGACTTACATCGCGGCGTGATGGTTTTTTCTCATGTGGATGCGGACCTACATAGAGAGTCCGTACGTGTGCGAAACACACGAATGAATCCATTTATGGCATGCGAGACCATGGTCGTTACTTTCCTTCTTCTCCAGAGAAGAATGGAAAGTAACAAAGGAAGAAGCTGCTGGCCGGTAGAAAAAGA
>CATVYJ010000001.1 GCA_958348245.1 uncultured Veillonellaceae bacterium | reverse complement strand
GCCGCGGGACACATCGTGCAGTATGGAAAATACCTGTCTACACCGGCGCACATGGCATCCATGGACAAATGCGACATCGGCATTTCCGGGCTGGATGAAGCGCAGAAAGTAAGGCAGGAAGGTCTGCCTGTCCGCATCGTATATCCCGAGGACGGCACCTTTTATTATCTGTACGGCGCGGCGCTTGCCCGGGATGCGGCGCGGCCGGAGCGGGGCGCGGCATTCATCGACTGGATCCTCGACTCGGAAGAGCGGTCGGATCTGCTCAGCGACAACGGGTATTATTTTATGTATGTGAACGACACGCGCCTGCCCGCCGACGACATGAAACAGAAAATTGCTTTCTGGCCGCTGGACAAACAGTATACGGAAACAGGCAAAAAAGAGCTGCTGGACCTGTGGCTCCAGAACATTCGCTTTGGGAAGGAATAAAAGATGAAGAAAAAAATCGGCTTTATCAGCCTCGGCTGTTCCAAGAATCTGGTGGATACGGAGAAAATGCTCGGCCTGCTGGAAGAAGGGGGATATGCCCTGACGGATAATCTGGACGAAGCCCAGATCATTATCATCAATACATGCACCTTCATTGACGCGGCGAAAGACGAATCGGTGCAGACGCTGCTGGAGGCGGCGGAATACCGGAAAAACGGAACCTGCGAGCGCCTTGTCGCAGCGGGATGCCTTACCCAGGAATTTCAGGCGGATCTGGCCAGGGAAATCCCGGAAATCGACATCCTGCTGGGGACCAATTCGTGGCAGTGCATTCTGGAAGCCGTGACGGAGTCGTACCGGGATGGAGGAAAGGTGCAGTATTTCGATACGGCGCCCTGCGAACACGAAGAATTGATTCCGCGGGAACTCACCACGCCGGGATATATGGCGTATGTGAAGATCGCCGAGGGGTGCAGCAACGGCTGTACATTCTGTTATATTCCCTACGTGCGGGGACGCATGCGGAGCCGTCCCATTCCATCGGTGCTTCACGAAGTGAAAGAGCTCGCCGCGCGGGGCGTGAAGGAAATCAACCTCATCGCGCAGGATCTGTCCTGCTACGGGCGGGATCTGCGAGACGGCACGTCGCTCGCGGCGCTGCTTCGGGAAATGGTAAAAATTGACGGCGTGCACTGGATCCGGCTGTTTTATCTGTATCCGACCTATTTTACGGATGAGCTGCTGGAGCTCATCGTATCGGAGCCGAAAATCTGCAAATATGTGGACATTCCGCTGCAGCATATCAGTGACTCCGTACTGAAACGGATGAATCGCCGCGATTCGTCGGAAAGCATCCGGGCGCTGCTCCGGAAAATCCGTGCGGCCCGCGCGCCCATGACGGTGCGCACGACCCTCATGGTGGGATTCCCCGGAGAAACCGACGAAAATTTTGAAGAGCTTCTGCAGTTCATTCAGGAGGTGCGCTTCGACGATATGGGCGCGTTCATGTTCTCGCCGCAGGACGGCACGCCCGCGGCGAAGATGGACGGCCAGATTCCGGAGGAGATCAAGGAAGAGCGCTATCACCGTCTCATGGCGGCGCAGGCGGCGATTTCCGAGGAGAATGATCAGAACGCCGTCGGGCGGGAGACGGAAGCGCTCGTGGAAGAGCTGATCGAAACCGGAGACGGGCACGTGCAGGCGAAGGGGCGCACCGTTTTCCAGGCGCCGGAAGTGGACGGCAATGTGTATGTGGATCATCCCGGGGACGCAAAGCCCGGCGATTTTATCCGGGTGCGCATCACCGACGGCTATGCCTACGATCTGATCGCGGAACGCATCGATTGAGGCGCGGCATGATTACGGAAATCATCACCACCGGGACGGAACTTCTCCTCGGAGAGATCGCCAATGAAAACAGTCAGTGGCTGGCGTCCTTTATGAACGAGCACGGATATACCGTGGCTTATATGACGACGGTGGGGGATAATCCGGAACGCATGCGGAGCGTTTTTACAGAGGCGCTCCACCGGGCGGATCTGGTTATTACATCGGGCGGACTCGGAGCCACTCAGGGGGATATCACCAAGAAAGCCGGCGCGGAAGCGCTGGGGCTTGCATTTCGCCTTGTTCCGGAAGAATCGGCACGCCTCCGCGCCTATTATGAAGAACGGGGACGGATCTATCAGCCTGCGCAGGAGCGGCAGGCCTGGTTTGCCGAAGGAGCGGAGCTTCTGCCGAACGACGCCGGATCGGCCAGCGGCTGCGCGGTAACGGCCGGCGGGAAAACGCTCATTCACCTGCCGGGTCCGCCTTTTGAAATGAAACAGATGGCGGAACGGCACATGATGCCCTGGCTGGAACGCCGTTTCGGGCCGCAGGGTGTGATCCGTTCTCTGGTGCTGTCCGTGGAGGGGGCATCGGAAGTGGACGTGGAAAAAGCGCTCATGGATGCCGTGACGGCGCAGGATAATCCCTCCATCGCGTTTTATGCGCGCCCCGGCTATATTGCGGTGCGTCTCACCGCCCGGGGAACTGACGGGGAAGATGCGCTCCGCCGCATCCGTCCGCTGGAAAAACTGGTGATGGAACGGGTCCCCGCTGTGCGTTATAATCTGGAAGGAGACGCCCGGCGGGATCTGGCGGCGCTGCTCGAGAAAAAAAGATTGACCCTTTCCGCCGCCGAGTCCTGTACAGGAGGGCTGATCGGCAAGCTCATGACCGATGCCCCGGGGAGTTCCGTTTACTTCCGGGGGAGCGCCGTAACGTACTGGAACAGCGCGAAGGAGCGCATCCTGGGGGTTTCTGCGGAGACGCTGGCGGCGCATACCGCCGTGAGCCGGGAGACTGCCAGGGAAATGGCGGATGGGAGCCGTTTCCTGTACGGAGCGGATATCGCCGTTTCCACTACGGGCTATGCCGGCCCCGGCCGGGGAGAACGAGGCGAGCCGGAAGGCCTTGTGTATATCGGCGTCTCCGGCTGGGATGGGACGGAAGTGCATGAGGAACGTTTTCTTGGTTCCCGGAAAAGCGTACGCTACGGCGCGGCGGAAAAAGCGCTGTTTTATGCGGCGGAATACATCAGAAACCACGAACCCCCGCGGGGCGGTGGAGCGAAGGAGGCCCAGTGATGGCAGCGAATATGGATAGAGTATCAACTATGGATCATCTGGAGGCGGATAAAAAACGTGCGCTGGATAACGCCATGAAACAGATTGAAAAGGAATTCGGCACCGGCGCGATCATGCGCCTCGGCGACATGGGGTCCCGTATGAATCTGGAAGTCATCCCCACGGGATCGCTCGCGCTCGACGTGGCGGTCGGCGTGGGCGGATATCCCCGGGGCCGCATCATTGAAATCTACGGGCCGGAGTCATCGGGCAAGACGACGCTTGCGCTGCATGCTATTGCGGAAGCGCAGAAGATGGGCGGCGTGGCGGCTTTCATCGACGCGGAACATGCGCTGGATCCCATTTACGCGCATCATCTGGGCGTGAATACGCATGATCTGCTGATCTCCCAGCCGGACTGCGGCGAACAGGCGCTCAGCATCTGCGAATCTCTTGTGCGGAGCGGCGCGGTGGATATGGTCGTCGTGGATTCCGTGGCGGCGCTCGTGCCGAAACAGGAAATCGACGGGGATATCGGCGATCAGTCGGTGGGCCTGCAGGCGCGCCTCATGAGCAAGGCGCTGCGGAAGCTGACCGGCAGCATCAGCAAATGCCGTACGGTCGTCATTTTTATCAATCAGCTGCGTGAAAAGGTCGGCCTGGTGTACGGCAATCCGGAAACGACCACCGGCGGGCGGGCGCTGAAATTTTATGCCACCATCCGCGTGGAAGTGCGCCGGGCAGAAGCGATCAAGAACGGGACGGAAATTATCGGCAACCGCACCCGGGCGAAAGTCCAGAAAAACAAAGTAGCGCCGCCGTTCCGCGTAGCCGATTTCGACATTATGTACGGCGAGGGCATCTCCAAGGAAGGGACGCTCCTCGATATGGCGGCAAGTATGGATATCATTCAGAAAAGCGGCGCCTGGTATTCCTATAAAGGCGCGCGTATTTCCCAGGGGCGGGAAAATGCCAAGAAGTATCTTCGGGACAATCCGGAGGTGGCGGCGGAAATCGACAAGACCATCCGCGATACTCTCGTAGCGGAGCCGGAGGCGTTTGAGAACGGCGTCATCGCTGAATCCGATGAAGAAGGCAAGTGAACGCACCGCCATGGAAGCGGCGCTTCATCTTCTGGGATACCGCGCTCAGAGCGAATGGGAGATCCGGACGAAGCTCAGGCGGAAAGGCTATGGCGGCGCGGAAATCGACAAGGCAGTGGAAGCGCTGCATCGTGAGCATTACCTGGACGACCAGGCTCTGGCGGAAGAAATTTTTGAACAGTATCGGGAAAGCATGCGCTATGGGGACCGGTATATTCAGAATAAACTTCGCAGCCGGGGCCTCTCTCTGGACAGGCATTTGACCGCGGAAGAAGAAATGGAAAAGGCTGAGGCGGCGCTGCGCCTGAAACGTGAATTTGCGCCCGGCCAGTCTTCCGATTTCCGCCGGGCGGCGGGATTTCTTCTCCGGCGGGGATTTTCCGGTTCTGTGGTGTCCGCCGTATTGAACCGTATCGGCGTGGAAGACGATTCATTTTGACAGAACGGCAACGGATTCTTTCCGCTGCCGTTTTTGTGTTTTTCCCGGACGGCGGCCAAACATGATGGGGAAAAGAACCGGAAATCGGTGAGATACGCGCGGCGCTTATTCGTGAAGACAGGAGGGACATCCCTCCTGTTTTTCTGCGGGCGGCATGCCGGCGGTTCTGAGCCCGCCTCCGGGACAGGCGGAGAAGAGCCGCCCAATTTCTCAAGGATAGATATCTTCATCCGATCAGGGAAAGGGCAGGCGGTGTCGGGAAAGTAGATGACTGACGGGCCATTTCCTGACAATTGGGTTTTGTCCGGCGTTTGCCGCTTCGCTTGGTCAATATTTTTTTCGCAAAAAAGTCAAATTTTCTTGATTTTTCAACTTTTATATTGACTATTTGACCATTTGCCTTTATAATACGATTGTCAAAGGGGAAAAAAGAAGAAAGGATTCCCCGGAGATAATCCAGACGCCTCAGGGCGCTATAAGGCAGTGATACAAATGGTCAGCAATATACTGTCTGACAGGATTGAAACTTTTATCCTGAATCAGCTGAGAAAGCAGGCGACGCCGGTGGTCATTCTGAAACGGAAAGAAGTGGCCGAGCTTCTGGACTGTGCGCCGTCACAGGTCACGTATGTGATCAATACCCGATTCAGCCCGGATGCGCGTTTCCATGTGGAATCCCGCCGGGGTAGCGGCGGGTTTATCCGCATCTCCGTGCGGACAGAACGGCAGGAAGCGCCGCCGGAAAAAACAAAGAAGCGGGATACCTCCGTCAATTTGCTGGATAATTATTTTCACATGCTCGTGTCATCCGGAGCCATCACCATGCGTGAATGTCAGATGATGCGGGAATTGATGGATATGTTTATGGAACACTGTCCGGCAGACCGCCGGGAAATGGCGGCCAGAGATGCGGCGCACCGCATCAGCCGGATCATAAAGGAGGGAAAATAAATGCTTTGCGATCGTTGTCATACAAGAGAAGCTACGGTGCATTATACACAGATTGTCAATGGGCGGCGTACGGAAGAACATCTCTGTCCGGAATGCGCGGCGCAGAGCCGTGTCATGAGCGGCGGTATGGATTCACTCATGCATTCCATGTTTGATCATTCTTTTTTCCAGAATATCTGGAGCGATCCGCTGAGTGAACTCCGGAATCTGACCTGCCGGTCCTGCGGGACTACGCTGGAGACGTTCCGGAAGGAAGGAGAACTGGGATGTCCGGACTGCTATGAAACCTTTCGGGACAGTCTGAAGCCGTTTTTCCGGAAATCGCAGGAAGGCGCGAAGCATCTTGGAAAGACGCCGGAAACGGGGGCGGTCAGAGCGGCGGAGGAAGATCCGCCGGAACTGCAGAAGCTGAAAGAGCAGCTGGCTTCGCTCGTCAAAGAAGAAAATTACGAAGAAGCGGCGAAAGTTCGGGATGCCATTCGCGCGCTGAATGAAAAGGATCAGGGAGACCATCATGACAAGCAGTGAACTTTTGGAAAAAACGGCTCCGCCATGGGCGGCAGAAGCGCTGGGTGCGCTCCTCTGGGTGCGGCTTCAGCTGTCGCGGAACCTGGCGAAGACGCCTTTTCCCCGGCACGCGGATCGGGAAACGCTGAGCCGTACGGCGCAGCAGGCGGCGGCTGCCATGGAGCGGTGGAATCAGGAGGAAACGGACCGGATGACGGGATTTTCCGTGATTTCTTTTTCCGCCGGGGAGCGTGAACTTCTGGAAGCCAGGCGGCTTCTCCCCGCCCGTTTTCCCTCGTATCATGACCAGATGCGTCTCTATGTAAATGAGAGGCAGGATGTGTCGGTGCTGGTCAACGGATTTGATCATGTCCGCATCCAGTGCATCCAGCAGGGAGCCGATGCGCTCCGGCTCTGGGGAAAAGCCGTATGGATGGAGACCCGGCTCAGCCGGGATCTTCCTTGGGCTTTCGACAGCGAGTTCGGGTATCTGACCGCGTCTCCGTATCGCGCGGGGACGGGGCTGCGCCTTTCTGCGGCGCTATTCCTGCCCGGACTGGCGGGAAGCGGAGCGCTGGCGCAGGCTGCGGAAAAAGCGGCGCGGCTGGGATTTTCTCTGCGGAGTCTGTACGATGACGTGAACGCCGCATACCCGTACTGCGAACTCCTGAATACGGTTACGCTGGGCGTTTCCGAGGAAACGCTCTGCCAGCGGATGAAGCAGCTTCTCAAAGATATTCTCGAGGCGGAACAGACAGCGTGGAAACATGTCTGCGGGAGCGCGGGCATGAAGTGGAAAGACGCCGCCTGGCGGGCACTGGGAACGCTGAAATATGCGCGTCTCCTGGGAGCCCGGGAGACCGCGGAATGCGCCGGCGCCGTGGAGACGGGCATTATGTCCGGACTCTTCCCGTCAGAAGATCCGCAGCTTTTCTATAAACTTCTCCTTGCTGCATCGCCGGCGTGGGTGCGGGAAACCACCCGCAAAGAAGAGCTGGAGGAAGAAGACGTGGATCTGTGGCGGGCCGTTCTGCTTCGGGATCTGATAAAAAGAGCCGGGTTCTGAATCCGGCAGCACATAGAATATTTACCAGTCATTCCCTGTAAAGGAGGGATTCTCATGGAAAACCGGTATACGGACAGCGTGAAACACGCATTTAAATTTGCCGCGGAAGAAGCGCTCAAGCTTGGAAGCGACGCCGTCGATGCGGAGCATCTCCTGCTGGGCATCGCCCACGAAAGAGACAGCGCGGGCGGACGGATTCTTGCGGCGGTGGGCGTCACGGTGGAGGCCGTGGAGCCGCTTCTTGAAGGCGTCTACCAGCGGAGCTTTTTCAGCCGGACGCCGCAGAATGCCTATGTGGCTCCCCGGGCCAAGCGCATCATGGAAATGGCCGTGGAGGAAGCCAATGAAATGGGCACGAATTATGTCGGCACGGAACATATGCTTCTTGCCATCCTCCGGGAAGGCGGCGGTCTCGCCGTACAGATTCTGCAGCATCTGGGCGTGACGCAGGATAAACTGCAGAAAGCCTTTGAGACCGTGCTTTCCGAGGACGGAAGCAAGGGAGGAAAAGACGGGAGCCTGGGCGATCTTGCGGATTTTGCGGTGGATCTCAATGAAAAGGCCAAACAGGGCAAGATTGATCCGGTCATCGGCCGAAAAGAAGAAATCAGCCGGGTAATCCAGATCCTGTCCCGGCGCAGCAAGAATAATCCCGTGCTCATCGGCGAGCCGGGCGTGGGCAAGACGGCCATTGCGGAAGGGCTGGCACAGCGCATCGTGGACAATGACGTGCCGGAGATTCTGAAGAACTGCCATGTCATTTCGCTCAATATGTCCTCTGTGGTAGCGGGCACGCAGTACCGCGGGCAGTTTGAGGAACGGCTGAAAAAAGTCATCGATGAAGTGAAGAAACATCCGGACTGGATTCTCTTTGTGGATGAAATTCATACCCTCGTAGGGGCAGGCGCTTCGGAAGGGTCCATGGATGCGGCAAACATCATGAAGCCGGCTCTGGCCCGGGGCGAACTGCGCTGCATCGGCGCGACCACGCTGAAAGAGTATAAGAAGTACATCGAAAAGGACGCGGCTCTGGAACGGCGGTTCCAGCCGGTCAAGGTGGGCGAACCGACGCCGAAGGAAACGGTAGAAATCCTGAATGGGCTCCGCGACCGGTATGAAGCGTTCCATAAGGCGAAGATCACCGACGAAGCCATTCAGAGCGCTGTCACCTTGTCGAACCGTTACATCACAGACCGGTTCCTGCCGGACAAAGCCATCGACGTGATCGATGAAGCGGCGGCCAAAGTCCGCATGGAAGCGTCGTCCACGCCGGAAGGGCTCCGGAAGAAAGAGGAAGAGCTGGCCAATGTATTGAAAGAAAAAGAAGCGGCCGTATCCAGCCAGGACTTTGAGAAAGCTGTCATTTACCGCGATCAGGCAAAGAAGCTCACGGAAGAAGTGGAAAATCTCAAGAAAGACTGGAAAGGGGCCGACCAGGATCACCTCACCGTCACCGCGGAAGATGTGGCGGAAGTGGTGAGCAAATGGACCGGCGTGCCCGTGCAGAATCTGAAAGAGAGCGACTCCGAACGGCTTCTCCATCTGGAAGACGAACTGCACAAGCGGGTCATCGGACAGGAAGAGGCGGTGCACGCCGTGGCAAAAGCCATCCGCCGCGCCCGTGCAGGGATGAAGGATCCGAGACGCCCCATCGGCTCGTTCCTTTTCCTCGGCTCCACCGGCGTGGGCAAGACGGAGCTTGCCAAAGCGCTGGCAGAATGCCTCTTCGGCAGCGACAAGTCGCTGATCCGCTTTGATATGTCGGAGTATATGGAAAAGCATGAGGTGTCCCGTCTCGTCGGGGCGCCTCCCGGATACGTCGGGTATGAAGAAGGCGGGCAGCTCACCGACCAGGTGCGCCGGAATCCGTACAGCGTGATTCTCTTCGACGAAGTGGAAAAAGCGCACGCCGATTTCTTCAATATCCTGCTGCAGGTGCTGGACGACGGCCGTCTTACCGACGGGCAGGGCCGCACGGTGGACTTCACGAACTGCGTCATCATCATGACGAGTAATCTGGGCTCCATGCATCTGAAAGACCAGATGAAGCAGCTCGGCTTCAAGACGGACGAAGGACAGAAAAAGGCGGAATCCGATTTCGAGCATACGAAGGAAATCATCCTCTCCGATGTGAAGCGGGCCTTCCGTCCGGAATTTATCAACCGCATTGATGAGATCATTGTGTTCCATCCGCTTTCCGAAGACAATCTGAAGAATATTGTCAAGCTTCTCCTTGCAGGCGTGCAGAAGAAACTCGATCAGTTCCACATCAAGCTGGAATTGTCCGACAAGGCAGAAGCGCATCTCATCAAGAACGGTTCGGACTTCGAGTACGGCGCCCGTCCGCTGAAACGGGTGATCCAGAAAGAAGTGGAAGATCCCATTGCGGAACTGGTGCTGCAGGGAGCGCTCAAGGACAAGACCATGCTCCGCGTAGACGCAGACGACAAAGACGCGCTGACTTTTACGGAAGAGTAATCGTCTGGAAGAAAGAGACAGAAACGGGAATCCGTTCCTGCCTCTTTTTGTCTCTCCCGCAGACGCCTATGCTATAATAGAAAAAATTTTTCAACACCGTTTTCAGAAAGAAACGAGGGATACAGATGGACAGAGAAGATCTGGACCGGAAACTTGCCGAGGAAGGGCGCTCCATGGAGGCGCGGAAGGGCGGGAAACATACAAAGAAATGGCTGGCTGCCGCCGCGGCGGCATTGATGATCGCCGGAGGCGCCGGAGGATATATGCTGCACGGGCTGCCTTTCCTGAACGCGCCGGCAGCGGAAAGCCGCTACAAGGTGCCGGACGCGCAGCCGTCAGAAAATTTCGAGCTTCCCGCCGTGCGGAACACCGCCGTGGTGGAAGCGGTCAAGAAAGTGGGCCCCGCCGTGGTGGGCATCACTACGCAGATCTATGACCGGGACGTGTTCAACCGCCGCATCGAGGTGGGGCAGAGCGTAGGATCCGGTGTGATTTTTGACAAGCAGGGCTACATCGTCACGAATCATCACGTAGTGGGAGACAGTGAAAAGGTCAATGTGTGTCTTTCCAGCGGAGATACCGTGCAGGGGACGGTGGTCGGCACAGACGCGTCAACGGATCTGGCGGTGGTGAAGATCGACGGCTCGGACGATCTGCCCGTGGCGGAATTCGGCGACTCCGATCATCTGCAGGTGGGCGAGACCGCCATTGCCATCGGCAATCCGCTGGGGCTTGAGTTCCAGGGGACGGTCACCGTGGGCGTCATCAGCGCGCTGAACCGCACGCTGGACGACATGGACCAGCGGTTCAAACTCATCCAGACCGACGCGGCCATCAATCCGGGGAATTCCGGCGGCGCGCTCGTCACGGCAGACGGCAGAGTGGTGGGCATCAACAGCGCGAAAATCGCCAAGGAAGGCGTGGAGGGCATGGGCTTCGCCATTCCCGTCAATCAGGCACGCACCATCATTGAAGAACTCATTCAGAACGGCCGCGTCACCCGCGCCTATCTCGGCCTCTACGGCGCGGACAAAGACATCGCCGCCCGCTACGGCTACCGCTGGGACAGCTCTGTGAAAGGCGTGCTCGTGCTCCGCGTGGCGGGCAACAGCCCGCTGTCCCTCACGGGCATCCGTCCCGGGGACTACATCACCGAAGTGGGCGGGCAGGAGATCAATACGGTGCGCGACATCCGGGATATTCTCGACCAGTACAAGCCGGGCGACACCATTTCCCTCACCTTCGTCCATGACGGCGCGGTCCGCCGGACGGAAGTGCTGCTCAGCGAGGACCGGCAGGAATGAGACTGACCATCGCGGGCATCGGGAAGATCAAGGAGAAATGGATGCGCGACGGCATCGCGGAATACGTGAAGCGTCTGACGCCTCTGGCGGCGGTGCAGATTCTCGAACAGGACGAAGAGAAGATGCCTCCCGCGCCTTCCGAGGCCATCAGGGAAAAGGTGATGGAGAAGGAAGGAGAAAAAATTCTGAAATTCGTCGGGACTGAGGATTACGTCATTCTCCTCGACACGGGAGGAAAGGAACTGTCCTCGCCGGAACTGTCGCGGCTGCTGGAAAAGCAGATGACCGCGGGAAAGAGCCGCTTCACTTTTCTCATTGGAGGGCCCTTCGGCAACGGAAATAATCTGCGGGCGCGGGCAGATTACCGGCTCTGTCTGTCTCCCATGACATTTACCCATCAGATGACGCGGCTCATTCTGGCAGAGCAGCTGTACCGCGCCATGAAAATCATGCGCCACGAGCCGTATCATCTGTAAAAAATCAGGTCGCAAGACCTGATTTTTTATATGCGCGGCGCACATGGGCATTTCTTCGGAGAAAGCATTCGCCAAACCGGTCCGATTTTCGTATACTCATAACAAAGACATACAGGGGAGACAGATATGCAGACATTCTGGAAATGGAGCGGGACGGCTCTTGCAGCGGCGTTTGCCGTGGAGGCGCAGGCGGCAGACCTTCCGGTGTATACGCTGGACGCGGTGGTGGTGACGGCGGCGCGGGTCGAACAGAAAGCGGAAAATACACCGGCAGCGGTAGAAACCATCACGGCAGAAGATATCGTCAGAAGCGGAGCGGCGGATGTGCGGGATGTGCTCGCGGCGGAGACGAATCTCTTTCTGAATGATACACGCTACGGCGGACACAACGTGATGATCCGGGGCATGGATACGGACAAGGCGCTCATTCTTGTGAACGGGCGGCGCGTGGCGAACGAAGCGAGCGCCGCGGGGCTCGGGAACGCCATGGCGCTCAGCCGCGTCAATCTTTTCAACGTGGACCGCATTGAAATCGTGCGCGGGCCGGCGAGCGCGCTCTATGGATCGGAAGCGATGGGCGGCGTGATCAATATCATCACAAAGACGCCGGACGCGCCGGAAATCTCCACTGGACTGGAAGTCAATTCCGACGACACCCTTTCCTGGTGGCGCGCCGCTACGGGACAGATGGGCCGGTGGTCCGCGTCGTTTGACGCGAAATTTGACAAGTACCGCAGGGATCTCCTGCCGTCGGATGATTACAGCGGCGGAAAAGATTCGGCGCAGTCCTATCAGGCATCCGCAGATTATGCGTTCGATGAAGAAAGCCGTCTTCATTTCTGGACGTCGTATTTCAGCGAGCACATGAAGAGCGGAGAGGCTCCGGCGCATTTTACGTCGCGCGATTACCGGCAGGAAAATTACGGGCTGAGCTGGGACGGAAAGACGGAGCGGAACAGCTGGACCCTCGAAGCCTATGCGAGCCGGTTCCGCTGGGCGAGCCGCACCGCCGGTTCCGCCGGGGCCGCAGAGGCGTATGATTTCAACCGGGACGAGAACCGGCTGTATCATGCGGGCGCGCGGGATACGCTCCAGGCGGGGGCGCACCACCGGCTGACCTTCGGCGCGGAGTACGAGGAAAACCGCGTGCGCGGCACCGGTCTCGGCGCGGCGGGCGACAGCGGCTATACCGAATGGGACGGCCCGCACAGCAAAGCCGGTTCGGAAAAGACCATGGACACCTGGGCGGCGTATGTGCAGGACGAAATGACGTACGGGAAATGGCTCTTTCTCCCGGCGGTGCGCTACGACCATCACAGCGTGTACGGGGATCACACGTCGCCGAAGCTCGGCGTGACCTACCGCGCGGGGGATCATTTCCGCGTAAAGGGCAACTACGGCGAGGGATTCAAAGCGCCGGGCGTGCTCCAGCTCTATTACGACATGGAGATGGTCATGCCCTATGCGGGGCGGGTGCATCTCATCGGCAATCCGGCGCTCCGTCCGGAGACCTCGAAAAGCTGGGACATCGGCATCGAGGCGGAGGCCGGCAAAGCGTATACGGCGCTGGCCTATTTCGACAACGATGTGACGAATCTCATTGATTCCCGCTTTATCGGGATGAATGGGGATGTGCGGCAGTACCGCTATGAGAATGTGGACCGCGCGCGCATCCGCGGGGTGGAGCATACGCTGGGGTGGCGCTTCAACGACCGGTGGGAGACGAAGGTCGTCTCTACCTGGCTCGACGCGAAGGACAGCGCGCAGGGGACAGACCTGCCGCAGCGGGCGAAATGGTCTCAGGTGTACCAGTTGATTTACGACGACCACAAAGATACGGGATGGAGCGCCATGATCTGGGATCAGTTCTTTTTTGACTATGTGACGGAAGGCTTCACGCCGGGAAGCGCTGCGGGAAAGACCAGTTATAACCTGCTGAATGTCACGGTGACGCGGAAGTTCAATCGGAACAGCCGTCTCTATGGGAGCGTCCGCAACGCGCTGGATCGGACGGACGCGGACTGCGGGCTGGACGGGCGCTTCTGGTCCGTGGGAATTTCTCATTCGTTCTGAGAAAAATTTTTTCAGCCGGGCGCCTTACCCAAGCGGGAAAAAATCGGGTACAATATATACAGGCAATTTCATCATACAGAAAGAGGCGAAATGCATGGCTGAAAAAATCTATCACGCAAAAGATTTCATGGAAAAGTACGTGTTTACCGTACCGCCCACCATCACGATCCACGAACTGATCCGCGCCTTTGTAGCGCACAATGTGGGAGCGATCCCCGTCGTGGCGGAAGACAATACGCTTCTCGGCATCGTGTCCGAAGGAGACCTGCTCTATAAAAAGGTACGGCCCCGCATTCCGCAGTTCATCGATATCCTGGGCGGCACGCTGTATTACTGCGGCTACGGCCGGTACGCCAAATCGTTCCGCAAGATGCTCGCCACGGAAGCGGAGCAGATCATGACGCGGGACGTGCGGTGCGTCACGCCGGAGACGGAAATGAGCGTCATCACCACGCTCATGGTGGACGAACATCTGAAAGTGGTGCCCGTCGTCGATGAACAGAATAAACTGGTGGGGCTCATTTCCCGCCACGATATCCTCACCGTGCTGGCGCTGACCGAAGCGGATGAGCTGAAGCGGGACGAACAAAACGACGGAGAGGGCGAAGAAGAAGAGTAAGGAAAGGAGCGGGCGCAGGCCCGCTTTTTCTGTGAGGCGCTTATGAGACATTCCATGATTCCCCTTTTTATTCCTCACGAAGGATGTCCGCATCAGTGCGTCTTCTGCAATCAGGTGCGCATCACGGGACGGACCACGCCGGTCACGGCGGACGACGCGGCCCGCCTCATTGATGAATATCTCCGGAGTGCCAAAGAACCACGACGGTGGGAAGCGGCGTATTATGGGGGCTCCTTTACCGCGCTTCCCCTGCCGGTGATGGCGTCGCTGCTCCGCCCCGCTTCGGAAGCGCTGCGGGCGGGGCGGATTCAGGCGATCCGCCTTTCCACGCGGCCGGACTGCATTGACCGGGAGATTCTCTCCTTTCTGCGGGAAGCGGGCGTTTCGACGGTGGAGCTCGGTGTACAGAGCCTCGATGATGCGGTGCTCCTCCGGGCGGAACGGGGCCATTCCGCCGCGGATGCGGCAGAGGCGGTCCGGCTTCTGCGTGCATTCGGATTTACGGTGGGACTGCAGTTCATGACGGGACTTCCCGGAGAAGACGGGCCGTCGCTGCGGCGCACTGCGCGGAGAGGAGCGGCGCTTCGGCCGGATTTCATCCGGCTCTATCCGGTGCTGGTGCTGCGCGGAACGAAGCTCTGCCGCTGGTATGAAGAAGGCGCATACCGCCCGCTCACTGTAGAAGAGGCGGCGTTCCGCTGCGCTTTCCTGAAACGGTATTATACCGCGCGGGGCATCCCGGTCATCCGTACGGGGCTTCAGGCGACGGAAGAGCTGGACCGCGGCGGCGCGCTTGCGGCCGGGCCGTATCATCCGGCCATGGGAGAACTGGCGGATCAGCGCATCGTGCAGCACGTTCTGCGCCGGGCGCTGCAGCGGGCGGATCGGCCCGCCGGGCTGTTCTGCTGCGGCAAAGACCGGTCCAAAATCATGGGGCAGCATCGGACAGTCTGGTCAGCGCTCGAAAAGGAATTCGGCCCGCTTTTCTGCCGGGAAACGGACAGTCTGGCCCCGGGCACTGTGCGGATTGACAGCGGCGAAACGGGCCGCCTGATCCGGCTCGGCGTATGAATCCCGCAGGATGGGCGGCGCGGGGAATAGAACCGGCGGAACGGGAATCGTCCGGTAGGAAATCAAGGAGGGGAGCGGTATGCGGGGCATGCGGTGGGCTGTGGCGCTTCTGGCGGCGGCAGCATTGGGCGCGGCGGCGCTTCTGGGGAACGGCACGGAGACAGCGGCGGAAAAGCAGGCGGCAGCCGCAAATGCGCCGCTTCTGTATCTGTCCTGGGAGCCGGATCTGGATGCGGCGTGCTATGAGCTGGAGCTCTTTGACGCGCCGCCGGAGAAGCTTCCTGCGGACAGCGCCTCGGGAATGGCCGTCTATCGCAGCGGAACCATTTATACAAACAGCGCGCTTATCCTCCGGGACCATGTGGAGAAGGACGGTCTCCGCCGGGAGGCGCTGTGGTGGCGCGTGCGTCCTCTCGATCTTGACAGGAAGCCGCTCACGCCTTTCTCCGTACCCGCTCCGTATGCGGCGGAAGGCGGAATGGTCCGGTACGCGCCGCAGCCGCGGTCGCATTTTGACAGGGAGCCCGGTTCAGCGCTGCTCTATCCGGTATATTCGTTCACGCCGCTGGACGGCGCGGCTTCGTATGAAGTAGAGGTGACCGATGCCGCTCCGGAAAATCCGGATGGCGCGGAACCGTCGATCCACCGCGTTTTTTCCAGGGTGATCTCCAATGCCAATCTGTATGATCCATCGCCCCGGATAGGACAATACTGGTGGCGGGTGCGCGCCATGAACGAGGAGGGGCAGCCGATCGGCGTATGGAGCGAGGCGGAGCCGTTCCGCACGGACCCGGACGACCGGTGGCAGGCGGCGGTGGCGGGGGACAGCATCAGCCACGGGGGCGGGCGCCTCTCCTACGGGCCGGCGGACTGGCCGTACAGTTACGCCTATTATCTCGATTTTCCCGTGGTGAATCTGTCTGAGAGCGGCGACACGAGCGCGGCTGCGGTGGAGCGGTTTGACCGGGATATCGCGCCGTTCTGCCCGGAATATCTTCTGATTCTGACCGGAACGAACAGTCTCCGCGCCGGCGTGCCCGCGGCGGACGTGATCCGGGATCTGTGCGCGCTGCAGGAGAAATGCCGGGCTCTCGGCATCACGCCCGTTCTTCTCACGCTGCCGCCCATTCATCCGGCCAATATATGGAAAGCGTTTCATCAGCCCACGGCGGAAGACTGGCGGGCATCCTTTGCGGAAGTGAACGCTTTTATCCGTACGCAGGTTCATATTGATACGGCTGCGCCGTTTGCCTCGTGGGAAGAAATGCCTGCGGAACTTGCGGCGGACGGCCTGCACGGGGACTGGCGGGCGAAGCGCATGATGGCGGAGGCGATCAATCGGGATATGCGGCGGATCGCGCCGGATCTGAAGCGGTTTCCGCAGAAGTGACACAAAAAAAAGAGCAGATGCGCCTGCTCTTTTTTGTATGAGCTTATTTCACGGTGTTCCTCAGGGTGCCGATGGGATCGATGGTGATTTCCACCACGTCGCCTTTTTTCAGGAATTCCGGCGGATTCATGCCCATGCCTACGCCCTTCGGCGTGCCCGTAGCGATGACGTCGCCCGGGAGAAGCGTCATGCCGGCGGACAGTGTGGCAATGAGTTTCGGAATGGAGAAAATCAGATCCGACGTGCTTCCTTCCTGACGGAGATGGCCGTTTACCCGGGTATAGATAGTAAACGGCGCCGGCCATCCGCCCACAAGGACCGTGGGGCCCATGGGGCAGAACGTATCGAGACTCTTTCCGCGGAACCACTGCACGTGCTGTTTCTGCAGATCCCGGGCGGTGACGTCATTGATGATGGTATAGCCGTACACATACTTCATGGCGTCTTCTTCGGCGATATCCGCGCCCTGCCTGCCGATGATGACGCCCAGCTCGCCTTCGTAGTCCACCTGGCTCGTCACGTCAGGATGGCTGTCGATGGCTTCGTCCGGCCCGATGACGGACGTGGTGGCTTTGGTAAAGAAAATGGGGGACTCGGGGTTCCTGGCCGCCTTGTTCTGGTCAAATTCCTTCACGTGTTCCTGATAGTTTTTCCCCACGCAGAGAATATTCCGGCGCGGACGGAACGGCACTTCCAGACGCACGTCCGAGAGCGGCACCGGTTCGATGCTCTTGTCTTTGCCGTTGCTTTCGAGCACGCGGGCCAGATTCAGGAGCCCTTCTTCGCCGGTCTCAATGAATTCTTCCAGCGTTTCCGCCAGCGGAATATAGTAAGTCTCTTCCAGGTCATAGGCAGAGTAGATGGACTGGCCGTCCGCGGCAAGGACGCCCCACTGCCGGAGGCCTTCATAGGTATAGGAAATCAGTCGCTGCATAACGCATCCTTCTTTCTTCTTGAAAATGATTTAATTCATTATACCATACGCCGCCGCGGCGGAAGAATTTCGCCGGCAGGGCGGCGATTTCCGTTTCTCATTTATTTCTGTCTGTGTTACAATGATAAAAATATGAAAAGGCCTGCTCGGAAGGACTGCGGCAAAGCGCCGGATGTTCCCTGCGGACACTCTGCAGCAGCAAAGGAGATCATCATGGAAGAGAAAAGAGAAGCGGCGAATTTTATTGAAGCGGAAATCAATAAAGACATTGCCAATCATGTGTATAAAGACGGCCGGGTGCTCACGCGTTTCCCGCCGGAACCGAACGGCTATCTTCACATCGGCCATGTGAAAAGCATCTGCCTGAATTTCGGCATCGGAAAAAAATATCACGGCGCGACCAATGTGCGTTTTGACGATACGAATCCCACGAAAGAGGAAGTGGAGTACGTCAATTCCATCCTGGAAGACGTAAAATGGCTCGGTTTCCAGTGGAAGGAACCGGTGCACTACGCCTCGGACTATTTCCCGGAATTGTATGAGTTTGCGCGGAAACTCATCCGCATGGGCCTCGCCTATGTAGATGACCAGACCAGCCAGGAAATTCACGATACCCGCGGAGATCTGACGCATCCCGGTAAAGAAAGCCCGTGGAGAAACCGTTCCGTAGAGGAAAATCTGAAGCTCTTTGAAGAGATGAAGGAAGGAAAATACAAGGACGGGGAAAAGGTGCTCCGTGCGAAAATCGACATGGCCTCGCCCAATATGGTCATGCGCGACCCCGTTATTTACCGCATCCTTCACGCGTCGCACCACCGCACGGGCGACGCATGGTGCATCTATCCGCTGTATGACTTCGCGCATCCCCTGTCGGATGCGCTGGAAGGCATCACACACTCCATCTGCACGCTGGAATTTGAAGAACGCCGTCCTCTCTACGAATGGTGCCTGCAGGCGTTTGACGGCCCGGAAAAGCCGCGCCAGATCGAATTTGCGCGGCTCAATGTGAGTACCATGATCACGAGCAAGCGCAAACTCCGCCGCATGGTGGAAGAAGGGGTCGTCTCCGGATGGGATGATCCGCGCATGCCCACCATTTCCGGCATCCGCCGCCGGGGGTATACGCCGGAGTCTCTCCGCATGTTCTGCGATCAGATCGGCGTGGCGAAAGCGGACAACGTAGTCAATATTGCCCAGCTGGAACACTGCATCCGGGAAGACCTGAAAGGGAAAGCGCCGCGCATCATGACGGTGCTCGATCCCGTAAAAGTGGTCCTCACCAATTATCCGGAAGGCCAGGTCGAATACGTCACCATGGAAAACAATGCGGAAAATGAAGAGATGGGCACGCGGCAGGTGCCGTTCAGCCGGAATCTCTACATCGAACGCGACGATTTCATGGAAACTCCGGTGAAGAAATTCTTCCGCATGGCTCCGGGACGGGAGGTCCGTCTGAAGGGCGCATACATCGTCCGGTGCGATGACGTGGTGAAAGACGAAAACGGACAGATTGTGGAAATCCGCTGCACGTGCGATATGGATACGCGGAGCGGCACGCCCGGCGCGGACCGCAAGGTGAAGGGCACCCTCCACTGGGTATCGGCGGACACCGCGGTGGATGTGGAAGCGCGTCTTTACGATTATCTGATTCCGCCGGACGATGTGGATGACGGCCGGGATTTCATGGAAAAGATCAACGTCAATTCCCTGGCGGTGCTCCACAGCAAGGCAGAGCCGGCCATTCGGGACTACGGGATCGGCGACCGGTTCCAGTTCCTCCGCAAGGGCTATTTCATCATTGACAAGGACTCCGCGGAGGGGCATATCGTGGTAAACCGGATTGTGGGATTGAAAGATTCCTGGGCAAAGGTACAGAAGCAGGGATAAGATGAAAAGGCAGTGGATCGCTGCTGCACTGTCGGCTGCGCTGGCCGTTTCCGCGGCGGCGCCGGCGGCTGCGGCGGAAAAGTGGGATATGGCGTATCTGGGACGGATGACGCTCCCGGCGCATGTGACGTTTCAGGAAGGGGAGCAGAAAGCGCTGCCTTTTCTTGCGACCGGCGGCATGAAGTGGACCATGACCCGCGCGGGCATGCTGGACGGCCATTTTTATACCATGAGCTACGCGGACGGCACGGACTTTTCCTATGGCTGGGCAGCGGCTGTCACGGTGGGCGTGCCCTATCTTGTGAAACAGGGCGAGACGGCCTACCGCAATAAGACGCCGTCCGAGCAGATGGACGTCATTGCGGAACGCATCAATGCGGATATCATCGCGGCCGGCGCGGACTATGAAGGCAGCGCGCCGCTGGTGCGTCTGTCGGACAGAGAGCACCCCCGATGGGAAGGGGCGTTTTCCTATACGTGGAAGGAAAACGGCGTGACCTATCACGAGGCATATCAGATGGCGCTGCAGGTGAGCGGTTTCCGTGTGGTCCTGGGCATCATCAATTCCGACGGAGACAATCCGGTTCTCACGGACAGTCTGGCGCGGATGATGAAGACGCGTTCCTTCTATAAAGAAAAGGATCTGCTCGCGGCGTTTCTCCGCCATGGATGAGCAGCGATTGACAAGAAGGCGGCTCTTCCGTAAGATTATAGAAGCACGAATCCCGGAGATTCGATTTTGAACAGGAGGCAAATATTATGGCAAAAGTAGCAATCGTATATTGGTCCGGCTCCGGCAATACCGAAGCCATGGCGCAGGCGGTAGAAGAAGGCGCTAAGGCGGCCGGCGCAGAGACTGCGCTCTCCTTTGTGAGCGACACCACCGCGGCGGATATCGCGGCGTATGACCACATCATCCTCGGATGCCCGGCCATGGGAAATGAACAGCTGGAAGAATATGAATTTGAACCGTTCTTTGAAGAACTGCTGCCCAATCTCAAAGGCAAAACGGTAGGTATCTTCGGTTCCTACGCATGGAATCAGGGCGACTGGATTGAAAACTGGAAAGGCCGCCTGGAAGAAGCGGGCGTTGCTCTTGCCGCAGACCCGGTCAAGGCATACAGCTATCCCGACGACGATGCGCTCGCAGCCTGCAAGGCACTCGGCGAAACGGTAGCCAACGCATAATTTCATCATCGGACAGGATGTCCAGATAAAGCGCTCTCGGGAACGGGCGCTTTATTTTTTCAGGAGAGAAAAGGAGAAGCGGTGATGGCGGGAAAAACGGCGGTGATTTTTTATTCCAGCACGGGAAATACGGAAGCCATGGCGGAAGCGGCTGCCGTAGGGGCCCGGAGCGCCGGCGCGGAGGTTCTGCTCGCTCCCGTGGCGGATGTGGACGCGGAAACGGTGGGGACGCAGTACGACTGCATCCTGCTGGGCTGCTCCGCCTGGGGTGTGGAAGTCATTGAAGAAGCGCAGATGAAGCCTTTCACGGACAGACTCAAGCCGTTTCTGAAAGGAAAGCGCATGGGCGTATTTGGTTCGTGCGGATGGAGCCGCGGGGCGTGGCTCAATTCGTGGGAAGCGGAGCTGCATTTCGCGGGCGGCGTTTTTCCCGCACGGCCCGTACTGGCCTACGGATATCCCGATGAAGAGGCGCTCCGGCGCTGCGAAGCGCTGGGGAAAGCGGTGGCGGCGCAGGCAGAAGCCTGAATCCGCCGATGAAGGAGGAGAAAATCATGAACTGGGAAGCAA
The DNA here is from genome assembly GCA_958348245.1 of uncultured Veillonellaceae bacterium. Lineage (GTDB taxonomy): Bacteria > Bacillota > Negativicutes > Veillonellales > Dialisteraceae > UBA1822. The sequence goes on along the minus strand of CATVYJ010000001.1, from coordinate 294,081 downwards.
AAATAGCGGCGAATGTCAAAGCGGTGCCGCCGTCCGGCATCCGCAAATTCTTTGATCTGGCCAATACCATGGAGGGGGTCATTTCTCTTGGCGTGGGCGAACCGGACTACGCGGCGCCGGATAAGGTGATCGATGCGTGCATCGACAGTCTGAAACGGAAAGAAACGTCCTATACGTCCAATCTGGGGCTGATGAAACTTCGCCAGGATATCGCGGCGCTTTTCCATCAGCGGTATCACGTGGACTATGATCCCGCCTGTGAAATCGTCGTCACTGTAGGCGTGTCGGAAGCCATCAGCATCGCCATGACGGCGCTTCTCAATCCGGGGGACGAAGTGCTTATCCCCGACCCGGCGTATGTGGCGTATCCGGCGTGCGTCCGTTTTGCCGGCGGCGTGCCCGTGCTGGTGCCCACCTGGGAGAAGGATGATTTCAAACTTACGGTAGAAGAGCTGGAAAAGAAAGTCACGGAGAAGACGAAAGTCCTGCTCATCGGCTATCCGAATAATCCGACGGGTACGGTAATGGATCGGGCGTCGCTTGAAAAAATCGCGGAATTTGCAAAGGCCCATGATCTCATCGTCATTTCCGATGAAATTTACTGCGATCTTACCTATGAGGGGTCTCATACGTGCGTGGCGTCCCTGCCGGGCATGAAGGAGCGGACCATCGTCCTGAACGGCTTCTCCAAGTCGTATGCCATGACGGGCCTGCGCATCGGTTATCTCTGCGCGCCCAGAGAAGCGGTAGAATCCATTTACAAGGTGCATCAGTACGCCATTCTCTGCGCGTCCGCCACGAGCCAGTATGGGGCGATCGCCGCGCTGGAGGAATGCGACGGCGATGTGAAAGCCATGTACGAAGAATATGCGGCGCGGCGCGTTATGGTCTACGAGGGGCTGAAGAAAATCGGGCTGCCCGTATTTGAACCGAAGGGCGCGTTCTATATTTTCCCGGATATTACTTCGACCGGCATGGATGACGAGGAATTTTCCGAGCAGCTCCTGAAAGAAGAGAAAGTGGGCGTCGTGCCGGGCAGCTGCTTTGGCGAACAGGGCCGCGGGCACGTGCGTATTTCCTATGCGGCGAGCCGCGAAAATCTCGCGGAGGCGCTCGTCCGCATCGGACGGTTTGTGGAACGGCACAGAAAAGCCTGAGTTTTTGGCGGCAGAGCACCGGAGCATACAGCCGGTGCTTTTTGTTTGCGCCGCTTGACAGCATGCGGGCGTCCGGTAATAATGATAGGAAAGTTTATCCAGAAAATTTCGGATTTGGACCATCGAATCCTGGGGAGGATGTATGAAATTTGTATATTATGCGCTGTGTGCCGCCCTTCTGCTGGGGATGGGAACGGCCTCTGCCGCAGCGGAGACCCTTCCGGCAGAGACGGCGGAGACTCTTTCCGGCGCGCCTGCGGAGGAAACGGGCGCAGGGAAGGACGGCGTCCGGGACATAGACGGCGCGCCTCTTTCCGCGGCTGATCTGACGCTGGCCGGCCTCCGGCTGGGCGCATCGCCGGAAACTGCGCGCGGCATTCTGGGAGAGGCGGAAAAAGAAAACAGCCGGTCTGTATGGCGCGAGGCGCAGTGGGAGGGCCTCGCCGTTCGTTTCCTTTCAGAGACCGCCTATACCTACGCGGCGCGGCCGGACCTCGAGATGGAGCGGAAATGGCCCTCGGCGGGGGCGGCGCAGATTTCCGTTACGGCTCCGGGAAAGCCCACCGTCCGGGGAATTGCCGTGGGAAGCAGCCGGGAGAATGCGGCGCGCGTGTACGGCGAGCCTAGCCGGGTCTACTGGGACGGCCCGAAACAGCTGCTGTATCTGCTGTATGAAACGGACGGGCAGCAGCTCGTTTTTACCGTCGAAGACAATCGGATTTCTGCGGTAACGCTTGCCTGGGCAGGGACGATGCTGCCGGAAGGGCAGACGGACCATCGGACGCCGGGGCAGCGCTTTTCCGGGGAAGACTTTCAGATTGCCGGGTATCGTGTGAATGGGACGTTTCAGGAGCACTCCTGGATGATCTGGGAAAAGAAGGCCGTCAATCCGGAAGAGGAAATCTGGCAGTATCCCGGCTTCGGCGTGCGCATGGATGCGAAGACGCATCGGATTTCCTCTCTGTTCATTACAGACAGTTCCATGGTGACCCGGAGGGGCGTATCCATCGGGGATCAGCAGTCCACGGTGGAAGCCCTTTACGGTGCGCCGCAGAAACTGGAAATGAATCTGGCCGAACCTCATCCGCAGAGCGCGTATATTTATTTTTCTGAGGACAGGAAGCTGGTTCTGATATTCTACATGAATGAAACGGAGAAAACCGTGCAGAATATTGTAGCCATGCGGAATCCGCAGATTCCCGATCCGCTCGCGCCGGCGCTGGAGCGGATCCGTTCGGTGCGCATGAAAAACCATTCGGAGGCGCTGTGATGGATACGACGGGGAAAGCCTTCTGCCCGTGGTGCGGCGCGCCTCTGTCCAGAGTGTGGACTCAGGGGGCGTACCGGCTCCGCTGCAGCAGGTGCGGAAAAATTTCCTATGAAAATCCTACCGCCGGCGTAGCGGGGATCATCCTGTCTCCGGACGGCCGGCTTCTGCTGGGACGTCGCGCCCGGGGCGAGACCCGGGAAGGAAAATGGTGTATTCCCTGTGGACATGTAGAGTATAATGAAGATATTCGCCAGGCACTGGTCCGGGAAATGAGAGAAGAGATCGGATTCTGGGTCGAACCGGCGAGTGTGTATGACGTGTATTCCAATTTTCATGAACCGGCGGCGCACACCACGGGCACGTGGTTTCTGACGCGCGTCCGGGGCGGATTCTGCCGCGGCGGAGACGACGTGTCGGAAGTACGCTTTTTCCGTGCGTCCCATCTGCCGGCGCTGGCCTTTGAAACGGACCGGCTGGTGATCCGCCGCCTTGTGAAAGAACATCTGCTGAAGGAGTAAGTATGTACGACTATGTATGCGCGCTGATTGTGGGGATTGTGGAGGGGCTGACGGAATATATTCCGGTATCCAGTACGGGGCATTTGATCCTCGTGGGACACATGCTCGGCTTCACCGGCGAACTGGCCGATCTTTTCGACGTGTTCATCCAGTTCGGGGCCATTCTGTCGGTGGTGCTGGTCTACAAGGAAAAATTTGTCCAGATGGTGCGGCGGGAAAACTGGTTCCGCACCAGGGGGGCATCCTGCCTCAATCTGGCGGTAGCCATGTTTCCGGCCTGTCTGGTGGGGCTTCTCTGCCACGGCCTGATCAAGAGTTATCTCTTCGGACCATTTACGGTGATCATCGGCCTTATCATCGGTGGCTGCTTCATGATTTTTGCAGAGAAAATGCGGAAAGCGTTCCGGATTCAGGATGTGGATGAAATCACCACCACCAAAGCGCTTCAGATGGGGCTGTTTCAGTGTCTGTCTCTCTGGCCGGGATTTTCCAGAAGCGGCAGCACCATCGCAGGGGGGCTTCTTCTCGGAATTTCCCGCAAGGCGGCGGCGGATTTTTCCTTCATCATGGCGGTGCCTCTCATGTTTCTGGCCTGCTCGTACGATCTGCTGAAAGTGGCGGATAAATTGTCTCTGGACGACGTGGGCATACTGGCCGTGGGGTTTATCACATCGTTTGCCGTGGCCTATATTTCCATTCTCTGGTTCCTGAAATTCCTGAATAAATCGACGCTGTCGGGATTCGCCTACTATCGTTTTGTCGTGGCCGCCGTATCGTACGCGTATTTCTTTCTGTAATGCGGAGGAGTCTTCGGACTCCTTTTTCTTTTCCGGAAATCGTCCGCGCCGCCAAAATCTGACATTTTTCTTTACGTGCTCAAATTACCCCCTTTATGGTATAATAAAAAATATAGCTAAAATCTATCATCATGTACCAATGAGGTGGACCTATGAAAGTGTATATCCGGATTCGGCACACAGGAGAATTTTTCAATCAGAATTGCTTTGATGTGTATACGGGTTGTTCCGCCCTGGATATTCCTTTCATTCCGTACAAGGCGGTGTATTCCATTGAAGATAATGCGCCGGAAGATCTGATCGTAGGTACGCTTGACGATGTGGAAGTGGCTATGGACCGGATGGGCATCCATCTGACGCCGCTGGATTATCCGGAAGAGCTGCGGGATTTTCTCGGCCGGAAAATCTGGAAATCCACGCTGTTTTCCATCACCAGCCATGCGGACAGCTGGCATGTCTTCGTGAAGCCCATCTGGGATGTCAAGCGGTTTTCCGGCACGGTGCTGGATAAATCGGAGGATCTCATCAAGCTGGGCGGGGGACTGGAAGATATTCCCGTCTGGTGCAGCGAAAAGGTGAATTTTCTCTCGGAATGGCGCCTGTGGGTGCTTCACGGAGAAATCATAGGGCTCAATCCCTATGCCGGACGGTGGGATCTTTTCCCTGATGTGGAACGGATGAAGGCGGCGGTGGCGGCCTTTCACAGCGCGCCCTGCGGGTATGCGCTGGATTTCGGCGTGACAGACGACGGACGGACGCTTCTTGTGGAAGCGAGCGACGGCTATGTGCTGCGCAGTTTCGGACTGGCTCCGGAAAAATATGTGAAGCTGCTTACCGCGCGGTGGCAGGAACTGACAAAAGAAGCGGCGGGAAAGGAACAGTGACGTTCCTGGTTTCGCATGGATAGACAAACTGACAATTCTTGAAGCGGGCTTGTCAGTTTTTTTCATCGGCTCCGGCAGTTTTGCCGGAACCGGATACGGAGAAAAGCGCAATGAGATATTTTGGAGCGGATTTTTTGCAGCGGGTGTCGGACAGTCTCAACATTGCGGATGTGATTGGTTCGTACATTCCGCTGAAGAAAAAGGGCGGACGATACTGGGCGTGCTGTCCTTTTCACCATGAAAAGACGCCTTCTTTTTCCGTTTCTCCGGACAAAGGGCTGTACTACTGTTTCGGCTGTCATGCCGCGGGCAATGTGTTTACTTTTGTGCAGAAAATGGAAAATCTGACATTTCCTGAAGCGGTGGAGCGGCTGGCTGAGATGGCGCATATCGATCTGCCGGAAGAGGAAGTATCCGAAGAGGAGAGGAAGAAGCAGGCGGAGACGGCGGCGCTGTATGACGCGGCGGCTCTTGCCGCGGAGTATTTTCACAACTGCCTCACAAAGACGCGCATGGGCCAGGCGGGACTCGCCTATTTTCAGAAACGGCATCTCGCCGCGGATACCATTGCCTCATTCAAACTGGGATACGCGCCGCCCGAGTGGGACCGGTTGTTCCGCGATTTTACCCGGAAGAAACATTTCGCGCCGAAGACGCTGCTGGACGCGGGGCTCGTGGGACAGGCAAACGGGCGGTATTTCGATATGTTCCGCAACCGCTGTATGTTTCCTATTCTGAATCTGCGGGGCAGGCCGGTGGCTTTCGGCGGACGCGTGCTGGATGACGGCAGGCCGAAATATCTCAATTCACCGGAAACGCCCATCTTCAACAAACGGCGGCTTCTGTTTGCTCTTTATCAGGCACTGCCGAAAATCCGGGAGACCCGGCAGGTCATCATGGTGGAAGGGTACATGGACGCGATCTCCCTCCATGCGCACGGCGTAACGAACGCGGTGGCGTCTCTCGGGACGGCGTTTACCATCGAGCAGGCGCGTCTCCTGAAACGGTACGCTGACGAAGTGATTTTCAGCTATGATATGGACGCCGCCGGGCAGAACGCCACGCGCCGCGCGCTGGAGATCGCCGGAGAGGTGGGACTGAAAATCCGGGTGGCCCGTGTGGGCGAAGGAAAAGATCCGGACGAATTCGTCAATCTGCACGGCGGCGAAGCCTATCTGGAAGCCGTGCGGCAGGCGCAGCCTGCGCTGGATTATCTGCTGGCATCGCTTCTCAGGCAGTATGATGCCACGTCTCTTGAGGGCCAGCAGCATATTCTGCAGGAGATGTTTTCCGTGCTGGCCGCGAGGGAGGATTCCTTCCTCATGAATTCATATATCCGGAAAATGGCGCGGGCCATGCGCCTCGATGAAGGGCTGATCCGAAGCGAGGCTACGCGGTATGTGAGCAAAAACAAATCACGCATCTACATCTCTCCCCGGGAGCCCGAACCGGAGACGGCCAGCCGGGAGGCGCAGAAGCAGGAACGGCTGGAAGAAGGATTCCTTCAGTATTGCCTGCAGTATCATGTGTACCCTTCCCGATGGGAAGAAATGAAGGATTTCGCCTATGATTCGCCGTTCTGCCAACGGCTGGCGGACGCCATGAAAGCGGCGGAAGCGGAAGGGCTGACGCTGTCGGACAAGAGCATCCGGCAGAAACTCGGACAGGACGATGCGGAGGCGCTGGCAGCCCTCGTCATGCGGGACAGCGAAGCGGTATCTGTCCCGTGGGAAGAATTTGTGCGTCCGTTGAAGCTGGGCGCACTGCAGAAACAATATCGCATGCATACGGAGAAAGCGAGCGCGCTTTCTCAGGAAAATCCGGAAGCCTCCCGGGCGGAAATGCTGGCGTGCATTCAGCTTACCCGGGAAATTCGGGAACTGCAAAAGAAAACTTCGGGGTGAACCCTATGAAAGAAAAACATACAGCCGCACTGGCGCAGTGGGTGGAAATCCTGAAAAAGAAGGAAACCGCGGACGGCCTGCTGCCCAACCGGGAAATCATCCGTCTCATCGAAGCCAGACATCTGACGGCGCAGGAACAGGATGCGATTTATGAGGCGCTCCATACCCTGCATCTGGAGATTCTCTTTGAAGAAGAACCTGCTGACGAGGAAAACGACGAAGACGAAGCGGCGGAAGAGGAAGAAGACGGCGAAGAGGAAGAACTGGATCTCTCCGTGCCGGAATCCGTTACCATCGACGATCCGGTCCGCATGTATCTGAAAGAAATCGGAGCAGTGCCGCTCCTGACGGCGGAAGAGGAAATCCGGCTGGCTGCGCTCATCGAGCAGGGAACGCTGGCCGGTGCGACAGAAGAAGATCGGATTCGCGCCGCGCGGGCGAAGAAGAAATTGTCTGACGCCAACCTTCGGCTGGTGGTATCCATCGCAAAGAAATATCTCGGACGGGGACTGCAGTTTCTCGATCTCATTCAGGAGGGCAATCTCGGCCTGCTCAAGGCGGTGGATAAATTTGACTACAAAAAAGGGTACAAATTCAGCACCTATGCCACGTGGTGGATCCGGCAGGCCATTACGCGGGCCATCGCCGATCAGGCGCGCACCATCCGCGTGCCGGTGCACATGGTGGAGACCATCAATAAGCTGAACCGCATTTCCCGCCAGCTCCTGCAGGAGAAAGGGCGGGAAGCGACAGTGGAAGAGCTGGCGCAGCGCATGGGAGTGAGCGAAGACAAGATCCGGGAAGTGAAAAAAATCGCACAGGATCCGATTTCGCTGGAAACGCCCATCGGAGAGAAGGAGGATTCGCATCTCGGCGATTTCATTGAGGATCAGAAAGCGGTCGCGCCGGACGATGCCGCCGGGTCGATCCTCCTGCGGGAACAGATCGATGACATGCTGAACGGCCTGTCTGAGCGGGAGCGGAGCGTGCTGGAGCTGCGCTTCGGACTGCGCGACGGCAAACCCCGCACCCTGGAGGAAGTGGGACGCTATTTTGATGTGACGAGGGAACGCATCCGTCAGATCGAAGGCAAAGCGCTGTCAAAGCTGAAGAAGTCTGCGCGCAATCTCATGAGCCAGTAAAGGGCGGTTTCTTGACGAACCATAGACGAATTGATAAAATACAAATATTGGTGCGCAGTGGGCCTATAGCTCAGCGGCAGAGCCGCCGGCTCATAACCGGTTGGTCCCAGGTTCGAACCCTGGTGGGCCCACCAACGGATACAGCAAGGCTGGAGCAGAGGCTTCAGCCTTTTTCTGTGCGGCCGCGGGGCCGCCTATGGAGAGGAGATCCTATGATTACATTAACGCCGAGATTGTCCGCCGTGGCAGGATATGTGCCCTGCTGCCGGTGCGTGGCGGATATCGGGACTGACCACGCCTATGTGCCGCTGTATCTGCTGCAGACAGGCCGCGCGAAGCGGGCGATTGCTTCCGATATCCATGAGGGCCCGGCCCGGAGAGCGGAAGAGCACTGCCGAAAGGAACGGGCAGGGGAGGCCGTATCGGTACGCATCGGTCCGGGCCTGGCGGCGGTTCGTCCGGGAGAAGCGGACGGGGCGGTCATCGCCGGCATGGGAGGCCTGATGATCCGTTCGATTCTGGAAGACGGCGGGGAAACGGCGGCGCAGATGGAGTGGTTTGTGCTGCAGCCGCAGAACCATGCGGCAGATCTTCGGCTCTGGCTGGCCGATCATGGCTATGCCATCTGCGGGGAAACGCTTGCGGCGGAAGAGCGGCAGCTCTATCAAATTCTTTTCGTTCGTCACGGAACGATGCCGCCTTTGGGGGCGTTGGAAGCGGAAACGGGGATTCTGGCGTTCCGGAAGAGGGATCCGCTTTTTCCGGATTTTCTGCGCAGCCTGATCCGAAGAAGGGAGTGGACCATCCAGGGCGTAGCGGAGGACACGTTAAATAAAACGAACCGGATGAAACGCCGGCGTGCAGAGAAAGAAAAGAAAGAACTGGAGGCATTGCTATGGAAATTCGAGTCAAAGACATTATGAATCTCATGGACGCCTGGGCGCCGCCGGCTCTAGCGGAAAGCTGGGATCACCCGGGCCTGCAGGCGGGCAGTCCCGATGCGCCGGTGCATACGGTTCTCACGGCGCTGGACCTGACCCGGGCCAATCTGGACTATGCCATGGCGCACGGCGTGGACATGATCGTGTCGCATCATCCTTTTCTTTTCAAAGGGATGAAGACGGTGGACCTGCGCACGGAAAAGGGACGGATGCTGGCGGATCTTCTGTCGCATGGCATCACGGCTTTTGCGGCGCATACCAATCTGGACACCGCGGCGGAGGGCGTGAATGACGCGCTGGCAGATGCGCTGGGGCTTGAAAACCGCACGGGGCTGGTACCCGTGCATCAGGATGCGGTGTATAAACTGGTGGTCTATGTGCCGGCTGCACATGAGGAGGCGGTGCGCCGTGCTGTGACAGATGCGGGGGCCGGCATCATGGGAGCGTATACGCGGTGCACATTTTCCTCCGCCGGAACGGGCCGGTTCGTGCCCGGCGCGGGGGCGCATCCCTATCTTGGCAGCGAGGGCCGGGAGGAAGAAGCGGACGAGGTGCGGCTCGAGACCTTCCTTCCGGAGAGCGCCATCCCGCAGGTGATGGCGGCTGTCCGCGCGGCGCATCCGTATGAAACGCCCGTGGCGGATCTCTATCTGCTCCGCGGAGAAGGCCGCTGGGACAGCATGGGCCGCGTAGGAGAGCTGCCCCGCGCCATGAGCGGTGAAGAGGCCGTACGGTATGTGAAAGAAAAACTGGGGCTCGCCGCGGCGAAATATGCCGGCCCGATCCACAGAACCGTCCGCAGGGCGGCGGTGCTCGGCGGAGCCGGCGCGGAATTCATGGGGCTCGCTGCAGCGGCCGGAGCCGATCTCTACCTCACCGGCGACGTGAAGTATCACGAAGCGCAGGAAGCGGCGGCGATGGGGCTGCTCATTATAGACGGAGGCCATTTCCATACGGAAAAAATGATCATTCCCCGCATGGCGGCGCGCCTCCGCCAGGCCGCGGAGGACAACGGCTGGGAGCTTTCCGTCGTCGAAGATCCCACCGCAGAGGACGTGTTCTCCTACCTCTGAGAGCAGGCGACGCATCGTCGGAAGCATTGCATTCCCGCAGGCGCTGTGATATACTGGCACCCGTGAGCACGAAAGATGATTGCGGGCCGTAAGGTCTGAGGAAAGTCCGAGCTTCGCAGGGCAGGATGCCGGATAACGTCCGGCGGGGGCGACCCCAGGGAAAGTGCCATAGAAAAGGAGACCGCCGCGCAAGCGGTAAGGGTGGAAAGGTGCGGTAAGAGCGCACCAGCAGTCAGGTAACTGGCTGGCTTGGTAAACCCCATCTGAAGCAAGGCCGAATAGGGAAGGGTTGAGGTTGCCCGCTGACCTTCCGGGTTGTTGCCGCTTGAACAGGAGAGTAATTTTCTGTCTAGATAGATAATCATCGCCACCTTGGTGGAACAGAACTCGGCTTATTGACTGCTCATATAAAAAGAAAAGACCATCCGTAAGGATGGTCTTTTTTTGATGCGTTTTTCCGGTTTCAGCGGCGGCTCCGGGCGATGGCTTCGTCGAATTCCCGCTGAATTTTTTCCGAAGGTTCTTTATCCGTCAGGGAGAAAAGGACAATGGCGAGCGCGGAAAGAATGAAGCCCGGCACCAGTTCGTACAGGCCGAACCAGGCAAACTGTTTCCACACGAGGACTACGATGCCGCCGGTCAGGATACCTGCGTATGCGCCCCGGAGAGTCATGCGCTTCCAGTAGAGAGACAGGAGTGTCACTGGTCCGAAGCATGCGCCGAATCCGGCCCACGCGTAGGAGACGATCTGGAAAATATAGCTGTTCGGATCAGCGGCAAGATAGAGCGCGCACAGGGAGACCGCCAGTACGGTGAGACGGCTCACGAGGATCAGCTCTTTCTCACTGGAATGCCTGCGGAAAAACGGCTGATACAGGTCGCGGGATACGGCGGAAGCCGTGACGAGAAGCTGCGACGAAGCGGTGCTCATGATGGCGGCGAGCACTGCGGACCAGATGAGGCCCGTGATGAACGGCGCGGACAGGTCCGCAGCCATGATGATGAAGACGCGTTCCGCGTCGGCGTTTTCCAGCGGCGTCGCGAGGTACGCTTTGCCTACGATGCCGATGGCGATGGCGAAGAGCAGGGAAATAACGACCCAGCCCATGGCGATGCGCGTGGATTTCTTCAGTTCCCGCGCGTCGCTGATGGCCATGAAGCGCACGAGGATGTGCGGCTGGCCGAAGTAGCCGAGCCCCCAGCCGATGGAGGAAATGAACATGATGAAGTTCGCCAGATCCCCGGCGGAGGCGGGCATGAGAGAGAAGAAGTCCGGACCTTCGCTGGAGAGAATGTCCAGCGTGGGCGCGGGGCCGCCGAGGGCGATGGACGCCGCGATGGGGATGTAGAGCACAGTGAAGAACATCATCGTACCCTGGATGAAGTCCGTCCAGCAGACGGCGCTGAAGCCGCCGAGGAATGTGTAAAAAATGACGACAAATGCGCCGATGAGAAGCGCCGTGGTGTAAGGCAGTCCGAAAATGGTATTGAACAGTTTGCCTGCCGCCACAAAGCCCGACGAGGTGTAGATAATGAAGAAGATGATAATGCACAGCGCGCAGATAAAACGCAGGCCGTTCCGGTGGTCTTCAAACCGGTTGGACAGGTAGTCCGGGATGGTGAGGCTGTTGCTCGCCACTTCCGTATACGTGCGGAGCCGCTTGGAAATGAAGACCCAGTTCAGCCAGGTGCCGATGATGAGGCCGATGCTGGTCCAGATGGCGGACAGGCCGTGCAGATAGGCGAAGCCCGGCAGCCCCATGAGCATCCAGCCGCTCATGTCCGAAGCTTCCGCGCTCATGGACGTAAGCCACGGGCCGAGCTTTCGGTCGCCCAGAATGTACTGGGACAGGTTTTTCTGCTTCCGCGAATAATAAATGCCGATACCCATCATGACGAGCAGGTACAGCGCAAAGGCGAGAATGATGCCAAATTCTCCGTCGTATGTCATTGAAACGCCTCCGTTGCCGCCCGCGTAAAAAGAAAGCACTGCAATGCCTGTCCGCCGACGCGGCGGCTTTCCAGTGCTTTCTCCTTCCTTGGACGCTTCTATTTAATATTTTATTATCATAAAAGACCGCCGCGGTTTTGTAAAGTCTTGCGCGCGGATTTACAGTACGGCGGGCGATCGGAAATAATCGAGACGCCCTGCGCGCTCGGTTTCGCCGTGGAAGCAGAACGTCTGCACGTCGCAGGCGCGCCGGTCAAGCATGAGGAAACGCAGGGCGGCGTTATCCAGCGTGCGTTCCGCCCGGGCGGTGCTTGTCACGACCGGCAGACGGCAGCGCCGGAGAAGGGCGCTCGACGAAGCGCGAAGCGCAAGAAGCCGGGCATAGGGCGCTTCCTGCGGACGGGCCATCAGAGAAAGCTCGCCCGCAGGAGAGAGCAGAAGGGCCGCGCCGATGCGGCGGAGGCGGCTGTACAGATAACGGCGGCTTTTCACGGCGCGCAGCAATTCTTCATAGGATGGGCGCTGCATTTCCTTGGCCCAGCGGTTTTCCAGCCCTTCCGAAAACAAGCCGGACCGGCGGAGCGTTTCTCCGCTCATCAGGCGGAATGCGAGCAGACAGGCGTCGTCATAGCGGCGGTAGTCCGTGTACGCGCCGCGTCGGAGGAGCGTGCAGAGCGATTCCTTTTCCGCGTCGGGAATGTGGGACGGGGGCTGCCCGGCGGCGATCTCCCTGCGGATGGCCGTCGCGGAGACCGGGCGGCTCTCATCCCGGGGAAACGGCAGAATATCCATGGGAAGATGGTGCGCCAGAATGGTTCGCGCGTACTGGAGGCCGAGAAGATTATTCGGCCTGGAAAAATCATCCCTCAGCGCGGGAAATTTTTCTGCCAGGGCCTGATTCACCGCTCTGGCATAAGGCAGGCCCGTCCGGAGAAGACGGCGCAGTTCCTGCGTGAACGCTTCCGTAAGCGTCCAGGCCGCCGCTGTCCGGATCTCGTCAGCGGTCAGCGTTTCCGCGCCGAACGCGGCGTGGGTGCAGCCGAGCGCCGCGAGCAGGCGGATGCCGGCCTCGGCGAAACGATCCGCGCTCTGAAGCACACAGGCCGCGGGGAGCTCCACCACAAGAGACGCGCCTCCTTTTACCGCCCAGGCGGCCCGGGCCCATTTGTCAAACAGCGCTGGCTCCCCGCGCTGTACGAACGCGCCGCTCATGGCGCAGGCGATCTCCGCGCCGGGACAGGTTTCCCGGATGGATGCGAGAAGCCGGGCGTGCCCCTCGTGAAAGGGATTCCATTCTGAAACGATGCCGATGTACATGATGCCTCCTGTTTCTGCAAAGTCTATCCGCATTATAGCATGGCGGACCATGTGGCGGCCGCCCGCCTGTGTTATAATAACGGCAGACTATAAAGAAAGCCGCTCCGTGCGGCGCGAAAGGAATCGAAATGAATATTCGATTGGGAATGACGGCCCTGCTGGCGGCGGCGGTTTTCGCCATGGCCGGCTGCGGGTCCGACACGCTGGACGACCAGTTTATTTTTGGGAAAAACCGCATCAGCTGCGCCGGTGAGACCATTACGCTGGAGGTCCCTTTTGAGATGGGCATTGCCGGACAGATGGCGGATCTCGCGCCGAAAGACAGTTCGAAGGTGAATGCCGAGGGACATAACCGGTATATGCAGATCCTCGTGACCGGCGAGGCTACGGATAAGAGCGCGGAAGCGCTTGCCGCAGAGGCGTCGTCGACCATTCGGCGCGAAGCTGCCGTGGAAAATCTGAAGGAAACGAAAGACGAAGTGCGGGTGGGAGATTCCGGCGGCATCCGTCTGACCTTTTCTTTCGATGACGTCAGCCGGGACCGGCGCACGGCCCTTACCGTGAAAGAGTATATTTTCCGGGAGGGCAAAACGCTCTGGCGCGTCATTTATCAGTACCGCACGGGGGATCCTGTGGGGCAGGCCCTCACCGAACGGGTGGAAGGGCGCATCGTGCAGGGCGCGACGTTCTGAGGAGGGACGGACAGCATGAGAGTAAGCAGGCCGCACGGCATTTTATCCCTGATTTTATTTCTGGCCGCGGGAGCGCTCATCGGAGGCATTCTGGGGCATCTGCTGGGGCAGGTCAGTTTGGCGGGCATTATGCCCTATCTGACGGAACCTTTTGAAATATTCAGCTTTCAGGACGTGTATCTGAATCTGTTCATCATGGAAATTCATTTCGGCATCCGCTTTGCGCCGAATCTGATCAGCATTTTCGGCATCCTGATTGCCGGCTGGATCTACAGCTGGTTCTGAATGTCCGGCATCCGGACAGAAGGGAGCATCATGATTATCCTGGCTTCGCAGTCGCCCCGGAGAAAAGAAATCCTGACAGAGATGGGCATTTCCTTCCGCGTGGTGCCCAGCCATTATGAGGAGGACAATACCCGGCTTATGTCTCCGGAGGCGCTGGTGCGCATGCAGGCGGAAGGAAAGGCGCGGGATGTGTGGGAGCGCACCGGCGGCGCAGCCCCTGTGCTGGGCGCGGATACGCTCGTTGTACTGGACGGGCGCGTGCTGGGGAAGCCGGCGGATGCGGACGATGCGGCGCGCATGCTTTCCGCCTTGTCCGGACGCGCGCATGAAGTGATGACCGGCGTGGCGGTCATGTCCCGGACCGGGATGCACAGCGCCGCCGCTGTGAGCCGGGTGGCGTTCCGGCCTCTTACGGAAGCGGAAATCCGCGCCTACATCGCAACGGGCGAGCCCATGGACAAAGCGGGCGCATATGCCGTACAGGGGCTGGGCGGCCAATTGGTGCAGCAGGTGGAAGGGGCCCTGTCCAATGTGATCGGCCTTCCGAAAACGCTGACGAGAGAACTGCTGCGCCGCGCGGAGGAAATGGGGTGAGCGCATGGCGATGATCCGGGATATCATGGAGGAAGAACGGCCGAGGGAGAAGTTTGCCCGTTCTCCGGCCCGGGCAAGCATGGTCGATCTCGTGGCCATCCTGCTCCGCACGGGACGGCAGGGATGCTCCGTGGTGGAGCTGGCCCGGCAGGTGACAAAACGTCTCGGCGAAGGAGGCGTTCGCTGGTACGAAGATCTGGACTGGCGGGATCTGCAGGATATTTCCGGCATCGGCAAGGATAAAGCCATCACCATCTGCGCCGCGATCGAACTGGGCCGGCGGCTCACTGCCTATCACGACAAACAGGCGCTGCTTCTTCTGAATGCGCCGGACAAGGTGGCCCGTTTTTTCATGGAGCGGCTCCGCCACGAAATGCAGGAACATTTTCATGTATGCTACCTCAATGTGAAAAACCGCCTGCTCGGCGAAAAGGAAATTTCCATCGGCAGTCTCCACGCCGCGCCGGTGGATATGAAAGAAGCGCTGAAATGGGGCATCCGCTACAAAGCGCACGGACTCATCCTCATCCATAATCATCCTTCCGGCGATCCGGAACCTTCCCGGGACGATATCCGGCTTACCCGGCACTTTGCGCGGGCGGCGGAGATCCTCGACATGGAAGTGGTAGATCATGTCATCATCGGAGACGGCGTCTATGTAAGCCTGCACGACAGGAATGTGGTCTGAACCGGTGCAAAAGCGGCGGGGATGCATTATAATAGGACAAATAACATGGGAAGGAAGGGTTATACATGGAAATGGAAGAAGGCAGACGGTATTCCGCCGCTTCGAAAGGATACAACGATAAAATTTATGAAATCCGCTTTATGCCGGTTACGGAGCGGCCTGAGTATCAGGACGGGCCTGTGAAAGACGCGCTGGATGCGCTGAAAAGGCTCATGGAAGCGGAAGATTTTGAGAAGTATGTCAATAACGGCCTCGTGCGCATCACTTACGACGGGAGCCGTCTCATGCTCATCGCCAGATCGGAAATGTACCGCACCATGCTGACAGGCCGTTTCTTCGGGCCGATATGCAAGGCGTTTTCCGTAGATAATTTCCGCGTGGTGAGCGAAGTGAACGGGTATTGATCCCGTTGTGAAGCATGCGAGCAAAAACAGGGGGACAATTCCTTTGTTTTTGCTTTTTTATTGGTTGGCTGAAAGGAGAGGTCATGGATAATCTCTGGCATCTGTTTCAGGCGGGCGGCTTCATGATGGCGCCGATTCTGCTGTGTTCCCTTGCCGCGGCGGCCATCGGTGCGGAGCGTTTTCTGCTGTATCGGGAGCGGCTGGGAAATCTGCCGCGCCTGACGGCCGCTGCGGAGACACTGTGCGGGACGGCCCTGGAGGAAGCGCTTCGCGGAGACCGGAGCAGCGCCGCGGCCGTTCTGCGTAAAGCGGCGCTGCGGGGGCCGGCTTCGGCGAAAGAACGGCGGCTGGAAGCGGCGGCGGCCCGGGAAGAGGCGGCGCTGCGGGCGCGGCTCTCCTGGCTGTCCGCCATTGTGACGCTCGCGCCGCTTCTGGGGCTGCTGGGCACCGTCATGGGGATGATGCAGTCTTTCCGCATTCTCTCGGCGGGAAGCGCGCCCTTTGCGGTGACAGGGGGCGTGGCGGAAGCGCTGGTGTGTACGGCCTTTGGCCTTTTTACGGCCGTTCTGGCTCTGGTGCTGCACGCATTCCTTACAGAGCGGCTGGAGCGGATTCTTTTTCAGATCGAGCAGGTCTGCGATCTTTGCCTGGCGGCTGGGGCGGAAAGACCATGAGGCGGCGCGCTTTCCGGGGGCCGCCGGAACCGAAGCTGATGATTATCCCCATGATTGATATCATTTTCTTTCTTCTCATATTTTTCATGATGAGCACGCTGGCGATGACAGCGGAGCAGACCGTGCCGCTCGCCCTGCCCAAGGCGTCTCAGGCCGTGTCGGAAAGCCGGGAAGGGGCGACGGTATCGGTCACGGAGGACGGAGCCTTCTATGTGGACGGCAGGCGGATTCCGAAGGAAGAATTGCCGGCGCACCTGATGCAGGAAAGAGAACGCCGTCCGGAGATGCGGGTGATTCTCCGGGCCGATGCCATGGCCCGGTATGAGGATGTGCTCGCCGCCATGGATGCGATCCGCGCCGCGGGAATCGACCGGATCGGCATTGCAGCGGAAAGCGGCGCAGCGCCGTGAGAGGTGGTATGACGAAGGAGAATCAAAAGCGGTGGCGGCTTGCCTGGACGGCGGCCTTTTCCTTCCACGCGGCGCTGTGTCTGCTTCTCGCCGCGGCAGGGCCGCTGTTTTTCCCGGTTCCGGCGCCGCCGGTCATTGAAGTGGATCTTCTCACGGGAAGCGAAGGCGGGGGCCGAGGCGGGGCTGGCAGCGCGCTGCCTTCTCCGGCAGGGGCCACGCCCCTGCTGGCCGTCCGCGGGCAGGGCCTTGAAGAGACGCAGACGGACGAAAGCGCGGACTACGCTTCCCGTGCGGCTGTTTCTGCGGCCGAAGGAAACGGGCAGGAAGCCGGAGCCGGAGACAGCGCAGGCCCCGGAGAAGGCAGCGGGACGGGAAGCGGAGAAGGATTGAAGACGGGATCCGGAGGGAACGGCGATGCAAGCGGCGGAAATGCGGTCGAAGCGCCGCGGATTCTGTCTGCGCCCGACCCGGTCTATCCGGAGAGCGCGCGCCGCCGCGGCGTGGAAGGAACTGTTACAGCAGGACTTCTCATCGATGCGGATGGGGGCGTAACGGAAGTATGGGTGGAGAGATCCTCCGGAGACGGCGCGCTGGACGAAGCGGCTCTTGCGGCGGTGCGCCGGTGGCGGTTTGCGCCGGCGCGTCAGAATGGGGTCCCCGTATCCGCCCGATCGCGCGTGCCCGTCGTTTTTGCTCTGCACGGGTGAAATTTCCGCAGGCGATTCAATCTTTCCGTAAGATACGGTATAATGAAACGTATGATTTTATGCTTGAGGAGGCACATATGGCAAAAGGGAAACTGTATGGCATCGGCGTCGGTCCCGGCGACTCGAAGCTGATGACCGTGAAAGCGGTGGAAATGCTGCAGAAGGCGGATCTGATCATTACGCCGAAGACAGAAAAGAAAGACGGTTCGGTGGCGCTGCACATCGCGTCCCCCTATATTCCGGATACGACCGCCGTTTGGCCCATGGTCTTTCAGATGAGCAACGACATGGCCGCCGTGGAGCGGCAGTGGGAAGAAAACAGGAAACTCATCATGGAAAAACTGGATGAAGGGAAAAATCTGGTTTTCCTCACGCTGGGCGATCCCATGCTTTACAGCACGTACATGTATATTTTCCGCGCGCTGGAAGGGACGGAGTACGAGGCGGAGACCATTCCCGGCATTCCCGCTTTTCTGGGGATCGCATCCCATATCGGAATGCCCGTCGCGGAATGGGAGGAAACGGTGCTGATTCTTCCCGCGACGGCCAGTCCGGAGAAAATTGACCGGGCCCTGGCGTCGGCCGATCACGCAGTCATTATGAAAGTCTATAAAAACTGGGCCTTTATCCAGAGCGAACTCCGGAAACATCATCTCATCAAAAATGCGGTGATGGTATCCCGGGCGGGGCTGCCTGACGAAGTCATTCAGCGGGATCTGGACAGCCTTCCGGCGGATTACAAACCGAATTATCTCAGTACGATTCTCACGAAGCGGGATGATCTCTGATGACAACCTGTAAAAGACCGCGCATCGTTCTCGCCGGCGTGAGCAGCGGCGTGGGGAAGACCACCATCGTGACGGGGCTGACTGCGCTTTTTCATGCGCAGGGACTGACCGTACAGCCGTTCAAAGTGGGGCCGGATTATATCGATCCCGGATTTCACGAGAAAGCGGCAGAGCGCCCGTCGTACAATCTGGATACATGGCTGACGCGGGAAGAGCGGCTGGGCGCCGGATTTGCCATGCTTTCCGAAGGCGCGGACATTTCGCTGATCGAAGGCGTGATGGGGCTGTATGACGGCGGCGGAAAGGGCGTTTCCAGCACCGCGCAGATCGCGAAGCTGCTCAAGGCGCCGGTGGTGCTGATCATCAACTGTCAGTCGATCGGAACCAGCGCGGCGGCGATCGCCATGGGGTATAAACTGTACGACCCGGAGATCCGCTTCGCCGGGGTGATTCTGAACAAGCTCGGATCGGCCAAGCACGAGGCAATGATCCGCGAAGCCATGGAAGATCTGGACATTCCCGTACTGGGGGCGCTCCACCGCGATGCAGAATTGAAGACGCCCGAACGCCATCTGGGCTTGACGCCGGTGACGGAGATCGAGACGAAAGACCTCATCCGGCATATGCGGGACGACGCCGGACGTTGGATCGATACGGCGGCGCTCCGGCGCATTGCGGAAAGCGCGCCTGCCATTGTCTGGGAGGAGGAAGCGCAGACGCGCGTGACAGAGCCGGTACGCATCGGCGTCGCGCAGGATGAAGCGTTTACCTTTTACTATCCTACGAGCCTTCGCGCGCTGGAATCACGCGGCGCGGAACTGGTGCCGTTCAGCCCCATGCGGGATGCGGCGCTGCCCGATGTGGACGGACTTGTTTTCGGCGGCGGATTTCCGGAAATGTTTCTGAAAGAACTATCCGGCAATGCATCCATGAAGGCGGCGCTGGCAAGGGCGGCCGGGGAAGGCATGCCGGTCTACGCGGAATGCGGCGGACTCATGTATCTCTGCCGGGATATTGTCGACTTTGAAGGCGCGCGCTACGCCATGGCCGGCCTTGTACCGGCGGTGTGCCGCATGCAGAAAAAACTGCAGCGTGTGGGATACGTGACGGCGAAGGCGCTCCGGTCGAGCGTTCTGGCCGATGAAGGGGCGGAACTGCGGGGGCATGAATTTCACTTTTCGACCATGGAGCCGATCGCGGAAGATTTTCCCTGGGCCTACTGCATGCAGGGCATCCGGCAGCAGGAGCCGCACAGAGAAGGCTACGCCCTCCGCAACGTCACCGCATCGTATCTGCATATGAATTTCGACGGCAATCCCGGCGCGGCGGATCGTTTCGTGGAAAGCTGCGCCGCATACCGGCGCGGAAAAGAGAGGCGCTGATATGGAAGAGCGGGGACTGGTACTGATCAATACGGGCAACGGCAAGGGCAAGACCACCGCGGCGCTCGGCACGGCCATCCGCGCCTGGGGCGACGGGCAGCGCGTGCTCATTCTGCAGTTTATCAAAGGCGCGTGGACCTACGGCGAACTGGAAGCGGTGCGCGCGCTGGGCCGCATCGACGGACGCATGGAAATCCGTTCCATGGGAGACGGCTTCGTATTCCATAACCGGAAGGAAGACGAAGCGGCGTTTGCCAGGAAGAAGCTGCTGGCACAGAACGCCTGGGCCGCCGCAGTGAAGGAAGTCATGAGCGGTCTCTGGGATCTGGTGGTGCTCGACGAAATCAATTATGCGATTCATTTCGGGATGATTTCCGAAAACGAGGTGGCGGATCTTATCGAAAAACGGCCCGCACGGCTTAACCTGTTCCTCACGGGACGATATGCGCCGGACCGGCTCATCGAGCTCGCCGATACGGTGACGGAGATGCATCCGGTGAAGCATGCTTTCGAAAAAGGCATCCGCGCGCGGAGAGGCATTGAGTTTTAAGAAAAATACAGAAAGGCTAGCCCTTTCTGTATTTTTTGCGCATTCGGCATTTTCTTTACATCCCGGGCGGAGCATGATAGAATTTCACGTAGATATGACTAATTTTTGAAAGACCAGAGACGGTTCCGTTCTATCGGGCTTTCAGAGAAAATGAGGGATCAGTGTGGCTTTGTATGTGAAGAAATTCGGCGGCAGCTCTGTAGCGACGCCGGAAAAAATGAGAAATATCGCGCGCCGCGTCCTGAGCGAGCGTCAGCCCGGCGACCAGATTGTCATCGTGGTATCCGCCATGGGTGACAGCACGGATGATCTTCTGGCGCTGGCGGGGCAGGTGACGAAGGAGCACTACGGCCGTGAAATGGATATGCTGCTCACTACGGGCGAGCAGGTGTCCATTGCGCTTATGGCGCTTACGTTCCATGCCATGGGCGTACCCGCCGTTTCGCTGACGGCGGCGCAGGCGGGCATTCTTGCGGAAGGCGCATACAGCAAGGCGGATATCGTGGATGTCCGGCCGGACCGCGTATTCCGGGAACTGGCGGACGGAAAGATCGTCATCGTTGCCGGCTTCCAGGGAGTCAACCGGGACGGGGATGTAGTCACTCTCGGCCGGGGCGGCAGCGATACCACGGCGGTGGCGCTTGCCGGCGCGATGCATGCGGATATGTGCGAAATCTTTACCGATGTGGACGGCGTATATTCTGCAGATCCCCGGTATGTGCCGGACGCTGTCAAAATTGATGAAATCACCAATGAGGAAATGCTGGAGATGGCCCGTCTCGGTGCGGGCGTCATGCAGCCCAAGAGCGTGGAAATGGGGATGCGGTATCATATTCCGATTCACGTACGCTCCACGTTTACGAAAGATGCAGGGACGATTATTCGGGAGGACTCTACGATGGATCTTACACAGTTTGCCGTGCGCGGCGTTGCGCAGGATGCGAATATTGCAAAAGTGGCCGTGCTCGGCGTGCCCAACGTGCCCGGCGTGGCGTACAATGTATTCCACGCGCTGGCGGAAAATCACGTGAGCGTGGACATGATCGTCCAGAGTATCCGCAGCAATGAAACCGACAAGACGGATATCATTTTCACCATTGAAAATACAGATCTGGATGAAGCGAAAAAAGTGCTGGAAGGGATGAAAGATAAAGGAGTCCTTCCCGGCGTTCTCTACAGCGACGACAAGGCCAAGGTCTCCATTGTAGGCGCAGGCATGCTCGGCGCTCCGGGCATCGCGGCCCGCATGTTCGGCGCGCTGGGACAGTCCGGCGTGAATATCGACATCATCAGCACTTCGGAAATCAGCATTTCCTGTCTCATTCCCCGGGCTGACCTGACAAAAGCCGTACAGGCGATTCATAAGGAATTTTTCGGGAGAGAGCAGGCCTGAGGATCAAACAGGGGCACAGGGACACTCCCTGTGCTTTTCTTTTTTCGCGCAGAAAATGGAACTGCGCATGACAGAATAAAGGAGAACCATGACAATGAAATGGAAGGAAGGCGCTGTCGTCCACGGATTCCAGATCCGGCGTACGGAGCGCATCGACGAAGTCAATGCCGATGCGTACCTTATGGAGCACGTTCAGTCCGGCGCGCGGCTCATGTATCTGGACAGCAGCGACGATAACAAAGTCTTTTATATTTGCTTCCGCACCACACCGGACAATTCCAAGGGAACGCCCCATATCATGGAGCATTCCACCCTGTGCGGGTCGCGGAAATTCCCGCTGAAGGAACCGTTTGTAGAACTTGCAAAGGGATCGCTCAATACGTTTCTCAACGCCATTACCTGGCCGGATAAAACCATGTACCCCGTGGCGAGCCGCAACGCGCAGGACTTCCACAATCTGATGGATGTCTATCTCGACGCGGTGTTTTATCCGAATTGTCTCAAAGATCCGCAGATACTCATGCAGGAAGGCTGGCATTACGAGCTGGAAGACCGGGAAGCGCCCATCATTTACAAGGGCGTGGTGTACAACGAAATGAAAGGGGCGCTTTCTTCGCCGGAAGCCATTATGGAAGACAGCGCCATGGCGGCCCTGTTCCCGGATACGACCTACGGCGTGGAGTCCGGCGGAGATCCCGATGTCATTCCGTCCCTGTCTTTCCGGGAATTTACGGAATTTCACCGCCGGTTCTATCATCCCTCCAACAGTTATATGTATCTCTACGGCGACATGGATATTGAGGAAACGCTCGCTTTCATCGACGGCGAATATCTTTCTCATTTCCAGCGGCACGCCGTGGATTCGGCGGTGCGCACCCAGTCTCCCTTTACGCGTCGGAAACATCTGGAGGAGCGCTATGGCATCGCCGCCGGCGAAGAGGAGCGGCAGAAAGCCATCCACAGCCTCTATATCGCGTGCAGCGACCATATGACGACCGCGGAATCGATGGGGCTCAAAATTCTGAATTATACGCTCATCGAAATGGACGGCGCTCCCCTGAAAAAAGCAGTGGTGGACGCGGGGATCGGAAGCGATCTCACCGGCAGCTACAGCGACAGCTATAAGCAGCCCGTATGGGAAATCGAAACAACCGGTTCAGAGCCGGAAAAAGCGCAGGCTTTTGCGCAGGTGCTGGACGGAACGTTCCGCACGCTGGCGCTCTCCGGGCTCGACCGGGATATGCTCCATGCGGCGCTGAACCGGACGGAATTCATGCTCCGGGAAAGCGACTATCAGGGCCGTCCGAAGGGCCTTTTCTACGGCGTGCGCCTTATGGACCTGTGGCTGTATGACCGGGACCCCATGGATGCGCTGCGCTACTATGACGATCTGAAGACGCTCCGGGAGGGCGTGGACAGCGGATTCTTCGAATCGCTTCTGCTCAAGTACGTGCTGAAAAACGACCACCAGGTGCTCATCACCATGAAGGCGGAGAAGGGGCTCACGGAGAAAAAGAACCGTGAGACGGAGGAAAATCTTGCCGCCTACAAACACAGTCTCACGGACGAACAGCTCGATGAGCTCATTGCGCAGACGAAGGCGCTGAAAGAGCGGCAGGCGTCCGGAGAATCGCCGGATGCGCTTGCGACCATCCCGATTCTGTCAAGAGACGATCTGAAGCGGACAATCCGGGAAGAAACGTTTGAAGAAGGTGCGGCGGAAGGCGTGCCGCATCTCCATTACCGCGCAGACACTTCGGGAATTTCCTATGTGAATCTGTTTTTCACGCTGTACGGCCTCGAAACGGAGGAGATTCCCTACGCCTATCTGCTGGCGAACCTGCTCTCCGGCATGGATACGGAGCGGCGCACTTATCGGGAACTGACGCGGCTTTCTGATGCGTCCACAGGCGGCCTTACCTTCTCGGTGAACGCCTACAGCCGCGCGGACAACGACGCCGTCTACGTCCCTGTCTTCATTGCCCGGGGCAAGGCGCTCACGTCCCATATGAAAGAATTGATGGATCTCATGGGCGATATCCTGAACCATACGCAATTCTCTGATCTGGCCCGCCTGAAAGAGATTCTCATGGAAGAGAAAGCGGACTGGGATATGTCCGTATTCAGCCGGGGCCATACGCTGGTGATGCACCGCGTGCTGTCCTACTTCTCGGAGACGGAAAAATTCCGCGAAGCGGGCAGTCTCTCTTTCTATTATTTCCTGTCGGATCTGGTGAAGCGCTTTGACCGGGACGGAGAGGCCATCGCGGCGCGGATTGCAGCCGTGGCGAAAAAGATTTTCACCCGCGCCAATCTTACGCTCCAGACCGTAGGCGGGGAAGAGGAACAAAAACAGGCGGCGCTCTGTCTGCCGTATGTGACGGACGATATGCCGGAAGGCGTCAGGGCGGAAACGCTGTCGTTCCGTTTCCCGGCGCCGCAGGGAAATGAGGGCATCCTGACCTCCGGCAAGGTGCAGTACGTCGTGAAGGGCGGCAATTTCCGCCGGCACGGTTTCGCCTATACGGGAGCGCTGCAGGTGATGGAGACCATTCTCCGCTACGAATACCTGTGGAAGAAGATCCGCGTGCAGGGCGGCGCGTACGGCGCATTTACCCAGTTTGCGCTGAACGGCAATGCGCTCCTCTGCTCATATCGCGACCCGAATCTGGGAGAGACTGTGAAAGCCTACGAAGAAGCGGCGGAGTATCTGCGGAAGTTCACGATTTCCGACCGGGAAATGACGAAGTATGTCATCGGTACGATGGCGCCTGCGGAAATGCAGTATACGCCCTTCATGAAGGGCGAGCAGGCCATGATGTTCCGTCTCTGCGGCATCACCACGGAAGACCGCGTCCGCGTGCGCCGGGAAATTATCACGTGCACGCAGGAGGATATCCGCCGGCTGGGCGATCTCATGGAGAGCGTGATGAATGAACCGTACCTGTGCGTCATGGGCGGAGAAGAAAAAATCAAGTCGGAAGAAGCGCTCTTCGACCGGCTCGTGTCGCTGCCGGAATGATCCGCACCCGTTTTGCACCGAGCCCGACGGGGTATATCCATCTGGGCAACGTATGGGTGGCGCTGCTGAACTGGCTGTGGACGCGCCAGCATGGGGGCGTGGTGGTGCTCCGCATGGAAGATATCGACCGGCAGCGCTGCCGTCCTCCCTATGCGGACGCGCTCATGGAAGATCTGGACTGGCTCGGCCTCGGCTGGGACGAGGGGCCCGGTGGGCAGTATGCCTACGGTTCCACGGTGCAGAGCGAGCGCCTTGCCTGGTATCGGACTGTTTTTGACCAGTGGAAGAAAGAGAACCGGGTCTATCCGTGTTACTGTACACGGGCGCGCCTGCGGCAGATCGCCTCCGCTCCTCATGCGGGGGAAGAAGCGCCGGCCTATGACGGGCGCTGCCGGCATCTTACTGCGGCGGAGCGCGGGAGAGAGACAAAAACGCCGTCCTGGCGTTTCCGCATGGAGACGCACCGCGAGTCTTTCGAGGATCTTTTGTGCGGAGCACAGGAGAAAATACTCCGCGCCGGCGCGGACGATCTGGTGCTGATCCGGGCCGACGGCATGATCGCCTATCAGCTCGCTGCTTCCGCTGACGACGGCGCCATGGGCATGACCCACGTGTTCCGTGGACGGGATCTGTTGTCATCTACGGCGGATCAGATCTGCCTCCTGCGCACACTTGGATATGCGCCTCCTTCTTATGCGCATGTGCCGCTCCTGGTGGATGCGGACGGCGTGCGGCTTTCAAAGCGGCAGCATGGCATCACCATCCGCGACCTGCGCGGAGCGGGGGTGAAGGCGGAGACCATTATCGGCCGGCTCCTTTGCCTCGCGGGCGCTGTGCCGGAGGGGATGGACCTCTCTGCGGAAGAGGCGCTTCGGTCGGTGCCGTTTGAAACTTGCAGGGCGCTCCGCCGTTCCTGCATCACCGTATCCAAACTGTTTCCATGAAAAACAGGACGGGATATATTCCTGTCCTGTTTTTCATGGCGGATTTATTTGGCATCCGGATCAGCGGGAGAGACTACCAGCGTTTTCTGGTGGGTATAACTCACCAGACCGGGCGGCGCATTTTTGATTTTCTTCACATAGCGGATGCGCGTCACATCCACTGCGACCCGGCCGGACTCCCGGCCCCGGCTGAGCCAGGCGGCCCATGCGGCGGCAGTCTCGACGACGTCTGCGGGCACGGCGGTTCCATTCGTCTCAATGACGACGTGAGAGCCGGGGATTTTCTGCGCGTGCAGCCACAGATCGTTTCGGTCTGCTTTGTGGAGTGTGAGAAATTCATTCTGCCGGCTGTTCCGGCCGACCCATACCCGGAAGCCGCCGAGTGCATACAGTGCGGGTTCATCGGCGGAAATATCCCGTTTCTTTTTCTTTTTTTCCTGCGGACCGTAGCGGTCAATACCTGTGTCTTTCAATTCCTCCATGAGGGCCAGCAGGCCTTTTCGGTCGTTCACGGTATCCGAGAAGTATGCGGCGTTGCGCAGATAGTCCAGCTTCATGCGGCACTCGTCCAGTTTTTCCTGCCCGATGGAAAGGCGCGTCTTCATGCGGTTGTATTTCTTGAAATAGAGTTGACTATTCCGGATCAGACTGTATTCCGGTTCGAGGGGGATCGTTTCCTGCGCGCCCGTTTCATCAAAGGGATTGTCCACGGTAATTTCTTTTTGCCCCGGCGCTTTCTGCCAGGCGTAAATGGAGAGCAGGTTGCCCCACAGAAGATATTTGTCCAGCAGTTCCGTTTCTTCCAGCTCGCTGCGAATTTTTTTCTCTTTGCGCTCTTCCTTTTTTATGAGGCTGTGAATGCGCTTTTTCAGTTCCTGCACGGAAGCGGAGATCATGTTTCCGTTCTGCCCGGCGAACGCCGCAAGCCAGGCGGAGATGGATGGGATATGGCGTCCGTCCGGAAGCGGGAGAGGAATGACCGAAGCCGTTTCCCGGCGGCCTGCGGGATAGAGATAGAGGCCGTCTGCTTCGCGGATTTGTCCGGCCAGCCGGCTGAGCGCTTTGGCGGCTGAGGCGATCTGGTCATCGGTGAGTTCTGAGAGCGGCGCGGATGCATCTGTACCGGACAGGCGCGCCAGTTCCTCTACCAGAGGCGTACTGAGCCCGTTGAAGCGGCGGAAAAGGAGATCTCGCAGCGTGTCCGCGCCGTCAGGCCGGAAATGAAGCAGAGCGGCGAGTTCATCCGGCGAAAACTGCATGAAGTCCAGCCGGTCGCCTCCTTCGGGAAGCGTATATTCCCTCTGATTGGTCAGGTCCCGATGCTGTTTGCGGCTGCGGATGAGCACGTCCAGAATGCGTCCGTTTTCCGTAAGGATAAGATTCGGCGCAGAGGGGATCAGCTCGGCATACAGTTTTTTCGTGATGATTTCGCCGCCGGTTTCAATGCGGTCGAAAGACAGGCAGACGATGCGGTCCATCTGCACCTGTGTAATGTCCGACAGGCGGCTCCCTTCCAGATGCTTGCGCAGGGTCATGCAGAATGTCTGGGAATCGATGTACTGCTGCTTTTTTTTACTGCCGGATACGGCATACAGGTAGGGAGGATTCTGCACGCAGAGAATGAGATGCGCCGGCGAGGACATGGGACGGTACAGTTCCATGTCAAGCACCCGCGGATCTGTCTGATGGATCTGTTTGACCTGTGCGGCGAGCAGCTGCTCTTTTAATTCTTTCACCAGTCCGTAGAGAATGACGCTGTCAATAAACATGAGGGCTCCTTCCGGCAGGGCGGACCGCCGCCTCTGCTACCTTTTCTTCCGTGATGATGTTACAATAAATTATACCAGTAAGGAATTGTATTGGAAACGGCGCGCCGTGCGCGCGAACGTTTTTCAGGAGGCATCATGCATTTCACCAAATGGCAGGGCTGCGGCAACGATTTTGTTTTCGTGAACGCCATGGAACAGCCCATCGAACCGATCCTCAGACATACGACGCGCCTCTGCGACCGGCATTACGGCATCGGCGCGGACGGCGTCATTTTTATCCTTCCTTCGGACAAAGCGGATCTTTGCATGCGTATTTTCAATACCGACGGAAGTGAAGCGGAAATGTGCGGCAACGGCATCCGCTGTTTTGCCCGGTGGGCGCGCGAGCTCGGGCTGACCGGCGGCGCGGATACCTTTTCGGTGGAAACCGGGGCAGGCATTCTTTACCCGGAGATTCTGCCCGGCGGCGAGGTGCGCGTGGACATGAACCGCCCGCATCTGGCGGCTGATGAAATCCCCGTCAGCGGTCTGGGGGAAGGGCCTGTCATTTCCGAAACGATCTATTCGGAAATACTGGGAACGTCGTTCCAGGTGACCTGCGTCTCCATGGGCAATCCCCACTGCGTGATTTTCGTGCCGGATATGGCCGATGTGGATCTGACCCGCCTGGGACCCGCGCTGGAATCGGACCCGCATTTCCCGCGCAAGACCAATGTGGAATTTGTGCAGAAGCTGGATGAGCGCACCCTGCGCATGCGCGTCTGGGAACGCGGCGCGGCTGTGACGCTCGCCTGCGGCACCGGTTCCTGCGCTACCCTGGTGGCCGCAGTGCTGAATCGTATGGTGGACAGAGAAGCGGATCTCATTCTGGACGGCGGGCGGCTGCATGTGGAGTGGGATGGAAAACCGGAGGATCATGTGTTCATGACCGGCCCTGCTGAAAAAGTCTACGAAGGGGAGTATCCTCTCGAAGGAGAGAGTAAATGACCGCGAGCATGACCGGATATGGCCGGAGCAGCGCCGCTTCCGCTCTGGGAACGGTAACCGTGGAAATCAAGACGGTGAACAGCCGCTATCTGGAACTGAATTTCCGTACGGACGGCGTATCGCCCGCCATGGAAGAACTGGTGCGGCAGGCCGTGAAGCGGTCCGTTGCGCGGGGCAAAGCCGCGATTACCGTTAAATTTATCCCCGGGGAAGAAGGGCAGCATGCGTCAGTCACGGTGAACGAGGCGCTGCTCGCGGCGCAGATTGAGGCGGTGCGCAGGGCGCAGCGGCGCGCCGGCGTGAAGGCGCAGAAACTGACGCCAGCCGATCTGCTGGCGCTTCCCGCGCCGTGGCTCCGCGCGGTGTGCGATCCGGTTTCCGACGAGGAACTGGCGCCTCTTGTGGAGAAAGCGGCGGAAGAGGCGCTGGCGGGACTTCTGGCCATGCGCCGCCGGGAAGGGGAGAACCTTGCCGGAGATCTGTCCCGCCGCATCTCCGCTCTGGCGGCTCGGCTGCCGTTCCTCCGTGAAAAGCAGGAGGCGGTCATTGCTCAGTATGAGACGCGCCTGCGGCACCGCATTCAGACGCTCCTGTCGGATGCGGGCGCTTCTGCCGACGAAAGCCGCATTCTGGAAGAAGTGGCGGTCTATGCGGAAAAGACCGATTATACAGAAGAGCTGGTGCGCTTTGAAAGCCATCTGAAACAATTCGATGAGGCGCTTCGGGCGGACGAACCGGTGGGACGGCGGCTCGATTTTCTCCTGCAGGAAATCAACCGGGAAATCAATACCATGGCTTCCAAGGCGGGCGATCTTTCCGTGGTGGACTGCGTCATTCGGATGAAGACGGAACTGGAGAAAATCCGCGAGCAGGTGCAGAATCTGGAATGAGCCCGGCGGATGTTCCTGCGGGAACGGCGTTGATTTTCTTGAGAAAAGACCGCGCATGATATATACTGTGTTATCAACAGACTTCACCCGTGCGGCGCGTGAATCGCGCCCGGACATGTCACACAGAGGAGATGCACATGGCTTTTTCATTGATTAATATCGGTTTTGGCAATATGGCGGCGGCAGCGCGCGTGATGGCCATCATCAGTCCGGAATCGGCGCCGGTCAAGCGCATGATTCAGGAATCGCGCGACCGGGGGGAACTCATTGACGCGACGTACGGACGGAAGACCCGGTCCGTTCTCGTCATGGACAGCGGACAGATCATTTTATCCGCTGTCCAGCCGGAGACCATTTCCCACCGGCTCATGGATCGGGACGCCATGCTGCCGGACAAAAACGGCGGGGAGGCGTAAATGAGCCAGATGCTGAAAGATGAAGGCATCCTGCTGGTGGTATCCGGCCCGTCAGGAGCCGGCAAGGGCACCATCTGCAGCGCCGTGCGGAAACTGTATCCGGCTCTGGAATATTCCATTTCCATGACGACCCGCGCGCCGCGTAACGGCGAAACGGAAGGTGTGAGTTATTTTTTCCGCACCGATGAAGAATTCCGCCGGCTTGTCGCGGAGGATGCATTTCTGGAATACGCCCGCGTTTACGATCACTATTACGGAACGCCGAAGCAGTATGTGCTCGATAAGATCCGGGAAGGACGCTCGGTCCTCCTGGAAATCGACATTCAGGGCGCGATGCAGGTGAAGAAGCGCTATCCCAAAGGGGTTTTCGTGTATATCGTACCGCCGTCTCTGGAAATTCTGTCGCAGCGCATCCACGCCCGCGGCACCGATACGGAGGAGGTTATTCAGAACCGCCTGGCGCAGATTACAAACGAGCTTTCGATGATGCACCAGTATGATTACGTGGTGGTCAATGACGTACTGGAAGACGCCGTGCATAAAACCTGCGCCATCATCGAAGCGGAGAAATGCAAACTGTCCCGCAATGAAGCCCAGATTCAGACCGTGTTCAAACAGTATATCAATAAGGAGGTACCGTTAAAATGATGTGTTTTCCGTCCATTGACAGCCTGGTAAAAGATGTGGATACCAAGTATACGCTGGTGACACTGGCGGCGCTTCGCGCACGGGAGCTGACCGACGGCATGGAACCGCTCATTCCCGATGCGGAAGGGAAAAAACCGGTGACCATCGCACTGGAAGAGATTTATGACAAAAAAATCACCTACGCGCGCAGCGGAAAAAAACAGGAGACGGAACTGAATGTTTGAAGGAAAACATGTGGTGGTGGGGGTCGCCGGGGGCATAGCCGCCTATAAAGCGGCGGAACTGGTCAGCCAGCTTCGCCAGCGCGGCGCCGATGTGCACTGCATCCTCACGGAACATGCGGCGAAGCTCATCTCGCCCATTACTTTCGGAGAACTTTCCGGCAATGACGTTACGGTGGACATGTTTGCCAACATTTCGCGCTGGGATGTGGAGCATATCGCGCTGGCCCGGCTGGCCGACGTATTCGTTATCGCGCCGGCTACGGCCAATATCCTGGGCAAGATGGCCTGCGGGATTGCGGACGATATGCTGAGCACCACCGTAATGGCGACGAAAGCGCCGGTGGTGGCGGTGCCCGCCATGAATACCAACATGTATGAAAATCCCATTGTGCAGCGGAATATCCGGACGCTTCGTGAAACGGGATATACCGTGATGGAGCCGGAAGAAGGGCACCTCGCCTGCAATACATCCGGTAAGGGGCGGTTCCCGAAAATTGACGCCATCCTCGCGGAAGTGGAAAAGGCGCTTTTCGGACGGCATCGGCTCCGCGGGAAAAAAGTCATCGTCAGCGCAGGCGGCACGCAGGAAAATATCGATCCCGTGCGCTATATCGGCAACCGCTCCAGCGGCCGAATGGGCTATGCCATTGCCCGGGCGGCGGCCATGGAAGACGCCGACGTGACGCTCGTGAGCTGCACGCGGGATCTGCCGGCTCCCGCAGGGGTGACCATGTGCTATGTGCAGAATGCGCGCCAGCTCCAGAAAGAAATGGACGACCGCTTTGCGGACTGCGACGTGGCGGTCATGGCGGCTGCAGTGTCTGATTACCGTACGAAAACGGAATCGGCGCAGAAAATCAAAAAGGAAGCGCACGACGCGCTCACCATCGAACTGATGCTCAATCCGGATATCCTTTTGGGACTGGGCCGGAAGAAAACCCATCAGTTCCTCGTGGGATTTGCGGCGGAAACGAATGACGTCATTGCGCACGGAAAAGAAAAGCTGGTGCGGAAGAATCTGGACATGCTTGTCGCAAACGACGTGAGCCAGGCGGGCGCCGGATTTAATGTGGAGACAAACATCGCGTCTCTCCTGTACAGAGACCACACCATGGAACAGTTTCCCATCATGACAAAAGAAGAACTGGGACGGATCATCATCGGAAAGATTGCCGACCGTCTGTGAAAAAAGAGCTGCGCACGACGCGGCTCTTTTATTTCCTTCTTGTAATCTCCGAAGAAAGCCAGTATAATACATGCGTATGCTCATCAAGAGTAGTGGAGGGACTGGCCCGAGGAAACTACAGCAACCATTCTTTGGAAGCGGTGCTAATTCCAGCAGGAAACTGAAAGATGAGGGTTCGGTCCCTCCCGTGCGGAGGCTTTTTTATTGAATAGACAGGGAAAACAAATCAGCATACAGCAGAGGAGGTACAAATGGCAAAGAAAGCATTTTTTTCATCAGAATCCGTAACGGAAGGGCATCCGGATAAAATCTGCGATCAGATCTCCGACGCGATCCTGGACGCGATCCTCGCGCAGGATCCGAACGGCCGCGTGGCGTGCGAAACCATCGTCACCACCGGTCAGGTGCATGTGTTTGGGGAAATTTCCACGAGCTGCTATGTGGATATTCCGAAAGTGGTCCGCCAGACCGTAAAGGACATCGGCTATACCCGGGCAAAATACGGATTTGACGGAGACACCTGCGGCGTGCTCATTTCCATTGACGAACAGTCTCCGGATATCGCCATGGGCGTAGACCACTCCCTGGAAGCGAAGAAAAACGAAGCCGATGCGTACGATATCGGCGCCGGCGATCAGGGGATGATGTTCGGCTATGCCACGAACGAAACGCCGGAATATCTGCCGTTCCCCATCGCCATGGCGCACCGCCTGTCCCGCCGGCTTGCGGAAGTGCGGAAAACCGGAGAGCTGGCCTATCTCCGTCCGGACGGCAAGACCCAGGTTACCGTCGAATACGATGACGGCAAACCGGTGCGGATCGACACCATCGTCATTTCTTCTCAGCATGATCCGGAAATCACCCATGAACAGATTGAGAAAGATATTATTGAACATGTGGTGAAAGCGGTCGTGCCTGCGGAATATCTGGACAGCAGCACGAAGTATTATATCAATCCTACGGGCCGCTTCGTTATCGGCGGACCGCAGGGCGATGCGGGACTTACGGGCCGTAAGATCATCGTCGATACCTACGGCGGCATGGCGCGCCACGGCGGCGGCGCGTTCTCCGGCAAGGACCCGACGAAAGTGGACCGTTCGGCTGCCTATGCGGCGCGCTATGTGGCCAAGAACATCGTCGCGGCAGGGATCGCCGATAAATGCGAAATCCAGCTGGCCTATGCGATCGGCGTCGCACAGCCTGTTTCCATTCTTGTGGATACTTTCGGCACGGGCCGGATTGACGATGAAAAGATCGTGGAACTGGTGCGCAAAAACTTTGAGCTCCGTCCGGCGGGCATCATCGACATGCTGGATCTGCGCCGTCCCATTTACAAACAGACGGCGGCGTACGGACATTTCGGCAGAACGGACGTCGATCTGCCGTGGGAACATACGGACAAGGCGGCGGCTCTCCGGGAGCAGGCCGGATTATAAAAGGGGAAAAGAGGAACGGTCCTCCGGGCTGTCCTCTTTTTTTATGCCGGTATGGTACAATGAATCATCCGGAAAGAAGCGAACATACGGGGAAGGGAGGCGCTTTATGGCACGTGTGGCGGAAATTCTCATTAACCGGCCGTCAAAACATCTGGACCGCACATTTTCTTACCGCCTGCCCGATGCGTTGATGACGCTTGGACCGGGCTGGCGGTGTACGGTGCCTTTCAACGGCCGCACGGAAGAAGGCATTATCCTTTCCGTACGGGATGGGGAGAGCAGCGGCTTTTCCGGCCGGCTGAAAGACGTGCAGGCGCCCCTTGAGGCGTTTCCCTGGTTTACCTCGGATATGATGGCGCTGGCCCGGTGGATTTCTTCGTATTATCTGTGTACCTATATCGATGCGCTCCGCCTGTTTCTCATTGATAAACAGGGACTTCGACGGAGCTTCTCCTATGAGATTCTCTGGGAGCGGATACCGGCGGATCATCCGCTGCGGGGGCTGGTGGACAGCGTCATCCGGGAAGTGTCTGCAGAGGAAGCGGCGCTCCTCTGGAAAGCGGAGGAGATCGCAGCGGGACTGCGCGCAGGCTGGCTCCGTAAAAAAGAGCGGACGGAAGCGTCATATCGTCCGCCGCTGACCCGGTGGATTCAGGCGGAAGAGACGATTCCGCAAGGCGCGGAATCGCCGCGGCGGACACGGCAGCGCGCATTGTGGGAAAAGCTCCGGGCAGAAGGCCCGCAGACGGCAAAGCGGATGGAGGAGGAAGGGTTTTCATCCGCGGTGCAGCAGGCATTCTGCCGAAACGGCATGGGGCATTTTTTCTACCGCCTGAGAGATACGTTTTCTCTCATTCAGAAAAAAGAGGCAAAAGCGCCGCGGGTGCTTACCGGGGAGCAGCAAAATGCGTTTTCCCGCATCCGGGACGCTGTCGACAGTGAGACATACAGGGGGCTGCTTCTCATGGGCGTCACCGGAAGCGGAAAGACAGAAGTGTATCTCCGTGCGGCGGAACATGCCCGTTCCCGCGGAGGCTCCGTGCTGATCCTCGTGCCGGAAATCGCGTTGACGCTCCAGATGGTGGATTACTTTTCCGCCCGTTTCGGCGACGACGTGGTGTTCATGCACAGCAAACTCAGCCGGGGGGAAAGGTACAATAACCGCATGCGCATCGCCAACGGAGAGAGCCATATCGTCATCGGGTCCCGTTCAGCGCTGTTTCTGCCGTATCGCCATCTGCGGCTCATCGTGGTGGACGAGGAATACGATTCCTCTTATAAACAGGACGAAACGCCCTATTATAACGGGCGGGACGCAGCGAAGAAACTCGCTGTACTGTCCCGCTGTCCCATCGTACTCGGCGCGGCTACCCCCTCGGTGGAAACCTGCGCCGCTGCGGAAGCCGGAAAAATTGAACGGATCGTCATGCAGGAGCGGGTGCATCATACGCCGCTGCCCCGGGTGCATGTGGTGGATATGCGGGAAGAGGCCGCTGCAGTCGGCAGCGCTCCCTATTCAAGGGCCCTTCTGGAAAGCGTTGCGGAAACGGTGCGGGCAGGGAAAAAGGCCATTCTGTTCCTGAACCGGCGTGGATACGCAACGTCGCTGCAGTGCCGCACCTGCGGTCATGTGTTCAAATGTCCGAACTGCGATGTGTCGCTCGTCTATCACAAAGCGCGTCATTCTCTCCACTGCCACTACTGCGAATGCGTCTTTCCCGTACCGGCCCGCTGCCCGGCGTGCGGAGGTTCGGATATCGCCTATACAGGATACGGCACGGAAAAAGCGGAGGAACAGCTTGGACAATATCTGCCCGGGATCCTGTGCGAGCGCCTTGATCTGGACAGCACGTCCCGCAAACATTCCGCCGCACAGATTCTCGACGATTTCCGTTCGGGCCGGTGCCAGGTGCTCCTCGGCACGCAGATGGTTGCAAAAGGCCACGATATTCCCGGCGTGCAGACCGTGGGGATTCTCTCTGCGGATTCCATCCTGAATCGTCCCACGTATCTTGCTGCGGAGCAGGCTTTTATTCTCATGACCCAGTGCGCGGGACGGGCGGGGCGCGGCGAAGAACAGGGGGAAGTCATTCTCCAGACATATGATCCGGACCATTACGCGGTGCGCGCTGCGGTGAAACAGGATTATCAGGCATTTTATGAAAAAGAAATCCGCTATCGGAAAGCGCTTCGGTATCCGCCGTTTACACGGATGATGAAGATTACCTGTTTCAGCAAAATATACGGTGAAGCGGCGAAAAAAGCGCAGGCCGTCTCCCGTTGGCTTGTGGACGCACTGCCCCGCCTGCCCGGACAGGTGTCCGCTACGCCCCCTTATGACGAACCCATCCGGAAAGTGAGAAACACATATTATGTGTCCATCATGGTCAAGGGGGAGTCGCTCCTCGCTCTGAAAGCAGCCATGCGCGACGCGCCGTTTTTCCGCGAAAGCGGCATGATCATCGATGTGGACCCGCTGTCCTGACCGGAGGGCGGTATGGTACAATGCAGAAAGCATATCCGCGCACCGCGCGTTTTTCATAGAAAGAAGGCAAAGCCGTGAGTCAAATCATCACTGCGGGAAATCCGATCCTGAAAGAGACCGCCCAGCCGGTCACCACCTTTGATAAAAATCTGAAATTTCTGCTGGAAAACATGAAGAAAACGCTTTATGAGGCCAACGGGGTAGGGCTCGCCGCACCGCAGATCGCTGTCTCAAAGCGGATTTTTGTAGCGGACGACGGGGAAAGCGGCTATGACGAATACATCAATCCCGTGTGGACGCCCGTCGGCGACGCGAAGGATATCGACGTGGAAGGCTGCCTTTCCGTGCCGGATCTGTACGGCGAAGTGGAGCGGTACAGGGAAGTACTGGTGAAATATCAGGACCGCCACGGCAGGAAGAGACAGAAAAAAGCCTCCGGCCTCCTCGCACGGTGCATCCAGCATGAGACCGATCATCTGAACGGGATTCTCTTCATCGAGAAAGCCCTGTCGCTTCACAAAGGAAAAGAAGCCCATGAATAAGCTGCGCATCGTTTTCATGGGCACGCCTGATTTTGCGTTGTCCACGCTGCGGCTTCTCTGTGAGAACGGGCATACGCCGGTCGCTGTGTATACCCAGCCGGATAAAGTCAACCGCCGGGGCGGGAAAATCACCTTCTCGCCGGTGAAAGCCTATGCGCTGGAACAGGGCCTGCCCGTACATCAGCCGCTCACATTCCGTACAGAAGAGGCGGCAGCTGAATTGGCTGCATATCGGCCGGATCTGATCGTAGTCATCGCCTACGGGCGGATTCTGCCGCAGTCCATTCTGGATATTCCCACATATGGAGCGGTCAATATCCATGCTTCTCTTCTGCCGAAGTATCGTGGAGCCGCGCCGGTGCAGCGGGCCATCATCAATCAGGAAGCGGAGAGCGGCGTCACGCTCATGCATCTCGACGCGGGCATGGACACGGGTCCCATTATCAGCCAGGTGAAGCTCCCTCTCACGCCGGACATGACCGCGGGGGCTCTCCTGGAGACGCTGGCCGGGCTGGGGGCGAAGGAGCTGCTCCGCATTCTGGACCGGATGCCGGAGGCGCTTGCAGAAGCGCGTCCGCAGGACGAAGCGGAAGCGACCTACGCGGAGAAGCTCACCAAAGACATGGGGCATCTGGACTGGGGCCGGGACGCGCTGGCGCTGCACGCGCTCGCCCGGGGCATGTATCCCAATCCGGGAACCTATACTTTTTTCCGGGGGAAACGTCTCAAAATTCATCAGACCGTATTGCCGGCGCATCCCCTGCCGTCCGGACGGCCCGGAGAGATTGTCTCTCTGGAGGAGGGCGTACTCTGGATCGCCGCCGGGAAAGGAACGCTCGGCATCGCCCGGCTGCAGCCGGAAAATTCAAAACAGATGCGGGCGGCTGATTTTATCAACGGGCATCAGGTGCATATTCATGACGAAATGGAAAACTGAACCGGTGCCCTCGGCGCGGCGTGCCGCCTATGACGCGCTCTGCGCTGTCTTTGAAAAGGATGCGTATGCCAATCTCACACTGCAGCAGCTCTTCCGCCGGTATGACTGGCGGCCTGAGGAGCGGCGCTTTCTGACAGAGCTGGTCTACGGCGTATGCCGCCGGTACAATACCCTGCTCTGGATCATAGGCCGGCTCAGCAGCCGTCCCGTGGAAAAACTGGACGCTCCGGTGCGCCTGCTGCTCTGCCTCGGATTGTATCAGCTGGTTTTCCTGAATGCCGTCCCCGATGCAGCGGCGGTCAATGAAACGGTAAAACTCGCCAAAAAAGTAACCCATGCGGGCAACGGAAAATTCATCAACGCGGTCCTGCGGAATTTTCTCCGGAAGAAAGACATGCTGGCCATGCCGTCCCGGGAAGAAAATGAGGATCTGCATGACGCGCTCGTGTGGAATGAGCCGGAGTGGCTTGTCCGGCGGTGGCGCCGCGCCTGGGGGAGGGAAAGAGCGGCGTCCGTTTTTGCGGCGCTCAATGAAGTGGCCCCGGTAGATATCCGGTGCAACACGCTCCGCGTTTCTCCGGAGGCGCTCATGAATACGCTGTCTGAGATTGGCGCGGAACCGGCGCCGGTTCCTTTCTGTCCGGAAGGCATTTCGCTCGGGAAAAGCGGTCCTTTTTTTGCCTCGGCGCTTCTCCGGGAAGGAAAAGCGTACGTGCAGAACCGGGCTTCCATGGTGCCTGCGCGCATCCTGTCTCCACAAAAGGGCGAACGCGTGCTTGACATGTGCGCCGCTCCGGGGAGCAAGACCACGCAGATGGCGGCCATGATGGAAGGCGCGGGCCGCATTGATGCGTGGGATCTGTATCCGCACAAAGTCCGGCTGATCGAGGCCAACTGCCGGCGGCTCGGCATCGGCAATGTCCGGGCATCCGTGCGGGATGCGGCGGTCCCCTGTATTTCGCTTGCCGGCGTCTATGACCGCGTGCTGCTGGATGCGCCCTGTTCCGGTCTCGGCGTACTCCGGAGGAAAACGGAAATGCGCTGGCGGAGAAAAGAGGAAGATCTGGCCGTATTTCCGCCGCTGCAGAGACAGCTCCTTCAGTGCGCCGCTTCCTATGTCCGTCCCGGAGGCCGTCTGGTGTACAGCACATGCACGCTGGAGCGGGCGGAAAATGAAGCGGTCGTCGAAGCCTTTCTGGCCGCTCATCCGGAATTTGCCCTCACGCCGTTTGCGATGCCCGGACTCGACGGCGCAGAGGGGTGGTGCACGCTTTGGCCGGACGCACAGCAAAGCGACGGATTTTTTGCAGCCTGTCTGACGAGGAGGATTTGACAATGTGGAACGTATGGGGGCATACGCTGGAAGAAACGGAAGCCTTTCTGAAAGAGGGCGGCTTTCCCCGTTTTCGGGCAAAACAGCTTCACGATTACCTGTACAGACGATACGTGTATGATTTCTCCGCCATGACTCAGTTTCCGGCGGCCCTGCGGGAATGGCTCGCGGCGCACGCCGTACTGGAAAAGCCGGCCGTGATCCGGACGCAGCAGTCGGCGGACGGAGATACGACCAAACTGCTTCTGCGGCTCGCGGACGGATCTCTGATCGAAACCGTCTGCATGCATCACGATTACGGCAATTCCATCTGTGTATCCACACAGGTGGGATGCGCCATGGGATGCATTTTCTGCGCGTCCACGAGGCAGGGGATGGAACGCAATCTCACCGCCGGCGAAATGCTCGCGCAGATTTATGCATTCCGTGAACAATTCCAGATCCCTGTGCATTCCATCGTACTCATGGGGAGCGGGGAGCCGCTCCGGAATTACGACAATGTGCTCCGGTTTCTCCATCTCTGCCACAATGAAGACTGCCTCAATCTGTCATATCGGAGTATGACCCTCTCCACGTGCGGCATTGTGCCGGAGATATACCGGCTGGCAGAGGAAGGGCTTCCCATCACACTGGCAGTCTCCCTTCACGCGCCGAACGACGGGATCCGCAACCGCATTCTGCCGGCGAGCCGCCGCTATCCCATCCATACCGTCATTGATGCGGCGCGCCATTATTTCGACGTGACCGGACGGCGCGTCACTTTTGAATATATCCTCATTCAGGGCGTTAATGCAGACGCGGCGCACGCAGAGGAACTCTGCCGCCTTGTTGGCAGTATGGCCTGTCATTTCAATCTCATCCCCATCAACGGCACTGAGCATATTCAACTCTTTCCGCCGGACAGGAAGCAGACGGAACGCTTTCGGAAGATTCTGGAGCAGCACGGGAAAAGCGTCACCGTGCGGCGGCAGATGGGCGATGAAATTCAAGCGGCGTGCGGGCAGCTGAAGCGGCGCTATCTTGATGGAGGGAAGGACCGGTAAATTTATGAAAGGAGACACTCGAAAGAGCGCCTCCTTTTTTGTGCGCGGCGGGACAATTCTCTTTTCCTCACGGTCTGTAGTATAATAAGAAAGCGTAAAATCTTTTTGCCTTGAGCGGAAGGAAATTTCTCTGCGGCGCGGCGCCGCATGGGTGACGGGGTATGATCAGGAGCTACGGAATTTCTGAAGCGGGATTGGTCCGCCGTGTGAATGAGGACCGCATTTTTCTCAGCCGGAATTTTTTCGTGCTGGCCGACGGCATGGGAGGCTATGAAGGCGGACAGATTGCGAGTCAGTCGGCGGTAGAAGCAGTGCGGGACTTTTTCGAAAAAGAAGGAGACCGGCGCGTCACGGAGGAAACCGTACGCGAGGCGGTGCTCGGGGCAAACCGGGCCATTCTCAGCCGGAAAATGAAATCCCGCGAATTTCAGGACATGGGGACCACGCTCATCGTGACCGCGGTTTCCGGCGGCCGTCTTTACTGGGCGCATGTGGGGGACAGCCGGCTCTATGTCATGAAAGACGGCGCTCTTACGCAGATTACAAAAGACCATTCCTTTGTGATGACGCTTCTTGAGGAAGGAAAAATTACGAAGGAAGAAATGCGCGGGCATCCTCGAAAAAATGAAATTACACGGGCAGTGGGCATCCGTCCATCGCTGGATGTGGATACGGGCTGTCTGGCGCTGGATGCGCCGCTCCTGGTTCTGATCTGCTCGGACGGCCTGAGCGCGCTTCTGGACGACGAAGTCATCCGTGCATCGCTCGCCCGGTGCGGAAACGGCGAAGACGCGCTGCGGGACTGTGCGGAGGAGCTGCTCCGCGAAGTGTACGACGCGGGCGCTACGGACAATATTTCCGCCATTTTCATTCAATTTACCCCTGATGCAATAAACGGAGCTGAACCATGACTGGAAAATTACTTGATAACCGCTACCAGATCCTCAAAAAAATCGGATCCGGCGGTATGGCCGATGTGTATACCGCCAAAGATATCCTCCTCGACCGGGTCGTGGCGGTCAAAATTCTCCACAGCAATTTTGCAGAGGACAATGAATTTGTGGTCCGGTTCCGCCACGAGGCACAGTCCGCAGGCCGGCTGAGCCACCCGAATATCGTGGGCATCTACGATGTGGGGTGCGACCAGGGCGTCTATTACATCATCATGGAATATGTGGAAGGGACGACGCTGAAGCAGTATATTCAGTCGCATCCGAATATTCCCATCGATACGGCAGTAAAGATCGCCATCGAAATCGGAAGCGCACTCGAAGAAGCGCACAGGAACGGCATCATCCACTGTGATATCAAGCCGCATAATATTCTTCTCACGGATTCCGGCAAAGTGAAAGTTACGGACTTCGGCATCGCCCGGGTGATCAATTCGTCCACCATCATGAACAGAGAGTCCATCCTGGGCTCGGTGCACTATCTTTCACCGGAACAGGCGGCGGGGGATCAGGTGACGGAAAAAACCGATATTTATTCCCTGGGTATCGTCCTCTACGAGATGCTGACGCATCATCTGCCTTTTGACGGCGACACGGCAGTGAGCATTGCGCTGAAGCATATCCAGAACGAGATTCCCCGTCCGACAAAGTTTAATCCCGCCATCTCGCCCATGCTGGAGGAGTGTCTTCTCACGGCGCTGCAGCGGGATCCGGAGAAGCGGTACGACACGGTATCCGATTTTATTTCCGAACTCAAAATTGCACAGGGATTCACCACGTCCATCTACAAGCCGGCGCATCCTGATTTTGCGGCGGTGCCCAAACCGGCGCCGGCGCGTCCGGTCCGTCCGAAAAAAACGGCGGAACCGCCGCTCAAGGTGCGGGAACGGTACCTGGCCTATGTGATTACTCATCTGCCGCAGAAATATATCTGGACCGCTATGATTTTGCTATTCCTGGCGGCGTTCGTGTGGGCTTTCTTCAGCTTCGGAAATTTCTGGAGCGCGAAAAACATTACGGTCCCCGACGTGGTGGGGCAGTCTGCCGCATCGGCGGAAACCCTCCTGAAATCGGAGAATCTCCGCGTCTCCGTCGATGAAATTGCAAGCGACACTGTCCCTGCGGGACAGGTGATTTCTCAGACGCCGCAGGCCGGCATGGATGTGAAAGAGCAGCGGATCATTCATCTTACGGTCAGCAAGGGCGGCGTAGTCATTTCCATTCCGGATCTGAAAGGAATGACGCTGGCGCAGGCGCAGGAACGGCTGAGCCGGCTGAATCTCCAGCTGGGCGCGGTCGAAAAGGGCAATGACAGCACCCTGCCTTCCGACGTCATCATTGCGCAGACGCCGGCTCCCGGCACGCATGCGGAAAAAGGCACGGTGATTAATCTTCAGATCAACGGAAAGCAGGCAGTGGTGCCGAATGTGGTGGATATGACGCTTGCGGATGCACGGAAAGCGATTCTGGCAGCGGATCTTGCCGTGGGAACGGTTACAAGTCAGGACGCATCGCTCAAAGCGGAGGATCCGGATAATCTCGTGGTATCCCAGACG
This sequence comes from uncultured Veillonellaceae bacterium, assembly GCA_958348245.1. Classification (GTDB taxonomy): domain Bacteria; phylum Bacillota; class Negativicutes; order Veillonellales; family Dialisteraceae; genus UBA1822. The sequence continues at coordinate 252,192 of CATVYJ010000001.1, read as the reverse complement.
CCGCAGGCCGGCGCTGCCGCAGGCGACGGAAAGGTCAATCTCGTAGTGACCCGCGGAAAGGCGAAGGCGGCATCCGGCGCGGAAAAGCGGGGTTCCGTCAATATTTCCATTCCGAAAGAAGGAAAAGCCCGCCATGTGGAGATCATTGTCATGGACGACGATGGACGTCATACGGTGTACAGCAGCGAAGCGGAGCCGGGCGCGGTGATTTCCCGCGATGTATCGGGCCGCGGCACCGTGCGCGTACAGGTCCTTGTGGATAATTCCGTCATTCAGGATCGGGAACTCTGATGAAGGGACGCATCATAAAAAACCAGAACGGGTATTTCTCCATTTGGGGAGAAACGGGGCAGCTTCACCTGTGCCGCTCCCGGGGGCGGCTGAAACGCGCCACGGATGTGCTTGTGGGCGATCTGGTGGAATACGAAGTGCCGGAGGCCGCTACAGACGCGGTCATTACCGCCGTGTATCCGCGGAAAACCGCGCTGCGCCGGCCGACGGCGGTCAACGTGGATCTGCTGGTGCTTACTTCGGCGGTGCGGACGCCGGACGTCAACCGGTATACGCTGGATAAAATGATTCTGCTCGCCGAAGACGCGGGGCTTTCGATCCTGCTCTGCTTCAATAAGGCGGATCTTGCGCCGGAACTGGCAGATCGTCTTTCCAGGGATTATGAGCGGGCAGGATACCGCACCGTACGGACTTCAACGGTGACCGGCGCGGGGCTGGAGGAACTCGGCGCGGCGCTCAAAGGGCATATCATTGCTTTTTCCGGTCCGTCCGGCGTGGGGAAAAGCAGTCTGCTCAATCATTTTCTGGGAGAAGAAAGACTGGCATCCGGCGGCGTGAGCGCCCGGACAGGGCGGGGAAAAAATACCACACGCCATGCGGAACTCATTCCCTTCGGCCTTGACGGATTCCTCATGGACACGCCGGGGTATACGTCGCTGGCTCTGGAAAATATTCCTCCGGAAAATGTAAGTTATCTTTTCCGGGATTTTCGTCCATATCTTTCCGGGTGCCGTTTTACGGACTGCATGCATCTCCGCGAACCGGACTGCGCTGTGCGCGCTGCGGTGGAGCGGGGAGAGATTCTGCGCTCGCGCTATCAGTCATACTGTCAGGCGCTTGACGAATTGAAGGAAAACCGTTCCCGGTATTTGTGACAAGGAGGTCAATATGCAAATCGCTCCTTCTTTACTTTCCGCTGATTTTTCCCGACTCGCCGAAGAGGTGCAGGATGTGGAGCGAAGCGGGGCGGATCTGCTCCATCTGGATGTGATGGACGGCCGCTTTGTCCCGAATCTCACGTTCGGAGCGCCGGTTATTCAGGCAATCCGGCCCTGTACAAAGCTGCCTTTCGACGTGCATCTCATGACGGAGCATCCGGAGATGTATTTTGACGCGCTGGACAAAGCGGGCGTGCAGATGATTTCTTTTCACACCGAAGCGGCGGTGCATCACGATCGGCTCGTTCACGATATCCGGGACCGGGACATCCAGGCAGGTCTTGCGCTCAACCCGGGGACGCCGCTGACCGCCGTGGAAGAGCTGCTGCCCATTCTCGATTTCGTATTGATCATGTCGGTCAATCCCGGCTTCGGCGGGCAGTCCTTCATTCCCTATACGCTGGATAAGATCCGCCGTCTCCGCGCCCTGTCAGAGGAAAAGGGAAATCCCGCACTCCGCATTGAAGTGGACGGCGGGGTCTCCTCGGCCAATGCGCGCGTCCTCGTTGAAGCCGGCGCGGATATCCTTGTGGCCGGCTCCGCCGTGTTCGGCAAAGCCGACCGGAAATCCGCCATTGACGCGCTCCGCGGGTAAATTTGACCGGAAAGCCCACACCGTTCTGTGGGCTTTGCCTTTATTAAGAAAGGAGATTTCCTTGGAGAGCAACCGTATACAGCACTATCTCAGCCCGGACGGCATTCGGCTCACGGTGGCAGACACATCGCAGGCGGCCGCAGAAGCGGAGGCCATCCATCATCTGCCGCGCCTCGCGGCGGTCATTTTGTCCAAAGCAATGACCGGCGCAGCCATTCTGGCCAACGATTTTAAAAATCATGAAGGGGTGTCTTTTAAATGGATCACAGGCAGTCCTCTCGGTCAGATTCATGTAGACGCTTATGACGGCCATTACGTACGGGGATATCTGGATCATCCCGAGGCAGCGGAGGGCATGGAGGCCGACGCCGCCGGCGAAGCGGCGCTGGCGAGCGCGGCCGGACAGCTTTTTGTGACCCGTTATTCCCTTCTGAAAATGCCGTATACCAGTGCGGTGAACCTGTCCAGGGGCGATATTTCCGCCGGGCTCACGGAATATCTCAATACATCCGAGCAGACCCTGTCGGCGGTCTCGCTGGCCCTCCGCATGGATGAAGCGGGCAATGTGACCCGCTCCGCAGGATTCCTGGCACAGCTCATGCCGGAAGGGGATATGAAGCGTTTCGCTTCCTGTTTCTGCGATATGAACCGATGGGATCTGGCGGCTCCGTCTTCGTCAGAACGATCGCTGGAAGCTCTTCTCAAAGAAGGCCGTTTTGAACTGCTGGAAGAGGGGCCGCTTATTTTCCGCTGCACCTGTTCGGAGGAGCGTATCCGCAGTACGCTGACGACACTGCCGGCGGCAGAGCAGGAGGAACTGCTGCGCGATCCATCTGTTGAGATTGTGTGCCATTACTGTGGAAAGCGGTATGACATCCGGCGGGAAGTCCTGAAAAAATGGTTTGATGAATACAGGAAAGGAGTCCAGTAATATGAGCCGTCTCGCATTTATCGGAGGCACCGGCGTTTATGACCCGGGGATTCTGCAGAATATTTCGTCCCACACGCTGGAGACGCCCTACGGCCTGGCCAGCTATGAGTCGGGGTTCTTCGGAGCGAAGGAAATTATTTTCCTCGCCCGGCACGGGGTGCACCATACGATTCCGCCGCATAAGATCAATTACCGTGCCAACATCTACGCGCTGAAAATGCTGGACGTGGGTGCGGTAGTTTCCACGACGGCGGTCGGCTCTCTCAATCCTGACTATAAACCGGGCGATCTCGTACTGGTGGATCAGTTTATCGACATGACAAAGTCCCGCATCGGTACATTTTTTGACGGCGAGCGCTATGGCGTAGCGCACCTGGACATGACGCATCCGTATTGTCCGACTCTGCGGAAGGCCATTCTGGCAGCGGGAAAAGAAGCCGGCGTAACAATTCATCCCGAAGGAACCTATATCTGCACAGAGGGCCCCCGCTTTGAAACGCCTGCGGAAATCCGGGCGTTCCGCCTGTGGGGCGCCGATGTGGTAGGCATGACGAACGCGCCTGAATGCCAGCTGGCAAGGGAGGCGGAAATCTGCTATGCTACCATTTCCATGGTCACCAATTTTGCTGCCGGGATTTCTCCCACGGAACTGACGCATAAGGAAGTCATCGACTGCATGCAGCAGAATGTGGCAAGTTTCCGGAAAATCATCACCATCCTGTCCGGCTCGTACGATCCGGATACAGACTGCGCTTGCCGCCACGCGGCGAAGGACTTCGGAGGATTTCAGATATGACCGCTCCGCTTCGTTCGCTTGTATGGGAAGGAGAAGCGCTCCGTCTTCTCGATCAGACGAAACTTCCCGAGCAGCTGTCCTGGCTCTGCTGCAAGACTTCGGATGAAGTGGCGGATGCCATTCGCATCCTTGCCGTGCGCGGCGCTCCCGCCATCGGAGTGGCGGCGGCCTATGCCTGTGTGCTGGCCTTCCGGGAAGCGCGGAAAGCGGAAGGGGGGAAGGACTCTGTCGCAGAACATTTCCTTGCTCTCTGCCGCCGGCTGAAAGAGGCGCGGCCTACGGCGGTCAATCTGTCCTGGGCCGTGCGGCAGATGGAAGCCGTTTTTTCCGACTCTCCACAGGAAAATGCGGAAGAACAGCTTCTGATCCGGGCCAGAGCCATCGAGGCGGAGGATGTGGAAACGTGCCGCCGCATCGGAGAAAACGGCGCGTCTCTCTTTGAGGGGCGCACTCATCTGTCTATCCTTACGCACTGCAACACAGGGGCGCTTGCCACGGCGGGAATCGGCACCGCTTTCGGCGTCATCGCCACGCTTGCCGCACGGGGCCAGCTGGCCTGCGCCTATGCGGATGAAACCCGTCCTCTTCTGCAGGGAGCGCGGCTCACCGCGGCAGAATTGGTGGAAGACCGCATTCCCTGCTGCCTCATCACCGACAATATGGCCGCTGCTGTCATGAGGAACCGGCCTATCGATGCGGTCATCGTGGGCGCGGACCGCATCGCCTCCAACGGGGATACGGCCAATAAAATCGGCACATACGGCCTCGCCGTGCTGGCGGCGTATCATCATATCCCATTCTATATCGCCGCGCCGTTTTCCACCTTTGATTTTTCCATTCGAAGCGGGGATGAAATCGTCATTGAGGAGCGGGATGGGGATGAAGTGCGCCGGTTCGGCGGCGTATACACCGCGCCGCGCGCCGTGTCGGTCTGTAATCCGGCTTTTGACGTAACGCCGGCAGCGCTGATTGCAGGCATTATTACAGAACGGGGCGTCCTTACCGCGCCCTTTGAAGACAGCATTGCGCAATACGAAAGGAGTTTATCTCATGAGTGATTCCATGATCCGGGACCTGTCCCTTGCAGAAGAAGGCATGCAGCGCATCCGCTGGGTAGAAAATTTCATGCCCGCGCTGAATGCGCTCCGGGAAGATTTCATTCAAAAACAGGTGTTCAAGGGTAAGACCATCGTCATGTCCATCCATCTTGAAGCGAAGACGGCGTATCTGGCGCTGACTCTGAAAGCAGCCGGCGCAGACGTGATCGTCACGGGAAGCAACCCGCTTTCCACGCAGGATCCCATCGCGGCAGGGCTGGTCAGTCAGGGTGTGACTGTTTACGCCTGGCACGGATGCACAGATGAAGAATACATGCAGTTCCTCAACAAGGCGCTGGATCACAAACCGCATATCATTATTGACGACGGGGGCGACCTGGTCAATCTGCTTCACACCACGCGGACGGACGCAAAAGAACGTCTTATCGGCGGATCGGAAGAAACCACGACAGGCATTCACCGCCTGAAAAATCTGGAAAAGAACGGACGTCTGGCGTTCCCCATGATCGCCGTGAACGATTCTTACTGCAAATACCTCTTTGACAACCGGTATGGCACGGGCCAGTCCGCGTGGGACGGCATCATCCGCAGCACCAATCTTACCGTCACGGGCAAAACGGTGGTCATCGCCGGATATGGCTGGTGCGGCAAAGGCTGCGCCATGCGGGCCAAGGGCCTTGGCGCGCACGTTATCGTCACCGAAGTGGATCCCATCAAGGCCGTAGAAGCGGTGTTTGACGGATTTGACGTCATGCCGATGGACGACGCGGCGCCCCTTGGCGATATTTTCCTCACTGTCACGGGCGACATCAACATCGTCGTGGAACGGCATTTCCTGAAAATGAAAAACGGGGCCATCTGCGCCAATGCAGGCCACTTTGATGTAGAAGTGAGCAAAAAAGATCTGGACCGCATCTGCACCTCCCATTATGAAGCGAGAAAGAACATCGAAGGCTATGTCCTGCCCAACGGGAAAACCGTATACCTCATGGCTGAAGGTCGCCTCGTCAATCTGGCTGCCGGAGACGGTCATCCGGCCGAAATCATGGACCTGTCCTTTGCCATGCAGGCCCTCGCTGCGGAGTATCTCTGCGATCATGCAGGCGAACTTCAGGCGCATCTGTACCTCCTGCCCAGGGAACTCGATCAGCGCGTTGCGGAAATCAAACTTCATTCCATGGGATACCGCATTGACGCGCTCACGCAGGAACAGCAGGATTATCTGAATCAGGAATGAGGCAAACGATGAAGACGCTCATTAAAAATGCAGCCGTCTACCATGACGGACAGGTGGACGAAGGAAAAAATATTCTCATCGACGGGAAACGCATTGCGGGTTTCCCGGACACCGCCGACGGCGTTCCATATGATGAAATCATCGATGGAAAAGGAATGCTCGCTCTGCCGGGGCTGGTAAATACACATACCCACGTGGCGATGACGCTCTTCCGCAGCTACGCGGACGATCTGGCGCTCATGGACTGGCTGCAGAATATGATCTGGCCGGCGGAAGCGCATCTGGACGACGACATTGTCTACTGGGGAAGCATGCTCGCTTTTGCGGAAATGATCCGGGGCGGCACGACGGCGTTCTGCGACATGTACATGTTCATGGATTCCTGCGCGCAGGCCGCCGAAGCGGCGGGCATCCGCGGCAATATCGCCCGGGGCCTCGCGGGCGTCACGCCGAACGGCATGAAAGCGCTCGAAGAAAACGTGGAGCTCTACCGGAAGTGGAACAACGGAGCGGACGGACGCATCCGCGTCATGCTGGGACCGCACGCGCCGTATACCTGCCCGCCGGACTACCTGAAAAAAGTCCGGGACACGGCGGAACAATACGGCATTCCGATTCACATTCATCTCTCGGAAACGAAAGGGGAAGTGGACACCTGCCGGGAAAAATTCGGCGTAACGCCCATCGCGCTCATGAATCAGATCGGTCTTTTCGACGTACCGACCCTCGCGGCGCACTGCGTGCACGTCACGGAAGACGACATCGCCATTATGGCAGAAAAGCAGGTGCGCGTCGCTCACAATCCGGGAAGCAACCTGAAGCTCGCTTCCGGCATCGCCCCTGTACCGGCTATGCGGAAAGCGGGCGTCGTAGTGGGACTCGGCACCGACGGCGCATCCAGCAACAACAAACTGGACATGTTTGCGGAAATGCGCCTCGCCGCGCTCATTCACAAGGCGGCCTCGCTCGATCCTTTCGCCATCAAAGCGGAAGAAGCGCTGCAGATGGGCACGAAGGACGGCGCAATGTGTCTCGGCTACGATGATCTGGGCGAACTCAAAGAAGGGTATCTCGCAGACCTTATCCTTGTCGACCGGAGCGGATGGCACTGGAAACCGCGCTTCAACAGCATTTCCCTCGCCGTCTACGCGGGCAATTCCATGGACGTAGACACGGTCATGGTCAACGGCGAAGTGCTCATGCGTCATAAGGAACTGCTTACCATCGATACAGAAAAGCTCGATTACGAAGTGCAGCGCGTCACGGACAAGCTGTACGCTTTCAAGCACGAATAGTAAGATATACGCAAAAAGCAGGGGAGCCCCCTGCTTTTTTATATCCTTATCCTGCACCAACGCTAATTCCTTCTGAGCCGGGCAGGAGAGCGCAAAAGTTCGGCAGAATACCGCAAGGAGGAAAATCAAGAAGTCATGCTGGCTTATAATCAACAATTTTACAAAGGACATCATTGGTTAGGGGTAAATATATCTGCCCAAATGCACCATTCCAATTGTTTAATCATCAGAGAAATTTTGCCGCAGATTTTGCCGCAGTTAAGATGATTTTTGAAGAAATGCAACCAATAATTACCAGGTAAAGAAAATTGGGAAATTGCCGATAAAATCTGCATTTTCCGGTGATTTGAAATGCGTGGAAACGCCCGGAAATACTCCCATTTCTTTACTTCCGATAATTTAACGTTATCGGAAGTAAATTTGTTGAAAATGCTATATTCCCGTGATTTTTCTTCCACGGGACATACTTCTATGCGGCCCTTGCATCCTTGTGGGTTTGTATATTATCATAAATGTGTTCCCATATCCTGGAAACAGGATAAATGAACAGATTTTACATGGGAAAATTCTTTTTCGTTGTTTCGCTTTTGAGGTACATCCATGCCGGGCCGCTCTGACTTTTATATCCGCAAAAATTATCTCACACAGGAAGCGTCCGCCCTGTCTGACAAGAGTCTCCAGTCCATTACGGATACAAAGGCAGACAATACGGTAGACGCCTACGAGTCGGACTGGGACGATTTCTGCGACTGGTGCGCATTTCATCATGAGCCGCCTCTTCCGGCTCCTCCCTCGACGATTATTAATTATATCAACGATCTGGCGGATTATGCGACGGTGGCGACCATCCGACGGCGCATCAGCGCCATTTCGGAAAATTATAACGCGGCGGGCCGATCGGAATCCAACCCCTGCCGGGACTGGATGGTGCGGGAGGCCCTCATCGGGCTCAGCAGGCAGAAAGGCGTGGCGCAGAAAGGAAAAACGCCCATTTTCTGGGAGGATATCGAGAAAATGGCAGCGCTTATGGATCTGACAAAACTGTCCGATGTGCGCGATAAGGCGATTCTTCTTCTCGGCTTTATGGGCGCGTTTCGGCGCAGTGAAATTTCCGGACTGGATGTGGAAAATCTCCATTTTTATCCACAGGGCATGGTGGTTACTATCGCCCATTCCAAAACCGACCAGACGTCCGCCGGCCAGCAGGTGGGCATTCCCTATATTGAAGACAAAACATTATGCGCGGTGACTGCCGTTAAAAACTGGATGAGAGCAGCGGAAATTTCCAAAGGTCCGCTCTTTCGCAGCTTTCTGCGCAGTGGAAAGCCTTCCGCCCGCCGGCTCAGCGATAAGAGCATCAATCTCATCATCAAAAAATATACGGCGCTTATCGGGCTCAATCCGGATCTGTATGGTGCGCACAGCCTGCGCCATGGCTTTGCCACGTCGGCAGCGTTGTCCGGGCTGGAAGAACGTCTTATCATGAAACAGACCCGGCACCGTTCTGTGGAAATGGTGCGCCGCTATATCAACGAAGGCGATCTCTTTGCCAATAACCCCATCACGCTGATGTTCAGCCGGAAGAAATAAGCCCAATTCCGGCTCATCGGAATCGACGGCACGCAAAAAGCGGCGGTTTTCTCTCGGGAGAATCCGCCGCTTTTTGCATCATCGTGTGGGATTGGGAATACGGATGATTTGTCCCGGTTGAATGGCGCCGGGATTGGAAATCTGATTGAGCCGCTGGATGTCATAGATGGCTCGGCGGATATCTCTGTCATCGCCTGTATGCGCCGCAGCGATATCCCAAAGCGTCTGATGCGCTTCTACCGTTACCTCCATGACTTCCTCCGGCTCCTGCGGACGGGCAGCCTGGACAACCGCGGCGCACAGAAATCCTGCCGACAGAAAAAGAGTAGCAAAACGTCTGACTTTCCAGGATTTCATGGCCGGGCCTCCTTCATTCTCCATGAATGCGAATGTTTATTTTCAGAACTGCCGTTCGTTTGATGGTTTTATTCTACAACAGAAATATTGTTCGGTCAAGCAGATTTTCTATGAACGAGTGTTTGTATTTTTGTCAAGAATCCTTTATAATGAAAATAATTAAAAGCAAAACGTCCAAGAAAAAACAATAAGGCTTTCGACAGAAAGGATGATGGATCATGCCGAAAAAATTGGGGCTTGACCGCAGTCTCACCACGAGAGAACAGAGTATCGTCAATTATATTCGCCAGAAAATCGAAGAGTCCGGGTATCCCCCGACCGTGCGGGAAATCTGCAATGCGGTGGGCCTCCGGTCTACATCCACTGTGCACGGGTATCTGGGGCGGCTTGAAAAGATGGGCGTCATTAAACGCGATCCCGCCAGCTCCCGTGCCATCGAGCTTACGGAAGATATGTCCTGGCGGCATAAGAAAATCATTCCCACGCCGGTGGTCGGCGCCGTGCGCGCAGGCGATCCCATTGTGGCGGATGAGCATATCGAAACCGTGCTCCCCCTTCCGGCAGAGCTCATTGGCAATCAGAACTGTTTCATTCTTACCGTACGCGGCGACAGCATGATCAACGCCGGCATCATGGAAGGCGACATGCTCATCGTAGCGCAGCAGGAAACGGCGCGTAACGGAGAGATTGTAGTGGCGCTCGTGGGTCATGACGATGCGACGGTGAAACGCTATTACCGCGAAGCAGATCATATTCGTCTGCAGCCGGAAAATGACGACTATGAACCGATTCTGTCCCGGGAAGTGACTATCCTGGGTAAAGTGGTGGGCCTGTACCGTCATTATTAAACTAAACGCAGGCAAAAAGGATATTCCCCGTTTCTGGGAATATCCTTTTTTATCTTGCCAATTCAGCGGTGAAAGAGACGATACCGGCCCCTCTCATCTCTTTCAATTTTTCCTTCCTTCAGTAAATGGCCCGCTGCGCGTTTGAATGCGGCTTTACTGAGGCCGAAAGCGGCCTGGATGGCTCCGGGATCACTCGCATCGGAGAACGGCATGACGCCTCCGTGCCGCTCCAGATACGCCAGAAGAAGCGCCCCGTCGTCTGCCAGCGCCTTTTCTTTCTGCGGGCGCAGTGAAATATTCAGGTGCCCGTCGTCACGGATATAAGTCACCCGCCCGGTCACTTCCTCGCCCATGGAGAGAGCGCGCGGCATGTCTTTCCGGTACAGGAAGGCAATCCATTTTTCCCGGGTGATGAGAAAAGCGCCGTCGTCCGTAATGTTATACACGGTACCCGTCACTTTGCCGCCCACTTTGATGCCCCGCGCAGGCCGGGCGATGCGGCGCATATCCTCATCCACATGCATGGTGACTGCCAGCCGCCCCGTTTTATCCACGTAAAGCCGTACCCAGATTTTCTGTCCTGCCCGGACAGCGCCAAGGGTCTCTGTATGCGGAAGAAAAATACCGCGCTCCGTTCCCGCTTCGACAAATGCGCCAAACCGGGTAGTCAGAAGCACCTCCGCATAACCAAGGCCGCCAATGGGAATCTGTGGAAGACGCATACTCGCAGTCATACGGTGGTGCGGATCGTGATAGAGGAAAACCCTCACTGTATCTCCGACATGGACTTCCCCGGTCTGCTGCTCTTTATGCAACAGAATATCATCGGCAGAATTGCCCGTCCCTGCATCAAGAAACGCACCGAATGGCGCAAGCCGGGCCACCTTCATATCCGCGATGGAATTTTCTTTCCACTGCGGACGGGCCGGCTCATTCATGACCGGCTCCGGCAGGTTCTGCATCCGGTTCATGGTATTCTGTCGCCGGCGCTTCTCCCCAGAGGTGATCCAGCTCATAACGGCGGCGTTCTTCATCGGTGAAGATATGAACGATAATATCGCTGAAATCCAGGAGCACCCAATCGCCTTCGCGAAGGCCTTCGTGCCGGAGCGGGCGCTCGCCGGCGGCTTCCATTTTTTCTTCCACTTCTTCCGCCGCAGCCTGCGCCTGCCGCTGGTTGCGCACGGTAGACAGTACGAAATAGTCTGCGATGGATGTCAGATCGGATACCTTCAGAATCCGGATCTGGACGCCTTTCTTATCGGCGATGGCTTTGCAGATGATATCCAGTTTTTCCTGTGCAGTCAATTGTAATCTCCTTACTGGTCTATGGTCAGACCCACTACTTTCTGAATTTCAATGGGATTGATTTCCCACACGTGCTGATTGTCATACGTGCGGATTTCTCCGGGAAGAATGGCAAAATGCAGGTTTTCAGGAGGGAATCCCAACACAGTATATACGGTGCCGGCCGCTTCGTCGCTGGTGATGTTGGTATCCGGCGGCTGCCAATAATACCGTACAAGGCCCCAGTTGTACAGACGGAAATGCGCCCGGCTCTGCATGAGAAAGGCTTTGAAGAACCGTTCTTCCCGCTGAATGCGGCCGATTTCCCCTTCGTCCGTATCGATGTATCGGAGGTAGCCGTAGGCATTTTCTCCCTCAAGGGGCTGTACGCCCTGACGGAGAGAAATATCGGGCATGCCTTCCCTGTCTTCGTGATACATGTTCTTTTCCACGTACAGATCCACGCCGCCGAAATGATCCAGAAGCGCGGAAAAACCGGAGCGGTCAAAGACCGCATATCTCCCGATGCGGATATGAAGCAGATTCTCCACGGCGCTTACGGTGCGTTCCGCTCCGCCGGCGCTGTAAGCGTCCCGCAGGAGAAGGAGCGGCTCGCCGGAAGCGCTGATGCGGGTGCTGCCCGGCAGAGAAATCACATGAAGCGACTGCTGCTGTGGATTGACCGCGGTGAGAATGAGACTGTCCGCACGAGCTTCCCCTTCCGCACTGGTTCCAATAAAGAGCGCATATTCCGGAGTCCCCGCTTTCCCCGGCTGTTGCGGCGCATCCGGAGCCGACCACCAGGCCAGAAAAGCAAGTGTTCCGTACACGACAGCCGCGCCGACCGCCAAAAGGAGCAGAATGACAAAGAACAGTTTTTTATAACGAATACGGGTTTTCTTCATGATTTTGTTTTCTCAGTCTGCGCGGCAAGCACCAGAAAATTCCGTCCCGTGAGAGTGAGTTCATAGATATAGTCGTGCTTCTCCGCCAGATGGCGGATCGTGGAATCATACGCCGCGATAAGGGCCGTGTCAAGATCTTTTTCCGCAAGCGCGCGAAGCTCGTCTACGCCGGGAAAATCCCGGGTCGGTTCAATGTAATCCGCAAGAAAGACGATTTTCTCCATGAGCGTCATATCCGGCTTTCCCGTAGTGTGATAATATACCGCCTGCAGAATATCCCTGTCTTCGATGCCGAAAGCCTGCCGCGCATATACGCTTCCCGCCGGGCCATGCAGAAGCGCCCGGCTCTGCATGACCGGTGCATCTACGGTAAGACCGGCCTCGCGAATAAGCGCCTGCATGGCCGAGAGCTTCATTTCCTTCGCGCAGTCATGGATCCAGCCGGCCAGTTCCGCTTTCTCCGGATCGGCGCCGCAGCGTGCGGCAAGCGCGCGGGCCGCCGCCGCCACTCCCTCCGTATGGCGGTAACGCTTTGATGAAAGATTCGCTTTCAGCTGTTTCTGTATATCCAGTAAATGCATTACCATGCCCCCTTGTACAGTTGTTTTTCCCGAATATAAGCGGCGACCGCATCGGGAATCAGGTAGCGCACGGATCGGTCCGCACGAATCAGTCCCCGCAGAATCGTAGAGGAAATCTCCAGTTCCGGTGTGCGCAGGAAATGGATTTTCTCCCGGCCAAGCGCGCCGAAATAGCGGACGGACGCACGGATGCGCTCCACGTCTCCCGGACGGCTGGCGCAGATGAAATGGCACGATGCGAGAAGTTCCCTGTTGTATTTCCATGTGGGAAGATCCGCCACGGCATCGGTCCCGGCAATGAAATAGAATTCGGTCCCGGACGGCGCTGCCGCCTGCAGCTGACGGATGGTATCCACCGTATAGGACGGCCCTTCCCTCTCCAGCTCGATGGACGATATCTCAAAATGCGGATTGTCCGCTACGGCAAGTTCCGTCATGTGATACCGGGTATATTTGTCGATATGGTGCATCCGCTTATTCGGCGTATCTCCAGTGGGAATGAAAAGCACCTTTTCCAGCGCAAATTCCTGCCACGCCGCTTCCGCGATGACCAGATGACCGATATGAATGGGATTGAAAGACCCTCCGAATACGCCTATACGCCGAGCCATAAAAGCACCGCTTCCAAACATGCTGTACAGACGCCCATGAAAAGCAGCCACTGCAGAAAATGGTACACCTCATACCGCCCTTTCTGCGTTTGGGTATGATAGCGCCACCACCACCGGCATTTTTCCATCAGCGCCATGGAATCCTGATGATCCGGGCCGGCGGTCATTCCCGCACCTGTCCGTCTCCGAAAATTTTATATTTGTAGGTCACCAGCGGTTCGAGCCCGACAGGGCCGCGTACATGCAGTTTCTGCGTGCTGATGCCGATTTCCGCGCCGAATCCGAACTCAAATCCATCTGTAAACCGCGTAGAAGCATTCGCATACAGGCAGGCCGCGTCGATGCGATTCATGAACTCCCGTACGGCTTTCCGGTCTTCCGCCACGATGCATTCCGAATGGCCCGTGCTGTACGTCCGGATGTGTTCGATGGCTTCGTCGAGGGAATCCACAATTTTGACAGACAAAATGAGAGCGCTGTATTCCGTGCTCCAGTCGCTTTCCTCTGCGGGCCTTACATCAGGCAGAATGGCCCGGACCTTTTCGTCCCCCCGGAGTTCTACGCCCTTTTCGCGAAGCGCCTGCGCCGCAATGGGCAGCCACGCCGGCGCGATGTCCTTATGAATGAGCAGCGTTTCCATGGCGTTGCACACAGAGGGACGTTGGGTCTTGGCATTGAGAACGATGGGCAGCGCCTTTGACAGATCCGCCGATTTGTCCACGTAAGTGTGGCACTCGCCGCTTCCTGTTTCGATGACGGGAACGGTGCTGGTCTCCACCACGGACCGGATAAGGCCCGCACCCCCTCTGGGAATCGCCAGATCCACCAGCCCGCGCAGGGTGAGCAGCTGCTGCACCAGCACGCGGTCCGGATCCAGAATGCTCGTCACCGCCGCCTCCGGGAGGCCGGCCCGGCGGAGTACATCATGAAGGATCTCTGTCATGGCCGCATTGGTGAAATGCGCTTCCTTTCCGCCGCGGAGCACGCAGGCATTGCCGCTTTTCAGGCAGAGCGCCGCCGCGTCCGCCGTAACGTTCGGGCGGGATTCATAAATCATGGCGATGACGCCGAAAGGCACAGTCGTGCGGATGACTTCCAGTCCGTTCGGGAGCGTCCAACGGGCGAGCGTCCGTCCGCACGGGTCGGGGAGCGCCATGAGCGCCGCCGCGCCTTCCGCCATGTCGGCAATGCGCCGCTCAGTGAGAGTGAGGCGCTCTGTCATGGCCGGGCTCAGGCCGTAGTCTTTCGCCCGGGAGAGGTCTTCCCGATTGGCAAGAAGAAGCCGGTCCTGCTGACGCAGCAGTTCATCGTGGAATGCCTGGAGCAGTCCGTTTTTCTCATCGCCGGTGAGAAGCGCCAGCTGCGACGCGGCCCGCCGCGCTTCCCGTACGGCGCAGATCAATTCTTCCCTGTTCATACATACCGCTCCTTTCAGTGCAGGACCAGCAGATTGTCTCTGTGAATGACCGTATCATAAGGCGCCTCATACCCAAGCGCCCCGTTCATTTCCGACGTATGGACACCGCGGATTTTCTCCACGTCAGTCCGGCAGAAATGCGTAATGCCGCGGGCGATCTCTTCATCGCCGCAGAAGACGGATACAATATCGCCGTCCTGAAAATCTCCGTCTGTCCCGATAACCCCGACGGGAAGAATACTCGACCCTTTGTACAGCACGGCGTTTCGGCACCCCTCGTCGACGCGGATCGTCCCCTTGATATCCGCCCCGATGATCATGCTGCGCTTCTTCATCTGGGGATGCACATCCTCTGCGCGGAAGAACGTGCCTACGCTCTCTCCGTCCATGATGCGGTAGAGCACGCGGGGCACCGTGCTCCGGGCAATGACCATGTCGATGCCGGAATGCACGCAGATTTCCGCGGCGAGAAGCTTCGTATACATGCCTCCTGTGCCGCGCGCCGTGCCTGGGCCTTCCGCTGTGCGGAAAAGCGCCCGGCTGAAGGCAGCCACTTCCGGAATGAGCACCGCGTCGGCGTACCGGGATGGATTCTTGTCATAAAGCCCGTCTACATCGGAGAGAATGATGAGCAGGTCCGCGTCGGCAATACTCGCCACCGTGGCAGACAGCGTATCGTTGTCGCCGATTTTAATTTCATCGGCGGCAACCGCGTCATTTTCATTGATGATGGGGAGCACGCCCAGTTCAAGAAGAGCCATGATCATCCCGCGGGCATACATATACCGCTTGGGATTGAGCGAATCCCCCTTTGTGAGCAGCACCTGTCCCACATGGCGGCCGTATTCGTGGAAAAACCGCTCGTACACATTCATGAGGAATCCCTGTCCGACGGCGGCCGCCGCCTGCTTGTACGGCAGGTACGCCGGCTTCTCCTGAAACCCGATAATGGGTACGCCCACGCCAATCGCGCCGGACGTAACGAGGATCACCTGGACGCCCCGGTTCATAAGATCGGAAATCTGCTGCGCCAGTTGATCGATGAAGCGCAGATTCAGCTTTCCATTGGCATAAGTGATGGAACTGGTCCCCACTTTGATGACAATTTTTTTCTTGCCGAGGATGCGTTCCTTCATGGACGCGCGGTCAGGGCAGTTCATAGTGAGACTTCTTTTCTTTCTGCCGGAAAAGAATGCAGCTGCGTCCGATAATCTGCACGATTTCACACTGCAGCGCTTCCGCCAGCACCGCCGCCGTATGGGAAATCTCCTCTTCCGAATTCTGATTGACTTTCACCTTGATCAATTCCCGCGCCGCGATGGCCGCTTCGGCGCTGTCGATGACCGGCGCGGCCAGTCCTTCCTTGCCGATCTGCACCACCGCGGGAAAATTGACTGCAATGGCCTTCAGATACTGCTTCTGTTTTCCTGTGAGCATCGGGTTACTCCTCTTCCGCATCCCGGGACTTATCCGAGAATGTAAATTCCACGCCGTACAGATCGACCGTATCGCCTTCCTGAATGCCTTCCTTTTTCAGAAGCCGGTCCAGCCCCATGAATTTCCAGGCCCGCTCGAAACGGCGCAGGGAAAACGGATCATCGAAATTGGTCATTCCCACCAGCTTTTCCACACGCTTGCCCTTTACGAAATACACGCCGTCTTCCACGGTGATTTCAAATTCATCTTTCGGCACGTCGTAAATGATGGTTTTCTCCGGCGCCGCTTCGGGAAGCGCCGGCACTTCCTGTAGAATCTGCCACGCCCGTTCCATGAGAGGCCGGACGCCTTCGCCGGTGAGCGTGCAGATGGGGAAACATTCAAAGCCTTCCTCTTCCACGGCGGATTTCAGGCGCGCAAGCGCCTCCGGATCGGCAATGAGGTCGATTTTATTGGCCGCCACGATCTGACGTTTCTTCGCCAGCGCCGGGCTGTAGAGCTCCAATTCGTTATTGATGATATGGAAATCTTCCAGCGGATCCCGCCCTTCGCTGCCGGCGGCGTCCAGTACATGGATGAGTACGCGGGTGCGCTCCACATGCCGGAGAAAATCATGACCGAGGCCTACGCCGCGGCTTGCGCCTTCAATGAGCCCCGGGATATCCGCCATGACAAAGCTCCGGTCGTCGCTCAGAGCCACTACGCCCAGATGGGGCGTCAGCGTAGTGAAATGGTACGCCGCCACTTCCGGACGCGCGCCGGAAACCTTTCGGATGAGACTGGATTTGCCCACACTGGGGAAGCCCAGAAGGCCCACGTCGGCGAGTACTTTCAGCTCCAGCCGCAGCTCCCGCATTTCGCCGGGTTCTCCCTTTTCCGCATAGGTGGGAGCGCGTACGGCGCTTGTCGCAAAGTGGGCGTTGCCCCGTCCGCCGCGGCCGCCTTTCACGATGAGCGCTTCCTGCCCTTCGTGAGTCATATCCGCCAGCAGTTCGTCCGTTTTCGCATCGTACACCATGGTCCCCAGCGGCACCTTCACGATGACGTCCTCCGCCGATTTGCCGTACATGTCTTTTGAGCCGCCGTTTTCGCCGTTCTTCGCGGCAAATTTCCGATGGCGGCGGAAATCCATGAGGGTATTCATATTCGCCGCAGCGCGTACGATGACACTGCCGCCCTGTCCGCCGTCGCCGCCGCTCGGCCCGCCTCTGGGCACGTATTTTTCCCGCCGGAAAGATACCATCCCGTCGCCGCCCGCGCCGGACTGTACAATGATTCTTGCTTTATCGATAAACATAGGTTCCTCTCTCCCGTATAATGCCCGGGGCCCCGGGATAGAAATACTGTATCTTATATTATACAGTAAGTCGAAGTAAAAACGAAAAATTTTCCCGATAATTCTCCGGTTTTCGGAAAAATGCCAATCCGTGGAAAAATCCCGGCGCCTTCCGCCGGGACTTCCTTTATTGATTCATGGTGCGGAGCGTCTCTACCGCCGTCTGAAGCACATTATCCGTAGAGGGATCAAAAATGCGTCCTGTCTGAAGCACGGCGATATCCGGCTGAATGCCGATTTGATCGATTTTCCGTCCGGCCGCAGTGAGATACTGCGCTACGGAAAGCTTTAATGCCTCCCTGTTTTCCATGGGATGAATGACCTGCACCGTTCCCTTGCCAAAACTTCGTTCGCCCATGACAACGCCCGCTTTCCTGTCCTGCACGGCCCCGGCGAGAATCTCCGAAGCAGACGCGCTGCGCCCGTCGATCAGCACAACGAGAGGCAGCGGTTTCTCCGTCCCTTTCACCGTATACTTCTGTTCCGCGCCGCCTTTTTCCTGATAGCTTACCACGGGGCCCGCGGACAGAATCTGATCTGCGATGGCTACGACGGAATCGATCAGGCCGCCGGGATTCATGCGCAGGTCCAGCACGAGCTTTTCCATTCCTTTCCCGGTAAGGTCTTCATACTGCTTCCGGAATTCCTCAGGCGTATGCGACGCAAAGGTATAAATATGGATGTAGCCGATGCCGTCTTCGAGAAGGCCGCTCTGTACGGTAGGCAGCGTTACATTGGAACGGGTAACGTTAAAGGGCAGCGCCGTCCCTTCTCTCAGGACAGAGAGGGCCACCTCCGTGCCGGAAACGCCGCGGATGGCTTCTGCTGCCGTCGTGAGATCCATCCCCGCCGCGTCCGCACCGTCTATGGCAAGCACCCGATCCCCCGGCCGAAGGCCCGCCGTTTCTGCCGCGCTTCCGGGAAAAACGGACAGAATATAGAAATCGCCGTGGATGTCCGCGCCGATGATTACGCCGATGCCGCCATATTCTCCGCTGGTCTGCTCCATGAGACTGTCGTAGGCATCATCCCGGAGAAGCTGAGAATAAGGATCCCCGAGGGAAGCCACCATGCCTTCCGCAGCGCCGTTCAGCAGTTCCGTATCGGATACGGATCGGAAATATTCCCGATGGATGGTGCGGTATGTCTGCACGGCCCGCAGGAGCGCTTCCGGATCATCGGTGGCGAGAAGAAGGGTAAGCCCGGAAAGCGATAACGAACCCGCAACGACGGACGTGCACCAGAGGACCGCCGCCTTCTGCCGCAGGGTGAGTTTCATAATGACCTCCAGAAAGAAAGCCGGAGGAAAGAATTTCTTTTCCTTCGGCTGTGTATCAATGAAAATTTACAGGTATCCCATGGGGTCCACCGGCGAACCGCTGATGCGCACCTCGAAGTGACAGTGAGGCCCGGTGACATTGCCGGTCTGCCCGGAGTAGGCCACCACTTCCCCTTTCGACACGGACTGCCCCGCGCCGGCGATAAGGGCGCTGTTGTGCGCGTAAAGCGTCTGGATGCCGTTGCCGTGATCAATGATGACCGTATAGCCGTATCCGCTGATCCAGTCCGCCTCGATGACTGTCCCGCTGTCAGCGGCATGCACGGGCGTCCCTTCCGGCACGCCGATATCAATCCCCGCATGGGAAATCTCAATTCCGAAAATGGGATGAACGCGATACCCGAAAGGAGACGTGATGGGCCCGCTGCAGGGCCAGCCGAGCTGCCCTGAGCCGACAACGCCCGTATAGCCGCCGCCTGCCTGCTGCTCACGCAGCCGC
Source organism: uncultured Veillonellaceae bacterium (assembly GCA_958348245.1). Lineage (GTDB taxonomy): Bacteria > Bacillota > Negativicutes > Veillonellales > Dialisteraceae > UBA1822. Next base: position 232,904 of record CATVYJ010000001.1, on the reverse strand, counting down.
GCTTCGATGCGGGCCTGCACGTCCGCACTGGCTTCCTGCAGTTCCCGTTCCATCTGTTCTGCTGCCGCTTTATGCTGCCGCGCTTCTTCAAGAGCGCTCTGCTGCTCCGCTTTCTTGGCCTCGATGGCTTCCTGCTGCTTCTGCGCGTCTGCTTCAAGAGCGTCCAGCTGCGCCTTTTCCTGTTCCAGTTCCGCCCGGCGCGCTTCAATCTGGCGCTGCTTGTCCTGGATCTCCAGAATCAGCGAAAAATCCGCGCGGATGATGCGTTTCAGCAGTTCCAGCCGGTTTGCAAAATCACTGAAACTTCGGGAGCCGATGATAACGTCCACATAATTCAGCTGACCGTGCATATAAATGGCGCGCACCCGCCGGGCCAGAATGGCCTGCCGGGCGTGCAGGTCGTCGATGGCTTTCTGCAGGGCGATTTCATTCTGCCGGATCTGTTCATTCAGCCGGGCCTGCTCGCCGCGGATGCGGTCCAGTTCCGCATTGGCCGCGTCGAGATCGGCCTGAATCGCCGCCAGCCGCCCCATGACGGCGTTGATAATCTCCTGTGCGCTTGCCTGCTCTGCCTGCGCGGACGAAATCTGGCTCTGCAGATCCGCCAGCTGGTCTTCCAGATCGTCCGCCACAGATGGCGCGGCGCTGCCGAGGACGAGCGCCGCCGCAAGCGCTGCCGCGGTAAAATGTCTATACCCTTTCATGGCGTTACACTTTCATATATTTCCGGATGGAAATCGCGCTGCCGATCATGCCGATGAAAACGCCTGCCGCCAGGAGCAACAGCGTCACATGCAGCATAAAGGGGTAAAGACCGATGAAAGGAATGAAGAGCAGACCCGCAGCGGCCGCTTCATTCAGCATGGCCTTATACAATTCCCACAACACGGCGGAAGCGATGCCCGAGCCTACGAGGCCGATGATCATCCCTTCAAAGAGAAACGGCCAGCGGATAAATCCATTCGTGGCGCCTACGTATTTCATGATCTGAATCTCCCGGCGCCGCGCGAAAACGGTAAGCCGGATCGTATTGGAGATAATGAAAAGCTCCGCCCCTGCGAGGAAGACAATGAGCACGATGCCGCTCACGCGGATGGCCTGCGATACTTTGTAGAGCTGTTCAATGATATCCTGCCCGTACTGGACCGATTCCACCTCATCATACTGCCCTACCGCTTCCGCCGCGGATTTCAGGGATTCCGGACGGCTGAAAGACAGCTGATACGACGAGGGCAGTGGGTTGCCGTTCACCGCATCGAGAATGGCCGCCTGATCGCCCAGGCGTTCCCGGAATTCCACCATGGCCTGGTCTTTATTGGTGAAGGAAATTTCCGACAGATCCGGCAGCGCTTTGAGCCGGCGGCCCACGCCCATGACCTGATCGGTGGTGAGCCCGTCTTTCAGATAGACACTCATTTCTACCTGGCTTTCCAGATAGCCCGCCATGTGGTTCATATTGAGCACCACGGCAAGGAATGTGCCGAGAATGAACATGGAAAGCGTCACCGTGAGAATAGACGCTATGGCCATGAATTTATTGCGGATGAGAGAATGCAACGTCTCCCGGAGAAAATACCCGAGCGAACTAAACATGCAGATCATAGCCTCCCTTCTTCACATCGCTCACGATGTGCCCGTCTTCGATGCTGACCACGCGCTTGTGCATGGAGTTGACCAGTTCCTTATTGTGCGTGACCATGATGATGGTGGTGCCCATGTGGTTGATATCGTTAAACAGTTCCATGATTTCGTCCGTCGTAGCCGGGTCCAGATTGCCGGTCGGTTCATCGGCGATAAGCAGGGTCGGCCGGTTCACGAGGGCGCGCGCAATGGCCACGCGCTGCTGCTCGCCGCCGGAAAGCTGCGCCGGATATTCCCCGGCCTTATTCCGGAGATTGACCAGATCGAGCACGCGGTTGACCTTTTCCCGGATATCCTTTTTGCTGCGCGTGCCGGTGACGCGGAGTACGAAAGCGATATTTTCAAAGACCGTCTTTTCCTGCAGGAGACGGAAATCCTGAAAAACGATGCCCAGCTGACGCCGGTAATAAGGCACGCGGCTTTTTTTCAGCCGGTTCACTTCCACGCCGTTCACGACGACCGTTCCCTTATACGGGACCAGTTCATGCGTAAGCATCTTGATAAATGTGGATTTCCCCGCGCCGGAAGGACCGACGATGAAGACAAATTCCCCTTTGTCTACATGAATGTTGATATCCCGCAGGGCGATGCGCGTCTTGGTGTATTCGATATAGACATGCTCAAGCGTAATCATATCATTTCTCCATCTGTAACTGCCGGCGCCCGCGGCCGCAAAGCGCCGGATATTTCCGATTTTCCTTTTCAGAGACGTACTCTTCCTTTTATAATCTACTTTTCCAAATTGCGCAAGTCTTTCCGGAAAATCCCGGCGATTTCCTGCCCCCGGCGCGGACTCCATAAAAAAACGGTTCCGCCGCAACAGCAGAACCGTTTTTTCTCTCTTTATTTCCGTTTGTACAGCCGAAGCGCCGTCTCCGCGATATGCGCCGCCGTGAGGCCATACGCTTTCAGCAGATCGTCTGCCTTGCCCGATTCGCCGAACCGGTCTTCCACGCCGATCATCGCCATCGGAACAGGCGCATGCTTTACGACCACTTCCGCCACCGCGCTGCCAAGGCCGCCCCGCACGGAGTGCTCTTCCGCCGTGACAATCGCGCCGGTCTCCGCAGCCGCCTTGATGATGGTCTCTTCATCGATCGGCTTGATGGAGCTCATGTTGATGACCCGCGCGGTAATTCCCGCTCCTTTCAGGATATCCGCCGCAGCGAGCGCTTTTGCCGTCATGATGCCGCATGCCATGATCGTGATGTCGTAGCCTTTCCGCAGCACCGCCGCTTTCCCCGGGGTAAAGACCGCTTCCGGATCGGTGATGTCGTCGCATTTGGCGCGGCCCATACGGATGTACACCGGCCCGTGGTGCGCCGCCGCCCAGTGGACAGCCGCCCGGGTTTCCGCCGCGTCTGCCGGGACAATGACCGTCATATTGGGCAGCACCCGCATGAGCGCGATATCTTCCAGCATCTGATGCGTTGCGCCGTCCTCTCCGACGGTGAGGCCTGCATGGGTGAGCGCCACTTTTACGTTCAGATTCGGATAGCAGATGGAATTGCGGATCTGCTCGTAAGCGCGGCCCGCTCCGAAAATTGCAAAGGTGGACGCGAACGGAATCTTCCCGGCCGCAGCCAGTCCGGCGGCTACGCTCATCATATTTCCTTCGGCAATGCCGCAGTCAAAAAAACGTTCCGGATAGACTTTGGCAAAATCCTGTGTTTTCGTGGAGGCCGAAAGGTCTGCGTCGAGGACGACCAGATCCGGATAGACCGCCCCCAGTTCCTTCAATGCTTCGCCGTATGCGTCGCGAGTTGCCTTACCCATCATTCCGCCTCCTCTACTTCTTTCAGGAAATGCGCGCATTGTTCTTCCGTCGGGGCTTTTCCGTGCCAGCCCACCTGATTTTCCACTTCCGGCACGCCTTTGCCTTTCACGGTTTTCATAATAATCACCGCAGGCTGTCCTTTTACGGATTTCGCTTCTTCTACGGCGTCGTGAAGCGCCGCGACATCATGCCCGTCCGCGTGGATGACATGCCAGCCGAAAGCGCGGAATTTCTCGTCAATCGGTTCAGGAGAAAGCACATCCGTGATTCGCCCATCGATCTGCAGGCCGTTGTTATCCACAAATGCGGTAAGATTGTCCAGTTTATAATGATGGGCAAACATGGCAGCTTCCCAGATCTGTCCTTCTTCCAGTTCTCCGTCGCCAAGGACAGCATACACGCGCCAGGATGCGCCGTCCAGTTTTCCCGCAGCCGCCATGCCGCAGGCCGCGCTGAATCCCTGCCCGAGCGATCCCGTCGTCATGTCCACGCCGGGAGTGTGTTTCATGTCGGGATGCCCCTGAAGCACCGCGCCTTCCTGCCGGAGATGATCCAGCCATTCTTTCGGGAAGTACCCTTTCTCCGCAAGCGCCGCGTACAGGCAGGGCGCGCCGTGTCCTTTGGAAAGGACCAGACGGTCCCGGTCCGCCATGTCAGGTTCCGCCGGATTGACATGCATTTCATGGAAATACAGCAGCGCCATCACGTCGGCAATGGAAAGCGAACCGCCGGTGTGCCCCGATTCCGCTCTGGTAATCATTTTCAGTATATCCACGCGCAGCTGCTTCGCCACGCCGCGGAGATACCGCACTTCATCTTCAGTCAGTTTTGCCATCATAGCCCCCTTGTTGTACCACACCCTGCAAAATCTTCACGGTTTCCTTCGCTTTTTCCCGAAGCGCGTCCACCGCATCCCACCGGCAGGCCGCCCGGCCGTCGAGGAATGCTTCTGTTTTATTATACAATGTTTCCGCATCGAATGCGGAAACAGGGAACGCCGCTTCTTCTCCGATCGAGCGGAGAAAATTATCGATTTTCGGGTCATAGGAAATCCCGATAAGCGGCACATGCATGAGCGCGGCGAAAATCAGCGCGTGAAGCCGCATTCCCACCAGCAGGTCAAGATTACCGATGATGGACATGAGTTCCGGCGCGGTAAACGTCCCTTCCAGAAACTGAAAGCGTCCCGGATGCCGACGGCAGAGCCGCTCCGCCATGCGCCGGTCTTCCGGCCACTGCATGGGAATGAAAAGCACCGCCGCGTCGAGGGCCGCCAGCCGGTCGATGTAATCGCTGAATTTTTCCGCCCACTGTTCGGCGTCGAGCCAGTCCCGCACGGAAATCCCGATGAGCCGTTTCCCTTCGGGTACGCCCGCTTTGCGGAGGATCTCCCGCCCCCGGTCCAGCGGCACTTTCGGAAGAGACAGCACGGAATCAGCCGTGGTGTACAGCGGAGCCGTCACGCCCAGTTTCCGCAGCAGGTTCCGGGACTTTTCATCCCGCACCGTGATGGCGTCCGCATGGGACAGCACTCTGGCCAGCAGCGCGCATACCCAGGTCCTCCGCAGCGGGCCGATGCCCTGTCCATAGAGGAAAACTTTTTTCCGGAGCAGGATGCCCATGAGAATGATCGACAGATAGTACAGCAGGCTCCGGCTGCTGGTCACATCCTGCAGAAGACTGCCGCCGCCGCTGATAAGCAGATCGCACCGGACAAGACTTCTGAAAATGGCCCATCCCCCAAACCGGGGCACCGCCTTTGTGTGAAAGCGGCAGGCCGTATCGTCCGGCCGTCCGGAAATCACCGTGGTCTCTACGCCGGGAAAACTCTGACGGAGCGACCGGAGAATCGCGTACAGCATGGCTTCATCGCCGGCATTGCTGAATCCGTAATATCCGGAAATGACGACCTTAATCCCTGCCATAACGTTCTCCAAAGAACTGCGTAAGCCGCACGAGAACGACTGCCGCGAGAACAGCAAATATGCCGGCAAGCGTGCCTGCGGCAAGACCGTCCAGGCCGCGGATGAAGCTCAGGATAAAAGGACTCCGCATGTGCGCAAAGGTCTCCACCATGGAGCCCTGCCCGATGGTAACTGCCACGATGAGCAGATAATGGAGCACCTGCGGCCACCGCTCATACAGCGCGGCCAGAGAAAGAAACACCGCTGGATGCCCGAAAAGGAATTCCTTTTCCCGCGGCCGGGCGTACAGGGTATCTTCCAGAAAACGCCGCAGCGCGATCTCAAATCCGGGCACGGGAGCCATATTGTTGCCGCTGCGGCCGACAAACATGAAGCCCGCAAAAGCGAGACATCCCAGTCCGGCGAGAAGGCCCAGCCGGATGGGGATATTACAGAATTTTTTTACAAATTCCACGAAGTCCCGGTCGCTGGCCACCACTTTCCCAAAGAAGGGAAAATGCTGAATATAGACAATGGTAATGAGAATCAGCGGAAGAACAAAGGTGAGCTTCACACCGCGGAAAAATTCCATCTCAAGGAAGAACCGCACATCCCCCAGAATAGCGCTCACAAAGCAGCCGGCGCAGAGGGACAGCAGCCCGCAGCACCAGAGAACCGCCGCACCTTCGCCAAAGAGCGCCAGCGCGCCCTTTTTCTTTTCCGCATCGCGCCGTCTGGCAAGGCAGTACTGGAGAAAACCGGTCACGATGACCACGGGCGCGGCCACCTCTGTGCCGAGCGCCAGCGCCTGCAGCGGCAGCACCGACTGCGGAGACGTCCAGAAAAGCCCCTGCGAGGCCAGAAAGCCGGCGCCCCAGAGCGGCCAGGCGAAACGTTCCAGACAGGGCAGAAGGCACAAAAGCGCCAGCATGCACAGCGACAGAGCCCCTGTCATGGCGGCGGCCCGGAAAAGGCGGGAGGGAAAATACGGCTCCATCTGGGAAGCCTTCCCTACCTGGAAGCCATGTTCCTCCAGGCGGTTTTTCGTCATGGCGATATATTCCGCGTTCGTTTCGTCGAGGCTCTTTCCATCCAGCGAATATTTGTAGGAGGGGAAGAGATTCATGCGGATATTCCGCTCAATATCACTGATATAAAAACGGGCCGACGCTTCTTCCGGCGTGAGCTGAATCAGCTCGTTCTGCGCCATCGCGTAGAGACGGACCGTATTATATCCGGAGCTCCGGACCATATCGAGCGCCCCCGCCTGGGGATCAAAACCGAGCTGCGACTGCGCCTCAATGAGAACGATCGGAATATGGCGCGCCGCCATGGCGTCCCGGAAATAATTCAGCTGTTCCTGGTAACCGAACGCTTCCTTGCCCACAAAGAGCACAGCGCTCACCCGGTCGGAAGCATCCACTGCGCGAAGGAATTCATCCACATCCGCCCGATCGGGATGGCTCACATTGAGCGGACGAAGCACCAGATAGAAACCCGAGGCCGCCGCTTCCTTCACGCGGGCCGGCAAAATGCCTACGGGCATCTCAAGGAACTTCATCCAGTCCGCCTGGACTTCCAGCGTCTGGATGCCGTTGACCGTCATCCGCTGCACGCGGTCTTCCCCGAGGCGAAGCCGGAGGCTCCGCTCCAGATCGCAGAAAAATTCCCAGCCATTCCCCTTGCGGGACGGCTGGATATAAATCCGGTCGTAAAAAATCTGTGAATCGGACCCGGAAAACGCCGCCATATCCGCGCCGCGGTAAATCATCGCATTGCCGCGGTCCATGATTTTTGTGGGCGTATCGTCGTACAGGGCGAGCGACGTGATGCCACTTTCCCGATACAACGCAAAAAGATCCCCCCGGCTCCGGTCTTCCAGCTTGTCGTAGTCATAGACCATTTCTACGGTCTGGTCGTCCGCCTCCACGCGGTACCGCTCATACGAGAGGTGCGCCGCCGCAAGGAATCCGAGGAAAACCAGCGCAAACAGGCACCGGAATGTCCATCCGTGAAAGCGCATTCGTGTCCGCTCCTTACGCTTTGAATTTCTGCTTTTTCAGATAACCTTCAATAAACTCGTCCAGATCTCCGTCCATGACGGCCTGGATATTGCCCGTTTCAATGCCAGTGCGGTTGTCTTTCACCAGCGTGTACGGCTGAAACACATAGGAGCGGATCTGGCTGCCCCATTCAATGGACTGCTGCTCCCCTTCAATGCTCTTTTTCAGTTTTTCCCGCTTTTCCAGCTCCAGTTCAAAGAGCTTGGACCGGAGCATGCGGAGGCACTGTTCCTTATTCTGCAGCTGCGACCGCTCGGTCTGGCAGGCCGCGACAATCCCTGTAGGGATATGCGTCATGCGGACTGCGGAGCTCGTCTTGTTGATGTGCTGGCCGCCTGCGCCGGAGGATCGGTAGTAATCCACCCGCACATCCGCCATATTCAGATTGACTTCCACATCATCGGTGATTTCCGGCATAACGTCCACTGCGGAGAACGACGTGTGACGACGTTTGGCCGCGTCAAACGGAGAAATACGGACGAGGCGGTGCACGCCTTTTTCCGATTTCATCATGCCGTAGGCAAATTTCCCCTTGAACATGTATTCCGCATTTTTCACGCCCGCTTCGTCGCCAGGCAGCAGGTTCATTTCCTCCACTTCAAATCCGTGGTCCTGCGCCCATTTCAGATACATGCGGATGAGCATCTGCGTCCAGTCCTGCGCTTCCGTGCCGCCCGCGCCCGCGTGGAACGTAACGATGGCATTGTTATCGTCATATTCCTCCGAGAGCAGCAGCTCGATTTCCTTCTTATCCAGCTGGGACTTGAGATGCTCCATTTCCGCCGCGATTTCCGGCTCCATGGACTGATCGTCTTCCTCGATCGCCATATCCAGAATTTCCTGCAGGCTCTCCGCCTGTTCAAAAAGGCGGGTATACGTGTCGTACGCTTCCTTGGCTTCCGTCGCTTCCTGAGAAATTTTCCGCGCTTTTTCCGCATTGTCCCAGAAAGCAGGGTCGCTCATCTGTACATCGTAACTGGTAATCCGTTCTTTCAGTTTAGGTAAGTCAAAGTGAATCCCTGATTTCTCTTTCGTGATTCAGCAGATCGGCCAGGCTTTTTTTCAAATCTTCCAACATCTGTTTTCTCATCTCGCTTTCTTTGTCACGCAGGTTCGTGAAATATGGAAACAGGAAAAATTTTCCTTATTTCTCCGTTTTTTCCGGAGCGGGCTCCGCCGCCTCCGTATTCTCATCCACGTAATGTTCCGTGGCGTTCTTCAGGGGATCTTCGCCGGGCTGCACTTCTTTCTGCATGGCGGCTTCCCCTTCTTCCGCATTGGAGAAGCGGATCTGGATATGGTAGAGATACAGGATGATGGTCTCCATCATGGCATGCTGCATCTCTTCGTACATGTCGAAGGCTTCTACCTTGTATTCCACAATGGGGTTTCTCTGTCCGTAGGAGCGGAGGTTGATGCCCTCTTTCAGCATGTCCATGTCATCCAGATGTTCCATCCACTTGGCGTCCACCACCTTGAGCATGATGGCTTTTTCCAGTTCGCGCATCATCATGGAGCCGATGGACGCTTCCCGCGCGTCGTATGTATCGTGGGCGCATTTCTTGAGTTTTGCTTCCACTTCTTCCCGGGAGAGATCTTCGATCTCTTCCAGCTTGATTTCCCCGGGAGCAAGGAAATATTTCTCACAGTATTTAAGAAGGCCCGCGAAATCCCATTCCTCCGGATAGAGCTTCGCATTGGCATAGGTATCGAGCCCTTCGTTGATGAGGGTATCCACCATATTCATGATCTGGTCCTTCATGTTTTCGCCTTCAAGAATCTTCCGGCGTTCCTCATAGAGGACCTTCCGCTGCTGGTTCATGACGTCATCATATTCGAGGACGTACTTGCGGATATCAAAGTTGCGGGTCTCTACGCGCTTCTGCGCCTTGCGGATGGCGTTGGACACCATGGTGCTCTTGATTTCTTCGTCCTCGTCGAGCCCCATCTTTTCCATGAATTTTTTAATGTTATCCCCGCCGAAGATGCGCATGAGATCGTCTTCCAGAGAAAGGAAGAACTGGCTGCTGCCCGGATCGCCCTGACGGCCCGCGCGGCCGCGGAGCTGGTTGTCGATGCGGCGGCTTTCATGGCGCTCCGTACCAATGATGGCAAGGCCCCCCAATTCCGCCACGCCTTCGCCGAGCACGATATCCGTGCCGCGGCCGGCCATATTCGTGGCGATGGTGACCTGCCCCTTCTGCCCGGCCTGCGCGACGATATGCGCTTCCAGCTCATGATACTTCGCGTTCAGCACATTGTGTACGATGCCCGCCTGCTTCAGCATGCGGGAGAGCTCTTCTGACTGTTCGATGGACGTGGTGCCGATCAGAATAGGCTGTCCCGTCTCATGACGGCGGATGACTTCTTTGACGACCGCTTTGTACTTGCCTCGTTTGGTCTTGAAGACCACGTCAGGCAGATCCTTACGCTGGATGGGCTTGTTCGTGGGAATCTGCACCACTTCGAGACCGTAGATCTTGATAAATTCCTGCTCTTCCGTTTTGGCAGTGCCCGTCATGCCGGCGAGCTTGTCGTACATGCGGAAATAATTCTGGAACGTGATCGTGGCCAGCGTCTGGCTTTCGCGCTCCACCTGCAGCCCTTCCTTCGCTTCGATCGCCTGATGAAGCCCGTCGGAGTAACGGCGGCCGTACATGAGTCGGCCTGTAAATTCGTCGACAATGATCACCTTGCCGTCTTTCACCACATAATCCCGGTCGCGGATCATCATGGTCTGCGCGCGGAGCGCCTGCGTAAACAGATGGTTCAGCTCCAGGTTTGACGAATCGTACAGATTGTCCACGCCAAGCAGTTTTTCCATCTTCGCTACGCCTGCTTCCGTAGGCGCTACGGTCTTCTGTTTCTCATCAATGGTATAATCTTCATCTTTGACCAGCTTCGGAACGCACTGCGCCAGCCTGTAATAATCGTCTGTCGATTTCTGTCCGGGCCCGGAAATAATGAGCGGCGTCCGCGCTTCGTCGATAAGGATGGAGTCCACCTCGTCGATGAGGCAGTAATGCAGCGGCCGCTGCACCATCTGATCCAGAGAAATGACCATATTGTCCCGGAGATAATCGAAACCGAACTCATTATTCGTCCCGTAGGTGATATCGGAATTGTACGCGAGCTTTCTCTGATGAAAATCCATGTCGTGCACGATAAGCCCTACAGACAGGCCGAGGAATTTATACACCTGCCCCATCCATTCGCTGTCGCGTTTGGCCAGATAATCATTGACCGTAATGACATGAACGCCCTTGCCTTCCAGCGCATTGAGATACGTCGGCGCCGTAGCGACGAGGGTTTTGCCTTCGCCGGTGCTCATTTCCGCAATTTTCCCCTGGTGGAGAACGATTCCGCCGATGAGCTGCACATCGAAATGGCGCATGCCCAGTACGCGCCGGGACGCCTCCCGCACCACCGCAAAGGCTTCCGGCAGAATGTCGTCGAGTGTCTCTCCTTTGGCCAGACGTTCCTTGAATTCCAGCGTTTTGCCCGCGAGCGACGTATCGCTCAGATTCCGCATGGTTTCTTCCAGCGGGTTGATTTTCTGTTCAACGATCTTGCGAAGCTTTTTGACTTCCTTCTCGTTGGAACCGTTGAACAGTCTGTCAAGAATTTTCAGCAATGTATACAGCTCCTTCTTTTCCTGTGTACCGGGTTCGCACGATAACCGGAAATCGCGGGATTTCCGGGAACTTTTCCAAAAATGCGTATATCAATGTTATTTTAGCAAACTCTGTATCAGTAGTCAAAAACAGGAAAAGAGAGAAGCTGTGCGCTTCCCTCTTTCAGCAGCAGGAATCATTTGTTTTCCGCTTCAATCAAACCGTACTTCCCGTCGTCCCGGCGGTAAACCACCGCGGGCATATCGGTCTGCGAATTGAAGAACATGAAGAAATTATGCTCCAGCAGATTCATCTGCAGGATGGCCTCCTCCGGAGACAGGGGAGCGATCTGGAACCGTTTTGTACGAACGATTTCAAATTCCGACTCCGATGCCACAGGCGCTTCCTTTTCCTGTACAAACTGCGGATTCAGCACTTTCTGCTCTTTGAACCGTTTTGCCAGGCGGGTCTTGTATTTATGAATCTGCCGTTCTACCTTGTCAAAGACCAGATCGATCGACTTGTACATGTCGTCGGACTTTTCCACGCCGCGGAGGATGACGCCGTCCACATAAACGGTCACTTCGCAGGTTCTCGTCATATTGGAAATCCGAAGCAGCACGTTCATTTTGAGCGGCTTGTCGAAATATCTCTGAATTTTCCCCGTATGTTTTTCCACATACTGATGCAGCGCATCCGTTATTTCAAGATTTTTCCCTCTGATCGTTACGTCCATAATCAACTCCTCCTTTCATTGCCAGACGAGACTGTCTGGTTTTCATTAATATTATATAACATTCGCGTAAAGATTTGAAGTACAAATGCATGGTTCTATGCATATTACTTATAATAAATCTCTATATGGTGTGTTAACATTTTTATTTGCACCATTCTCTTGACAGACCGGCCATTCTCTGCCTCCTCTCTCGCCCGCTTTGGTTGACAATAAAGAGAGCATATGGTAGAGTACCTTCATGTCTCTCTGAGGCAAAAAACAGAAGGAGGAACATCCATGAAAGGTACTGTCAAATGGTTCAGCGCGGAAAAAGGCTACGGCTTTATTGAAAAAGAAGAAGGCGGCGACATCTTCGTTCATTTCTCCGCCATCAAAGCCGACGGATTCCGCACGCTCACCGAAGGGCAGGCGGTCTCTTTCGACGTTGCGGAAGGCGACAGAGGCCCCCAGGCAGCCAACGTGGTGGCGCTGTAACGCAGACAGAAAAAAGGTCCGGACTTCCGGGCCTTTTTTGTATGGTTGGTTTACAGGACACTCGCAAGGAACGTCTTCGTCCGTTCTTCTTTCGGATGGTTGAACACTTCCTCCGGCGAGCCCTCTTCCACGATGTATCCGTCGTTGAGGAAGAGCACGCGGTCCGCTACCTCCCGGGCGAATCCCATTTCGTGCGTCACCACCACCATGGTCATGCCGCTTTCCGCAAGCTGCTTCATCACGTCGAGTACGTCGTGCACCATTTCCGGATCGAGCGCGGATGTCGGTTCATCGAAGAGCATTGCCCTGGGCTGCATGGCGAGCGCCCGGGCGATGGCCACCCGCTGCTGCTGGCCGCCGGACAGCTGCGGCGGCCGTGCGTCCGCCTTGTCCGCCAGCCCCACCCGGTTCAGAAGCTCCATCGCGCGCTGCCGCGCTTCCGCCGCGCCCGCTTTCCGCACTTTCATGGGCGCCAGCATGATATTCTGTACGACGGACATATTGGGAAACAGGTTGAACCGCTGGAAGACCATGCCCACCTCGCGGCGCACCTCGTTGATATGGGCGTCGTTGTCGACGGGCGTGCCGCAGAAGGTAATCCGGCCCGACGAGGGCGTCTCCAGTCCGTTGATGCAGCGCAGGATCGTGCTCTTGCCGGAACCGGACGGTCCGATGAGCACCACCACTTCCCCTTCCTGCACCGAAAAGGAGATATCTTTCAGCACGGCGCTCTCTCCGAACGATTTGCTCACGTGCTCGACGGCAATCATGGGCAGACGATTTGCTTCTGTCATTTTGTCCTCCGCTCCAGATAGGAAACAATGCGGGAAATGGCGAGCGTCATCGTCAGATAGAGCGCCGCCACGGTCAGCCAGATCTCAAAAGCGCCGTAAGTCTGTGCGATGATGAGCTGTCCCCGCCGGGTCAGTTCTTCAAAGCCGATGACCGATACGAGCGACGAGTCTTTCAACATGGCGATAAATTCGTTGCCCAGCGGCGGCAGGATATTGCGGATGGCCTGAGGAAGAATGACGAAGCGCATGGTCTGCCACCACGTGAGCCCGAGAGAGCGCCCCGCCTCCATCTGGCCCGCGTCGATGGACTGGATGCCCGCGCGGAAAATCTCTGAAATATACGCGCCGCTGTTGATGCCGCAGGCAAGCACCGCCGCAAAAAACGGTTCGATCCGCTGACCGGTCGCCATGGGGATGGCAAAATAAATCAGAAAAATCTGAACGAGAAGCGGCGTGCCCCGGATGCAGTCGGCGTAAACCGCCGCGATGATGCGAAGCGGCCGGATCTGGCAGATGCGCGCCACGCCGGCAAAAAGGCCGATGATAAAGCCTACGGCCACGCTCATGGCAGTGATTTCCACGGTCACCGCCGCCCCCATGAGAAGCAGCGGAAGCGCCCGTTCAATCAGTGAAAAATCAAAGTTCATGAAAATTCCTTCCGTGCGGTTATACTGAAAATTTATACAATATATACCTGAATTATAAATAGTTTGAACAGGACCGTCAAATCCTGCGCGTAAAAAAGCAGACACCCCAGAAGGAATGTCTGCTTCTGCCTCTTACGCTTCGCAGAAGGCAAGCGCTTTCCGAAGAAGCGCCAGCGTCTTTTCCCGTCCGAAGAGAACGATCATTTCATACATGCCCGGCCCCTTGGTGACGCCTGTGAGCGCAATGCGCGCCGGTTCGAAGGCCGCGCGGCCCTTGATGCCCGTGCTCTTCATCACCGCCTTGAAGCAGGCCGTGACGGCCTCTTCCGTGAAGTCCGGCAACGCTTCCAGCGCTTCGATGAACGCTTTCAGGATGACCGGGCTGGAGTCTGTTTTCAGGATAGACACCACTTCCGGATCGGTAAAAGGCGGCACGTCTTCAAAGAACATTTTGACCTGCGCCGGCGCTTCCGCGCCGTAAGAGATGCGGTCCCGCACATACCAGACCACCTGCTGCAGCCAGGCCCGTTTTTCGTCCGCGAGCGGCTCTTCCACATAGCCCGCCTTTTCGAGGAACGGCAGAACAAAGTCGAGAAGCGCTTCCGGAGAGAGCTGCTTCATGTACTGGAAATTGATCCAGTTCAGTTTTTCAATATCAAAGACCGCGTCGTTAGACGATACCCGGTCCATGGAGAACGAGCGAATCAGTTCCTCCCGGGAGAAGATTTCCTGCTCCCCTTTCGGCGCCCAGCCGAGGAGCGCCAGATAGTTCACCACCGCGTCGGGCAGGTACCCCATGTCTTTGTAGGCCGTGACGGAAGTCGCTCCGTGGCGCTTGCTCATCTTTTTGTGGTCTGCGCCGAGGATGAGGGAAATATGGCCGAACTCCGGCACCTGATAACCGAGGGCATGATAGATGGCGATCTGCCGGGGCGTATTGGACAGGTGCTCTTCCGCGCGGATGACATGGGTGATGCCCATGAGCGCATCGTCCACGACAACCGCAAAGTTATAAACGGGAATGCCGTCGGATTTCATGATGATGAAATCGCCTACGCCGGAAGATTGGAACTCCACATGGCCGCGGACCATATCGTCAAAGGCGATGGTTTCCCCTTCGGGCACGCGGAGGCGCACCACAGGCTTTCTGCCCTCCGCTTCATACCGCGCCTTTTCTTCCGCCGTGAGATGACGGCAGTGTCCGCCGTAAACGGGAGTCTTCCCTTCTGCCAGCTGGGCTTTCCGTTCCGCTTCCAGCTCTTCCTGCGTGCAATAGCAGTAGTATGCCTTGCCTTCGCTGATAAGCCGCTGAATTTCCTTCTGATAAATGGCAAGACGTTCCGTTTGACGGTACGGACCATTGGGGCCGCCTACATCAATCCCCTCGTCCCAGTCAAGGCCGAGCCAGCGCATGGACTCCTTGATATTTTCCTCTGATTCCCGGCTGGAACGGTTCAGGTCGGTATCTTCAATACGGACAAGAAACTGTCCCCCCGCATGACGCGCCACCAGCCAGTTGAACAGTGCAGACCGGGCTCCGCCGATATGGAACGGCCCGGTCGGGCTCGGTGCAAAACGGACTTTGATTTTGTTTGCCATGTTACGATCTCCTCCTGTAGAGCAGTGCGGACGCCAGAACGGCTATGCCTTCCCGGCGGCCCACGGCCCCCAAAGTTTCATTGGTTGTAGCTTTTATATTAATCTGTTCCGGGGAAATATGCAATGCGCCGGCCAGATTGCTCCGCATGAGAGCAGTGTGCGGAGCCAGTTTCGGCGCTTCCGCAATGACCGTGCTGTCCACGTTGCCGATGCACCATCCCCGGTCCGCTACAATTTCCCGTACCTTTTCCAGAAGCTTCATGCTGGAAATATCAAGATAGCGATCATCATGATCGGGAAAATATTGACCGATATCCGGACATCCCGCAGCGCCGAGCAGCGCGTCCATCACGGCATGAATGAGCACGTCCGCATCAGAATGCCCGAGCAGACCGTCCGTTTCCGAAAGGCGCACGCCGCCGAGAACAAGCGGACGATCCGGCGCAAACCGGTGAATATCATAACCCTGTCCAATGCGGAAAGGAGGATGGTCTCCTTCCAGCATCCAACGCAGGCGTTCCCTGTCTTCCGGAAGCGTCACTTTGAAATACCGCTCCTTTCCCTCAAGACATTTCACCGGAACGCCGCATGCTTCGCATACGGAGGCGTCGTCCGTTACAACCAGATGCTCTTTTTCCGCTTTTTCCAGACAGTCCCGGAAAAGCGCCGTGCGCGCCCCCTGCGGCGTCTGCGCCCGGAGAAGCCGCGATCGGTCCGGCGTGCGCACCACCCGGCCCCGGCCGTCAGTCTCTTTCATGGTGTCCACCGAGGGCATGCAGTACAGCGCCGCCGGCGTCCCGCTCTGAATTTCCGCAATGAGCCGGTCTATGGCTTCCCCATCCACAAGGGGACGCGCGCCGTCATGAATCAGCACGATATCCGAATCCGGGGAGATCGCTTCCATCCCATGGACAACGCTCTCCATCCGTGTAGTTCCTCCATCGGCATAACGCACGGGAATCCGCCCTTTTACGCTTTGAACGATGCGGGCAAACTCTGCGCGCTCGTCCGGCCGGGTCACCAGAATGATTTCATCAAGAAAAAGACTCTGCATCACGTGGTACAGAGTATGCCAGATGAGAGGACGGCCTGCCGCCGGTTCCAGCAGTTTGTTCCTTCCTGCGCAGAACCGCGTGCCGCAGCCCGCAGCGGCAATAATGAGACTGTTCATACGTTCAGATCTTCCAGCTTCGCGAAAATCATGCGGCCCACGGAATTCTGCAGAACCGACGTAATAATGACCGGCACTTCGTGACCGATGGCGCGGCTGCCATTTTCCACTACAATCATGGTGCCGTCTTCCAAATAGGCCACGCCCTGATTTTCTTCCCTGCCCTGCTTCACCAGCTGGACGAAAAGCTGCTCTCCGGGAATGACCGTGGGCTTCACCGCGCTGGCCAGTTCGTTCAGATTCAGCACGGGCACGCCCTGCAGCTCCGCCACTTTATTCAGATTGTAATCGTTCGTCACAATTTTCAGATTCTTTTCCCGGGCAAGTTTCACAAGCTTGGAATCCACTTCGTTCACATCTTCAAAATCATCCGTGACGATGCGGATCGCTTCCTTGTTGTTTTTGCGGAACTGATTCAGAATATCCAGTCCGCGGCGGCCCCGGTTCCGCTTCAGCACATCGGACGAATCAGCGATTTTCTGGAGCTCTTCCAGCACGAAAACCGGCACAATGAGCGGCCCTTCGAGAAACCCGCTCCGGTATACGTCCACGATGCGGCCATCAATGATGATGTTCGTATCGAGAAGCTTTCCCGCGCTGCCTTCTTTCTGCTTTTCCTTTGCCTTCGCCTTGCTTTCCGTATGCAGATGAAGCCAGCTCACGAGTTCGTTGCGCTTGCTGATGCAGAGATGAATGCCGAGATATCCCAGAATGATGCTGAGCACCACCGATACGTACGGTCCGATATACGGGACGCGGTCAAAAGCGATGCCCACCAGATTGGCGATGATAAGGCCAAGGAACAGGCCCGCTGTGCCGAGCACCAGATCCTGCGTGGAGATGGCGGAGAGCGACTTCTCCGCCCATGAAGTGAAGGCGAACAGACTGCGGATCAGAAACGGCGAAGCGAGATTGCCTACGAGACCGCCCACAACGGCGCCGATCAGCATGAATCCCAGCGACAGGAACGTCACTCCGAGAATGGTTTCCGAAAGAAATGTATAGGGCAGCATGGACGCGACAAGCGTGTCGGACTGGCTGAACAGCACAATCCCCAGAATGCTGAACAGCAGGATAAAGATCGGTCGTAATATTTTTTCCAGCATGAATATGTCCTCATTGGAAGCATGCCGCAGCACAGACGAAATTCAAACCAATACGCAGCATTTTACGGAGAAATGGTCCCCAAAATGTAACATATATTTTAACATGGACACGTATTTTTTGCAAAATCATGAATGACCGCTCAGAATCCTCTAATAGAAAGAAATCACCGTTTCAATACGGCCAGCGCATCGGCAATGCGCTCTACATAGACGGCCTGGTACGGCTCATCCCGTGCGGCAAAAAAAGCTTCAGCTTCTTTCCGGTTGCCCGCGGGCAGGATGTACGTGCGCATATGCATTTTCCATGCTTCTTTCAGGCGGAGCGGCAGATGGGAAACAGGCAGCACGCCGCCGGTAAGTCCGATTTCCCCCAGCGCCGTCATATTCTGCGGAACAGGCACATCCCATTTCACGGAAACGACGGCGAGTGCAGCCGCCAGGTCCGCCGCCGTTTCGCGCACCTTGAATCCGCCGGCCACATTGACATACACGTCTTCCTGCGAAAAGGGGACGCGCGCCCTCTTTTCCAGTACGGCCAGCAGCACGATCAGCCGGTTGTAATCATATCCCACGGCGATGCGCCGGGGAACGGCCAGGACGGAATGGACGGACAGCGCCTGAATTTCCGCCAGAAGCGCCCGCTGCCCTTCCATGCAGGCCGCGGCCATGCTGCCCGCTGTACCCGTGCTTCGGGAGTGGAGCAGATACGCGGACGGATCTTCAATGCCCTGCAGTCCTTCATTGCCCATGATGAACAAGCCGGATTCCGCGGTGGAGCCAAATCGGTTTTTCACGGTGCGGAGCACCCGAAACTGGTAGC
Organism: uncultured Veillonellaceae bacterium; assembly: GCA_958348245.1. Classification (GTDB taxonomy): domain Bacteria; phylum Bacillota; class Negativicutes; order Veillonellales; family Dialisteraceae; genus UBA1822. The sequence continues at coordinate 214,558 of CATVYJ010000001.1, read as the reverse complement.
TCCGGTCTCCTTCCAGATACAGCACCACATCCACCATATGCTCCAGCAGCCGCGGACCGGCCAGACTGCCTTCTTTCGTGACATGCCCCACGATGAGAATGGCTATATTTTCTTCTTTGGCCAGGCGCACAAGGAGAGCCGTACAGTCCCGGATCTGCGCAGGACTGCCCATCGGCGACGGCGTATCTCCAAGATACATGGTCTGAATGGAATCCACCACGAGCACAGCCGGTTTCATCCGCTTCGCCTCTGCCAGCACGTCGGTGAGCTCTGCCCCGGACATAACAAAACACCGGTCCCCGTCGATATGCAGGCGGTCCGCCCGCATTTTGATCTGTATTTCCGATTCTTCTCCGCTCACGTAGAGCACACGCTCTCCGCACCCGCACACAGCGCGGCAGATCTGAAAAACCAGCGTGGATTTGCCAATCCCGGGCTCTCCCCCAAGAAGAATCACGGAGCCTTTTACCATACCGCCGCCCAGCGGGCGATCCACATCAGGCATCCTCAATAAAATCCGTTCCTGGTCTCCCGCTTCAATGGAAGAAAGCTTCATGGGATTCTTCGCGGCATGCAGCGAGGCCAGCGGCTGCACAGCCTGCGCTACCGCACGCTCCCTGTATTCTTCCATAGTATTCCACTGTCCGCACTGCGGGCAGCGGCCCATCCAGCGCGGCGATTCTGCGCCGCAGTTTGCGCATACGAATTTAACCTTATTCCTGTTTCCAGCCATGACCTTATCCCGTCTGTCCTCTTTTTCTGTATTATAGCAAGCGGGATTTGCAAAAGAAAGGAAAAGCTCTCTTCCTCATGCCCCTCCCGCGCACACAGAACATACTTTCTTTTGCGCCCCCTGCCGAAGAGAAGAAAGTATGTTCCGTAATTGTGTTTCCCATCAAAGAAAAAACAGGAGCTTCTTTCTCATTTTCTCCGGAAAGAAAACCCCTGTCTCCCTTACGAGGCCGTCGAATGCCCCGTCAGTTTCTTTTTCTTATGGGTATGCCAGTCAACGCTGCATTCCTTGGAACAGAAAACGGACCGGCGGTCATGGGAATCGGTAATGACCACCAGCTTCCCGCAGTTCCGACAGCGGAATGACCGCGTTTCCTTTTTTCCGCGCTTCACCCGCTTGGAATGTTTCCAGTACAGGTTTTCACAGCGCTGGGAACAGAATTTCGTACGCAGATCATTGGTCTCTGTGACGCGCACTTCTTCACCGCAATGCTTGCATTTGAACTGCCGGATAGCGGGCTTGTTCGGATCGGAAATCATGGGCGGCCCGCTGAAGGCCCGTCCGCCGTGGCGGTTGGCATACCGGCAGCACTCGGGGGAACAGTATTTCTGCACCGACTGCCTCGGATAAAACGCGCGGCCGCACACGGCGCATTTCCGTTTTTCCTGCCGCCAAGCGGGAATGATTTTTTCTTTTCTGGCCATAGTCCTGTATCGGATTTCCCACGGAAATCCCCTTTCTGCTATCGATGCCTATATTGTCAACGATTCTCGCCGTCTTGTCAACAGACTGTATAGACAGTCGATGCGGTATACAGAAAAGGCAGAGCCTCTTGAGCCCTGCCTTTTCCTTTTACAGGAGACCGTAATCTTTGAGCATCTGAATGATATGTGCTTTTTCACTTTCGCTGGCTTCCACCATGGGCAGACGGAATTTACCGCCCGGCAGGCCCAGGAGATTCACCGCGGTCTTTACGGGAATCGGACTGGTAATGAAGAAAAGCCCTTTATTAATGGGATAGGTCTTCTTATGCAGTTCAAAGGCTTTTTTTACATCGCCTTTTTCATAGGCATCCACCATAGCGAGCATATCGTCGCCAATGATATGGCTGGACACGCTGATAATGCCCGTGCCGCCCGCGGTCAGAATGGGATAGGTAAAGGAATCGTCGCCGCTGTACAGCATGAAGTCTTCCGGAAGAAGCATCTTTTCCTGCGTCACCTGATCCCAGCTTCCGGTGGCGTCTTTGATGCCCACAATATTCGGGCAGGCGTCCACAAGCCGTTTGATGGTGGCCGGCTGAATGGAGGCATTGGTGCGTCCCGGTACATTGTAGAGGATAACCGGAATATGAAGAGAATCTGCAATGGCTTTGAAATGCTGGAACATGCCTTCCTGCGTGGGCTTCACATAAAACGGCACGATAGCCAGCACCGCGTCCGCGCCGAGCGCTTCCACTTTCCGGGCAAACGCAATGGATGCCGCCGTATCGATCCCGCCGGCGTTGCCGATCACAGGCACTTTCTTCCCTTCCGCTTTGGAGCCTACCGCCTTGATGATGCAGTCATACAGCTTCAGTTTTTCCTCTTCGGACATCACCGCGCCTTCTCCGGTGGTGCCGCCTACGAGAATGCCTTCCGTTCCGTGTTCAATAAGATGCTTCGCCAGCTTGACGGCGCTTTCATAATCGACGGAACCGTCGTCTGCAAAAGGCGTAATCATTGCGGTAATCACACGCCCGAAATTTTTCATAATGAATCCCCTTCCTTTCCAATATTGTCTCAGATCAGATCATTGGCAATCATATATTCTGCAATCTGAAGCGCATTGAGCGCCGCGCCCTTCCGGATCTGGTCGCCGCAGGCCCACAGATTGAGTCCATTCGGCGAGACAAGATCCCGGCGGATGCGTCCTACGAGCACATCGTTTTTCCCGGACGTATCAAGCGGCATGGGATATTCCTGCTCCTGCGGATTGTCTTTGACCGCCGCGCCGGGAAAAGCGTTGATGGCATTCTTCACCGCTTCCATGGAAACGGGTGCTTCCGTCTCAATATAAATGGACTCGGCGTGGCTCCGCACGACCGGAACGCGCACCGCCGTGGGGGTGATGCCGATGGAATCATCGTGGAAAATCTTATGCGTTTCATTGACCATCTTCATCTCTTCCTTGGTGTAATCCGAATCGAGGAATACATCAATCTGCGGAATGAGATTATAGGCAATGGGATAATGTTTGGCGAGGCTTGCGCTCGGAAGGATGCGCGGCTCATAACTTTCTCCCCGCGCCTCGGCCGCGGCCTCTCCGTACAGTTCGTCAATGCCTTCCTTCCCTGCTCCGGATACCGCCTGATAGGTGCTCACCACGATGCGCCGGATGGGCGAAAGATCATGAATGGGCTTCAGCGCCATAAGCATGATAATGGTGGAACAGTTCGGATTGGCAATAATGCCGTGGTGTTTGGCAATATCCTCCGGATTGATTTCCGGTACCACCAGCGGCACGTCCGGATCCATGCGGAACGTGCTGGAATTATCAATGACCACCGCGCCGCGCTTGACCGCCTCCGGCGCGAGCGTTTTGCTGATGCTTCCGCCGGCAAAAAGCGCAATATCGATGCCTTCAAACGATTCAGGCTTCGCTTCTTCCACGGTATATTCGCTGCCGCATACCGTAATTTTCTTCCCTGCGGAACGGGCGGAAGCAAGCAGCTTCAACTGCGCGAAGGGAAATTTTCTTTCCTCAATCAGCCGGATAAATTCCTGTCCCACAGCGCCGGTCGCGCCGAGAATGGCCACATTCGGGAGACGACTCATATCCATACCTCTCTTTTCTCAATCCAGATAATTTTCCAGTCCGTAAGTCACGCCCGGGAAATCCGCCACTCTGCGGCATGCCAGCATCACGCCGGGCATGAAAGATTTCCGGTCCAGCGAATCGTGGCGCACGGTAAGGATTTCTCCATAGCCGCCGAAAAGGACTTCCTGATGCGCCACATAGCCCGGAAGGCGTACGCTGTGGATGGTGATGCCGTCGTACTTCGCCCCCCGTGCGCCGGGAATGCTTTCCGTCGTCTTATCTTCGTCCGGCGCTTCCGTGCGGGCTTTCGCCATTTTTTCCGCCGTGAGTTTCGCCGTGCCGGAAGGCGCGTCGTATTTCTTATTATGATGCAGTTCGATAATTTCCGCATTGGGAAGATACTTCGAGACCTTTTCGCAGATTTCCATCATAAGCACTGCGCCGAGAGAAAAATTCGGAGCAATGAGCGCGTGCGCGCCGGTTCCGTCGGCAAGCTTTGCCAGCTCTTCCCTCTGCTCTGCCGTGAGGCCCGTGGTGCCGATCACGATATGCACGCCTGTGCCGAGCACCTGCTTTGCATTTTCAAAAATGACGGCAGGGCTGGTGAAGTCCACCACCACATCGGGCTTCCCTGCCGCGAATGCTTCCTCCAGCGTCGCGGCGATCTTCACGCCATTCGGCGCCAGTCCAGCCGCTTCCCCCGCGTCTTCTCCCGCATGTTTCGGATCCACTGCGCCGGTGAGCGTCAAATCGGCTTCTCCCGCGAGCGTCCGCACCACTTCGCTGCCCATGCGGCCCGCCGCGCCATTTACCAGTACTCGAATCATTCCAAGGCCTCCTTCAGCACCGCCCCGCCGGGCGGATGCCATTCTATTTTGTATTATCTTTTAACTTACTATAAATCATCCGGTCCGTCAATGAAAAAAACTCATTTATCTTTTCTCCGCCCACAAGCTTCACCGCACCGCCTCCTGCAGTTCCCGCGCGGACTGCACGGCGCTTTCATTCGGGGGACGGTTCCCGGAAATCATCCAGGCGATATCCTGGATATGTTCTTCTTCCGTGAGCAGGACGGCTTTTGTCAGAGTGCGTCCTTCCGCGACCAGCTTGCGTATGCTGTAATGCGCATCGGCCATGCTGGCTGTCTGCGGCATATGGGTGATGCACAGCACCTGCACGGACCGTGACAGATGCCGGATCTTCCGCGCTACGCGAAGCGCCGCGCCGCCGCTGATGCCTGTGTCGATTTCATCGAAAACAAGCGTCTGACAGGAAAAAAGATGGGCCATGATGTCCTCGATGGATAGTGCGATCCGTGAAATTTCCCCGCCGGACGCAGTCTGCCTCATGGGCCGGAGCGGTTCGCCCGGGTTGGCGGAAAAATAGAAATCCATCGCGGCCGCGCCGGATGCCAGCGGTTCGCCGGATTCTTCCAGATGGAGCGACAGCTCGGCGTGCTCCATGTTCATTTCCCGGAGCCCCTCTGTGATGGCCCGGCAGAGCGCCCCGCCCTTTTCCCGCCGAAGGGCGTTGAGTGCGCGTCCTTTTTCCAGGGTCGTATCGGTCAGTTCCCGGAATTTCTGCTGCATGCGCCCGTTGTCATGAACCATATCGTGCAGTTTGGCAAACTCATCCTGCGCTTTCTCCAGATAAGCGAGCACATCTTTCAGCTCAGGCCCGTACTTGCTTTTCAGCAGGGACAGTGCCTCATCCCGATTCTGCAGATCCATGAGTTCGTCTTCGGAAAATTCCGCCGAATCCGCGCTGTTTTCCATGTCGGAAATCACGTCTTCCACCGCGTAGAGCGCATTCTGCAGGCTGGTCTCCATCTCTGCAAACACCGCGTCGAAACGGCGGATATTCCCGATATGATGCGCGGCTTCCGCCAGTGTATTCTGCGCGCCGGACTCTCCGGAAAGCAGTTCCAGCGCCCGGCGGATTTCCACATAAATTTTTTCGTGATTCTCCAGCAGCATGAGCCTGCTTTTTACCGCCTCATCCTCGTCGGGACTCTGAATCTGCGCCTTTTCAATCTGCTCGATTTCCCACTGGAGAATATCGAGTCTTCGTTCCCGCTCCTGTTTCTGCTGCTGAAACTGATTCAGCGAATCCCGCACGGATTTCCACTCCTGATACACCGTGCAGTAATCATTCCACGCGGCCAGCACCGCTTCGTCGGAATGATCTACGAGAAAGCGGCAGAATTCAGGCGAGAGCAGCTCTGAATTGTCATTCTGCTCATGAAGGCGCACCAGCCGGGCCCCCAGCTTTTCCAGCTGTTTTACCGTACAGAGCGCGCCGTTTACGGTGCATATGCCTCTGCCGCTGCGGTTCATCCGGCGGGAAATAATGATTTCGCCTTCCCCCGTGTCCGCGCCCATCTCCTCCAGCAGGGGCAGAATTTCCGGCTCAGCGGAGAAGACCCCTTCCACGCGGAAGAAGTCCTTGCCGTTCCGGATGAGATCCACCGACGCCCGGCGCCCCAGAAGGATGGCCAGCGCATCCATGAGGATAGATTTCCCGGAACCGGTTTCTCCGGTGAATACATTCGCTCCCGGCGCCAGTTCAATCCATGTATCCTCAATGATGGCAAAATTCATGATATGGAGACTCTGAAGCATGGCGCTTCCCCTCCCTTATGCTTTCAGGAACTGCTGAATCTGCTGTACAAACCCGGGCACATCTTCCACCGTCCGCATGATGACGAGGATGGTGTCGTCTCCGGCAAGCGTGCCGATGACGGCCTTGTTGTCCGCATGATCGATGGAAAAGGCGATGGACTGGGCGGACCCCGGCAGCGTATGGATGACCACCAGATTCATGCTGCTGTCGATGCGCGTCACCGCTTCCTGAAACAGCATGGCGATATGGTTGTTCGACATGACATGTTTCTTTTCCGTAGAGAGCGCATAACGGTACCGTCCGTTTTTATAAGGCACTTTCACCAACATGAGCTCCTTGATATCCCGGGATACCGTGGCCTGCGTCACCACGATGCCCTCTTTCTGGAGCGCCGCCGCCAGTTCTTCCTGGGTCTCGATGACCTGATTCTGGATGATTTCTTTGATTTTCATGATCCTGTAACGCTTCATGGATGGATTCCTCCTGTGCCGTTAGGTGGCAATGATTTTCGGAAAGAGCCGGGAACTGATGGTGGAGAAGAAATCCATATCCGGAAAGCGGATAAAACGGATTTCCTTATGAACACACCGTACGCACAGCCGTTCATTCCGGCAGATAACATATTCGCCGTTTCCGTCGAGAGAAATGTGGAGCCGTTTCTCCCGGTCGGGCAGCTGGATTTCAATGGTATTTTCCATAGGAAGCACCATGGAAAAATTCTGAATCATATGCGGACAAACAGGCACGATGAGCATGTTCTCCGCCGAACTGTCCAGAATGGGGCCGCCGCAGGACAGCGCGTAGCTGGTAGACCCCGTCGGCGTGGCAATGACCAGTCCGTCCGCAGGATACTGCTGGAAAAACTGCCCGTTGATCCACAGGCGGAGGCGGCACATTTTTCCAATGGCGTTGTGTCCCACGACGATGTCGTTGAGCACATCGGGAAGCACGGTTTCCGTCCCGTCCTCATGACGGATAAACGACGACAGGAAAACCCGCTTCTCCACCCGGTAGGTTCCTTCACGGATTTCCTCAAAGCGGCGCTTCATATTGGCCGGAGAAATGGAATTGAGAAATCCCAGTTCTCCCATGTGGATGCCCGCCAGAAGCACGGGATAGTCCGCAAGTTCCCGCGCCGCCTGCAGAAACGATCCGTCTCCGCCGACGGAAAACGCCGTCTCCGTATGCGTTCCCAGCCAGTCCGTCGGCCGGTACATATCTCCCGGGAAATACATATGCCGTTCTTCAAAGCACGCCCGGGCCGTTTCAGGCAGATAAAAGCGGAATCCCGCTTCCGAAAAAGCCTGCGCCAGCTCCCGGAAAAACAGGTACACCTCTTCTTTTCCCGTATTGGGAAACACCGATACATTCATAACGTTATCCTTTCAATGCCCGATGGGCATCTTCCACAATGCGCCGCACCGCTTCATCCGACGGGTACGGCACGGAAGGCGGCGGTTCCGGCATGCGCCGGAGCAGAGCCAGAAATTCGATATTCCCGGACCCGCCCTTGATGGGCGACCAGGTGAGGCCGTCCGTCATGAATCCTTCTTCCGCCGCACGGCGGAGGACTTCTGCAATCACGTCCCGATGGACGGAGGGGTCGCGCACGATGCCCCCTTTCCCCACTTTGTCCCTACCTGCTTCAAACTGCGGCTTGATGAGGATGACCATGCGGCCATCCGGTTTCAGTATGGAACGGGCGGCAGGCATGATTTTCAGCACGGAAATGAAAGAAATATCCGTGGCGATCATGTCCACCGGTTCCCCCAGCGTGTCCAGCGTGACGTCCTTGATGTTTGTCTTTTCCAGATTGACCACGCGCGCGTCCTGCCGGAGTTTCCAGTCCAGCTGGTTGTAGCCCACGTCTATGGCATATACCTTTGCCGCGCCATTCTGGAGGGCGCAGTCCGTAAATCCGCCGGTGGACGCGCCGATATCCGCCATGACGATCCCCTCCATGGGCAGATGAAAATACCGAAGCGCCTTTTCCAGCTTATATCCTCCGCGGCCTACATAAGGCATGACATGCCCCTTTACGCGAAGACGCGCATCTGCCGGGATTTTTGTCCCGGGCTTGTCCACAGGCATATCGTTTACGAGAATAATGCCGGCCATGATATGCCGCTTCGCGTTTTCCCTGCTTTCAAAAAAGCCCTGCTCTACAAGAAGCACATCGAGCCGTTCCTTCTTTACTTTTTCCATGGCGTCTCCCTTTATTTTGTGCGGTGCAGCAGATATCCGGCGAGCTCCCGCAGCGCATCCGCTTCCGGGCCGAACAAAGAAAGCGCTTCTGCTGCCTTTCCCGCTTCTTTCTCTGCAAGTTTTCGCGCGCCCTCCGCGCCAAAGAGCGACACCCAGGTTGCTTTATGCATGACGGCATCCTGTCCGGGTGTCTTTCCCATATGTTCCAGAGTGCCCGATACGTCGAGCAGATCATCCGTGATCTGAAACAGCTGCCCTACATGGAGCGCATAGCGGTGAAGCGCATCCGCCTGTCTTTTTTCCGCTCCGGCGACAAGCGCTCCCATATCGACCGGCGCGGCCAGGAGGCATCCCGTCTTACACCGATCCAGTGTGCGCAGCGCGTCCGCGGTGAGCGTCTTTCCTTCCGACTCAATATCCTGCGCCTGTCCGCCCACCATGCCTTCCGGTCCGGCGGCATGCGCCAGCAGCGCAATCAGTCCGCAGCGGACTTCCGGGACGATATCCATGCCGGCCAGAAGCGCAAACGCACAGGTGAGCAGGCCGTCGCCCGCCATAGTGGCCATGCCCGCTCCGTACACTTTGTGATTGGTCAGCCGGCCCCTGCGGTAATCATCATTGTCCATCTGGGGCAGATCATCATGAATGAGCGAATACGTATGAACGCACTCCAGTGCGCATGCCGCGTCCAGATAGGGCGTATCCGGCACGCCGAACAGATCCAGCGTCATAAGAAAGAGCGCCGGACGCACCCGCTTTCCGCCTGCAAGAAGGCTGTAATTCATCGCGGCGTAGAGGGTGCGGTGCGCCTCTTCCTCTGTATGAAGAAGCCCTGCAAGCCGCGCCTCTACCCGTTCTTTTTTCTGCCGCAGAATGTTCTGTATCATGTATTCCTCCCGCATTGGTTCTTACTGTTTAATTATACACAAGGAATGCGGCTTATACAGAAAAATTTTCAGGATATGCACCGCATCGGGCTGTTTTTCCAGCGCGCACAAGAAAAGCGGGCCGAAGCCCGCCCCTGTACTGCGCTTTTACAGATGCCGCTCTTCCGCGACCGCGCTCAGGATCCCGTTGATGAAGCGATAGGAGTTGTCCCCGCCAAATTCCTTGGCCATGAGAACCGCTTCATTGATGACGATTCCTTTTTCCGCTTTTCCTTCCGGAGGAAACAGCATTTCCGCCGTTCCCATACGGAGAATGGTCTTATCCACCACGTTGAGCTGGCTGAGCGACCATTTCCGGAGATGCGCGGAAATCACGCCGTCGATCTCCTGCAGATGCTCTTCCACAGTATGAATGAGCGATTCCGCAAAGGCCAGGTCTTCGCCGTGCACCTTTTCCGTCACTGTCGAATCCAGCTCCGCATCAGGCTCCGGATTCAGGTCCAGCGCATACAGGACCTGCAGCGCGTATTTTCTCGCCGTACGTCTCATGGAATACCTCTTCACTTCTCAATTTTCAGGATATCAATATTCACAGCCTCAATGTCTGCGCCGAGCGGACGCACGGCCTCCCACAGGGCCGCCTGAAGCTTTCTGCCGGAGGCGGTAAGCGCCGAAGCGGACGCGAGAGCCACAGACACATCCACAACCAGCCCGTCTTTCCCCGTGCGGATCATGACGCCCGGCGTTCCTTTTCGGCCCCACACCTGCGAGATGCCGGACAGGAGGGACTGAAATCCCTCCGGCGGCACAGCGGCCGCGCCGGGGCAGGATTCCACCGCGGCAAGCACCGCATCGGAAATCCGCGTATACAGCGCTTCCCTCGCCTGCCGTTCTTCATCCGTCATGAGTAAAACGCCTTTCTTCGCCGAAAATAATGCCCTGCACAAAAATGTCCACAGTTCCCACAGCCAATTCCGCCGAGTCCGCCAGCGCTTCTTTCACCCGTTCCTGCACGCGGAGCGCCACTTCCGGCGCGCGCACGCCATGATACAGGAGCAGGTACAGCGAAGCATTGACCTTATTGTCCCGGATGGAAATATGCACGCCTTCCGCGTCTTCTCCTGCAATGCGGGATGAAAGCGTATTGCTGAACCGGCTGTCCATGGCCGCTACGCCGGGCACGTCCAGACAGGCGTTGCGCACCAGTACGGCGAGCGCTTTGTCCGCGATGCGGATCCATCCGCGGTCAGCCGCAATTTCCGCTACATCCATGAGGCGTCAGCCTTCCCTCAGGCCCGTTCCAGATACGCGCCCGTACGGGTGTCGATGCGGAGCACATCTCCTTCATTGATAAAGAGCGGAACCTTGACCACATAGCCGGTTTCCAGTTTTGCAGGCTTTACGCCGCCCGTCGCGGTATCGCCGCGGATGCCCGGTTCCGTTTCCACGACCTTGAGTTCGACGGAATTCGGGATATCCACGCCGATGACCGTGCCGTTGAAGAACAGAACGGTGATTTCCATTTCTTCCTTGATGAAGTTCAGCGCATCGCCGAGCTGATCTTTCGTCAGCATGATCTGGTCGTACGTCTCTACATCCATGAAGTAGTACGAGCCTTCTTCGCCATAGAGATACTGCATCGGCTTGCGTTCTACCTGTGCGTTCGGCACCTTTTCACCGGCATTGAAGGTCCGTTCCACTACGGAGCCGGTCTGGAGATTCTTCAGCTTGGCCCGGACAAAAGCGGCGCCTTTCCCCGGCTTGACATGCTGGAATTCTACGACCTGCCATACCATGCCGTCAATTTCAATGGTGACGCCCGGACGGAAATCATTGCTCGAAATCATTCTGTTCATCCTCCTGTTAAACGCATAAAAATGTCTTCGGGAATTTCGTTAAAATGGAAATTCCGTCTTCCTGTATCGCCGCCGTATCTTCGATACGGACACCGCCGGTTCCGGGAATATAAACCCCCGGCTCGATGGTCTCGATCATCCCGGGCTGAAGCACGGTCGCGTCCCGCGGCGCAAGTACCGGCGTTTCGTGGATTTCCAGCCCCACGCTGTGTCCCAGCGCATGAGTAAAATAGCTGTCCAGCTCCTTTGTCCTGAGGAAATCCCGCGCCGCCCGATCCACGTCGCATGCACGAAGCCCCGCTTTCATCAGGCCTTCAATGTGAAGCACGCAGTCCAGTACGGAATCGTAGAGAAAACGCTGCCGCTCCGTGACGGCCCCGACCGCTACGGTGCGTGTAATATCAGAGTGATACCCTTCATAAATCGCGCCGAAATCAAAAGTCACGAGATCACCGTCTTCGATGACCTTTCCCGTAGCCGTCCCATGCGGATAAGCGGAGCGCCAGCCCGAAGCAACGATGGTATCAAAGGATTTTCCCTCTGACCCGGCTTCCATCATGGCGCATTCCAGCGCCGTGCGCAGCTCCGCTTCCGTCCTGCCCTTCCGGATAAGCGGCACAATACGCCGGAATCCCTCGTCGGAAATCCGGCAGGCTTCTCCAATCTTTGCTATTTCCTCCGCCGTCTTGATCTGACGCAGGCGGTCCGCCTCACAGAAGGAAAAGACCGCGCCGGGCATTTTCTCATGAAACGCGAGATACATGCGATACGTCAGCGCAGGCTCCACGCCCAGGCGCGAAGCCTGATGCTTCTCCATGAGAGCGGCCACCGTCTCGGGAAGCCGTCCCGCCGCATCCACGACGGTGCATTCTTCCGCTTCCTCCCGGGCCTGCTCCGTATACCGGCTGTCCGTGAGCAGGTACAGCCCTTCCCCCGTGAGGAAAAGATAACTGTCCGACCCGGTAAAGCCGCTGATATACCGGCAGTTTTCATCTTTCTGAATGAAAGCGGCGTCAATGGCATTGTCTTTCAGAAACGCCGTAATGGTTTCCTGATGTAGCAAAATCAAATCGCCTCTTTTCCATTCATTTTATCATTCTACAGTATCCGCGGGAAATGTACAATAGCCGGGCCGCGCCCCGCCGGCGCGCTACGTTCTCTCTTCCAGAAAACGGAGATGATCCTGTCCGTTCAGAAGGTACAGCCAGCAGTCGCCCTCGCCGTACCAGCGCAGGCAGGAAATGGCCGCGTTGCCCTGACAGAAATGCCAGGCATGACGGAGCGGAATCCCCATCATGCCGCAGAGGATCGTGCGGATCGCCGCGCCGTGACTGACAATGACATAGGTCCTTTCATCGCCCGCGGCAATAAGCCGTCTCATCCCTGCCATGGTGCGCTTCTCCACTTCCGCAAAAGTCTCTCCCCCTTCAATGCGTACCGTATCGGGCGCACTGTACATGGTCTCGACGGCTCCGGGCCATTGGGCTTCAATTTCATCATAAGTCAGCCCTTCCCATGCGCCGAAACAGATTTCCTGAAATTCCGTCATCTCCGTTACAGAGGTGTGCTGACGGCGCGCAATGGCTTCCGCCGTGCGGCGGGCGCGGATAAGCGGACTCGTATAAATGGCATCGAAAGATTTGCCGTCAAACCAGCGGGCAGCGCATTCCGCCTGCGCTTCGCCGAGCGCACTGAGAGGCACATCCGTCGATCCCTGGTATTTGCCCTCGAGATTCCATGTGGTCTGTCCGTGCCGGACAAAATAAAACGTGATCATCGGGTAAGCACCTCTTTCAAAGCAGCCAGCATCCGGTCATTTTCCTCCCGGCGGCGCACGGCAATGCGGACAAACGTCTCATCCAGTCCCTCATAATTGCCGCATTCCCGGATCTTCAGATGATGCGGCCTGAGGGCCTTGGCAAGCGCCGCGCCATCCCGCCCGTCAGTCAGACGAAGCAGGAAAAAATTCACTGAACCTTCACAAACGGCCAGCCCCGGCAGATCCCGGAGCGCCGTCTCCATACGGCGGCGTTCCTCCTGCACATACGCGCGGGACGCCTCAATGTAGGGCTCATCGCGCAGCGCTTCCGAAAGGTAGCGCTGCGCCGGCCCGTTGACATTCCACGGGCAAAGCTCTCCCGCAAGCCGACGCGCCAGTTCCGGAGAGGAAAAAGCCGCGCCGATGCGGAGTCCCGGCACGGCATAAAATTTCGTGAGCGACAAGAGGATGACCACCTGGGGATGACGGTCGATTTCCGTTCGAAAACTGGCTGACGCATCGAGGAAATCAATAAAGGACTCGTCGATCACAAGCCACCCTCCGCGCGCTTCCACAGCAGAGGCGAACTGCGCAAAAAGAGACTTGGGCAAAATTTGTCCATCCGGGTTATTCGGATTGCCCAGATACAGCAGAGGGCGCATTGGAAGCGAGGATAGAAATCCGAGATCCGCCGGCGCAAATCCCCGATCCCGGTCCAGAAGAAAAGAATGCACCGGTACGCTGGCGGCTTCCGCCGCAAAACGGTATTCGCTGAAGGATGGCGCCGGCACATAAACCGCAGAGGGCCGCAGCGCGCGGATAAGCGCATACATGAGTTCCGTCGCGCCGTTTCCGCAGGTGACGCTCTCTTCCCTCACGCCGTAATGGGCGCGGACGGCCTGCTTCAGCACGCGGCATTCGCTGTCCGGATAGCGGCCTGCTTCGCGTTCAAAATCGGACAGCACCGCCGCACGTCCCCGCGGCGAGAGCCCCAGAGGGTTGATATTAACGCTGAAATCTATCAGCTGCGCCCTCTCTTCCTCCGAAAGCGCAAAAATTTCGCCGCCGTGTCCGTGATCGGTTTGATATCTCTCCATCATGCTTCCTCTATTGTCATGCCGTCATTGGTAATCCGCACGCAGTCCACAAAATTCACAGCGCTGCCCAGCGCCCGATCCATGGCATGCCGCGCAGCGTCCGCATCATCCGAGGCCGCCAGAAGCAGCCCCAGCACCGTGCCGCTGTGCGCGGCAATGACGCCCCGCCCTCCGGCCCGGCGGCCCGCTTCATAAAAGGGCTCCAGCGCTTCTTTATACAGAATTTTCTGATTGGCAAAAGCACTGATGGTAGCCGCTTCGCCGATCTGATCTACCGATCCGCTGCGGAGCCCTTCCAGACAGAGCGCCACGGCCTTCCGGATATCCGCCTCATTTTCTTTCTGCATGGCCACGAGATCCTTGCGGGAATTGAACGCCAGCGTATCCACTTCTCCTCCGCAGTCATAGACGAGGATCTGCGCTGCCGGCGACGGCCCCAGACGGCGGATCACTGTGCCGCCCCGGTAATCAAACTGTACAATTCCCGGATAGAAAGTCGCGTCGCTGGGCTCGATGGCGATGGCAATCGCGGCAATTTCCTCCGGAGACAGAACGCACCCGCAGGCGAGCGCGGTAGCCTGGCAGACGGCTGTGATATCGGCCGTACTGGAAGCCATCCCCTTGCCCACCGGAATGTCCGAGGTGAGATGCACATCCACGGAAAGATGTTCTTTGCCCAGATAGCGCAGGGTGAGCGCCCGCGCCGCGTCGGATTTTGCCGGCAGGCGCGACGGCGATGCGGAGATCCGGCTTTCTGCGCGGGAATAGCGGTTCACAGGGCAGGTAATCATAAACGACGAGCCCCATCCGTATCCCTGGACCAGTTCCCCGCACGAGCCCGGAGAACACACTACATGAGCCATACATTTCCTCTGCATAAAACAACGAAGACCAGCGCCACGATCAATTCCGACACTTCTGTCACAAACCCATAGGTATCTCCCGTTGTGCCGCCGATTTTTCCGGTCACCCAGCGGTTCAGCCCGAGGCCCGCCAGCATTCCCGCGCCGGCAAGAATGAGCCAGGCCGCCCCGAAATACAGCGCGGGCAGCAGCATCAGAATGAACGCCGTCCCCACGGCATGGCGGCTCCGGTACGCCGCGAAAGCTTTTCCGATGCCGTATGGACGGGCGTAGGGATATTCGCAAATGCTTACCACCATGTTAAACCGTCCAATGGTCGGCATGGCCAGGAGCAGCAGGTACAGCGGCGCGCCCGCTTCGGCAAGCGCAAAGGTTTTCATGAGCACGAGAAAAACGAAGGCAAGGAGTCCGAAGGACCCCACGCAGCTGTCTTTCATGATTTCCAGCATTCGCTCCCGGCTCCGGCCGGAGAAGAGGCCGTCGCTCGTATCCATGAGACCGTCCGCATGCATGGCCCCGGTCACAAAAAATTCACAGGCCACAAGAAGAAAGGCGGAAAGATAAGGCGCCTTGAGCGGCCCCAGCACAAAGGCCGCCGCGCACAGCACCAGCCCCACCACCATCCCGATAAGGGGAAACCAGGCGACGCTTCTGCCAAAATCTTCTTCTGTCCATTCCGTCTGCCGGAACAGATGGATGCGGGTCAGAAACTGAAGCCCTATAAGAAAAGAACGCATAGTTTCACCACAGTATGAGCAGAACCGTTTCCGCCGCCGCAAAAATCACCGTCGATGCATACATGAGCTTCAGCGTCCTCAGGATGTCCTCTCCGCAGAGCGGCCGATCCGGGTCCCCCATATATTCGCGGAATTCCGGTTTGCCTTCGTAATAATTCCATCCCCCGAGCTGCACATGAAGCGCGCCCGCCGCGGGTCCTTCCGCATAGCCTCCGTTCGGACTGGGGTGTTTCGACGCATCCCGAAGGCCGATCTTCCATGCGTTTTTTCCATCAAAGCCGAGCAGAAACGCCGAAATCGTAAAGAGCAGGCATGTGATCCGCGCAGGGATATAATTCAGCACGTCGTCCAGGCGCGCCGCAGCACGCCCGAAGTACAAATACCGCTCGTTCCGGTATCCCAGCATGGAATCCATCGTATTGGCCGCACGGTAGCACATGGCCCCTACGGGACCGAACAGCAGAAAGAAAAAGAGCGGCGATAAAATTCCGTCCGTGGTGTTTTCCGCGATGGTCTCCACCGCGCCGCGCGCGATATCCGGCTCATCCAGCCGGTCCGTGTCGCGGCCCACGATCCAGGACAGGCGCTGCCGGGCCCTGTGGATATCCCCCTCTTTCAGGAGGCGGTAGATTTCCAGACCGTCTCTGGCAAGCGCCCTGGGTGTGATGGTGAAATAGAGAATCACCGCGCCCATGACCGCTTCCGCGAGCGGGCCGGCAAGCGCCGCCGCTCTGAGGAGCGCCGCCGTCAGAAGCCCCGTCACGAAAATGACCAGAAAAACGACCATGCCGCCCCGCAGGAGAAGGCTGCCGTGCCCCGCGTCTGCCTCCGGATAGAGCTTTTTTTCAAAGAAAGAAATGAGCCGTCCGATAAGGACCACCGGGTGCAGGGAAGAACGGGGATCTCCAAACGCCGTATCCAGCAGAAATGCCGCTGCGGGCACCGCCCAGAAAAAGCCGGTCATTCTTCCTCCAGAATGCGGTAAAATTCCTTCATGTCAAAGTGCTTCCGCACCGCATCGGCAAGACGGTCGTATTCCGATTCCTTGTACGCGCGGTACCGGAACTGCACGGGAAGCGCCTCCAGCCCTTTCCGCTCGCGGAGCGCGTTGATCACCGCCCGGCGGAGTTCGTCATTGTCGAAGATGCCATGGCAGTATGTGCCGAATACGTTCTGTTTTTCCGTAATATAGCCGTCCCATACGTCCACAGGCTTTCCGCTCCGGGCCGTAATATGGAAAAGGCGCTGCGCAGGCCGGGTGAGGACGGTTTCACCCATATGAATTTCGTAAGCCCGAAGTCTGTTTCCGGAAAAGCGCATGCCGAGGAAAGGCAGATCGCTGCATCCGCACTCCACCTGGTAAGTGTTTTTCTCCCCCTGCATGGTGGTGATCGTGGGCAGAAGGCCGAGCCCTTCCACTTCATCGTTATCGCTTTCCACATGGAGCGGATCGCGCACCTTTTCTCCGATCATCTGGTACCCGCCGCAGATGCCGATCACGGGTACGCCGTTTTCCGCCATTTCGCGGATTTCTTTTGCATAACCGTTTCTGTGCAGGTAGAGCAGATCCTCCGTGGTATTTTTGCTTCCCGGAAGGATGATCAGATCAGGGCTGCCGATGAGATCCCCCTTCTGCACAAAACGCACATTCACGTCCGGCTCGCGGGCCAGCGCGTCGAAGTCTGTGAAATTGGAAATCTTCGGCGTCTGAATGACCGCGATGTGAATATCGCGCATCACATGATCCGACGGGATGTCCTGCAGCGACACGGAGTCCTCATCGTCGATGCCCAGCTTATCCAGATAGGGCAGCACGCCCAGTACGGGAATCCCTGTCTTTTCTTTCAGGAAAGTCAGCGCCGGCTCGAGAAGCGTAATATCTCCGCGGAATTTATTGATGATCAGTCCTTTCACGAGCGCCCGTTCTTCCGGCTCCAGCAGCTCCAGCGTTCCCACAATGGAAGCAAGAGCGCCGCCCCGGTCGATGTCGGCGATAAGGAAAACCGGCGCGTTCATCGTCCGGGCGATGCGCATGTTCACGATGTCGTTCGCCTTGAGATTCACTTCCGCAGGACTTCCAGCGCCTTCGATGACGATCATGTTGAAATGGCTTTCCATGTAGTCGATGGCACGGAGCACCGATTTCCACGCTTCCTGGCTGTAGCGGTCCTGATAATCCCGGGCGCTGTAATTGCCTACGGAATGTCCCAGCAGAATCACCTGAGAGCAGGAATTGCCCGTAGGCTTCAGGAGCACCGGATTCATTTCCACTACGGGATCGACGCCCGCCGCCTCCGCCTGCGCTACCGTGGAACGGCCCATTTCGCCGCCGTCTTTCGTCACATAGGAATTGAGCGCCATATTCTGCGCCTTGAAAGGCGCCGCGTTCCATCCGTCCTGTTTCAGAATGCGGCAGAACGCCGTGGTAAGGATGCTTTTCCCCACATGAGAGCTTGTTCCCTGAAACATAATCCGTTTCGCCATCATAGATGCACCTCACTCCTCTTGAGATCAATCGTAATCCCTGCGATCGAGAGATATACCTTATCGGCGCGGGCGGCGATGTACTGATTGGCCAGACCGACCAGATCGCGGTAGACGCGGCTCATGGCGTTGCCGGGCACGATACCCATGCCGAGCTCGTCCGAGACAAAAATGATTTCCTTTCCCTGATATGCGGAAATCATGACAAATATCTCGTCCAGATCTTCCTGCAGAATCTTCCGGAGTTCCTCCAGATCGGACACGCCGAGCGTTTCCACCCTGCGGCAGTCCATATGGTCCATCAGCAGATTGCTTACATACATGGTAATGCAGTCAAAAAGCACCGCATCGGCGCCGTCGAGAATCGTCTTCATCATCGGTCCCGCCTCATGCATGACCTCAAACGTCTTCCACGCCGCGGGCCGCCGGGCCTGATGCACCATGACGCGATACTTCATTTCCTCATCCAGCACCTGGCTGGTGGCGATATAGCCTTTTCGTCTGCCTTCCGTCCCTGCCATGAGCTTTTCCGCAAATTCGCTCTTGCCGCTTCGCGCGCCGCCCATGACCATGAAAATCCGATTGTCCATGGCCGCCTTCTCTCTTATTCCTCACAGGGTTGTTCATTAAAAACGGAACCGGTTCCCGCCGGCGGGCGCACCCCGCCCCTCCCGCAGAAAGAAATTCCATTTATAAATAATACCATACGCTGCCCATGCGCGCCAACAAAGGGCGGCATTACGCATTTCTTCCGTTTCGTGCTACAATACAGTTAAATCTTGCAAATCAAAGGAGATCTATCATGGCAGACGAATCGCAGGAATTATTCCACGTATCCCTCATGCGCACGCTCTGGGAAAACATGTACAGCGGCACCGTTTTTGACGCGGCAGACCATTATGTAGCGCGCATCCGCCTCATTCTCGGCGTACCGCTCGATCGGAGCGAAGTGCCCGAAAACGCGCCGGAAGCGCAGCCTTTCATTACGGTCCTCGTAGAAGACACGATTCTCACCCCGAAGGACGTCATCGACTTCGAAACGGTGCTCTCGCAAATCATCGCACGGAAAGCGTCGAGCGAATCCTTCCGCCCTACGCGGTGCATGTTCTTTTATCCGAGCCCGGCGGACGCCTTCCACGAAGACGGGCAGAAAGCCTCCGCGCCGCTCAATTAAATGCTGTGAAGAAAGGCGTCCTGCCCGGACGCGTCCTTTATGAAAAGAACCGCCTCCCTTATGGGAAGCGGTTCTTTTTTATTCCTCTGTCGGTTTCCGCGATTCTTCAAATTCCGCAAGAAGCGCCTGATAGTCGTTCTCATCGTAGCCGTTCGCCGCGAGGATATATTCTTTCAGCTTTTTCCGCTGAAACGCCACATTCATCGCGGACAGTTCGAATGGATCGAGTGAAATGCGCGCCAGCATTTCGCCTGATGCAGAGTAGCCGCAGATGCCGTCTCCCACCAGATCAAAAAGCGGCTGCTTTTTGACGGTCACACAGAAGGTGCGGAGAAATTTTTCGCCTTCCGCAGCCATTTTGTCCCGCATGCGCTTGTACTCTTCCGCCCGGTCCGAAGGAATGCGGAAGCCGTCTACCACGGTGAATAAATGCTCTTTATTTTTCATCATGATCCCTGCCTGTTCTGAAAAATTGGATTCGCTTTATTATACCAGAAATCGGGCGTCTCTGCTCCGTTCCACGAAAAAAGCGGGCACGCCCGCCTCTTTCAGAAATACACTTCCGTCACGCCCGCACCGCCGTTCCGCACGTCCGCATTGTGAAATTCCGTCACAAAATTAAGCGTCCGGAGATAATCCTGGATGCCTTTGCGAAGCGCGCCGGTCCCTTTTCCGTGAATGATCTGCACGGGAGAAACCCCCGCCATCACCGCATCATTCAGGAAGCGGTCCACCTGTGGAATGGCTTCGTCCACCGTGAGGCCGATTACGTTGAGCGTAGTCGTCACGGACTGCACGTTCCGCCCCGCGCTGTAGCCGCCCACTTTCACAGTCCCGCTTGCAGGCGTTTTCGGCAGCTCCCGCTGCTCTGCCTCAAAACAGTGCGCCATGCCCACGCTTACCGTGAGATTGCCGCAGCGTACGGAGACTTTCTTTCCGGAGACACTCACCACGGTGCCCACGTTTTCCACGGTATCCACATAGACTGCCGCGCCCTTTTTGATTTCCGCCGGCTCGAGGCGGCGCCGCCCCGTAGTTCCGCCGGGGACCTCGATGGCGTCCACCGCTTTGCGCGTCCGCTCGATTTCGGCGCCGAGCCCCTTTCTGTCCATGCGGGCGGCATTCTTTTTCAGCTCCCGGATAATGGTCTCCGACTGCACCCGAAGTTCGCGCTTCATGCGGTCCGCTTCTTCTCTGGCTTTGTCGAGAATGGCCTTCTTCTTCTCCCGCATGGCCTCATTCGCGCCTGCCAGCTCATCCCGGAGCTGCTGCGCCTCTGCCACTTTCTGACGCAGGTCCGCCCGTTCCCTCTCCGCTTCCTGCAGCTCCACATTGAGCTGTCCCATGATCGTCTCCATCGTATTCAGCGGCGACTCTTCCTTGAGCGCTTCCGCCCGGCGGAGAATCGTTTCCTCCATGCCGAGGCGCCGGCAGATGCTGAACGCGTTGCTGTTTCCCGCCATGCCGATGATGAGGTGATACGTAGGCGTGAGCGTCTTTTCATCAAATTCCACGAAAGCGTTTTCAATGCCTTCCGTCTCATAGGCGAGCTTTTTCATTTCGCTGAAATGAGACGTAATGACGGCCGGCACGCCTTTCCGATTCAGATACTCCGTCACGGCCTGCGCGAGCGCCGCTCCTTCAATGGGGTCCGTCCCGCTCCCGAGTTCATCCAGCAGCACCAGATCACTGTCTCCGCACACGCCGAGAAAATCCGCCATCTGCGTAACATAGCTGGAAAAAGTGGACAGATTGTACTGGATGCTCTGATCGTCGCCGATGACCGCGTAAATGTGGCGGTATACGGGAAGACGCGAGCCCTCTGCAGCGGGGATGAACAATCCCGCCTGATTCATCAGCGCAAGGAGTCCGAGCGTCTTCATGGCGATGGTCTTGCCCCCCGCGTTGGAACCGGTGATGACGAGAATGCGGAAGTCCCGGCCAAGGCGTATGGAAACGGGCACCACCTTTTCCGCATCGATGAGCGGATGCCGCGCACTGATAAGCTCCGCCTGCCCCCGGCGGTCGGCTGCCGCTTTCACGCCTTTCATGGAAATCGCCAGCGCGCCCCGCGCAAAAATAAGCTCCACCTGCGCGGCGGTGCAGCAGCTCTCCCGGACATGCGCCGCTTCTTTCCTCACCTCGCCCGTAAGATGGCGGAGGATCTCATGAATTTCCTGTTTTTCCTGCACGTGGAGCTCCGCCAGATCATTATTGAGCTGAACGGAAATCATGGGCTCCATGAACAGCGTCTGGCCTGTGGACGACCGGTCGTGCACGATGCCGTCGAACCGGTAGCGGTACTCCGCCTTTACGGGAATGACATAGCGCCCGCCGCGCTGGGTAATCAGCGTATCCTGAAAATACGATGCCTGATCCTTGTCCTGCAGAATGTGCTGGAAAGCACGGCGGATGCGCTCTTTCAAAGCGTTCTTTGCCGCGCGGATGCGGGACAGCTTCGGAGACGCGCTGTCGAGGATCTCTCCCTGTTCGCTGAAAACGCGGCGGATCTGCGCCAGAAGTCCGTCCGCGGGGAAAATCGTCCGCGTGATTTCATACAGCGCAGGGTAGAGCGCCGCCCGGTCTCCGAGAAAATACTGATTCATTTTCTTATATGTTTCCAGCGACGCGGCGATATCCAGAAATTCCTGCGGCAGCAGCAGGATATCCTTTTCCGATTTATCCAGCGATTCCCGGATATCATGCGTTTCCCCCAGAGGCGATGCGATTTCCCGCTGAAGGCAGACCACCGCTTCTTCCGTTTCGTCGAGAAGCCGGGCCACGACCTCCGGCAGCTCCGACGGCTTCCACCCCAACGCCAGTTCTTTCGACAGCGAGGACACTGCGCATTCCGCAAGCTGCTTCTGAATCTCATGAAACTCCAGCGTTTCCAAAATATCTGTATTCATTCCGTTCTGATACCCCTGTTTTATTCTGCCTGTAATATACCCCGGAAAAAATGCCCCCGCGTGACGGCGTCATCCGCATTCTTCCCGGCGGCGGGCGGATTTGTCACTGCCGCGCGGAAAGAACGCACGAGCGCCCCCGCGTCGTCGTCCGTGCCGCGCAGATCAAGCGCGAAGCGCGACAGACCGGACCGCTGCAGCCGGTCCATATAGGGACGCATGTCCAGCACCGCGCTGTTCAGGATATGCATGTGGCACCATTCGTCGGTGCGCACGGGAAACCGCCTTCCTCCCTGATCAATCAGCGCGTACCTTTCTTTCCGGCACGGTGCGGGACAGTGCGCCTTGTCCGTACCGCCAAGGAGCGCATTGATGACACAGTATTCGGAGATCATCATTTCCGCCCGGCCGTATACCGCAACACCTGTAGGGATGGGCGCGGTCATCGCGATATGACGCGCCTGCTGGAGGGTGAGCTCCTGCGAGAGCCATGCGGCGGAAAGCCCCCAGGAAGCGGCTTCTGCCAGCGCTTCTCTGTTATACAGATTGAGCGATGCGCCGCCTTCCACCGCAACGCCTTCCGGGAGCGCCTCCGCCCAGAGGAGTGCTCCCGGGAACTGAATTTCCATCGCGTCCGGACAGAGCGCCCCCAGCGAAAGGAACTGCCGCCGCGCCGCTTCACGGCTACTTTCCCGCACCACGCGGGGCGATGCAAAAATGACAGGCACCCCCAGCGCGCGTCCCCGGGACAGCACAGCCTGATAATCAGCCGCCGGCACGGCGCGGTGCGAAAACGATTCTCCGCCGAAGATGACGCCTGCGCCGTTTTCCATGGCGTCCGCAGCCTGCGCTGCAGAATCCGTGCGCACCATGAGCCGGACCGGCTCCGGTTCTCTCACCCACACGGGCGCCTCCGGCTCTGCCGGTACCGTATAGTGCAGACGGAACGCCGCCTCCCGCAGCGCGCCCAGTTTTTCCACCGCCTCCTGCCGGAGATGATTCACCACGCTCTTTGGAAGGAGACAGCCCCCGTCGTCGATCTCCGCCCCGTCCATGCGAAACAGCGTATTGCCCAGCCGGTCCAGCTGGCGCGTCAGTTCCTCCGCATCGGCGGGACGGCGCGCCGGCTCCGCCCGGTACTCCGATACAACCCGTACGGCATGTCCGTCCCGATCGGCCGCCTCAAGCGCCACCACCTCTCCCGGACGGGCCCGGAGAGTGAAATGCACCGGCACTTTCCTCGTCATCCATTTCAGAGACGGATGGATGGACGGCCGCTGGATATGCCAGTATACGGTTGTGCCGGCTGCCGGAAGCTCCTCCGTCCGCGCTTCCACCTGTCCTTGTTTCAAAAAACGCAGCTGCTCCGCCGGAAGAAACGCCATCCGACCGGACTTCGCCGCATAGGAAACGCCCCGGACGAGTTTTTGATCCGGCAGGAAATCCGCGTGAAAGCGGAACGAGCCGCTCCGCAGGGACGTCACGGCCCCGGCAGACACGCCGTGATTGCCCGGCGCGTTTCCCGTCATCATGGCGCCGCTCACCTGCCCGTCGTAGTAACCGCGGGTGTAGCCTCGATTGAAGGCTTCCTGCATCTGCCGGAACAGCGCGGCCGGATCGACCGATCCTCCCCGCTCCAGCGCATCCAGCGCGGTCCGGTACGCGGACACCACGGCGTACACATAGTCCGGACTCTTCATCCGTCCCTCGATTTTGAGAGAAAGCACGCCGGCTTCTTTCAGCTCCGCCAGCCGGTCCAGTCCCGTCATATCCCTGAGGCTCAGTACATAGGGGCCCCGCGGCGAAGGCACCTTCCTGCCTTTGCTGTCTGCAAGCGCATACGGCATCCGGCACGGCTGAGCGCACGCGCCCCGATTGCCGCTCCGGCCTCCGATGAAACTGCTCATGAGGCACTGGCCGGAATAACATACGCAGAGCGCGCCGTGGACAAAGACCTCGATTTCCATCCCTGCCGCCGCACAGATGCGTTTCATCTCCGCCAGGGACACCTCCCGGGACAGCACGGCCCGCGTAAACCCCTGCCGTTTGAGAAAGCGCACCCCGTCCAGATTGGACACGGTCATCTGTGTGCTTCCGTGCAGCGGCACATGAGGCGCATACCGGCGGGCCGCCCGCGCGACTCCCGCATCCTGCACAAGTAGTCCGTCGATGCCGAGGCCGTCAAGAAACCGCAGATACGCGGCAAGCGCGCCCCATTCTGCATCCGCCACGAGAATATTGAGCGTCACATATACGCGCACGCCGAGAATATGGCAAGCCCGCACGGCCTCGGTCATTTCCTCTTCCGTGAAATTTCCCGCATATTTCCGGGCGCTGAACGATTTTCCGCCCATGTAAACCGCATCCGCCCCGGCCTCCAGTGCGGCATAGAGCTGTTCCGGCGAACCGGCCGGCGCTAAAAGTTCCATCTGTCTCCTCCTGCGCTGTTCTGCATTGCTTTCTGTCACATGTATTATACAATACGGCGCGCCCCTTCCAAACGGGCATAAAAAATACAGCCGGGACAAATCCGCAGCTGTATTTTTCTCCAGTCGCCTTACTTCACTTCACTCTCATAACGGGAGAGGATGAAGCACAGATCCGACAGACGGTTCAGATACTTCAGATCTGAT
The DNA here is from genome assembly GCA_958348245.1 of uncultured Veillonellaceae bacterium. GTDB lineage: Bacteria > Bacillota > Negativicutes > Veillonellales > Dialisteraceae > UBA1822. The sequence continues at coordinate 189,803 of CATVYJ010000001.1, read as the reverse complement.
TCGTGGATGGCCTCCGTTTCACTGAGCTTCCACATGAGCCGTTCCGCCCGGCGCACCACGGAGCGCGCCATATCGAGCGGCGCCGAGCCTTTCGACTCTCCGGGCACAATGAAATGATCGAGCGGCGCCAGATCTGCATCGTAGCTGTCGATGATGTGCTCCAGCTCCGTCACGTGGCCGTCTGTGATGTGCGCCTCCTTGCCGAGGCTGGCCACATCGGCCATGAGCATCCACAGGTCTTTCTGGATCTTGTAAATGGTTTCCTTTACATTGTCATGTTCTGCAAAAGCACGGGCCATGCCGAGAACGGAATCCGCCTCGTCGATGGTGCCGTAGGTTTCTACGCGGATGCTTGCCTTGGAAACCCGTTCTCCTGTATAGAGACTGGTTTTCCCTTTATCACCGGTGCGGGTATAAACTTTTGCCATGACGATACCCTCACTTCTGCAGTTCGGGGAACCAGAGGCCGATTTCTCTGGCGGCCGTTTCCGGCGCGTCGGAAGCGTGCACCACGTTTTCGTCGATGGACGTCGCGAAGTCTCCGCGGATAGATCCGGGCACCGCCTTCAGCGGATCGGTCGCGCCGTTGATCTGACGGACAGCCGCTACGGCATTTTCCCCTTCGATGACCATGGCAAGAACCGGGCCGGAAGTGATGAAATCGATCAGATCTTTGAAGAAGCCTTTGCCTTCATGTTCCGCATAATGTTTCTTCGCCAGTTCTTCCGGCACCTGAATCATCTTAATGGCCTTGATGGAAAGACCTTTCCGTTCAAAGCGGGCAATGATTTCGCCGCAAATGTGTTTTTTCACTCCGTCCGGTTTCACAAGAACCAGCGTTTCTTCGATGTTTGCCATCAGAAAACCTCCCTTGAATTAATGCATTTTTGCTGCGATTTCACGCAGTCTCTTTATACGCTCCTCCGTAGAAGGATGCGTGGAAAACAGATTGACCATCGTGCTTCTTACGCCGGCCAGCGGATTAATGATGAACAGGCCGGAAGAAGCAGGCGTGGCATGGCTCATGACGCGGTGATGCGCATAATCGTCCAGTTTAGCAAGCGCGCTTGCGAGAGCCAGCGGTTTGCCGCTGATGGCTGCGCCGGATGCGTCCGCCATGAATTCCCTGGAGCGGGACAACGCCATCTGGATGACCGCCGCCGCAATCGGCGCGATGACAGCAATGACCATCAGGGCCACAGGGCTCGTACTGTTGCCGTCTTCGTCGCGTCCGCCGCCGAAAATGGCCGCCCACTGCGCCATATTGGCGAGCATGCTGATCGCGCCCGCAATGGAAGCGGACAGCGTCATAATGAGCGTATCCCGGTGTTTGATGTGGGACAATTCATGACTGATGACCCCGGCGATTTCGTCGCGGTCCAGCATGGAAATGAGCCCTTCTGTCACGGCGACGGCAGCGTGATTTTCATTGCGGCCCGTCGCAAAAGCGTTGGGCACAGCCGTAGGAATCACGTACAGGCGGGGCATGGGCATATGCGCCCGCTTTGTCAGATCTTCCACCAGCTCATACAGCTCCGGCACTTCCTCCTTGGTCAGAGGCTGTGCGTTGTAACTGCGCAGAGCGATGGTATCACAATTCCAGTAAGTGAAAAAGTTGATGCCAAGGGAAATGAAAAACATGATCATGGCGCCGGAACGGCCCCCGACCATGCCGCCAATGGCCATCAACAGCACGCTGAGCAGAGTCAGAAGCATGACGGATTTGATTCTGTTCATGAGAGATGACCTCTTTTCTTGTAAAAAAAAATGGTCGGAACGACATGAGTTGAACATGCGACCTCTACCACCCCAAGGTAGCGCTCTACCAAACTGAGCTACGTCCCGACATTTGCTACGTGTAATATGATACCGGCTCTTTCCTGTTTTGTCAAGAGAAAGACCAAATCCGAAAAAAGAAAAAGCTTCCCGGGGGAAGCTTTGCATCATTCCTGTATTTCATGCACGCCCTGGCCGTCGAAATCAAGCACCTCGATACGCGACTCGATGCCCGCAGAAGCAAATCCCGCGCGCATGGCTTCGCCCACCTCCGCCGTGCGGCCCCGGGGCGCAAAAGCAATCATGGTGGGACCGGAACCGCTGATGGTTGCGCCGTAAGCGCCCGCTTCTTCCGCCAGATCCATCACGGCCTGCCCGCCGGGAATAAGGGGCAGCCGGTACGGCACGTGAAGCCGGTCGGCAAGGCCGATTTTCAGGTACGCCGGATTTTTCAGGAAAAATGCCGCCAGCAGAAACGAGACGGCGCCCACATTGTGTACCGCATCCGTCCGGCTGTAGCGGTCCGGCAGCGCCTGCCGCGCCTTTTCCGTGAGCAGTTCAAAGTCCGGGACCGCCGCCACAGCCCGCCAGTTGGAAGCGACGGACACTTTTTCTCCGCGCACGCCCGCCTCATCCATCATGGAAATCACAAATCCGCCGTACACCGCCGGCGCCGCATTGTCCGGATGTCCTTCCATATCCGCCGCGACGGAGAGCAGATCCGCTTTCGAAAGCGGGCTGCCGAAATACAGATTGGCCAGCGCCGCCCCGCACACGATGGCGGCGGAACTGCTGCCGAGTCCCCGCGCGAAGGGGATGCGGTTCACCAGATGAAGCGTCCCGCCGGGAAGGGGGCGACCCACGCGCTCCGCCGTGCGGTTCATGGCCTGGAGCACCACGTTGTCCGCGCCGCGGGACATCTCCGCCAGCCCTTCGCCTTCCGCAGTGATGGTCACATCCGGAAAGGCCCGGCTTTCGTCAGCGGTAAAAACCGCTTCATTATATAGAGAAAGAGCCAGTCCGAGCACGTCGAAGCCGCTTCCGATATTGGCGGTCGTTGCCGGTACGGCGACGTGAAAGCGTTTAGTCTCTGTCATCATTCATTACCCGTATGACATTCGCCACAGATTTCACCGCAGGCAGCGTCTTCAGCGATTCTTCCACGCGCAGGATGTTTTCTCTCGGAGACGAATCCACAATGAGCATAAGCTCCGCAAATTTTTCAAAACGCCGTTTCTGCACCACCTCGTTGATGCTGATGTCGTTATCCGCAAAGACGCGGGCGATGCTGGACAGGACGCCGGTCACGTCGTCCACAATGAGACGGAAATAGTAGGAATCCTTGAGCTTCAGCGACGAGTAGAACGGAATGCGCCGCGTATCCGTCAGAATCATCCCCGTACCGGTGGAACCATTGCGGATGTGCTTTGCCGTGCTGATGACATCCCCCATGACGGCGCTCGCCGTAGGAAGCGATCCCGCGCCGCGGCCGTAGAACATGACGTCGTCCACCACGTTGCCCACTACGTAAATCGCATTGTATGACCCTTTGACGGACGCCAGCGGATGCGCCTCCGGAACGAAAGCGGGGTATACGTTGAGCGCCACGCCGTTTCCTTCGCGGACAGCCACCGCGAGCAGCTTGATCACATACCCCATGTCCCGGGCATAGGTCACGTCTTCCTGCTCGATTTTTTCAATGCCCTCTACGAGCACGTCATCAAAGGTGACGTTCGCCCGAAAGCCGATGGCCGCAAGGATAGCGAGCTTCCGCGCCGCATCGTAGCCGCACACGTCGTTTGTGGGATCCGCTTCGGCAAACCCCTTCTCCTGAGCCGCTTTCAGCGCTTCGTCATAGGATTCGCCCGTATCGGTCATGCTGGTGAGAATATAGTTCGTGGTGCCGTTCACAATGCCGATGATCTTGTCGATGCGGTTCCCCGCGAGCGAATCGTGAAGCGGCTGCAGAATGGGAATCCCCCCGCCCACGCTTGCCTCACAGCTGAAATTCACATGATTGACAAGCGCGGTCTGAATGATTTCCGGTCCGTAGAGCGCCACCAGATCTTTGTTGGCGCTCACCACATTCATCCCTTTCTGAAGCGCTGCATAAATGTATTCTTTCGCGGGATGAATGCCGCCCATTACTTCGATGACGATCTGAATATCCGGATCGGACAGCACGTCTTCAAAATCCGCCGTGACATGGACGCCCTGCAGGATGTCCAGTCCGGCGTATTTCTCCGGATGACGCACGAGCACGGTCTTGAGACGCACGCCGCAGCCCAGCTGGCTCTCGATGAATTCCCGGTTCCGGCGAAGCGCCTCCGCCGTACCGCTTCCGACCGTGCCGAATCCCAGAAGCGCAATATTGATTTCCTTCATGGATTACTCCTCTCCCACTACGTGAATGGCCTTGATGCCCTTGATTTCCTCCAGCGACCGTATCAGTTCCGACAGCGGTATCTGCATATCCGAGGTCTGGATAGACAGCGTCATCGTCGTCAGTTTCTTGATGGGGACGCCTTTGTGCATCGTCAGAATCTCCGCCTTCTCCCGCCCCATCCGCCTGAAAATGCGGCTGCCCAGCGCGGGATCGTTCTGCATGACGATAAACAGCGTCGCCGCCGAATGCATGGCGTCTTCGCTGGCCGGCGCGACGTGATCTTTGTATTTGTAATAAGCGCTCCGGCTGATGCCTGTTTTCTGCACCGCTTCATTAATGGTCTCCGCCGTGCCGTTCTTCAGCAGCTCTTTGGCGCGGATGGTGCTTTTCAGCGCCGTGGGCAGCACCTGAAAATCCACCAGGTAAAACTGTTTTGTCTCTTTTCCCATTGCCTGTCCTCTATATCAGTATTCTTGTTTTCTGCCTTCTTCCCGATCCTCCATGAAATGGAACAGGAGCACCGCCGCGCTGGCCGCCACATTGAGCGACTCTACGCCGCCCGCCATGGGGATGAAAAGCCTGCGGTCGCACAGGGCGAGCAGTTCCGGCCGGATGCCGTTTCCCTCGTTTCCGAAGACAAATACCGCGTCCGGCAGCGGAGGCGCGGACCGGTACGGCGCAGCGTCTTCCAGCGCAGTCCCCACGAGAGGCAGTTTTCCCTCTCTCCGCACAGCGCGGATGTCGTCCAGAGTGAGATGTTCATATACGGGCATGCGGAGAATACTCCCCATGGAGCTCCGCACAGCTTTTTCCGCATAGGGATCCGTGCATCCTTCCGTAAGCAGCACGCCCCGGCATCCCGCCGCCGCGGCCGTACGGAGCAGCGTCCCCATGTTGCCCGGATCCTGTACGGCGTCCAGCAGCAGATAGTGCCCGAAAAGAGGCCGCATCAGATCGGAGAGGGGCCGCGTCTTTCGATGCAGGATGACCACGACGCCCTGCCCGTGCTCCGTACCGGAAATCATTTTCATGAGCGCTTCCTCTACAAGGAGAAATCTCCAGCGCGCGTCCTCTCCGGACCGGATAAGCGCCTGTACGCGAGGCTCGGCCGCCGCTTCGTCTGACACGAAGCACACCGCGTCCCGGTAGCCCTGTCCCAGCGCGTCTTCCGCGCTCCGCACGCCTTCCATGAGGAATTGACCGGTGCGGTCCCGGTATTTTTTTATTTTCAGCTGCGCCGCCAGTTTGATCCAACGGTTGCCTGCACTGCTGATGCGCTCCATGCTTTCCTCCTCCGGCAGACCGGAAATTTGTAAAGTACAATCTGATTATACATGATAGATTTTGAAATAGAAATCCAATTTCCCCTGCCGGAAAAAATTTATCTTTTCAGTTTCTTCCCCATACGGCAGGCTTGCCTGTCCGCAGAAATACAAAGGAAAAGGAACAGGCGCAGCCTGTTCCTCAGCAGTCTTCCTTCAGTTTTTTCATGGCCAGCTCGAAAACGCTTTCCACGGGAATGGTGCTCATGTCTGTCGTTTCCTTCCCCGGATCATCCGCAAGCAGCACGTCCGCGCGGGGATTGCCGTAAGGACCGCTCCGGTCCGGCAGCGTCGGCCCGAAAAGCGCGATAAGCGGCGTCTGCATGGCATTGGCAATGTGCAGCGGCCCGGTGTCGCAGGATATATGAAGCGCCGCCATTTCATCAAGAGCGGCCAGTTCAAGCAGACTGGTCTGTCCAATGAGATCCACCGTATACGGGGAAGGGGACAGCGCCCGGATCTCCCGCCCCATATCCGCTTCGGAGGGCGCGCCGGAGATGACGGTATAGATCTGTTTCTCGGCCAGCTTTTGCGCCAGCGCCCCCCAGCAGTTTACGGGCCATTTCTTATGCTCGCCCCGCGTGCCCGGCACAATTACCGCATACCGGCCGGACACCCCCGCCGCGGCCAGCTTCTGCTTCACGGTGATTTTTTCCTCTTCATGAGGATGCACCGGAAATTCAAAACGGGAGGTGTCGCATCCGAGCGCGGCCATTACGTCCAGCAGCTGCTCGATGATGTGGCCGTGCTGATGCGGCCCCTTCACGGGATGGCTCACGAGAAAGCTCCCCTCCCGCGCATCCCAGTAGCCGATTTTTTTCTTTCCCCCGGACAGCGCGGCGATGAGCGCGCTCTTCGCAATCATCTGCAGATCAATGACGAGATCAAACCGGCGGCTGTGCAGATCCTGCCGCACCGTTCTAAGATAGCTCCAGTCTTTGATGCGCTTCCTGTCCACATAATAAATCTCGTCAATCCAGGGCTTTCCCGGAAGCAGCGCGGCAAAAGCGGGATGCACCGCCCAGGTGATGCGCGCTTCCGGCATGGCTCTGCGCAGCACATACAGAGAAGGCAGCGCATGGATGACATCGCCGAGGGAACTCATCTTGATGATGAGAATGTTGGTATACGTTTGGTTCATGGCCGTTTTTCATTCTCCTGCAGTTGGTTCCAGAAAGTCATCAGATTGGTCCCGTCGAAAAGAAATCCCCGGATGCCCGCCGCTTCCGCTGCCTGCACGTCCCGCGGACTGTCTCCGATCAGGAGGGCGTCTCCTTTTTCCACGCCGTATGCTTCCAGCGCCTTGAGAATCATCCCCGGCTTTGGCTTTCTGCATTCGCAGTCCACGTCGTAGCGGGCGACAGCGCCCCCCTTCAGATGCGGGCAGTAAAAAAATTCCGTAATATGTCCGCCCGTTCTTGCAAACTCTTCATTCATTGCGTCATGAAGACGGCGGACATCCTCCTCCGTATAGTAGCCCCGGGCAACGCCGCTCTGATTCGTCACCACGAAAAGCAGCCGCCCTTCGCGGGTCAGCCGCGCCACCAGCTCCCGCGCTCCGGAAATCCATTCCATGTCTTCCATGCGGTGTACGTAGCCCCGGTCGACGTTCAATACGCCGTCCCGGTCGAAAAAAACCGCCTGTTTCCGTTCGCTCATGCGCGGGTCCAGTCCATTTCGTCGATAGCGGTACAGATGCTGTGCGCGCAGAGGATGTGCATTTCCTGGATGCGCGCCGTGCTCTCGTCGGGAATAATGAGCGCCACATCCGCAAGACCGGCCATCTTGCCTCCGTCTTTCCCCAGTGAAGCGATGACCGTCATTCCCTTTTCCCGGGCAAGCCAGGCCGCTTTCAGAACATTTTCACTGTTGCCGCTGGTGGTGATGCCCCAGAAAATGTCGCCCGCCTGCCCCAGGCCTTCTACCTGCCGGGCAAATACATCGTCGTAGCTGTAATCGTTGCCTACCGAAGTCAGGATCGACGTGTCCGTAGTCAGCGCGATGGCCGGCAGCGCAATCCGTTCCCGGTGAAAACGGCCCACAAATTCCGCGGCGATATGCTGTGCGTCGGCCGCGCTGCCCCCGTTGCCGCAGAGCAGGATCTTATGCCCCTTCCGAAGCGCCGCCGCACAGAGATCCGCCATGCGCTCCACCACCGGAATCAACGGTTTTGTCGCATCCAGCGCCTTCTGATGGTCTTCAAAACAGGCCGCAATGCAATTCCGTTCCATGTTATTTCTCCTTATTTGTTTTCATCAGCGCTTCCAGCTCCTGCATGAAACTGCCGATGTCCTTGAACTCCCGATAAACGGATGCGAAGCGCACGTAGGCCACCTGGTCGAGTTTCCGCAGCTCTTCCATGACAATATTTCCGATGAGCTCCGACGATACCTCATGAGACGGGCTGGAGCGCACCTGCCGCTCCACTGTATTCACCACGTCTTCGATCTGTTCGGAGGAAATATTGCGCTTCTCACAGGCGCGGATAATGCCGCTCCGCACTTTGTTTCGATTAAAGCTCTCCCGGACGCCGCTTTTTTTGATGACGCGCAGCGGAGACTGCTCTACCGTCTCATACGTGGTAAACCGGCGTCCGCAGTCGAGACACTGCCGCCGGCGGCGGATAGACGCGCCGTCATCGGTGTCTCTGGAATCGGTTACCTTCGTATTGGGACTCCCGCAAAATGGACACTTCATGAATCATTCTCCCCGTTATCAAAAAAGCCACACGCAGTACGGTGTGGCTTGCAGACGGATACAGTCGGACGGCCGTCCTTCTTTTCCGTCTTATTTTTTCAGAAGGAAATCCGGAATCGCCATGCCGCTGCTGCTGCCGGAACGGACATTGTTCCGGGAAAGAGCCGCTCCGCCTGCGGGCGTTCTCTTTTTCGCTTCTTCAAAGCCGGTGGCGATGACGGTAATCTTCACCGTATCTTCCAGGTTCGGATCGACCGAGGTGCCCCAGATGATGTTCGCATCAGGATCCGCCGCTTCTGTAATGACCTGGGAAGCTTCGTTGATTTCAAAGAGGCCAAGATCTTCATTGCCGGTGATGCTGATAATGATGCCTTTCGCCCCGTCAATGGACCGCTCGAGCAGCGGGCTGGAAATCGCCATCTTGGCGGCGTCGCTGGCGCGGTTTTCTCCCGTGCCGATGCCGATACCCATGAGCGCTTCGCCCTGATCGCTCATGATGGTCTTCACATCTGCAAAGTCCAGGTTAATAATTCCCGGAACGGTAATCAGGTCGGAAATGCCCTGAATGCCCTGACGGAGCACATCGTCGGCGATCTTGAACGCATCTTTGAGAGAGGTCTTCTTGTCCACCGTCTGAAGCAGGCGGTCGTTGGGAACGATGAGAAGCGTATCCACATTGGCTTTCAGCTTTTCAATGCCGGACATGGCGTTTCTCATGCGCACCTTGCCTTCAAAGCTGAACGGCTTGGTAACGACGCCCACGGTGAGCGCGCCCAGTTCCTTGGCGCACTGCGCGACGACCGGCGCTGCGCCCGTGCCCGTGCCGCCGCCCATACCGGCGGTGACAAAAACCATGTCCGCGCCCTGCAGCGCTTTCAGAATATCGTCCTTCGACTCTTCCGCCGCCTGTTCGCCCACTTCCGGCTTCGCGCCCGCGCCGAGGCCTTTCGTCAGTTTCTCCCCGATCTGAATTTTATTTTCAGCGGCAGATTTATCAAGAATCTGCGCTTCCGTATTGACGGCAATGAAGTCAACGCCCTGCACCTGCGCGTCAATCATGCGGCCCACCGCATTATTTCCGCCGCCGCCTACGCCGATGACCTTGATGCTTGCCAAATCTCCCATGTCAAATCCTCCTTTGATGTGCCAGTTTTATCCAAATGTAGAGATTTTCTCCCAGTTTCTCTAAATCATACTACATATTCTACCACGGATGAGCGCATTTTGAATAGGTGCCGGAAAAGAATAGATTTCCCCGTGTGAACGCGCCGCCGCGGCTTGCAGCGGGATGTCCTACTGCTTCAACTTGATATAGGGAGACGTGAGGCTCGCGTCGATGTATTCCACTGCCAGTCCCCGCACTTTAACGTCGCCGACCATGTTTTCCGCCAGCTCCGCCCGGGCCGTCATGGAACTGCCGTCGCCGAGGCGCACCGCAATGCCGTCCCTCGTATAAGCCATGATGTTATCCGGATTTCCGATATTGATTTCCGAAAAGATCTGCGCGCCCCGCGGCGACAGGCCGCCGAGAAACTGCAGCGCCGTCTGTACGGCTGCCTGCCGCACGGTATCCCCCAGGAGCGCATGCTCCAGTTTGATCCCCGTAATCATGGGCAGATCCAGGCCGCGGATCGAACGGCTCGTCAGGGTGACTACGCCGTCTTTGTCGAGAAACGCATACCCCATCGCGTCCTGAATGACCGCAGCCGGTTTCCTCTCCGTGACGGTTACGTCAATATAGGCGGGAAATGACCGGGAGACCTCCACATCGGCGACACGCACATCCTGCCGGAGGCGGTCCTCCAGTTCGGACGTGCTGATCTGAAATACATTCACCGGCTCTGTAATGCCGCCGTCGAAAAGGACGTCTTCCCGTGTGAGCGTTTCTCCGCCGTGCAGGCGTACATCTCCCACGGGAAGCGGAAGGAACAGCACCGCGCAGGCCAGCGCGGCCAGTCCGCCCGCGCCGCGCAGAAACAGCTTTCGCCAGTTGCGCTTCCGCGGCGGACGATGGATCGGCGGCACGCTGTCCGGCGGCGTCTCCGGGCTGTGCCGCGCTGCGCCGGGCTCATGAAGCTCTTTCTGAAATTCGCCGAAGCTCTGAAATTCCGCCATTACACTTTCCCCGTGCGCGCCCCCTGCAGAATGCGCTCGCAGAGATGCGGAAAATCAAGGCCTGCCGCCTGCGCCGCTTTCGGCACCAGACTGGTGGCGGTCATGCCGGGAATGGAATTGGCCTCCAGCAGGAACGGAACCCCTGCCGCATCCGTGCGGAAATCAAACCGGACCGCGCCCTCGCATTCCGCCGCACGGTACCCTGCCAGAGCCATGGCCTGCATTTCCCGCGCGAGCGCTTCCGTCACAGGGGCCGGCACCAGATAATCCGTGGCGCCCTTCGTATATTTGGAGTGATAATCATATGCGCCGGAATGAGGACAGATCTGGATAACGGGAAAGGCCTGGCCGTCCAGAATGGAAACGGTAAATTCCTCGCCGTCCAGATAGGTTTCCGCCAATAGCCGGGGTTCGATGGAAAAGACCCTCTGAACCGCCGGCAGCAGTTCCTCTGCGGCCTTTACGATTTCAATGCCGATAGTGGACCCTTCGCAGGCCGGCTTCAGGACCACGGGCAGCGCAAACCGGCGGAGTATATCTTCGGCGGTAGCCGCTTCTCCATCCCTGACAAAATACGGACGGGAAGACGCCATGCGGATGCCCTCCCCCTGAAAAAGGCGACTGCTCATGATCTTGTCCATGGTCACCGCGCTGGCCATGACGCCGCATCCCGTGTAGGGCAGGCCAAGCAGTTCCAGCATGCCCTGAATGGTTCCGTCTTCACCGTATTTTCCGTGAAGAGCCAGGAAAACCGCCTCCGCGCCCGCTTCCTTCAACTGGGCCGCCACCCGGGGCGGATCGTATTCCAGAAGCACCGTATCGTACCCGAGCGACTGCAGCGCGTCATGCACGGCGCGTCCCGTCGCCCGGGACACTTCCGCTTCCCGGGAAGGCCCTCCCATCAAAATGGCAATGCGATTATTCTTTGTGACCATCAGCCAGTCCTTTTTCCTGAATCAGACGGATCAGCGCTTCCCCGGCCTGATATACCGTCCCCGCGCCCATGGTAAAAATCATATCTCCGGGACGCGCTTCCCGGTAAAGCGCGTCCGCCAGCGCGTCCAGCGCCGGCACATACCTTACGTCCTTTTCCGGCAGATGCGCCCGCACCCGCGCCGGCAGAAGCGTTCCGTCCACGCCTTCCACCGGCGCTTCGCCCGCAGAGTAAATATCGGTAAAAAACAGTACGTCCGCGCTGTCAAACGCCGACGCGAATTCATCCTGCAGCAGTTTGGTCCGGGAGTAGCGATGCGGCTGGAACGCGCAGATCACGCGGTGTCCTCCGATTTCCTTTGCCGCGCCGAGCGTCGCCGCGATTTCCGTGGGATGATGCGCGTAGTCGTCCAGAATCCACACGTCGTCGATGTACGCTTTCGTTTCAAAGCGGCGTTTAACGCCCGCAAATCCGGCCAGCGCTTTTTCAATGGTCCGGAAGGAAAGGCCGCAGTACAGGCCCGTCACCGCCGCAAGCAGCGCGTCCCGCACGTTGTGCGCGCCGGGAATCTGGAGCCGCAGGCTGCCCAGCATCCGTTCCCCATGGCATACGTCGAAAACCATGTGGCTTTTTTCATACCGCTTATTCACGGCGCGATATTCCGCATCCTCACTGAGGCCGCACGTAATGACCCGGCCCGTGATCTGCGGCAGGATATCCCGCACGCCCTGGCTGTCTGCGCAGACGATGGCCGCCCCCTGCGGATCCGTCACATGGCTGATAAATTCCACGAAGGCTTTCTTGATATTTTCCACAGTCCCATAATGATCCAGATGATCATCTTCAATATTGGTCACCACCGCAAGGCTGCTCTGGAATTTCAGGAAAGACCCGTCGCTTTCATCGGCTTCCGCAATGACGTACTCCCCGCCGCCGAGGCAGGAATTGCCGTGCAGATAATCCACTGCGCCGCCGAGGATGATGGTGGGGTCCGTCCCGGCGTCGCGGAAGATCCGCCCGATCATGGCCGAGGTGGTGGATTTGCCGTGCGCCCCGGCCACGGCGATGCCCCGACCCCAGTGAAACATGGCGGCGAGCACATCGGACCGGTGATACACGGGAATCCCCTTTCGCCGCGCTGCGGCAAGCTCCGGATTCTCCTTACTGATGGCCGAAGAGATCACCACGCCGTCCGCGCCCTCCACATGGGCCGCTTCATGCCCGACGAAGATCTCCGCCCCCTGTTTCCGCATGAAGTCCAGATAGTCTGATTCCTTCATGTCCGAACCGGAGATATGCATGCCCTTTTCTATCAGGATTTCCGCGAGCGCCCGCATGCCCATGCCGCCGATGCCGATGAAATGCAGTCTGTGAAATTTCTGTAAATCCATAAGGGGTCCCTCCCTCTTATCTGTCTGTCATTTGTCCGTCAATGCGAGAGCCATGCGCGCGATATCCTCGCCGGCATGAATCTTCCCGAGCCGGCGGCTGGCTTCCGCCATGCCTGTCAGAAATTCCGGATCTTCTTTGAGCTCCGTAATATCCTGAATCAGTTCTTCCGCCGTGAGATACTTGTCCACGATCATTTTGGCCGCGCCCCCTGCGACGAAGACGCGCGCATTATAGGTCTGATGATCTTCCGCCGCATAGGGATACGGCACAAGGATGGAAGGCAGGCCCCGCGCGGCCAGCTCCGCCAGTCCGATGGCCCCCGCGCGGTAAATCACAAGATCCGCCGCGGCAAGCGCCGTCGGCATATCTTTCTGATAATCGACAATCCAGCTGCCCCGTCCGAAACGCCCTTCCGCATCCACCGTATGCAGGGCGTCTTTCACGCGGTCAAATTCGCCCGTTCCGGTCACGTGGTACAGGCAGATTCCATCCGCATCCGCAAAATGGCGGTGCACCCCCACCATGGCTGTGTTGATGGTCCGCGCTCCGCGGCTTCCGCCGGCGGCGAGCACCATGAATGCGTCCGGCGGCACGCCCAGCTTTTTCCTGGATTCCGACCGCCGGGTGAAAAGGATTTCTCTGCGGATGGGATTCCCTGTATAGACGCACTTTTCCGGATGCGGAAAACGCGCTTTGGCCTCCTCGTATCCCAGCGCGACCCGATCTACAAACCGATTCAGAATTTTATTGGTGATGCCGGGGATGACATTCTGTTCCTGAATCATGGTGGGAATGCCTGCCAGCGCCGCCGCCAGCAGGATGGGCCCGCATACGTAGCCCCCCGTGCCGATGACCACATCGGGCTTGAATTGTTTCAGAATGCGCCGCGCCTTCCAGAGGCTGCCCGCCGTCTTCATGAGGATTTTCAGATTTTCCGGAGTGAGTTTCCTCTTGAGGCCCGCTGCGGGCAGAGAGGCAAAAGCATAACCCTCTCCGGGAATGATCCGGGACTCCATGCCGTTCGGCGTCCCCACGAAGAGAATATCCGCCTCTTCCAGCCGTTCGATCTCCCGGGCGATGGTAATGGCCGGATAAATATGTCCGCCGGTTCCGCCGCCGGACAGAATCACTTTTTTCATTGAAAGGAACCCGCCTTATCGTACAGAGCGCCGAAGCGCCGGTTCTTATTTACTGCAATGCCTGAACGAGCCGTTTGAAATCACGGCCCCGTTCTTCATAGGAATGATACATGTCATAGCTGGAACAGGCCGGAGACAGCAGCACCACATCTCCCGCTTCCGCCAGCGCCGCCGCTTTGTTCACCGCATCTTCCATGTCTGAAGCCATGGTCAGCGCGGATAGGCCGGCGCGCTCCGCCGCTTCGCGGAACCGCTCCGCCGCCTCGCCCAGTAGCACCACATGCTTCGCATGCGCCCGGACGACAGTCATGAAGCTGTCGAGGGGCGTGCCCTTGTCGTGTCCGCCTGCAATGAGGATGACCGGCTCATGAAAAGCGCCGAGCGCCTTCTCCGCCGCGTCCGTGTTGGTCGCTTTAGAATCGTTGTAATAAGCGGCGCCGCGCACGGTCCGCACATATTCGATGCGGTGCTCCAGCGCGCGGTAAGACAGGAGCGCCTTCCGGATGGCTTCTGCAGGCACGCCGCCTTGATAGGCCAGAAACGCCGCAGCCAGCGCGTCTTCCATATTGTGATGGCCGCGGATGGCCATATCGGCTTCCCGGACAAGCGGGATGTCCTTCCCGCCGATGCGGAGCGTCAGCTCTCCGTCCAGGAGACAGGCCCCTTCGCGGACCGGCTTCTCCGTATCCAGATAAAACACGTGCGCCCGCGCTTCCGCGGCAAAGCGCGCCGTCCAGGAATCCGACTGATTCAGAAGCAGGCTGCCCTCCGGCCCCATATTCTCAAAGATCCTCGCTTTGGCCGCCGCATAGGCCTCCATCGTATGATGCCGCTCCAGATGATCCGGCGTGATATTCAGAATAACGGCCGCCATGGGACGGAACGTATCAATGAACTCCAGCTGAAAACTGGACAATTCCGCAGCGATGATCCCTTCCGGCGGCACCGCCTCCGCTTCGCGGGAAAGCGACTTCCCGATATTGCCCGCTTCCGCACAGGGAATGCCCGCCGTCTCAATCATGTGCCCGAGAAGCGATGTAGTGGTGGTCTTGCCGTTTGTACCCGTCACCGCCAGAATGGGCGCTTTCGCCGTGCGGTACGCCAGTTCGATTTCGCTCAGGACAGGGATGCCCCGCCGGAACGCCGCCGCCACCAGCGGATTCTCCCGGGGAATTCCGGGAGACACGATCACCGCGTCTTTTTCGGAAAGCAGGGCCTCTGTCTGCGAGCCGATGGCAAAAATGGCTCCCATCCGGGCCAGCGCTTCTTTTTCGCCGCGGTCCCGGATATCATGCAGATCGGAAATCACGACGCGGCATTCCCGCTCGAGCAGGACATGCGCCGCGCCGAGACCGCTGATGCCCGCGCCCAGAATCAGAACATTCTCCATGGGGAAGACTCCATTCCGCGCTTCTCGCGCCGTAATTGTCTGTCAGTATACCGCCGCCGCAGACCCCCTGCAAGGGAGCCGCGTCAGCCGAAAATCAGGAAGAGTGCCGCGCCGGCCGCCGCCAGTTCAAAGAACCAGAACGTCCACACCACGCGCACTTCACTCCACCCGCTCAATTCAAAATGGTGATGGATTGGGCTCATCTTGAAAATGCGTTTCCCCGTAAGCTGGAAGGATGCCACCTGCAGGATGACGGAGAGCGCCTCCACGACGAAAATGAGCCCGAGGAAAATCAGCAGGAGCTCCGTACGCGTCAGCACGGAAATCCCCGCGATGGCTCCGCCCAGCGCCAGAGATCCGGTATCCCCCATGAAAATTTTTGCGGGATGGTAATTGTACACGAGAAATCCCGCGCAGCACCCCACCACCACCATGGCGAACGCACCGATATCCGGCATGCCTTCCATGCGGCAGAACAGCGCATACGCCGCAAAGGCCACGACGCAGCATCCCGCTGCCAGACCGTCCAGCCCGTCGGTCAGATTCACCGCGTTGGATGCGCCCACGATGACCAGCACCACAAACGGATAATAGAGCCATCCGATGGAAATATCCATGCTGGTAAACGGAACCGCAATGGATGTGGGCAGCCCCAGAATTTCCACACAGCCGAAACAGAACGCGATGGACAATACGAGCTGCCCCGCCATTTTCTGTTTTGCCGTAAGGCCCAGGTTCCGCTTCTTTTCCGCCTTGATAAAATCGTCAAGAAATCCCAGCAGCGCATGACCGAACGTAATGAGCACCAGCAGGAGCACCGCCGGATCAAACAGACGGTTTCCAGCGATGACCAGCACCGCCGCGAGCAGCATGAACAGCCCGCCCATGGTCGGCGTGCCCGACTTGACGCGGTGCGACTTCGGCCCCTCTTCCCGGATAGACTGGCGCGCTTTGTACTTTCGCGCCAGCGGAATGGCCGCAAGACCGAGCAGCACCGTCAGGACAAAAGCTTCCGCCGCATACAGTATATAAGACATATCCATGGCTTATTCCGCTTCTCCTCTCCAGAGCCCGGGAATCGTTTCCAGATGCATGGCGTGGGACCCTTTGATGAGCACGGCATCCCCCGCCTCCGCATAGGCCCGGATATACGCCGCCGCAGAGCGGCAGTCGCTGAAAGAAACCGTATCCGCCATGCCCGCCTGCCGGGCGGCGTCCGCCATCAGTTTCGCCAGCGGCCCCACCGTAATCATCGCGTCGAAGCCCATCTCCGCCGCTCTGCGGCCCATATCCCGGTGAAATTCTTCTTCATACCGGCCCAGTTCGAGCATATCGCCCAGTACCAGGATATGACGTCGCCCTTCCATCTGCGCAAAAGCGCGGAACGCCATTTCCATGGACAGCGGGTTCGCATTGTACGAATCATTCAATACGCGCACCCCGCCGACGGTTTCTATTTTCTGGCTGTCCCCCTGCGGGCGGAAGCACTCCAGCGCCTGCCGGATGCGTTCCGCAGACACGCCAAGAACGCGCCCGGCCGCCGCAGCCGCCAGCGCGTCATATACATTGTGAATGCCGATCATGGGCAGATGCACCGGAAACGTCTCTCCGAAAAGGGAACACTGAAAATCCATGGCCTCCGGCCGCTGCTCCACATGCTCTGCGCGCACGTCTTTCCCGTGCGCCACGCCATAGGAAACGACCCGCCCGGCGTAGCGGTCTCCCATAGCCCGCACAAAGTCGTCATCTTCATTGAGAATGGCCGTCCCACCGGCGGGCAGTGCATCGATCAGTTCGCCTTTCGCCCGGGCGATATTCTCCCGGCTTCCCAGAAGCCCGATATGGGACGTGCCCACATTGGTCACGACGCCCACAGTCGGACAGGCGACGCGGCACAATTCCGCGATCTGCCCCAGACCCCTCATGCCCATTTCCACGACGCACACTTCGTCGTCTTCCGTAAGGGACAGCAGCGTCTGAGACAGGCCGATTTCATTGTTGAAATTTTTCTTTGTATGGCATACCCGGTACGTGGTTTTCAGCACCGCGGAAATCATGTCCTTCGTAGTGGTTTTCCCGTTGGACCCGGTCACCGCCACGACCGGCACGGAAAAACGCTGCCGGTGAAAACGGGCCAGATCCTCCAGCGCGCGGAGCGTATCCCCCGCGGCGATGACCGTGACCGCCAGCGGAAGGTTGTCCGCAGCCTCCCGGTTCGATACCACCACCGCCGCTGCGCCTTTCTCCGCGGCAGACGATAAAAAGCGGTGGCCGTCGAAATGTTCCCCGGAAAGAGGGATAAAGAGATTCCCCTCTTCGAGGGTCCGCGTATCCGTGCTGACCCCGCGGCACAGCCCGGCGTTTCCCCGGCGGACAAGCACGCCGCCCACGGCTTTCAGCACTTCTTCTATCGTGAAAGACGCCATGTCAGTCTCCCAGCTCTTTCAGCGCCGCCCGCGCTTCCTCTCTGTCGTCAAAATGAATGGTCCTGTCTTTCAGGATCTGATAATTTTCATGTCCCTTCCCGGCGATCATCACAATATCGCCCGGTTCTGCCACCGCAATGGCCCGGCGGATGGCGTCCCGCCGGTTGACGAGGATTTCATAATGGAACCCTTCTTTTTCTCCGGCGATTTCTTTCACGCCCGCCGCGACCTCCGCCACGATGGCGTCGGGGTCCTCCGTACGGGGATTGTCGCTCGTCACGATGACAATATCCGCATAGGAAGCGCCGATGCTCCCCATGATGGGCCGTTTCATCCGGTCCCGGTCGCCGCCGCACCCGAATACGGCAATGATGCGGTTCCGCCGCAGTTCCTCCGCCGTTTTCAGGATATTTTCCAGGCCGTCCGGCGTGTGCGCATAGTCCACCACCACGGTGAAAGGCTGTCCCTCGTCGATCAGCTCAAACCGCCCCGGCACGGCGCGGAACGTCTTCAGCGCATCCAGGATGACCTCCATGGAAACGCCTTCCCCGAGGCATGCCGACATGGCGGTAAGCACGTTGTATACATTGAACCGCCCTACCAGATGCGTGTAGACCTCATAGTCCGTTCCCTTCCAGCGCACGGTAAATTCCGAAGAATTGGCGTTAAACCGGATATGGGACGCCTGCAGATCCGACGGACGGTCGATGCTGAACGAAGTCACCGGACAGAGAGCGCGGTCCGATACCGCCTTTTCCATCACGTCCGCATACGGCGCGTCGGCATTGATATGCGCGGATTTTCCGGATTTCGTCTGCCCCGCTTCCGATACACTTGCAAAGAGCAGCGCCTTCGCTGCGGCATAGTTGTCCATTGTTTTATGGTAATCCAGATGGTCTTCCGTCAGATTGGTGAACGAAGCGTTGTCAAATTCTACGCCTTCCACCCGGCCCATGACCAGCGCATGAGAAGAGACTTCCATGCACACGTGCGTCACGCCCTCCTGCGCCATCTGATAGAGCATTTTTTCCAGATCCACCACATCCGGCGTCGTATTGTGCGTGGGGTACTCCCGGTCGCCGATGAGCATGTGAATGGTGCCGATGACCCCCGTCTTATACCCCGCCTGCTGCAGAATATGCGCGCAGATATGCGTCGTCGTGGTCTTGCCGTTCGTCCCGGTTACGGCGAGCATGCGCATGCGCCGCGCCGGATAATCAAAGAAAAAGGGCGTCATGTCTTCCATGGCTTTCCGCGTATCTTTCACGTAAACCACGGTCGTACCCTCCGGCACGGCCACGGCCTTCTCCGCCACGATGACCGCCGCGCCCTTTTCCGCAGCAGACGCCGCAAAAGCGTGCCCGTCCACATGCGCGCCGCACAGGCAAAAAAAGAGGCTGCCCGCCTTTACGTCCCGCGAATCCGCGGTGACGTCCGTCACTTCCCGGTCTGCCGTTCCTTCCACGCGCACCGTTTCGGTCGCGCGGAGCAAATCCTGTAAATATTTCAACGTATGTCACCTCTATATGGATGTCTTCAGTAAACCTCACTTATCATAGCGTAAAACCCCGAATGTTACAATAGCGGCCGGACTTGCCGACCGCCTGTGAGCGCCCTGACGGGCCTGTATTTCGTTTGTCATTCGTGAATATCCGCCGGATTCACATACGTATCGCTGGAGCCGTAAATCGCGCGCTGCGGCACAAGCATGCCCAGCTCTGTTTCCGCGATGCGCTGAATGCGCGCGGGCGATTCCAGCCGCGCCACCTCGAGGCGCGCCACCGCATTCTTCTTTTCCAGCGCGATGATCTCCGTGCGCAGCTCCTGCATGTCGTAGCTCTTCTGCGCCGCATAGCCGCTCACAAAATAGAATACGCCCATCATCAGAGCGACCGCCGCGGCGATGATGTACACCTCCAGGTGGACCGCGCTGACCGCAGAACGTTCCGCCGCCGGCGTCTCCGCCTCATAAGGGACATCGTACCGTCCCGGAATGGCGCGGGTATAATTCAACATCTTTACGTCCTGCGAAAGCATGCTCGTTCATCCTTCCCTGTATTACAGTTTTTCCGCTACGCGCAGCACGGCGCTGCGCGCCCGCGGATTGGCTTCCACTTCTTCCCGTCCCGGCCGCACGGGCTTCGCCGGTTTTCTGATTTCACGGTGATGATGGCAGACGCACACCGGGAGATCCGGCGGACAGATGCAGTCCTGCGCCATTTCCCGGAAAACGTCTTTGATGATGCGGTCCTCCAGAGACTGAAAGGTAATTACGCCGATGCGCCCACCCGGCGCAAGGTGCCTGACGCACGTGCGCATGGTGTCTTCCAGAATGCGCAGCTCTCCGTTCACCTCGATGCGGATCGCCTGAAACGTGCGCTTCGCCGGATGCGGCCCATCCTTCCGCGCGCCCGCGGGCACCGCCGCCTTGATGAGATGCACCAGTTCCATGGTCGTCTCCACAGGCTTTTCCTTCCGCCCCTCCACGATGAACCGGGCGATGCGCCGGGACCACCGTTCCTCGCCGTACCGGCGGATGATATCTTCCAGCTCGTCTTCGCTGTACCGGTTCACCACCTCATAGGCGGTGAGAGGGTTCCGCTGATCCATCCGCATGTCCAGCCGTCCATCGTGCATATAGGAAAATCCCCGTTCTCCTTCGTCGAGCTGATAGGACGACACCCCCAGATCAAACAGAAAGCCGTTCACCGGGCCGATGCCCCGTTCATCGAGCACCTCGCCTACGCGGGAAAAATTCTCCCGCACCAGCATATGCCGGCAGGGAATGTCTTTCAGCCGCTCTCCCGCCGCACGGATGGCGTCCGCATCCTGATCGATGCCGATGAGAAGCGCCTCCGGCGCGAGCTTCTGCGACAGGGCGAAACTGTGTCCGCCGCCGCCGAGTGTGCAGTCCACATAGATGCCCGCCGGGTCCGTAAGGACGCCCTCGATCATTTCATTCAGCAGTACGCTCACGTGATGAAATTCCATAACGTCCTCTTACAGATTGAAATCCATGGGCAGATCCAGCGACTCCGCGATATCCGCCGCCGCGCCGCTCTCTGCTTCCGCCGCCTGCAGCACCGCCGGGCTCCAGATTTCGATGGTATCCCCCACGCCGATGATCTTCGCGTCCTTTCCCAGCTGCGCATATCCCCGCAGATGAGAAGGAATCAGAATCCGCCCCTGCCGGTCGCATTCCATCTCCGTACTCTTCCCGATGAGAAAACGCCGCAGGGCGCGCACATTTTTCCGCGTCTGCGGCAGCCGCTCCAGCTTTTCCAGCATCTGCTCCCAGCAGTTCCGCGGATAAATCGTCAGACAGGTGTCGAGGCCGGGCGACAAAACGAACACATCGCCCAGTTCCTCCCGGAATTTGGCAGGAAGAATCATACGACCCTTGCTGTCGATCGTATGCGCGTATTCATTCATGAACAACTCTTCCTCACCTCATTTCCACCACTTTTATCCACATTCTACCATAAATCCCCACTTCTTTACAGGAGAAAACAGAAATTCTCCACCCTTTCGCCCGCCGAATCCCTCTGCCCCGGTTTTCCGGGTGCCCGTCTCCCGCCGCGAAGCAGAGCGGGGCCTTTCTCTCCCTTTCTTTCCCACATCCGCCGCTGGGGACATCCTCTTCCCGGCCGATTCCCGCCGCGCGCCAGAAAAAAACGCCGCGGGGATCCCCGCGGCGCAAAAGAAAAACGGCTCCGAAGAGCCGTCATATTTCCATACAGTAAATCAGTCCCAGACCTTTTTCATGATGGTCTTGTATTCTTCCTGCAGATGATTCACGATCACATCCAGCACCACCCGCACAATCTGCGGATCGAAAGCTTCATTGCTGCTGGGAATGCACGAATCAAGATATACCGTGCCGTCGTCAGCGGCCACATATTTAAATACTTTATATCCCCGGTTCAGTTCATTCAGAAAAGCGTTGAACCGCTCCCGGTTGCTGTCTTTCACGAGTCCCGTACCGATCTGTACGCGGATGATGGTGTAAATCGTGTTGTCCGTAATGACGCCGACCGGCAGCTTCTGCCCTTCCGCCTCAATGTTGGACTTGAAGACCACCGTGCCGTTCGGATCGTTCGGCACCGGATCGCGGAAGAAGAAATTCAGCCCGTTCGCTTTCAGATAGGCGTCAAATTTATCAGCTTTTACATTGGTTTTCACTTCATTGTCTGCCATTGGTGCAACCTCCTCATGGGTCATATAAAAATCTATACTTATTATACGATTGATGCGCCCCGATGAAAAGACAAAAATAAAAAATCACGGCTTCCCGATGCAGAAAAACGGCCGCTTGGGTAGAAACTTGGGTAGAAAGACGGGAAAATCCATCAAGTTTCAGGCAAAGCAAAAACCCGGCAGACACCGGAAAAGCCAGTGTTTGTCGGGTTTTCTTCATGGCGGAGACGGTGGGATTCGAACCCACGGTACCTCGCGGTACAACTGATTTCGAGTCAGCCTCGTTATGACCACTTCGATACGTCTCCACAATCACCGCCGATGCGTCAGGAAAAACCGCTCCACCATGCCGCCGCATTCTTCGGCAAGAACGCCGGAACGAACAGCAAGCCGGTGATTCATGACCGCGCCCTCGCAGATATGAAAGCGGGAATCCACGCCGCCTTCCCGAATATCCGCCGCGCCGTACACCAGACGGGACACGCGGGCATTCATGATGGCCCCTGCGCACATCGCACATGGCTCTATGGTAACATAAAGGGTACATTCCGTCAAACGCCACCGTGAAAGCCGCAGCGCTCCCCGGCGCAGGACAAGGACTTCCGCGTGCGCCGTAGGATCGAGATCAGTTTCCCGCCGGTTGTGGTCCGCGGCAACCACCGCGTCCCGATACACCAGCACCGCTCCGATGGGAATCTCCCCTTCCCTGCCCGCCTGCTCCGCTTCCGCCAGCGCGAGGCGCATGTATTCTTCATCCGTCATGGCCGTCTCCTTTCTTTTTTCTATCATAAAAAATTTTCCGAAAATAAGAAAGCCATTCCTCTTTTATTTTTCAGCCCGCTCCGCCGCCGACCCTCCATGTCCGCCTCACGAACGGCAGCGCCCGCCCCGCCGCTCCCTCCTCGGACTGTTTTTGTCCGCATTTTGCTTTCCATGACCACTTTGGGCCCGCGCATCCTCTCCGCCGGAAAACTCTGAAAAGCGGGCCGCCGTTCGTGCCGGAGACGCGCGTCCGGATTCCTTTTTCCCGGAAAAAATCCCTGCCTCTCCCGCCTTTACCCGGCGTTTATGCATGCTATAATAATAGAGATTCAAAACAGTAAAGAGAGTGAGACATGTCTATTACCTGGCTGATTTTTGAAACCGCCGGCACCATCGCTTTCGCCTTCTCCGGCGCGATGACCGGACTTTCCCGGCGGATGGACGTATTCGGCGTGACCGTGCTCGCCGTCATGACCGGCATCGGCGGCGGCATGATCCGGGACGTACTGGCCGGGCTCACCCCCGCGTCGGCGCTGCGCAGTCCCGACGGGCTGCTCCTGTCCATCGCCACCGCCCTCGCCGTGTCCATCGGCTACCAGTTCATCCCCATCTCCGCACAGAGCCGGAAATGGATTGGTCTGCTCTACGCCGTCTCGGACACCTTCGGCCTCGCCGCCTTTACCGTGACAGGCGCGCTTACCAGCCTGTACGCCCATCCGGAAGAAGCGTATGTCATGCCCGTCATGCTGGGCCTCATCACCGCCGTGGGCGGAGGCATCATCCGGGATATGATGGCCCAGCGCGTGCCGCTCGTCCTCCGCACTGACGTATACGCCCTCGCCTCCATCATCGGCGGCTTCTCCGTATGCTTCGCCTGGCAGCACCTCTCTCCCGCCGCGGCTTCGTGGATCGGATTTTCCATCGTGCTCCTTCTGCGCGCCGCCGCCATCTGTTTTCACTGGCAGCTCTATCATCCCCATCCGGGATTTCACAAAAGACTGCGGACGCCCCGCAAATAATCATCCGACAGGAGGTTTTATCTTGAAATGGCCTAAACTGCTGCTGACCGCCGCCGTCACCTGCGCGGTCTCCTTCGCCGGACTTACCGCCTCGGCAAAAACCATTCTTCTCGTCCCGCAGGACGACCGCCCCGTGAGCCTCGCCTACACGGCGGACACCGCGGAAAAAGCCGGCTATACCGTGCTCACCCCGCCGGCCTACATGCTCTCCGGCAGCGACTACCAGGGCGCGCCGGACCGCGTATGGTCCTGGGTCCAGCAGAACATGGGCCGCGCCGACGCCGCCATTCTCTCCACGGACACCCTCATCTACGGCGGCCTCGTGGACTCCCGCAAGCACAACGAATCCCTCGACGTACTCACAAACCGGGAAAACCGCCTCCGCAGCCTCCACCGCGCCTATCCGAACGTGCCCATCTATGCCTTCGGCACCATCATGCGCACCCCCTACGCCTCCAACAGCGGCGTAGAGCCCTACTACTACGCCAGCTACGGCACCTCCATCTACCGCATCTCCGGCCTTCAGGACAAAATGGACGCGGGCACCATCACACCCTCCGAATCGGCGGAGCTGCTCTCGCTGAAACTCTCCGTCCCCTCGGAATACCTCCAGGACTGGTTCAAGCGCCGCACCAAAAACACCATCATCAATAAACGCCTCATCGAAGACGCCCGGGACGGCACCTTCACCTACTTCTGCCTCGGCTTTGACGACAGCAGCAAAAACTCCCAGTCCGCCCTCGAAGCGCGCTACCTGAAAGACGACGCAAAAGGCCTCTCCGACAAAGTCTACGGCTCCTTCCCCGGCGCGGATCAGCTCGCGCTCCTCCTCATCGCCCGCTACCACGTAGACGCGAACCACATGCAGCCCACCTTCGCCGCCCTCTATCCCCTCGGACGGGCCGAAGACACCGTCCCGAGCTACGAAAGCCAGGAAATCGGGCAGACCATCGCCCAGCACGTGACCGCCGTAGGCGGCGTCATGACCAATAAGCAGCCCGACATCCTGCTCGCGGTGAATACGCCCCTCGCCTCCACCGGCGAATCTGGCCAGTTCAGCAACTTCGGCATGCTCAAGGAAAGCACCACAGACTTTATGAACAAAGTCGAACAGGCGGAAAAAAGCGGCATTCCCGTAGCCATCCTCGACGTCTACTTCGCCAATGGCTCGGACAATACCCTCATGAAACTCCTCAAAGAGAAAGACATGCTCTACTCCGTCGCCGCCTACAACGGATGGAACACCGCCAGCAACACCATCGGCTACTCCATCGCACAGGCCGTGCTCGCTCCCGAAATGACCGCGCAGGATCACAAAGACATGCTCACCATGCAGTACCTCGACAACTGGGCCTATCAGGCGAACGTGCGGAAAAATCTCTACCGCCTCCAGCAGATCCTCGGCGACGATCCCACGAAGCCCGTCTCCCCCGCAGTGACCGAAGAAATGATCGCGGAAATTCAGGAATTTGCAAAGAAAAATATGGACGTGAATCCCGCCACCGTCACCGCCAGCTTCCCCTGGGGCCGCCTCTTTGAAATCGACGCGCAGGTAAGCCCCACGCCGAAATACCCCGTCCTCCTCACCCGCGCGGAAAAAGCGCGCATCGCCGCAGAAAAGGCAAAGAAAGAAGCCGAAGAAAAAGCCCGCCTCGCCGCACAGCAGGCAGCCGGCGGCACGGCGAACGCAGCTGGACAGCCGCAGCCCGCCCCCGCACAGCCCGCGCAGAGTACGGCGGCGCCCGCTCAACCCGTCCAGACCGCACAGCAGCCGGCAGACGGCAAATCCGAAATCGTCTGGCAGCCCCAGCAGTAATCGTCACACGCAAAACGGCAGAAGGAAATGTCCCTCTGCCGTTTTTAATTGCATGAAATCAGAAATTTCGTTCGATTGCCTGCTTCATTTTGCTTGTTACAGTGCTACAATATACATGGCCTCTTTTTGCTTTCTACGAAAGGAGGTGTCATGGGCTTGGAGAGTCTATTCTCCGTTGTTTGGAGCTCGCTGCTTGCTCCCGTATGTGTTGGTATTATGATCGCCACGTATACGTACTGGCTGAACAAACGTTAGTCAGAAATTAAATAGCAGTGAAAAAGGACGAGGTAGCGCTCGTCCTTTTTCGTCTGGTCTTGAAGGTTATCTCCGTTGATAACAACTATATTATACAATACCCTGCCGGTTTTACAAGAATCCGATGTAAAAAGAAAAATCCAATTCATCCGAAATGTATTATAATCATTTCACCAATGGCCGTCAGCCGGTGCTACAATATAGATGCTCCTTTTGCTTTTCACGAAAGGAGGGATTCATTTTGGAAGGAGCTTTCACTCAGTTTTGGAGCACAGTGCTTGCTCCCGTATTGGTGGGTATCGTTGTCGCTACCTATACGTACTGGCTGAACCATCGTTAGCCAGGAATAAAAGCACTGAAAAAGGACGAGTGGCCGCTCGTCCTTTTTCATTCATTTGGAAGTCACTTTCACTCAATGACAGTTATATTATACAATACCCCGCATGATTTGCAAGGGTCCTTCCATGCAAAAAGACACCCCGCGGGGTGCCCTTTCACTGCGGATTATTCAGCGACAGGATATACGCTGACCTGTCTCTTGTCTCTGCCGAGACGTTCGAACGCTACGCGGCCGTCCACCAGAGCGAACAGCGTGTCATCCTTGCCGATGCCCACGTTCGTGCCCGGATGCAGATGCGTGCCTCTCTGGCGAACCAGAATGTTGCCGCACTTCGCCATCTGGCCGTCGTGCATCTTCGTTCCCAGACGCTGAGAATGCGAATCACGGCCGTTCTTCGTGCTGGATACGCCCTTCTTATGTGCGAATAACTGGAGATCAAACTGAAGCATGAAATTCACCTCCCGTAATTTTTGATGAGAATCCGATCCGGATATTGTTTTGCCACTTCCTTGAGCCCGCGGAACATCGCCGCGATCACCGCGTCCGACGCCGCGTTCCCGCGGTCCGCGATATCCACCGCGAGATATCCGCTCTCCGACTCATATGAGCCCTCGAGCCCGAGCACATCCCGCAGCCCCAGCGCAGCCGTCAGCGTGATCGCCGACACCGCCGCGCAGACGATATCATAGCCGAGCTCCTCCGAGTCCATCTCCCCGTGACCGGAGATCCGGTACCCCCGGAAGCATCCCGTCCGGCTGTACACCGCTTCCGCGGTAATCATCAGCCCTCGATCTTCGTCACTTCCACCTTCGTGAACGGCTGACGATGACCCTGACGGCGGCGATAGTTGGACTTCGCCTTATACTTGAAAATGCGGATCTTCTTGCCCTTGCCCTGTTCCAGCACCTTCGCGGTCACCTTCGCACCGGCAACGGTGGGCTGTCCGACCTTGCATTCGTCCCCTGCGACCAGCAGGACCTCTTCAAAAGTCACTTCAGCGCCGACCTCTGCGTCGAGCTTTTCCACGGAAATCTTCTTGCCTTCTTCTACGCAGTACTGCTTTCCGCCCGTTTTGATAATAGCGTACATGTGTGCACCTCCCTCTTACTATACTCGCCGATGACAGGCAGCCTTCCGGCGTTTCTCCAAGCCCGTCCCGTGCGGTTGCGTCACAGCACCCAGTACAATGACTTGTATATTATACAGGCGCGCGCCCGTACTGTCAAGGAAATCTCCGCCCGCCTTCCATGAAAAACACCTGCATGACAATGTAAAATCTGATATACTGAAACTGTAAAAAATAGAGTATTGCAAAGGGAGGCACACCCATGGAAAACTACATCGGCCGGCACCTGCTCATCGACTGCTACCGCTGCCGCGAAGGCGTCATCGACTCCGCCGACCTCCTCATTCCCCTCATCAACGCCGCCGCCCAGAGCCTCGGCGTCGAACTCTACGACACCTTCTTCCACGAAGACGACCGGGAAATCACCGTCTCCGGCTTCGGCGAAAACTGCCACATCTGTATCCACACCTACCCCGAGCCGAACTACGCCGCCGTAGACATCTACCTCTTCGACACCGCCGTGCAGCCCACCCTCGCCATGGCCGTCCTGCGCCAATACCTGCACCCCGACAAAATCCGCGCCACCTCCGTCAAGCGCGGCAACATCGACACCGACCTCGACCTCAAGCCGAAAATCCACTCCAAATCCACCGCCATGCGCAAAATGAAGCGCACCGGCCACCAGATCAACGCCGCCGGCAAAAAAGTCGTCCACTTCATCCAGAAAAGCCGCGGCAACAAAAACAAAGAATAAACGCGAAGCACGGGCACGCCCCGTGCTTTTTTCATCCGTTGACCCATCCGAATTTTTATCCTAAAATCATAATAAATACAAGGAGCTGAGACTGCCATGGACATTGACGAAATAAAAATATATCTTCAACCGAATCAAATCCAATGGACAGCACATGTTCTGGCGCGCATGACGCTTCGCCGTATAATGCCATCGCAAATCATTGATGCATTGGCAAATGGAAAAATCATTGAAGACGATCCCACAGATTATCCATATCCAAGCTGTCTCGTACTTGGATATGACGTTTCTCATAAACCGATTCATGTTGTCTGCGGGATAGGCCAAAACAAATTATGGATTATCACTGCCTATTTCCCCAATCCTCTTGAATGGAATTCCGATTTTACAGAAAGGAAGTAAAAGCATGGACGAACGTTGTTTCTTCTGCAAAGGAAAACTTGAAAACAAACTCACCACCTTCATGCTCGACCTTGACGGCTGTATTCTCATCGTGAAAAACGTCCCCTCGCAGGTATGCACCCAGTGCGGCGAAGTCTCCTACTCCACCGAAGTCGTTACACAGCTCACGCGCATCGCCGACAAAGTCCGGGAAAGCATGTCGGAAATTACCGTCATCAACTACCATACTGCTGCATAAAAAAGCACGGGCCAGCCTCGTGCTTTTTCCGTGCATGAGAAAAGACAGGGAATCTTCCCTGTCTTTTTTCTCTGCGTCACAGCGTCATGCCGCCTGCGATGTAATGAATCTCCGCTTTCCGTTCCCGGAAATCGCGGTTCCGATCCCACGGATTGTCTCCAAGCAGACCGTTCCAGTGATTCTCTATACCGGGAATCTCCGGAATATCCGGCATGCCGTCCGGCAGCGCTAGCACCGTGAGCGTGCCGGGCTTGAACGTCACATTGTAATTCTTGAAGAGACCGCTCATCACGCTGTCCCATGCGGAAGCATCGCTGTCTCCTTTGAGATACGCGTTGCCGAAATGAATGCCGATGACGTTATCAAACTGTCCCGGCACAGATGTGTCTGCGGGAAGCTGCTCCGTCCCATACTGATACGAGCCGTCAGTAATCGTGTCTCCATTCACCAGTACAGAAGAAATATCCGTGCCGGAGAAATGCGGCGTGCGGTCCACATAGACCTGTTCAGGGTTTGCGATAATTTCGATGTTTGCTTTCTCAACAACAGACTTGCCTCCGGTCACCGTGACAGACGAGGTGCCCGCACCGTTGGAAACGAACTCGAAATTGTGTGCGAGACTGGTCTCATCATTATCTTCGCCCAGATAGAATCCCGCTTCCCAAGTATAGGAATCTCCCACTTCTCTAGTAGTTGTTTGTCCTTCTTTCAAATCAGACACCGCCGTGTCCTTGATGGAATTATTCGTCATAGTAAGGCCGGCAAGCTGATCCTTCATCGCCTGCGTCAATTCAGAATTTTCATCCGCATTAGAAATGGTAAATCCATAATCATTCGTTTTCCCCGTTACATTGTTGATGGTGCTGTCTCCATATGTGCGGTGAATCTCATCGAGCGAAATGGAAATCTGGGCCTTGTTCATCTTGCCTACGGTATCATCTTTATAAGCAATGTCGTAGCCGAGATTGTTTACCGTTCCTTCTTTCCCTGCGGAAATCTGCGCGGAAGCCAACCAATTCTGATACGTACCTGCATAGATTTGCGTCCCCACATTGTACAGCAGTTCGCTGTCGCCATTGGGGTCATTCGGTTTCAGCGTATTGTAATACGCGTCAAACGGATTTTCCATGCCCGCAGGCCCGGTAATATGGTCTTTGCCCTCGCCGATGAGCTCGCCCAAATTGAGATTCTGGTCGTACCCGTTATACACGAGGTCGCCTACATCATTCACGGTGAGCTGGGTGAGGAAAACTTTCAGAATGGGGTTGTTGTCTCCGTACTGACGCCATGGATACTCTGCGACAGTGCCCTTCCCATCGGTGTCGATTTTCGAGCCGCCTTCGCCGAAGCCGTTCTCACTGTCGTACACATGCGTGGCCGCGTTGCCGCTGCCCACGAGATTGTCTCCTACGGTGGAGTAGACGTTGGAGATGGTGCCGCTGTTGTCGTTGACGCCCGCGATGAAGCCGGTGCTGGTATTGCCGGTGACGGTGGTCGTGTTGTAGGCGTTGGAGATGGAGCCGGTGTTTGTACCGGCGATGCCGCCTACGTTGGTGCTGCCGGTGATGGAGCCGGATGCGGTGGAGCCGTCTTCATTAACGGTGATGACGGTGTTGAAGACCTGATCGAGCTTGCCCGCGTTCGTGCCGGCGATGCCGCCTACGTTCGTGCTGCTGCCTGCAACGATAGCGCCGGTGTTGTACGCCGCGGTCACTTCGCCGCCTGTCCCATTGTCTCTCTTCTGATTGACACCAAAGAGACCGGCGATGTTCTGGCTGTCGGTTGTCGCCTCGGTAAACTCGCCCTCATCCACTACGCCGTCCTGATCTGCGTCATTCCACGTCCCGGCTTTGATGGTGCCGTTGTTGTAGATCTGGTATTTGTAATACCCCACGTCTGTATTGTCGGCTTCCGTGCGGCCGCCAGTGATATTGCCGGAGTTCATGCCGATGAGGCCGCCCACATTCTGGGTGCCCATGACCTGTCCGCCGATTTCGTTTTTCAAACTGGAATACGTCACATCGCCGCTGTTCACACCAAAGATACCGCCAGTACCATTTTCACCTGCCTTATCAGAATACGTGCCGGATACGATGCCGTTATTGGTCAGTTCCGCATGAGAAATAGCACCAGTATTCTCGCCAAAGATACCGCCCGCGCCGCCTTTATGAGCAATGACCACGCCGGAGTTGAAAATGCCGACCGTGCCTTCTTCCGTCTGCGAACCGTCGATATCCGCATCATTCAGACCGGCGACGCCGCCCACGTGGCTCGCCCCTTCGACACGGCCCTCATTGCTGTTGCCCATGCCTTCCAGTTTGCCAGCAGAAGTATTCCAACCAACGATGCCGCCTACAAAGTCAGCATCAGGAGCAATAATGTCGGCTGTATTTGTGGCATTCGTGATGGTTCCAGTATTAATAGTTGTTCCACCTTCTGTTGCTTTACCATTGATGCCTGCTACGCCGCCGAAATATTTTGCATCCTGATCTTTATAGCGGACATTGAGATTGATATCGCTCTTGACATATTCAATCGTGCCGATATTTTCACCGGCCACGCCGCCTACATAGTTCTGCCCTGTGATGGAGCCGCGGTTGATGAGATTCGTCTGGTTCTCCGCAGAAATGGTGCCTTCGTTAGAACCTGCAATGCCGCCCACGTAGTTGTCGCCGGTGATGGCGGCGGCGCTGTCGTTGACAAGATTGGTAAGCTCGGGCTTTTTGCCATCAGCACCGCCACGGTTTGCACCTACAAGGCCGCCTACGTAGTTGTT
Source organism: uncultured Veillonellaceae bacterium (assembly GCA_958348245.1). GTDB lineage: Bacteria > Bacillota > Negativicutes > Veillonellales > Dialisteraceae > UBA1822. Next base: position 158,601 of record CATVYJ010000001.1, on the reverse strand, counting down.
GCCGGTGATTTCGCCGTTATTGCGTCCGCCGGTGATGCTTCCGCTGTTCGAGCCCGCGAGACCGCCTACGTAATCGCTGGTGTCGTTATCTCCCGCTTCGCCGGTAACATCCGCCGCATTGGCCACATTGGACACACTTGTCCCGGAGTTTTCCCCAAAGATGCCGCCTACGTTGTCCCGGCCGCTGACGATGCTTTCGTTGTAGACGTTCTTCACGGCGCCGCTGTTCGTACCGGCGATGCCGCCTACGTTGTCGGAATACAGGGTATTCTGTCCCTGCACTTTGTAGACGCCGGTGGTAACGCCGAGGCTGTCCACATTGTCCAGCGTGCCCGTATCCGTATTCACGCCGGCTACGCCGCCGAGGGCCGTCGCATTGCCTGCGCTCGCGTTGACAGCGCTGTTGGCACTGCTGTTGGAAATGGTGCCGCTGTTCAGACCAGCGATACCCCCTGCCGCTGCTTCCGCATTTTCGGCAATCTCTTTACTGCTCTGGGTTGCCGTGCCAATGGCCGACGATTTGTCAATGCTGCCGCTATTCGTTCCCGCAATGCCGCCGGCATAGGAGGAATCGTTCCCCGTCTGATTGTTGACGTCCACTACGTTGCCGAATGCGGTCACATTGGAAATCTTGCCGTTGTTCACGCCCGCCACGGCTCCGGCGTTGCTCGTACCGGAGAAGGTGCCGGAATAGATGCGCAGATCTTCCACGGTGCCGCCTGCCCCAATGGTATCGAAGATGCCCGCATTATCACCAGTCATGGTCAAACCGATGATGCGGTTGTCCCGGCCGTCGAAAGTGCCGGTGTATTCATTACCTTCACCAGAACCGAGGGCTTTGTAGTCCGTCACATAGCTCGCGTCGATGTCGTTTTTCATGGCGAAGTTGTAAGAGAGGATATTGCTGTCCGAATGTTTGTCTTTGTAATCCTGAATGCCCGCGAGCTGGTCCCCGTCGGCGACCCAGATATAGGCGTAATCCCGCCCTTCTGCCTTCGTACCATTTACCGACAAATTAAGGGCATTGATACGTTCAGCAAGTGTCTGCTCCTTATAATCATACTTGGTCAGATCAAAGGCTCCATCGCCCCACATATCGACGGCAATTTTGGTTTTATCCCCGCCGAGAGTAATGTTGTGCGTTCCGTCCGCAAAATGGGTAAGAAATTCATTCAGATATGACAGTGCGGCATCCTTATCTCCATTTGCCCGCACCTGTCCAATGTTGGAGATGTCGAGGACGGCTTCGGAGCCCATAGCCGGTTTGTCTTCCCCTTCTTTATACCCCGCTTTCAGCGTCAGATTGCCGCCGATGGAGAGGTCGCTGTCCATGTAGACGTCGCCGGAGGCGGTGACGGTGAGATTGCCGCCGGTAGTGACGATGCCTTCGCCTTTGTTGCCGTAGTAGACGTTCACATGGCCGTCTTCGGTATCGTTGGCGGTGATGGAAATATTGCCGGTCACTGCGGACTTGCCAGTGGTATAGCCGAAGCGGTCACCGATGTCGCTCATTTTCGCGTTCGGATCGGCAACATTCCCATGTTCTGCGGGATTCCATCCTTCGGCCATACCGTTGATGCCCGGCACACGAACAGATTCTTTGTCCTTTGCTGAAGTGAGCTGGCCATAAACGTCCACATTGCCTCCGGTGATGGAAATGCTGCCGTCGGTAGCGTCAATCGTCCCTGTATATTTTTTCTGTGTTTCATCCCAGCTTGTCCCGTCCTGCGTATTCCCCGTAGCGGTGACGCTGCCGTAAATAGTGACCTGCCCGTCCGCATCAATCGTGACGGAGGAGCCGTAGAGCTGCGCCGCGCTGCCGAGAGCCACATCGCCGGTCACATTGGTTTTCGCCGGATCATGCGTTTCCCCGGATGTGTGAGCGTTGATGTTGAGCGCGCCGTCGCTGTAGATGAGGCCGCCGAAGTAGCCGCTGCCCCCGGTGGACATGAAGTCGTTCAGCGTGAGGCCCGCGCCGTACACGGCAAGACCCGCATCGTTATTGATGCCGAGATCCTGCCAGTTGAAGGTTAAATTGGCTGTATCCTTGGCCGCATTAACAATGGTAAGGAGCGGATCGTAGGCCGTGCCGTACTGAATGGAGCCGATGCCTGCACCATTCAATGAATCATCATCCGTATATTGGTCAAAATAGTCTTCCGCATTCGGCAGAAACGCATTCAGGATGGGCGTAGAGCCCTCATAGATGCGCCACGAATTATCCTTTCCGTCATTGTCAGGGTCCAGATTGACAACACCTCCGCTCTGCGCTGAGAACTCAAGCGAATGCGTTCCCTCACTATCTGTATATGTATACTTACTACTGTCAGACTTCTCATCGAAAGCAATCGCTTTGTCGGAGTTATCCCGGTTATTGGTCGAAGTAGACAAATCCGTAAAAGGCAAACCGTCATCCGGGCGGATGTAGTAGGTGTTTTCAGTTTCAACGGAACGATGTTCACCGCCCGTTACTTCCGAAGCGCCCCAGATACTGCGGATGGTATTGGCCGTATCTTCCGAATACGTGCCATCTGCATTCTTAGTCCCAGCCCAGATATTTCCGGTGGTATAGGCATTACTGATGCTGACTTGATGCGCCCCGTTTCCGTTAATGATACCTAAAATACCGCCGACGGTGTTACCACCAATATTATTCCCAGCATCTTTGAAACTCCGGAGTGTTCCCAAGTTATAGACATTTACCAGTTTGATATCCGCATTATTAGTGCTCGCCGCACCTACGATCCCCCCAACCTGACTGCTGCCGTTATTCCTATTAACTACAGTAATATTTCCCGTATTGAATGCGTTGGTAATATTTCCGGTAGACAACCATCCGGCAATGCCGCCAACAACGTTGTAACCATTATAGATGACTCCCGTATTATATGCTTTTTCCACATCCCCGGAAAGGCGGCCTACGATGCCACCCACGTGGCGTCCAAAATAGTTAAATTCCGAATCGCCAATCTGCCCTTTATTATATACATCGTAAAGAAAAGCTTTGGCGTTACTGTTTTCCGTGGTGTCACCCACGATACCGCCCATGTTCAGCGCGTCAATGCTGCCGCCTACCGTAGACTGGCGCGTAGTGCGGAGATATCCCAGATTGTAGGAACCGGCAATTTCGCCGTTGTACATCATGCCCGCGATGCCGCCTACGCCGGTGTATCCCATGACATCGCCCGTATTGTAGCTGTTCGATACGGCTGCCTTGCTGTAGTCGTCTCTAATATCCTGTTTATCCTGTTCGTCCGCCGCGGAGCTTCTGTCAATTTTTCCGACAATGCCTCCTACATTGGCCGCCTTTTCATAATCCTGTACATTAGAAGAATTTTCCGGTTCATGAGTATGCACCGTACCGCGGTTTGCACTGCCGGTAATGAAAACGTTATCACCTTCCATATAACCCACGATGCCGCCCATATTACCGATAATAAATTCTTCCTTTGTACGGTCACTTACAGGACGGATAACTTCGGTAACAAATGCGTCTTTATATCTCGCACCGGTAGCCATGATATCGCCGCCGTCGTTGATGCCGTTCGTCACGGTACCGCTTCCGCTGAAGTAGCCCGCTATGCCTCCTACATTGTGCGCGCCGCGAATTTCATTTTCCCGGTTCGTGGCGTTGGTGATGTCCGTATCGACGGCGCTCCCGACTACGCCGCCCACATTGCCCGCGTCATAATATTCGTTGCCATCCTGTCGGCTGCTGTTCACATTTCCCGTATTCAGTACATCGGAAATTGTGCTTTTCTTATTACCCAAACTTGAGGAGATACCGACTATGCCGCCCACATTCGCCGTGTTTACGTCTACCGTTTTTGATGTCCCATCGCTATAGTTATCCGCCTTATTTGCCGTATGAAATGTATACGACCCTTTATATCTCCCATCATTAGCAAAACCTTCGGCCGTCACATTGCCGCTGTTTTCCGCGTTCTGCACGGTGGAGCCTTCCATATTGCCCACGATGCCGCCCACATTGTACGCGCCGGTGACGTTCAGGCGGTTGTAGACAAGATGCTCGCCGTCGCCAATAACCGCATTCTGGGCATTGCCCACGAGGCCGCCTACGTTGTAGCCTTTTGCCGTGACCGCGCCGAGGTTATAACTTGTACCGCCGAGAGTGCCGTTCTGCATATTCCCTACGAGACCGCCGATATTGTTCGTATCGCCGGTCACGGTCCCCGTATTAATCAGATTTTCCAGAGAGGCTCCTTCATTTTTACCACTGGGAGAATAATTGCCGCTCTGGCCGATGATGCCGCCTACGGATGTACTGCCATTCACTTTTGCACTGTTTGTAATATTGGAAATGCTCGCGCCATCCCGCACTGTACCGGCCAGGGAACCGACATAGTTTTGCCCGGTGATGCTGCCGCCTACGAGGGTGACGTTATTGATAACTGCTCTATCCCCGACCACGCCGAAAAGGCCGACGTTGTTTTCGTCAGCGCGGTTGATGTTCAGATTGAAAATATTATAATCGAGGCCGTCGAATTTACCGGTAAACGCATTCTGAACGCTGCCGATGGATGCAAAGCCCTGTGCCGTGTCGTTCACTACATTCCAGTCCTGCGTGGCGGTGGCGTCGATGCTGTTGCGGAGGGCGTAATTCCCATCGAGATTGTCCTTGATCGCCTGCAACTGCTCTACGTCTTCCACCCACATGTAGCCCGCCACAGCCGTAGTGGTATCAGAATCCCCTACATAAACGGACGCAAGTCCCGTATTGGGCTTTGCATCTTTATAGCCATCAATCTGTCCGTCCCCATCTTTATCTTCATCGACGTACGCGTCGTAGCCGATGACCACGTTGGAAGCGTCGTTGGTATGGACGATGATATTTTCTGCGGTGAGTTTATTATCCCCGTCCACATCTTTGATGCGTTCCGTATCAATGACGATGCGGCTGCCTTCGAAGGTGACTGTATTGGCGTTAATATTGCCGAGGCTCATGAGGGCCGCGTCGGTGGTGGTGCCTGCATTGATTATCGACGGAATATCCGGGTTTTCCGTATTTATATTTTTCAACGCGTCGTCCAGATTTTTATTGGACACGTAGAGGCTGCCCGTATTGATCTGGGCGGAGTTGCCGATTTCCACGCCGGCGGGATTGACGATGTAGATGTTGCCGCCCTGCGCGTTGATGGTACCGTAAATCTGGGACAGGCCATTCGCACTGTTCACATAGTTCAGGGTGTTAAAGTTTTCCCCATTATTTCTATCAAAATTCACGGTAGCGTTGGCGCCGATATTAAAGCTGTCCCATTTGATGACCGCATTCTGATTTTCCTGATGGACATTCAGGACGCCGTCCCCTCTATCAGTGGTCACACCTCCGACCGAGTGAAGAATATCCCCGGGAAGCTGGGTATTGGGGACGACGTTTGCGGCCTGTGCGGCGGGCGCGGCGAGGCAGAGCGCAGCCCCTGCCAGCAGGCCCGCAAGGATGCGTTTTTTCAGATCGTTTCTATATTTCATCGGTGAATCCTCCGTATCTCACTGCTCAAAACATCTTGTAGACCTGGAACCAGATGCGGCCGTCGTGGTCTTCCGGTTCGGACCGGTCGGGGCGGCCGTCGATTTTCCGCGCGTAGTCGAGCTGGGCGTACCAGTCGTCCGGCATGGCGTAGCGCAGGCCCGCGCCCCAGCCGTAGAGGTGCTCGGCATAAGCGAAAGCTTTGTCTTCCGCGTAGCCCGCGTCGAGGAAGAGGGCTGCTTCGAGGCCGGGGACGCCGGTCTCGCGGCGGATTTCAAAGGTGCCGAGCCATCCGCTGTCGCCGTAGCCGTCGCTCGCCCCGTAGGCGCGGACGCCGTTCATGCCGCCCAGATAGAATTGTTCGCTCCCGTCGAGGGTGCGGCTGGCGAGCTGGCCGGAAGCGCGGATGCGGTAGTTCCACGGGCCGTCGTACCAGATTTTCAGGAGGTCGGCGGTGAGTTTATGGTAGTCGCCGTCGAGGTAGGAGCCGCTGTCGGTGTCCATGTGTCCGTACCAGTAGATGAGACTGTACTGGAGAAATTCGTTCGGCGCGTACTGGCTGCCGGAGAGGCCCACGTGCCACACGTCGGCGTCTTTTTCGCTGCGCAGGGTATCCAGTTCATCCACGTGGAAGCGGTAGCGGTTTTTGATTTCCCGGTGGTCGTAGCCGTAGATGAGGGTGAGGCGGTCAGCGCGGCTCCGGTAGAGGGGCGTGAGGCCGTAGAGGCTGATGCCTTCGGATTCGCCGAGGGAGTCGTAGAATCCGTTCGTATGGAGTTCGTATTCGCTGCGGCTCCAGGCGACGCCGAGGCGGGTGCCGCTCCGCCCCACGGGGGCTTCGTAGCGGGCGCTCCAGTTTTTCACGTCGTGGCTGGACATCATGCCCGAGAGGCCGATGAGGTCGCCCTGATGGCCGGGATTGTCGATTTCGAGATTGAAGCCGTAGCGGTAGCGTCCGGAGTAGTAGCCCCCGCCGTTGTCGGCGAAGACGTAGTTGTTCCATACGGGACGGCGCGCCGCTTCGATATCGACGGAGGTATAGCCGGGCGTGCTGCCGGGGCGGAGCACGGCGCGGGCGGTGACGCCGGGCAGGTCATTGATATTATTGACGGCAGCTTCGAGTTTCCTGTCGGTGATGGGCTCGCCGGGCTTGAGGGCATAGAGATAGCCTTCCAGCACGGAGTCGGCCACGTCGGAGGTGTTGGACGCGAGCTGGATCTGGTCGTAGGCGGCGACGTAGACGGCGACGGTGAGGACGCCGTCTTTCACTTCCTGCGGCGGAATCACGGCCTGCGCCACGGGATAGCCGCAGGATTTGGCGTAGGCGGTGAGGCGGCCCGTGAGGGTATCCAGCTCGGATACGGCGACGGAGCGGCCCGTGTAGTCCGCGAGGAGCGCGGAGAGGCGGCCTTTCCGGTCGGGCAGTTTGAATCCGGTGAGCTCGATGCGCGCCACGTCAAAAGCGGGCGCTTCTTCGGTGCCCGTATTGCCCGGACGAAGGGTCTGGCTCTCGTCTACGAGGACGTCCTGCGCGCCGGTGCGGTTGTAGGGGTGCACGGTGGCGGCGTCTTTATCAAAGGTGGGGATGGGCGACTGCGCCATGGCGGCGCTTCCCATGCAGAGGGCGGCCGTCAGAGCGGCCAGCAGGCGGTATTTCATTCGATGTCCCTCCATAATGTTGGTACCTTAAGCAAAAACAGGTAAAGTTCATTTCTTTTATATGTAAAATTCTCGCAATTTATTGTATCATATTACGCCCCCCGGCAAGCATTTTAGGCATTCTTCTCCTCTGTCCCGCCCATGCTTTTCTACTATATCTCTGCCGCCCTTCAAGCGGGACGTTTTGCGTCCACACGCGGTTCCTCTTCCCTTCCCGGGCGCGGCCCCGCGGTTTCCGCAAAGACGCCCTCCCCTTCCGGAGGCGTGCCCGCAGGAAGAGGCCGGGCCGCCTGCCTTCCGGTCTTTTCCCTCTTTTCCCGCAGCGGGCCCGGGTGCGTCCGCTTCCCGTGCGTACATTTCCTGCTGCCCTTTTCGCATTCTGCCCGGTTCCGCTTTTTCTCCGCGCGCCCTCCGCAAAGCGGCCGGGACATGTTTCGGCCCTCCATAAATTTTTCATAATCCATTCATAAACGGAGCGTTTTCCCCACGAAAAAAAGCCCCGCAAGGGGGCTTTCTTCTGCCGGTCAGCGAAGGGTGCAGTGAATCTTTTCGAGGGCGGCGACGATGTCCGCAATCCATGCGTCCACTTCTTTGTCGGTGAGGGTCTTCGCGGGGTCGCGGAAGACGAGGGAGTAGGCCATGCTCTTGTATCCGTCCGGCACCTGTTCGCCCTGATAGAGGTCGAAGAGGCGGAGGGATTCGAGGGAGGCGCTGCCCGCATTGATGATGACTTCTTCCACCTGCTCGTTCGTGAGGTCTTCGGGCACGAGAATGGCAAGGTCGCGTTCGTTGGCGGGGAAGCGCGGAATCTTCTCGTAGGCGGCCCCTTCGGTCCAGTATTTCTGGAGGACGGGCACGGAGAAGGTGAATCCGTAGGCGGATTTTTTCAGGCCGTTCTTTTCGGAGACGAGCGGATGGAGTTCGCCGAAGCTGGCGAGGATGTCGCCGTCTTTCACGAAGTCGGCGGAGACGCCGGGATGGAAGACGGGGCAGACGCTTCTCCGAATCTCGTAATCGCGGATGCCGAGGGCGGCGAGGACGCGCTCTACGATGCCTTTCACATCGTAGAAGTCGTACCGGCGCTGGTCGTTCGGATAGCCCGCTTCTTCGGGGCAGCCGTAGAGGAGGCCGGAGACCTGGATTTCTTCCACGGGCAGCTCCGTGAGGGGCAGGGATTTCGGATGGTAGACGACGCCCGCTTCGAAGATGGGCACCTGCTCATTTTTCTGGGCGAGGTTGTATTTCAGGACGCGCATGAGGCCCTGGAAGAGGTTGGTGCGCATGTGGGGGTATTCTTCGGAGATGGGGTTTACGATGGGGATGGCGTTGTAGACTTCGTCCCCTTCGGGGTAGTTCAGGTCGGGGAGGCTGGCTTTGTCCATGAAGCTGTAGGTTTCCACTTCGGAGAGTCCTTCCTGGATGAGGGCTTCCTGCATTTTCATGGTGACGGCCCGGTCGGCGGGCATCATGCCCTGCTCGATGGCGCTCCACGGGGTGGTGATGGGAATATTGGCAAATCCGTACACGCGGGCCACTTCTTCGGCGAGGTCGGGCATGCCTTCGAGGTCGAGGCGGAAGTCCGGCACGGTGACGGTGAGCGCACCGTCTTCATTTTTCACGTCGAAATGGAGGCGCGTGAGGATGTCCACGATCTCTTCCGCGGGAAGGTCCACGCCGATGTAGTCGTTGATGTCTTTCACGGTGGTGGTGAGGACCTGCGCGGGCTTCGGGTCGGGCCAGCAGTCGAGCATGCCCTGCGCGACGGTGCACGCGCCCTGTTCCTGCAGGAGCTGGGCGATGCGGTCGATGGCCTGGGAGGCGCGGACGGGGTTCACGCCTTTTTCGTAGCGGCCGGAGGCTTCGGACCGGAGGCCGAGGCGGCGGCTGGTGCGGCGGATGGAGGCTCTGTCGAAGACGGCCGCTTCGAGGAAGACGTTCTTCGTATCGGCGGTGACTTCGGAGTCGAGGCCGCCCATGACGCCGGCGATGCAGACGGGGCCGTTGTCGTCGCAGATGACGAGGTCGGCTGCGGAGAGGGTGCGCTCCTGGCTGTCGAGGGTGGTGAATTTCTCCCCTTCTTCTGCGCGGCGGCAGGTGAGATGGCGGCCGGCCACTTTGTCGTAGTCGTAGGTGTGGAGGGGCTGGCCAAATTCGAGCATGACGTAGTTTGCGGCGTCGACCACGTTATTGATGGGCCGGATGCCGTTGCTGCGGAGACGGTCGCAGATCCACTCGGGAGAGGGGCCGATTTTCACATTTTCCAGCAGGCGTCCGCAGAAGCGGCTGCAGTACGCCGGATCGTCGATGGCGACGGTCCCCCGCCCTTCAAAGGGCGCGCCGTCTTCCACGACTTTCACTTCGGGGAGAGTGACTTTCCGCTTGAAAATGGCCCCCACTTCCTGCGCGAGGCCGATCATGCTGAAGCAGTCCGCGCGGTTTGCGGTGAGTTCAAATTCAAAAACGATGTCGTCGAGGCCGAAGAGGCTGGTGAAGTCCACGCCCACGGGGGTGTCCGGCGGAAGGATCATGATGCCTTCCTTATCCGCGCCGGGGAAGAGCACGGGATCGAGGCAGAGCTCGGGAGCGGAGCACATCATGCCCGCGGATTCCACGCCGCGGAGTTTGGATTTCTTGATTTTCACTTCGCCGATCTTATAGCCGCCGGGGGCGGAGGCGTCGTGTTTCGCGGGGACGCGCGCGCCGTGAAGGGCGACGGGGACGATCTCGCCGGACATGCCCGGTTTGATATTCGCCGCGCCGGTGACGATCTGCACGGGCGCTTCCTGCCCCACGTCGAGCTGACATACGACGAGATGATCCGCGTCGGGATGTTTTTCCACGGAGAGAAGCCGTCCGGTGACGACGCCGGAGATGCCTTCGCCGGGGTACACCACGTGTTCGACCGGGATGCCGTCGTCGGTGAGCGTCTCCGCCATCTTCTCCGGATCGAGGCCGCTGATGTCTACAAGGGTATTGAGCCATTTCAAAGAAGCATTCATCTATAGTCCCTCCTGATTAAAACTGTTTCAGGAATCTCATGTCGTTCTCATAGAAGAGACGGAGATCATCAATGCCGTAGAGCAGCATGGCGATGCGTTCCACGCCCATGCCGAAGGCAAAGCCGCTCACTTTCGCCGGGTCGTAGCCGTTCAGGGTGAGCACGTTCGGATGCACCATGCCCGCGCCGAGGATTTCCAGCCATTCGTCGGCGTTCGTCTCGCCGTGCATGCGGGAGGCGAAGGAAATGTCCACTTCGGCGGAGGGCTCGGTGAAGGGGAAGTAGCTCGAGCGGAAGCGGATCTTCGTATCGGAGCCGAAGATTTCCTTGAGGAAAATCTCCAGCGTCCCTTTCAGATCGGAGAAGCGGATGCCTTTGTCCACGACGAGGCCTTCCACCTGATGGAAGACCGGCGAATGGGTGGCGTCGTTGTCCCAGCGGAAGACTTTGCCCGGCGCGATGACGCGGATGGGCGAGTTCGGCTCGTGGCTCTGGAGGGTGCGCGCCTGCACGGGCGAGGTGTGCGTGCGGAGCAGGAAGTTCATATTTTCCGTGAGGTAGAAGGAGTCCTGCATATCCCGGGCGGGATGGTCTTTCGGCAGGTTCAGGCAGTAGAAATTGTAGTAGTCTTCTTCGATTTCCGGCCCTTCCGCCACGGAGTAGCCCATGTTCATGAAGGTCTTCATGATGAGGTGCAGGGCTTTATTGAGCGGGTGAATGTGGCCGGTCTGGCGGCGGCGCGCGGGGAGCGTGATGTCGATGCGTTCTTCGCGGATGCGCCGGGCGAGATTTTCCGCCTTGAACTGGGCGCGCTTTTCCCCTTCCGCTGCTTCGATTTCTTCGCGGACCGTATTCGCCACGGCTCCGAGGACGGGCCGGTCGTCGGCGGTGAGGTCTTTCATGCCGCGGAGTATGGCGGTGAGGCGGCCTTTCTTGCCGAGGTACGCCACGCGGGCGTCCTGGAGCGCCTTTTCATCGGCGCTCTCTTCGATCGCTTTTTTCGCTTCTTCCCGAAGGCCGGCGAGGTCTTCTTTCATGAGCGACGCGATGGCGTGGCTGACGGCGGCCTCGGTGAGGCTCATCTGGGCGCGCTCGTCTTTTGCGAGTTTCTTAATGGCGCCCATCACATCCGCGAGGGCCGCGCCGAGGGCTCTGGCGTCGTCTTCTGTCTTTCTGTCTCTGCATGCGTCGAGCGCCTGCTGCGCTTTCTGCTGCAATGCTTCCAAATTGTCCATCCGGAATGCCTCCTGAAAAAAATAAGGGAATGGAATCCGGGGCGGGGCCCCGATTTTGTGAAATAAAAAATCCGCCCCTGCAAAGGGGCGGAAATATTTCCGCGGTACCACCCTGATTTAGTACTCGTCGGCCGTAACGGGGCCTGCCGCCTGCCCTACTCCATTCAGGCAGGAACTCCGAAGCGAACGCGATTTCCTCTGTCTGCCGGACTTGCACCGTCCGCCGGCTCTCTGCAAGGCTTCGGGAAATCTCCTCTTCATCCTCGTTCTGTATGTGCAGTATTATACCACCGGCGCGGCGCGCCTGCAAATCAGTAGACGGCGGCGTTTGCGATGACCATGCGCTGCACCTGGTTCGTGCCTTCGTAGATCTGCATGACTTTCGCGTCGCGCATGTATTTCTCGTTGGGGTTTTCCCGGGAGTAGCCGTTGCCGCCCATGACCTGCACGGCCTTGGTGGTGACTTCCATGGCCACGTCGGACGCGTAGCATTTCGCCATGGCGGAGAATTTCGCCGCTTCCCTGTCGCCCTGGTCGTGGAGCCAGCAGGCTTTGTGCACGAGGGCGCGGGCCGCTTCGGTCTTCATGACCATGTCGGCCATCATTTCCTGCACCATTTCAAAGGTGGAAATCTTCACGCCGAACTGCTTTCTCTGGTGCGCGTAGTGGATGGCGGATTCGAGGGCGGCCTGGGCGATGCCCACGGAGACGGCGCCCACGATGGGACGGGAGGTCTCGAGGGTCTGCATGGCGAGGCGGAAGCCCATGCCTTCGCGGCCTACGCGGCAGGAGTCGGGAATGAAGCAGTCGTCGAAGAGGAGCTCGGACGTGGCGGACGCGCGGATGCCCATCTTGTCTTCTTCTTTGCCGACGGAGAAGCCCGGGGTCTTCGTATCCACGAGGAATACGGTAAGGCCGCGCACGCCGCCGCCTTCGCGGGTATTGGCGAAGAGGGTGACTTTATCGGCGATGGGGCCGTTTGTAATGAAGCATTTCGTGCCGTTCAGCACGTAGCCGCCGTCCACTTTTTTCGCACGGCACGCCACGGCGCCCGCGTCGGAGCCGGCGGAGGGTTCGGTGAGGGCGAAAGCCGCCATGCCGCCCGAGAGGAGGCATTCGCAGAATTCTTTTTTCTGCGCGTCGCTGCCGCCGATGAGGATCGGATAGGACGCCAGCGCATTGGCCGCGCAGATGGTGGCGACGCCGGCGCAGCCTTTGCCGAGCTCTTCCGCAATGATGGCGGATGTCAGCAGGTCGAGCCCCGCCCCGCCGTATTCTTTCGGCACGGAGAGGGAGGTCATGCCGGACGATTTGAGAATGTCCAGCAGGGTCTCATCCATGACGCCGGTCTTGTCGATGTCGAGCGCGCGCGGCGCGATTTCTTTCCGGGCAATTTCCCGGGCCAGTTCTACCAGTTCGTTCTGTTTCGGATCAAAATTGAAATCCATATGTATCCTCCGTTGCGATGCCATGCATGGCGTCCCTGTACGCCGGGAGCGCCGCTGATTTCATAAGTTATATTTTACCGTATCTTCCCTGTTTCTTCCAGTCAAAAACGAAGCGGGCGCAAAAAAAGCAGCCCCCGCGGGAGCTGCACGCCTTCATTCGTAGTGGAGGGCGTCGATGGGATTGAGCCGGGCCGCTTTCTGCGCCGGATAGAGGCCGAAGGCAAGGCCGATGACGACGGAGAAGAGGAAGGACCCGGCGATGGGCGCGGCGGTGAGCACGGTGGACATGTCGATGAGGTGCGGGATGAGGGCGGAGATGCCCACGCCGCAGACGACGCCGATGAGGCCGCCGGCGATGCTGATGGTGACGGCTTCGATGAGAAACTGCATGATAATCATATGGTAGGTCGCGCCGAGGGCTTTGCGGATGCCGATCTCTTTCGTGCGCTCCGTGACGGACACGAGCATGATGTTCATGATGCCGATGCCGCCCACGATGAGGGAGATGGCGGCGATGCTCCCGAGGAAGATGGTGAGCGACTGGGTGGTGGCTTCCATGGTGTCGAGAATGTCCTGGGAGTTGCTGATGCTGAAGTCGTTCTCCGCGCCGGCGGCGAGGCGGTGCCGCGTGCGGAGGAGATTGGTGATGTCGGTCTCCGCCTGGCTCATCACGTCGGCGCTGGTGGTGGTGAGGGAGATGGAATTGACGTAGGTGATGCCCATCATCCGTTCCTGCACGGTGGTGAAGGGACAGAGGATGCGGTCGTCCTGATCCTGGAAGGAGTAGCCTTTCTCTTCCAGGACGCCGATGACGGTGAAGGGATCGTTATTGATGCGGATCTTTTTGCCGAGAGGGCTTTCTTCCCCAAAGAGGTTTGTGGCGATGGTTTTGCCGATGACGGCGACGCGCTCCCGCCCGTCAAATTCCTGCTGGGTCCAGTAGCGCCCTTCGGCGACGCCGAGGCTGGCCACGTCCTGGTATTCGGAGTTCACGCCGTAGACCTGGGTGGTCCAGTTTTTGTTGCCCGAGACGACGACGTAGCTGGAGCGCACCATGGGCGAGCTGGCGGCGATGTTCGGGAGATTCCTCACGGCGAGGTAATCTTTGTAGGTGAGGGTCTCCATGGAGCCCGCCGCAGGGCGCACGCCGGGCTTGCGGCTGGTGCCGGGCGAGACGGTGAGAAGGTTTGAGCCGAGACTGGAAATGTTGGACTCGATGTCCTGCCGCACGCCATAGCCGATGGACATGAGGGCGATGACGGCGGCCACGCCGATGATGATGCCCAGCATGGTGAGAAGCGACCGGAGCTTGCTCGCGAGGATGGACTCCCACGCCATGAAAATGCTTTCGAGGTAAATATTTGTCATGAGAGAGGCCCCCTCACGTCTTTGCTGATGCACCCGTCGGAGAGGATGACGTGGCGGGTGGCGTACCCGGCGACGTCAAGTTCGTGGGTGACGAGGATGATGGTCTTGCCTTCCTGATAGAGTTCGGTGAAGATGTCCATCACGTCTTTTGTGGATTTGCTGTCCAGATTGCCCGTGGGTTCGTCGGCCATGATGATGGCCGGATCGTTCACGAGGGCCCGGGCGATGGCCACGCGCTGGCGCTGCCCGCCGGAAAGCTCATTCGGCATGTGGTCCACCCGGTCGCCGAGGCCGAGATGCGTGAGGATTTCCACCGCGCGGCGGCGGCGCTCGTGGCGGTAGACATTGCCGTAAATCATGGGGAGGATCACATTGTCCGCCGCGGAAAGGCGGGGCAGCAGATTGAAGGACTGGAAAACGAAGCCGATCTTCCGGTTTCTCGTGTAGGCAAGCATATCGTCGGAAAGGTCCGCCACCTCTTCCCCGTCAAGCTGATACGAGCCTTTCGTAGGCCGGTCGAGACAGCCGAGAATATTCATGAGGGTGGACTTCCCCGCGCCGGAGGGCCCCATGATGGATACGAATTCCCCTTTCGTGACGGTGAGATTGATGTCCGTCAGAACGGGCACTTCCTGATGTTTCCCGATGTAGTAGCTTTTCCCGATGTGAGTGAGCCGGATCACCGTATCGGGGCGTGCGGCGGGGCCCATGATCAGAACCCCGGGCCGCGGCGGTTATTGTCCTTTGCCGATACGGCCGCTTTTTCCTGCGAGACAGTGCCGCTCACCACGATCTGATCGCCCTCGGACAGCCCGGAGAGGACTTCCGCATTGGTATTGGAGGTGATGCCCGTCTCGATGTACGCTTTTTCCACGCCGCTGCCCGCTTTCCGGTACACGTAGGAGCCGGAAGCGTCGCTCCGGACGGCGGTGACCGGGATGAGAAGGGCGTCTTTATCCACGCGGCCGAGAATTTCCGCCCGGGCGGTCATGGACGGATAGAGCCCTTCCAGCTCGTCCGCATTGATGAGGACGTACACGGTGTAGTACACCACGGAGGAGCTCGTGGTAGTGCTTCCCGACGAAGAGTATTCCTTCTTTGAGATATTTTCCACTTTGCCGTGGAAGGTGCGGTTCGGGTAGGCGTCGACGGTGAAGGTCACGTCCTGTCCGATGGATACTTCGCCGATATCGGTCTCGTCCACGAGGAGCTCGATCTGCATGGAGGACAGATCCGCCACGGTGGCGATGATCATCTGGCTGGACAGCCCCTGCGAGACGGTGGAGCCTTCTTTCATGGGTTCGCCGATGACGGTGCCGTCCATGGGCGAAAGGACGATGGTATCATTCACGTCCGCTTCGGCCTTATCGTAGGCGGCCTGGCTGTTCAGGTATTCCAGGCGGGCGTCGTCCATATCCTGATAGGACACCGCGCCCTGCCGGTAGAGCCGGCGCATGCGGAAATAATAGGATTCCTTATTGGCGAGGGTATTCTTCGCCTGCTGGAGGGTGGACTGGGCCGCTTTCGATTCGATGACGGCGATCTGCTGGCCTTTCGCCACCTGCTCATTCTGCTTCACCAGCATCTGCTGGAGCGTGCCCGACACAGTGGCGGACAGATCGACGCTGTTTACGGGCTCGATGGTCCCGGTGGCGTCAATGGAGACGGAGATGTCCCCTTTCTCGACTTCGCCGAGGACGTAGGCATCCTTCGGCGCCGCACTGGACGCGCTGTACCAGTACCATCCTCCCCCCGCGGCTACCGCTGCGGCGAGAAGAACTCCCACCCATTTCTTATTCATGGAGATCACTCCTTTGCCTTGTATTTGTCCCCTGCCCCGCCGCGGCGGGGCTTATCTTTATCATAGCGAAATCCATTGGATTTACAAATATTATTTGTAACTTTTTAGGAATTATTTTCAAAAATGAAAAATTCGCATACGAAAAAACTGCGGCCCGCGCCGCAGCTCTTTCTTCAGGCCAGAGAGAGGCCTTTTTCCCAGGCGGACCGGCAGGCCGCAAAGCGCGCCGCCGTCTCTTCTTCGTCTTTTCCCGCGAGGGAATAATAAAATTTGATTTTCGGCTCCGTGCCGGAGGGCCGCACGGCCATCCACGAGCCGTCCTCCATGAGGAATTTCAGCACGTTTTCGCGGGGCAGATCCCCGATGCCCGTCTCGTAGTCGAGCACCGTCTTCACGTCCGGAATCCACCGGCGCACGTCTTCCCTGCGGAGGCGCTCCATGATGCGCGCGATGGCTTCCTGCCCCGCCTTGCCCGCCAGCGTATAGGAAACCGTCTTGTCGAACCGGTAGCCGTACTGCGCGTAGAGGGCGCGCAGGCCGTCCGCCAGGGTCATGCCCCGCGTCCGGTACCAGGCGGCCATCTCGCAGATGAGCATGGCGGAGACCACCGCGTCTTTGTCCTGCGCATGCGTCCCCACGAGGTAGCCGTAGCTTTCCTCGTAGCCCATGAGGAAATCGTGGGCAGGATCGGTTTCGTAAGCGGAAATTTTCTCTCCGATGTATTTGAATCCGGTGAGGGTCTCCTCCACCTGCACGCCGTGCGCCCGGGCGATGTCCGCGCCGAGCTCTCCCGTGACGATGGTCTTGACGAGAGTGGCCGCAGGAGAAAGCGCCGCCGAACGTGCGGTGACGATGAAATGCGTAAGGAGCGCGCCCATCTGGTTGCCGCTGATGAGGACGAAGCGGTCTCCGTCCCGGACGGCTGCGCCGATGCGGTCGCTGTCGGGATCGGTGCCGATGACGAGGTCCGCGCCGATGTGTTCCGCGTCGGCGATGCCGAGGGCGAGCGCTTCGCTGTCTTCCGGATTGGGCGAACGCACTGTGGGGAAATGGCCGTCGGGCGCTTCCTGCGCGGCCACGACGTGCACGTCCGTAAATCCCGCCTTTGCAAGGAGCGCGCGCACGGGCCGGTTTCCCGAGCCGTGGAGAGGCGTGTACACTACGCGGAGGGGCGGCGGATCGCCCCGGTAGTACGACTGGGCAAAGGCCGCGTCGAGATAGGCGTCAAGGGTTTCCTCTCCGAGCCAGGTGAGAAGGTCTTCCCCGCCGGTCTTCGGAATGGCGGAGAGGTCCGTCACGGCGTTCACGTACTCCGTGAGGCAGTCCGCGTCGCGGGGCACGAGCTGGCCTCCATTCGGCCCGTAGACTTTGTAGCCGTTGTATTCTTTCGGATTGTGGCTGGCGGTGACGACGATGCCCGCGAGCGCGCCGTAATGCTTCACCGCGAAGGAGAGCACCGGGATGGGCATGAGCTCCCGGAAAATTTTCACGGGAACGCCCGCCGCACAGAGCACGCGCGCCGCTTCGATGGCAAAATCCCGGGAATGAAGGCGCGAATCGTAGGCGATGACCACGCCCCTGTCCAGCCTGTCCCCGCAGCGCGCGCGGAGATAGTCCGCAAGCCCTCTGGTGGCGCGGCCCACCGTGTAGCCGTTCATGCGGTTCGTCCCCGCCCCCATGACGCCCCGGAGCCCGGCGGTGCCGAAAGAGAGGTCCCGGTAAAAGCGGTCTTCAATCTCCCTGTCATCGGTGAGGCTGCGGAGTTCCGCTTTCGTGCCGTCGTCCGCCCAGCGGAGCCAGTCTTCGTAGGTTTCTCTGTATCCCATGGTATCCCCCTTCTATGGTTTCCATTTTTCTGTCATTATATCACTCCCCGCCCGTTCTGTCCCGCACGCAAAAAGACTCCGCCCGCAGGCAGAGCCTCTTCATATTTCTGTTTTTTACAGCGCGGGATAGCCTTCGGGAGGACGGTACCGCGCACCCACGCCCGTACAGGTGAGCGCCGCGCAGGCCGAAGCAAACTGCAGCGCCCTCTCGATGGGCCGTTCTTTCACGAGGTACGCGTGAAGGAGCGCCCCCGTGAACGAATCGCCCGCACCGGTGGTGTCTTCCACCTTCACATCGCATGCGGGGACAAACCAGGAGCCGCCGTCGGGAGTAAAGGCCGCGGCGCCTTCGCTTCCCCGGGTGAGGACGATGGTGCCGGGGCAGTAGCCGCGCATGCGCCGGGCCTGTTCCTCCGGGTCATCCGTGCCGGTGAGGTCCCGCGCGGCGTCGCGGCAGGGCACGACCAGATCGGCCCGCGACAACGATTCTTTCACCTGCTGCTCTGTGACGCCCATATCCGCAAAAAGGCCGAGTCCCACTTCGAGGGCGACGGCAATTTTCTGTTCGCTGTAAAAGGCCTCCCGCAGGGCGGACATGGCGGCCCATCCGGGCAGAAGGTCCGTGAAGAACACTTTCGCTTCATGGAGATGCGCCCGGTCTTTCTGGTTCAGGCGGAGCTTGAAGAAGGCGTCGCCCATGATGAGGAAGATGCATTTATTCCCTTCCCGGTCCACGGCGACTTCCGTACGGGTGGTGCGTTCGCCGGGGCGGACGTACATGTGGGAGGCGTCCACCCCTTCCGCCGTCAGAGAGTCAATGACGAGACGCCCTTCCGCATCGTCTCCCACGGTGCCGATATACGCGCAGGAACTGCCCAGCCGCGCCGCCTGCACGATGGCGTTCGTCCCGCTGCCCCCGGGCTGCATTTCCGAGTGCCGCACCATGCAGAAGCTGTCCTTTTTCGGAAGCGCGTCGAGCAGGAAAATCACGTCCGCCGCGAGCGTCCCCAATCCGCAGATGTCGTAAGCCACTCCGTTTCCTCCTCAATCTCTGAAATGCACCGCTCCGCCGTCGAGCGAGTCGATCACCGCCAGCGGCTCAAGGCGGTATCCCGCACGGATGAGCCGGTCGTGTCCCGCCTGAAAGGCTTTGTCCACCGCCACAGCGATCCCCGCCACGCGCGCCCCCGCCTGCTCCACAAGAGAAGCCATGCCGAGGGCGGCTTCGCCATTGGCGAGGAAGTCGTCGACGATGAGCACTGATTCACCCGCAGGAAGGAATCGCTTCAGCACGGAAATGGTATTTTCCGTCTTCTTCGTATAGGAATAGACCGGCGCCGTCCAGGCGTCCTCCGTCATGAGAACAGAGCGGGATTTCTTCGCAAAGACGAGCGGCACGCCGATGGCATACGCCGCGCAGAGGCCGACGGCAATGCCCGACGCTTCCACAGTGAGCACCCGGTCCACAGCCGCATCCCGGAAAAGGTGTGCAATCTCCCGGCCCATCGCCATGGATAGCTCCGGATCAATCTGATGATTCAGGAAGGAATCCACTTTCAGGACGCTGCCGGGCAGGACGACGCCTTCCTCGAGGATTCTCCGTTTCAGTTCTTCCATATTACCACTCCCCGCGCAGCACATGGTGCCGCAGAATATACACGCCCACCAGCAGAAGCATGACGCCCGACAGGACGTATACGGTAAAAATGGGCATCGCCATGGTGACGCCCGCCGAAAGAAGCGGCCCGGCCATGCTGCCGAACTGCTGAGACGTATTGGCCAGCCCGAAGACCCGGCCCCGGAAATTTTCCGGCGTATACTTCACAAAGGCCGCGTTGATGGCGGGATTGACGCCGATGATAAAGCACCCCACGAGAAACTGGAAAACGCCGAAACCGAACACCGTATCCGGCAGGGCCTGCATCATCATGAGCACGCCGGCGCAGCTGAAGGTGATGGTCATGGCATAGAAATAGCCCCGCTTCTGCCCGAAGCGGCCCCAGAACGCGGTGGTGAGCGCGCCGGCAATGCCCCCGCAGGAAAGGATGGTCCCGGCGGTGACGGCCACGCCGTCCATAGAGCCCTGAAGCTCTCCGATATAGAGGGCGGTCACCGGCTGGATCATGAGAACGGCGCTCTGGAAAAGGAAGAAGAAGACGAGCAGCTCCCGGAGATGGCGGTTTTCAAAAGCGTAGCGCAGGTCGTCCATGATGGATCCGTCCGCTTTCGCCGCGGCGGCCGCGGGCTTTTCCTCCACAAAGTACCATACGGCCAGCCCCGTGAGCCACAGCAGGGCCGCGCCGATAAAGAAAGACGCGCGCATGCCGAAGATATGGGAAATGACGCCGCCGATAAGCGGGCCGCAGATGCCGCCCACCACGAGCGAAGTCTGCGCAAATCCGAGGGTGGTGCCGAGCTTCCGCGTGTCCACGCTCTGGGAAATGAGAGCCAGCGCCGCCGCCACGAAGCCGTTGGCAAAGCCCTGAAATGCGCGCACAAAGAAAAGCTGCCACGCGGTCTGCACGAGGCCCGCCATGAAATAGGACAGGCCGATGAGGCACGCCGCGCGGAGCACCATTTTCTTTTTCCCTTTCGTATCGGCGAGCTTGCCCCATATGGGGCCCATGATGCCCGCCACAAGGAAACATACAGAGAACACCATGCCTGTCCAGAAGTTCACGTCCCGCCCGGTGACGCCGAGTTCCATCAGGTACAGCGGCAGAAAGGGGATCAGCATGGTGTACGCCGAGGAAATAAAGAACATGACAATGATGAGCGTATAGACATTTCGTTTATTCAAAATCCGGCACTCCTTCCGGCAGACTGTCTGTCCGCCCGATTTCCCGCTCAGTGCTCCGCTTCCATCCAGGCGATCGCATCATCCAGCATGTTTGTGGTGACGAAATGCGCGAGCCGCGGATAGGTGCGGCGGACCGCCCGGCCGCCCGCGCGATCCAGCTCGTCCGCAAAATGCGCCTGCGCCCGGGGGTCGATGGACGGGTCCGCTTCGCCGTTCGTCATGAAAACGGGCACCCTGCGCACCGCATCCAGATGCGCCAGAGGAGACGCCGCGGCGATGACGTCGTACAGCGGCCAGTCCCGCGGCTCCAGCACGCCGAACCGGGCCTGGATGAAAAGATGCGTGAGCAGCCAGTCTCCGGAACCGTTGAAGCTCACCGCCCCGCGGATCCCGTCCGGATATTCCGCCGCGATGCCGAGGACGGTCATGCCGCCCATGGAATGGCCCAGCACCCAGGGGGTCGCAAAGCCCCGGGACGCAAGGAAGGCGCTGAGGGCGGGAAATTCTCTCACATTCTGAAAGATCGCCTTCCAAAATGACTCGTACGCGCCGATGCTGTAGTAGTCGGGCAGCGTCCCCCGCGCGCCGTGATACACCGCATCGGGAAGAAGCACCGTATAGCCGTGCGCGGCAAGCACCGCCGCCCGCGTGACTTGAAGTCCGCCGCTGCTGCTCCACCCGTGATAAAAGACGGCGGCACGGCCCTTGTCTGCCCGCAGGGGATGGATGAGCCGCGCGGGAATGCCGTCGACCGACAGGATCTCCGTATCAAACTGAATCATGATGCCGTTCCTCCGGATACAGATGGTCGGTCCACTTCCAGCGGTTGTGGAGCCAGAACCATTCCTCGGGATATTTCCGGATCCATGCCTCGAGTCGGGCGTTGATGCGGTCCGTGATCTGCTGGATCGCTTCTTTCTTGCTCACGCCTTCGTCTGCGGCGATGGGATCGCCGATGATGATGGTATAGGTCTCGAGCCCGGTCTGATGAATGAGCGCCGTCATAACGGGCAGTCCGGTGGTCACGGCAAAATGGGCCGGCCCGGTGGCAGTGAGCGTGCGCTGCCCGAGGAAAGGCGAAAGAATCCCCGTGTCGCCCGGGTCCTGATCGCAGAGCAGCCCCACAAAGTAGCCCTGACGGAGCCGACGGAGCATGTCCCGCACGCCGGTCTTGTATTCCACGGTCTGCCCGGGGAGCGACCGGTACTCCGTGATGAATTTGTCAAATTCTTCGTTTTTCTGCTTCATCGCCACAGAGAGAAGCGGATAGCCGTAGAGCGCAAGCGCCGCCCCTTCCACTTCCCAGTTGCCGCAGTGGGTGGCGGCGAGGATACACCCTCTGCCGCTTTCTTTGATGGCGTCCAGCTTTTCCGCGCCCACGATGGTCACGTAGTCACGGATATTTTCTTTCGTGAGAAGAGGAAAGCGGAACATGGCCACGCCGAGCGGGCCGAAGCGGAGAGCCGACTCTTTCGCGATGCGCTGCGCTTCCTTCTCGTCCGCCGCGATCCCCGTCCGGAGAATGTTGTCCACGGCGAGCTTTTTCCGCCTGGGCGGCACGCAGAGCCAGAAAAAGCGCCCCAGCGCTTTCCCCGCCCGCGCCGCTCCTTCCGGCGACAGCCCGCAGCAGATGCGGCTCAGACATTTCAGCAGCGCATATGTTCCCTTCATATCGTTCCCCTTTTCTTTGCGGTTTCTCCCGCTTTTTCATTTCTTATTTTTATTATTATATCCGAAATTCCATCTTCTGAAAAATGAAAATCCCGGGCGGCGCGGTCTGCGCCCGCCGCCCCTCCCGCAGGCGCCGCCTCCTTCTGCACAAAAAAAAGACCGGTCGCCCGGTCTCCGCAGAAAGCCCGCGTATGCGGATGTCACTTCTGCATTTCTTTTTCCAGTTTTTTCACCCGTTTAAACAGATCCGGCAGATGGCCGATCATCGCTTCGAGGCGTCCCCATTCGATGTGCGGACGCACGGGGTAGCCCACGTACACGCCGGGTTTCGTGATGTTGCCGGTAACGCCGGTCTTGCCCCCAAGGGTGACGTTGTCGCAGATCTCGATGTGGCCGGTGATGCCCGCCTGCCCGGCAAGGATGCAGTGGCTGCCGATCTTTGTACTGCCGGCAATGCCCACCTGTGCGATGATGAAGCAGTCTTCTCCCACTTCCACATTGTGTCCGAGGTGAACAAGATTGTCGATCTTCGTGCCGCGGTGCACCACGGTGTTGTTCATGGCGCCGTTATCCACTGCGCTGCCGGCGCCCACTTCCACATCGTCTTCCAGCACGGCCCGTCCGAGCTGGCGGATGTGGGTGTGCCGCCCCTTCTCATCAGTGGAGAAGCCGAAGCCCTGCCCGCCGATGACGGCGTGGGCGCGGAGCACCACCCGATCTCCGAGGATGCTGTTTTCGTGCACCACCGCGCCGGGGTTCAGCTCGCAGTTTTTCCCGATTTTCACATTATGGCCGATGTAGCAGTAAGGATAAACGACGGTGCCGTCCCCGATTTCCGCGCCGTCCTCCACGACCGCATAGGCCATGATGCACACGTCTTTCCCGATGACAGCCTTGCCGCTCACCACAGCGGTGGGATGGATGCCCGCGGGGAATTTCACTTCCGGATGAAAAAGGTCGATGAGCTGCCCGAAGGCGCGGCGGCAGTCGTCCACGACGATGAGATTTTTCGTATATTTGGCGGGCAGCTCATCCACGAGAATGGCGCCTGCCTGCATCTCTTCGATATGTTCCGCATAAACGCCTCTGGCGAAAGTGATGTGATGAGGCCCCGCGATTTCCGCGCTGCGCACGTCTTCAATAACGACCGAGCCGTCTCCATGCACGACGCCTCCCACGAGTTCTGCCAGTTCTGCTGCTGTTTTTTTCATAAGTCCCCCTTTTCCCGGCCGCTTTCCGCCGCCGCACTGCGCGTACACAAAAGACAGACGCCCTCCGGCCCCTGTCTCCGTGCGCGCTTTCTCATACGCGCTTTTATTTTCCTTTCGCCGCGTCTCCGCCGTCGATGCGCTTCAGCACTTCGTCGGTGATATCGGACGCTCCCGCAGGCACGGCCATTTTGTGCATGACGATGCCGATTCCTTTTTCCCGTGCGATGGCCGCGCACTGCGATTCTACCAGCGACTGGATCTGCCGCTGTTTGCTCTGCACGAAAATCGCCCGTTCCTGCCGTGCGTCAGCCACCTTTTTCTGCATCTCCTCGTCGGATACGGTGCCCTGCGCCTGAGCGAGGCGGTCGGAGATTTCCCGGTTCTTCGCAACGATTTCCTGCTGAATGCCCTTGATTTTTTCCGATTTGACTTCCAGCTGCTGGTAGTCCACCACGGCCACTTTCTCTTCACTGCCGCAGCCGGACAGCACGGCCGCCGCCGCGACCAGTCCCACGCAGGCCAGTTTTTTCCATGCGGATATCAATGTATTTCCTCCCGTTTATTTTGTGTTTACCAGTTCTCCCGCGATGTCTCCCGTCACATCTTCGGCGTCCACATTGGCGCGGTACGATGTAAAGATCATCGCGAGATGCTTCTTTTCTCCTATAACGGCCGCCTTATCCCGGATGTCGTCCATAATGCGCGACTTTACGGCGGCCATTTCCTGCTGCTTTTCCTTTACGCGGCCCTCCCAGCGGCTGTTCCAGCTGTCCGCGTCCGGCAGGGCAGGCGCGGAAGCGGCGGCCATACTCTGCTGCCGGCGCTCGCGGATCTCTGCCGCGGTCTGCGCCGCAAAGGCATCGAGCTCCGCTTTTGCCTCGCTGCGCGCCGCGCTGAATTCTTTCTTCTCTTCCTCTGTCCAGCCGTCCTGCGGAATTTCTCCATAGCGGCTGTTCAACAGGTCTTTCAATTCCGCTTCAGCCGCCTGCTTCTCTTCCCCGCCCACGCGGAGTATCTTGAGCTTCAGGTGCAGATTGGCGATCTGCGTATTGTCTTCCGCATCTCCCCCGGCCAGCTCCGGACGCGCCGGATGGGCTGCGCGGCGGGCGTCGATGTCTTCATAGAGATCTCTCAGTTTCTGATTGAGCGCGTCTTCTTTGATTTTCACCCGTGCCTGGAATTCTTCTTCCGCGGCGCGCTGCGCGTCCGCCGAGGCCAGCGCGGTCTGTATTTTCTTCTGCGTCTCCGACAGATGGAAGAGCTGCCGTTGTTCGGCCCGGTAACGGGCGAGCAGATCTTCGTACTCTTTCTGCAGCCGGAAATATTCGGAATAGGACGGATGGGCTTTCACCAGCGTCTCCAGGTCCGCGATGCCGTACGCGGCCTGCGGCGCGTCGTCTTTATGATCTCCGCTCCCGCATCCGCCCAGCATCAGCGAGACCGCCAGCGCGGCGGCCGCCAGAGAGCCGAGAATTTTACGCCCTGCCATTCTATTTCCTTACTTGGACTGTGCGGACGGCGCATCCTTCTCCGCCGCGCCGTTTTCCGCGGACACGGTGTTGGCAAGAGACGTGGTCACATCTTTGGTAATATCCGTCCCGCCGTAGATGACGGCATTCTTATCCACCACGAGAGACAGGCCTTTCTTGGACGCTACGGACTGCACCGCCGCATTGACTTTATCCTGCATTTCCTTTTCAATGGCCACGCGTTTTTCATTGAACTGCTGCTGCATGTCCGCGAAGAGTTTTTCTTTCTCCTCGTCAGTCATGTCTTTGGATTTTTCATCGAAGTCTTTCTGCATATCCTGTGCAGTGGCCTGCATTTTCTGCTGATAGTCCGCCGAAAGAGACGGATTGGCCGAGATGACCTGCTGCTGATCCACTACGCCGATGTTGGACGCAGGCGCCGCGCTGGCGGTATCTCCCATGGACATGAGCGCCATCCCCGCGATGGAGACGATAAATACGCCTGCCAGCGCAAAGGAAAAAATCTTTACATTTTTCTTGTTTCCCAATGATGCCATCATGATTGAAAATCACTCCCTGTTATAAATTGGCAATGAGACGGAGCCATTTCCCGTCGTCATCGGTATATACATATTCCAGCGTCATGTAGTTGTGAATCCGGTAAGACAGGCCGTATTCGTTATTCCCTTCCCGGAAATCCCGGTCATACCGGAAGGCCCAGCGGTCGCCGAACGCCTTCCTCGCCACCGCATGGCTGCTGTTTTCCACCATATCATACTTGTATCCCAGAAGGAATTCTCTGCCGAACCGGTGCGCCCATCCGGCATAGACGTTCCAGTCCATCGGGCCGGGATAGAGCCGCGCTTCTCCGAAAACGAGATCGTTCCGCCCTACATAATGGCCGAGCACGCCGTCGACGGCGGTATTTTTATTGCCGTCCCGTCCGGCATCGAGCCACGCTTCCGTGCGGATATACCAGTGATCCGTGAGCGCATCCACCTTGAGTTCAGACGTTTCTCCCGCCTGAAATTCCGTGCGGATGGCAATATCATATTTCCGGATGAAGCTGTCTTTCAGAAGCTCCTCCTCCATGGAGGAGGCAATTTCCCGGCTGTGGCGCTGCACAAACGCCACCGGCAGCCCTTCCAGCCCGCGGAGACGCGCTTCCGTCCGCTCCGCCGCGCGGTACATAAGCACCCGCGGGATGGTGGTTTCCCGAAAATTGAGCGTTCCCGAACGGACAATGGGCCCCTGCGGCAGCAGATAGATGCGCACCCGGGTATGTTCTCCCGACTCCACATCGAATCCCGCCTGAAATTCCGGCAGCACCGCCGCCAGATAGTCACGCCCCGCCGACTGCGAGACGCTCTCCGCCCACCCGACGGAATCTACGGGAAGACCAATGAGAAGCGCCGCCATGCGCTCTTCCACGCCGGCCAGATCCTGCCGCACAAGCGCTTCCGCCTCCGGCGTGAGATTTCCGTATTCCACGGATACATCCACATCCCGGATGATGCGCCCTACCGGCTGAAGCAGGACGGAAATCTCCGTCTCCGGCCCGTAGGATACATGCATGTCCGCCACGATGTAGCCCACCACGACGCGGTTCACAATATCCGCCAGCACGCGGTCATACGCGGCCGGATCCAGACGGAACAGCGCATCGTCTTTCCCGACGAGAACGCGGCTTCCGATAGACGAAATACTCGCCTGAATCCGGGTTTCCACCGAAGGAGGGATGTCTCCCCCCTCCGCTGCGACGGACACGCGCACCGCGTCTATTTTCGCCGCTTCCGCCGTCTGCGGACACGCGTCGGCGAGACCGATAAGCAAAGCTCCAAGAACAACGGCCCGTGAAGAAAATCGTTCAAACCCGGCGCTTCTGGTCATGGATATGCCTCAATCCGTCAGAACTGCGCGCCGAAGCTGAAGTGGAACTTGTTCCGGTCGCCGTGGCCGTAGTCCAGACGAATCGGTCCGATGGGCGTCTGGAGCCGGAGACCCACGCCGTACGACCAGTTGATGGAGTCGTCGTCCGTATACCACGGAATGCGGCCCGCATCGATATCCCACGCGCTGCCCATATCGGTAAAGAGCACCGCTTCCACTTTGGACGCCACGGGAATACGGTATTCCAGCGTCGCCGCATACATTTTTTCGCCCTTGAACTGATCGTCTTCATAGCCGCGAAGGTTGTTGGAGCCGCCCAAATCAAAGAGCTGGTTGTACGACGTTTCTCCGGAAATGTACCCAGCCATCACGCGGAGCGCCAGCACGTGGCCGTTGCTGAGTCCTTTGTAGAAACGGCCCTCCGTGGTGAACTTGTAGAAGTCATAATCGCCGCCGAGGCCGTGGCCGCCGTACTGCACCGACGCGGACAGCCGCCGCCCCTTGGTGGCGTTGAAATAGTTGTCGCGGTTATCAAAGACATGCTGGAACGTAAAGCTGTTCGTGCGTCCCATGTTGTCCATAATGGCCTTCCGCCATTCCGCCCGGGTCTGTTCATCCGCCGGCGCCGCTCCGCCCCAGTCAAAGCCGTCATGGTCGTCATAGGATTCCCGCACGGTTTCCAGCGTGAAGTAGTTTCTCCGGTATTCGCTGCTCACATGCCCCCACGTCAGGTTGTACCCTTTTCTCCGGCGGTCGTAGCTCGCTACCGTATCGCCGTCGGCATTGTAATCATCGTAATCATACCGGCGGTCAAAGATGGAGAATCCGAGGGAATCCCCGTTGTCATTGATCCACGGGCGAGTATAGGAAATCTGGTAATTCTTCCCTTCCGAAGAACCGCCGAATTCCCAGTGGAAATTCACCTTGTCGCCGGTGCCGCGGAAATTGTTTTCGCCCAGTTCAAGAATCCCCACCATGCCGTCCGATTCGGAATAACCGGCGCCTACGGAGACCACGCCCGTTTTCTGTTCCACCACGTCGATTTCCGTGATGACTTCATGTTCCTTCGTACCGGGAAGGAGCTTCATATTCACATCTTCAAAGAAGCCCAGATTGTACAGACGTTCCATGCTTCGGCTTGCGGTAAATTTATTGAACGGTTCTCCTTTTTTATAGCGCAGTTCGCGGAGGATGACATAGTCCTTCGTTTTGTCATTGCCTTCGATGGTGATATCTTCCACCACGCCCTCAGCAATACCGATTTTCAGCACGCCGTCCGCCGTTACCTGCACGTCTGCTACGGAATAAAGCAGATAGCCCTGCTGGAGATACAGCTTCTCAATGTCCTGCATTTTCTGGCTGAGCAGCGTCGTATTGAGCACGCTGTTCGGCTGGATGCCCAGCATCTCTGTGAGCTGCTCGCCCGTAAAGACCGTATTGCCCGTAAATTCCACACTGTGAATCACCGGATTCGCTTTGGTAATATAGCTCAGCTTCACCCCTTCGGGCACGGTTTCAAGCGTCGGCACGATCTGTGAGAAAACGCCCGTGCTTCCCAGGGAGGACACATCGGCTTTGACCCCGTCCAGCGTAAGCGCGTCTCCCGGTTTTGTCCGGATCAACGGCATCAGCGTGGATTTCACCTCGTCAGGAACATTGGCGATGTCCACAGCCGACACGGTGCGTCCGGCGAGCGCTTTCACCGCTTCCTCATCACGCGGCGACAGATAGAGCGACGCGTCTTCCGCGGAATGGCTCATATCCACCGTTTCCGCCGGTGCAGACGGTATTGTATCTTCAATCTGTCCCCCCGCGGCGGCGCCGGCCGACGGCGTGAGGCTGACCATCTGACTCTGAGACATGCCCCCGGCTGCATCGGCCGCGCCGGCCACCATTCCCCGCGTCATGGCCTGATTGACCTGAGAGCCCACTGCCGGTTCTGCCGCGCAGACGGTCAGTCCGGACAGAGACACCGCAATCATCGACGAAAGAATGAGCTTCTTACGCTGCGAAATCACCATACAAACCTCCTGTATATGAACTGTTTTGCTTTCTTTCAGAAAATTGTACTCTGCTGCCTGCCATTATACAACAGATTCCGCCTCCGGCGCATCAGGATTGTCCGCGAAGCGCCCGTCCCGCTTCTCCCACAACGCTCTGAATCTCCCATTCAGACAGCGCGGGAGGAGATGCCGCCGCAGAGGCCACCGGAGTCTCCTGCGTCTTTGCCGGCACAGTTTCGGTCCCGGCTGCGGGAAGCGCCGCGGCTTCCGGAAGCGGCGGCGCTTCCCGCGCAGGCTCCGGAGTCGCGGCCGTCTGCTCTGCCGGCACGACGGCGGGAATCGGAACCGGCTCCTCCCGATATGACTGCCAGAGAGAATACCCGGAAAACAGCGCCGCCGCAGCGGCCAGCGCCAGCACGCGGCTTCCCCAGAGTCTCCGCCGGCGGCCGGCCCGATCGGTTTCTCTGAGCCGCTGCATTTCCGCCTGCGCCATGATGAGATTCCATTCTCCGGAAATATCCCGGTGGAGCGTAAAGGACTGCTCCGCTTTTTCCAGCCATTTCCGAACAGCCTGCACCCGTTTCAGTTTGTCTCCCGTCATGCCAGCGCCTCCTTCCTTTATAGTATAAAATCGCTGAACCCTGCGGGAAAAGAAACATCGGGATTTCCTCTCCTGCTTCCGTTTTCAGCGATATATGTCGTTTTTCTCTCTGAATCGCCTCATTTACACTTTATTTCTGTCGTGCATCAAACGGGACAGCATCCCCCGCAGACGGCGGATTCCCCGCTTTTCCAGTCGATATACATAGGCGGTGCTCACATCCATCTGGTGCGCTGTCTCCGCCGCAGTCTGCTCCCGGAGAAATACATTCCGTATGATATCCTGTTCCCGTGCGGGAAGCCGGTCCACCGCCCGGGCCACTTCCGTATGAAGCATACTCCGGTCTGCGCATTCAAAGGCCATATCCGGCGCTGTCATAAAAGGAAATACGCCTTCTCCTTCCCGGCCGGCCACTTCACAGGGCGTTTCCTGCCTGTTTCGACGGAGGAAATCCACCATGCGCCCCCTTACCCGGTGCACTGCATAGAGGGAAAAGGCCGCCCCATGCGACGGATCATACGTCTCCGCCGCTTCCATGAGCCCTACCATGCCTTCCTGCACCAGGTCGAGCGTCACCGCCTCCTGCACCGTATATTTCAGCGCTTCCCGACACACCAGCAGCTGGTAATTCTCTATGATCTGCTGTCTTGCGTCCGCATCTCCTTTTTCCTTATACTGCCGCCACAGCGCCGCCTCCTCTTCAGGCGTCATCTTCCGCGCCGCCGCAAGCGACTGCATATATTCCTTCAGCATGCTTTCCGCCTTTCTTCAGAACTGGAATTGGTAATCTGCGCCGATATAACTGTCATGGTCGTTATTATACCATGCGGCCAGTCCCACGCGCGATTTCAGATCATACCGGAACCCGTAGCTCTGTTCATCATTATTGACGCCCATGGTCGCAGTAAGCATGAAATCGTTGAATAGATATTTCCCGATTTTGACGTAGTAATAATCGTCGTTCAATCCGGAATCACTGCTGCTGTAATAATCGGTCAGCGAAGAGGTGATGGATATCAGGTCCAGGCCGAAGGTATTGCGGATGAGATCCTGCACGCCGCCGGAGAAAACCATGGACAGCCCCGCATTGAAGAGCGCCCCTGTCGCCGCATCGTTGTCCGCGCTGCCCGGAGCCTGCCGCAGCGTGAGAAGCGTCATGATCTGCGTATCATTCAGCGACGGCTCGCTGTGAAGCTGGAAAACGAATGATCCCGGCGGCCCTTTGAGCTCCATGCCCACTTTGTAGTGACCTACGGACGTATCGGCTTTCACATTCACTACGGGCAGGAAGGAATCGGGAACGCCGCCCCACACCGCGCTTCCTTCCGTGACATTGAATTCATTGGAAAGATAACGGATGGTCCCTCTCTCCACGTTTATCCGTCCGGACATGGCCGGAGCGGACAGAAGACCCATGGCATGCACGCCGCCGCGGATATTCATATCGTAGAGCAGACTGTTGTAGAGGCGTACATTATCCCCTACTGTCACGTCAATATCCATGAGGAAATCCAGACCGCCGCCGCCGGAGGCAAAGCTCATGGGGATATCAATGACGGCGTCCCGCACCGCCACCGTGCCGGATACTTTGGGAAGCCCGCGTTCCTCCGTGAGCGTCATATCCCCATCGAGATTCCCCTTGTAATAAAGGGAATTGATCTTCGGCATGTGTACGTGCGCTTCCCCATCATATCCGGAGAGCTGCATATGATCCCAGTTGGCACGAAAAGCCGCCGACGCGCTGCCGCCGCCCATATCCGCACCGGCGGTGAGTTCTACTGATTTCCCGCGGAAATGAAGCGTACCGTCGATGTTGGTGACAGGCTCAGACAGCGTTTCCACCGTCAGCGTGCCGTCCCGCACGACGGCGCCGCCCTGGACGGCCGGATCATCCCAGGGGCCGGTAATTTTCAAGTGCCCCTTGACCGGGCCGGACGCGGACGTGACGGCGTCCGCCATGAAGACCAGCGCGTTCAGGTCCGCATTGTCCAGATCGACATCCACATTGAAAGGAATATTCCTGTCGTCCGGTACGCGGGTAATCGCCGCCGTGGGCATCGTGCCGCGGGCAGACGCCTTGTATGCGCCTTTGGAAGCAAAAAGCTGATCCAGCCGGAATACGCCGTCTTCGGCATTTCCCATAAGCGACAGTTCATCAAAAGCAATGCCATTGTATTTCGGTTCGGTCACTGTCACGGAAATATCCGCAGAAGGATCATCCAGCGTGCCGGACAGCCGGACGCCTGCCGTGAGGCTGCCCGCCAGCGTCAGATCGTCCATGCCCAGCACCTGCGGGATCCAAGAAATCTCCATCTGGCGCGCCGCCGCGGTGAGATCTACCGCGCCTCCGTTCTGCACGGTGCCCTGTGCTGCAAGAATGCCCGACCCCACAGGCAGGTAGCAGTCCCGGATAGAAAGGAGTCCGTTTGCATAGGACAGATCCACCCGTCCATTCCCCATGGGCGTATCGCCCAGACTGCCGCTGCCCACATTGACATTGAGGGACACACTGGGATTATCCAGCGTTCCCTGAATGACCATGCCGCCGTTCATCTCGCCCTGAATCCGGCTCACCGGAAGCTGGAAAAACTGCAGCGCATTCTCCAGATCCCATCCGGAGAAATGCAGCCGTCCGGAAAGCGCTCCGGTTTCGGCATTTACCAGCCCGTCCCAGCGGAAACGTCCGTCCCGCTGCCGGAAAAATCCATCCGTGACGCGCACCACGCCGTCCGCATAATTCATGTCTGCACTGACCTGTTCGATCTCCGCGCCGCTGACAGAAATTTTCCGGCTCATCAGATGCCCGTCGAAGACCGGGTGCGCGGGCGATCCGGACAGGTGTCCGCGGAAGGTCGCCCGGCCTGCAGCCGGGCTGTCCCGGAAAATCCGTGCGATATCCACGTCTACCAGAGCCGCCTCCATATCCATCGCGTCCATGGAAACAGTCCCTGCCAGGGACGCCGTTCCGCCGTACAGATATGCCAGGCCGTTCTGAATGCAGACGCTTCCATCTTCACGAAGCGCATAGTCCGCAGAAATACTCTGATACAATTCGCCTGCCGCAGAGCCGTCCCATGCCAGGAACCGCCCTGTGATTTCCGGACGATCGATCGTCCCTCTAAGCGAAGTCTCGTTTTGGATCCATCCCGTCACCGGCGCGTCGATGTCTGCCAGGCGGAGAATATTTTCGATGCGCGTATGCTCGCTTGTCTCTTCCAATTCAAGCGCATGGCCGCCGGAGATCCCTACCCGGCCGTTCAGGGTATGCCGTCCGAAAGCCGTCTCCATGACCGCATTCTGAATGGTCACCCATTCGCCGTCCGAAGTCAGATGCCCAGAAAGCTGGCGGAAGCTTGCCTTCTGATAATGACCGTCCGAGACGGAAATGGACGCATCAAAGACGGGCCGCTCCGTCGTTCCCGACAGCGTCCCCGAGAGAGACACCCGGCCGCCGAAGTCCTGTCCGGCCAGCGCCGCCAGCGGACCGGCTTCTACGCCGCCGGCCTGCGCCGTAAAATTCATCTGTCCCGCATCATAAGTACCGCGTAGGGAAAATGCGCCGCCGCCCATGGTGCCGTTCAGATACCGCACCGTCCACCGGCCGCCGTTCCCTTCTGCTTCACCGGCCGCCGAATCGGCGGTCACGCCTTCACCGGACAGACCGCTCCCGTAGAAGCGCACGCGGTACGTGCCGCCGCTGCCGTCAAAGTCGACGGAAACCGCGTCCGCGCGATACGCGCCGTACGAGAGATTCCGTCCTTCCGCCGCGCCGGACAGCGCGGAGAAAACGAGCGTTTCGCCGTCCCAGCGTCCCGCCGCACTGATCGTACCCGTCACCGTGCCGTTCACATCGGCGATGGCTGCCAGCGGTGCCAGAGACAGCGATTCCGCCGCGGCGCGCACCTGGAAATCGCCCGTTCCCAAATCATACGAACCGGTTCCGTTCAGTAAACCGTCCTCCGTCTTCACGCGGAGCGAAGAAACCGCCGCTTTTCCATTCTCCATCTGGAACGACGCGCCGGCACTTTCCACAGCCAGGCCGCGGATGCGGCCGTCCCGAAGAGACAGGGAACCGTCCGCCCGGAGCTGTTTCCAGTCGGACAGCGGGCCGGATACGCGGGCCTCCGCCGTGAGGGTCCCTCTGCAGTCTTCTCCGGGAAGCAGTCTGTCCAGTGCCGCGTTCCGGACTTCCGCATGGCCGTCCACGGTGGTTTCCGATTCCCACGACACGGTACAATCCGCCGCCGCTTCCTGTCCGTTGACCCGGATCTGTGCATTCGACACCTTCACCGCGCCGTCGGTCACAACAACGTCCGCCGCACCGCCCGTCAATTCATATCCGTCCGCCGAAAGCGCCGCGCCGGACAACCGCCCTTCCGCGCGGTATGTCAGCACGCCGTCTTTCTGCGCGACTTCCGCCTTCGTCACTTCCGCCGTGCCGTCTTTCAGGACCAGCCGCGGCGCGGACTCCGGCAGATAAGCCAGCGCCCCCTGCAGGGATGTCAGCGCTACGGGATCCGTCGAAATTTCCGCATTGAAATTTTTCTCATCCGTATACGAAGCATTCACGGAGAACCGGGTATCCTCATACGCACCGGACAGTGCCGCGGTGATGCGTCCCGCGTCCAGCCAGGAAAACTGCCCTTCCAGCTCCTGGAAATGCCAACTGCCTCCCGCCTGGAGAGACAGATTGGCCGCGCCGCCTTTCACGAGAATGCGCCCGTGAAAGGCGCCCGGCGTTTCTTCCTTCTGCGGCTTCAGCAGCTGCTGGATGTTCCACGAGCCGTCCGCTTCTTCCGCAAAATAAAGTTCCGGCGCGTCCAGCAGCACATCCTGCACCATAGCCGACACGCCTTCATCATTTTTCCATGCAGAAAACGCCCCCCAGAGGGTCCATCCGACCGTCAAAGAGGGCGACTTGAACACAACCCGGCCGTCTGCGTCTTTCAGCTCCATATCGCTGAATTCCAGATTGTACAGCGGGTCGAGATCCACGGATCTCCAAGAAAGGGAGCCGTTCAGCCGTTCTCCAGCGGCTTCCGCGAGCACCGGTTCCAGCCTTGCCACCACCGCGGGGCGCACCAGAATATACGCCGCCGCAAAGAGGAGGCACAGGAACACAGCCGCCCGGCGGACCCATTTCCCCGTGTTCTTCATACCTATACCTCAAAAGAAACCATTCCTGCAGAACTGCCGGGATACCCCCCGGCTCCGGCATGCCGGTTTCCATCATAGCCATAACTTACATACAGTGTAATATGCAGGGATATGTTCTGTCTATGAGAAACATGAAGCTTTCATAAACTTTTCCCGGAAAAGCGGATTTCACAGAAAAACTGATTCAATCCGGCGCGCTCGTCGGACCGAATCAGTTTCATTTTGCCTGTTTAGTTATCACTGTCCGGCCGGATGACCGCAGGGATGCCCAGCGCCTTTTCCAGCGTAGCCAACCCCACATTGTAATCGTACATGGCGGTGATATAGTTCGTCCGCGCCGAGTTCAGGTTGTACTGCGCGTCCAGCACGTCCAGATTGATGCCTACGCCGGATTTATAGCGGACGGTGGCGATCTTGTACGCTTCCTCCGCTTCCGCTACGGCGGCTTCCGTCGCACGGATCTTTTCCTTGGCCGCCAGAATATTCAGATAATCCTGACGCACTTCCAGCGCTACGCTTTCCCGGACCTGCTGCAGCGACTCTTCTGCAGAATGCATGGCCGCTTTGGCGGATTTGATCTGTGCGTCTGTCGCGCCGCCGTCCCACAGCGACCAGGAGAGCCCGCCCGTAATGCTCCAGCCTTCGTTGTCAAAGCCGGGGAAGTCGTCGTCCTGCCAATTATAGCCGCCGCCCACGCTGATGGTGGGAAGATAGCCCGACTTGGCCACCTTGACCTGTTCTTTCGCCGCTTTATAGGCGTATTCCGCCTGGCGGATTTCCCAGCGGTTCTTGTCCGCAATGGACAGCGCCTGATCCATGGTGATGGTAAACTCCGGTTCCGGGAAATTTGTATCTGTCGGCACGAGCTTCGTAGACATGGGCAGGCGCATGATGTTGTTCAGATTGGCTTCCGCCACATCCTTGGCGTTCTGCGCGGTGATGTATGCCTGTTTCGCGTTGGCCAGCGATACGTTGGAGGACAGCACGTCCAGCTTCGCCACAATGCCCGCATTGTACTGCTGCTGCACATTCGTGAGATGGCTCGTGAGGTTATCCACAGATTCGCGGCTCACATCTTCCAGATTGATCGCTTCCAGATACTGATAATACGCGCTGGTCGCACTGAGCTTCGTATCCGCTTCCGAGAGCTCTACCGCTTCCTCTGCGGCGCTCCGCTGATACCGCGCAGCGCTGATGAGACCTTCCGCCCGGCCGCCGGTCCACAGCGGCCACGACACGTTGACCCCGTTGCTGTAGCGGTTCTGGATGGTTACCACGTTCTTTCCGCTTGTTGTGTTCGTGCCTTCGCTCCGGTTCCGCGATGCAGTGAAATCATAGCTGAGGCTGGGATTTTTCGCCGCCGCCGCTTCACTCACCGCCGCCTCCGCCTGGGTCAGCGCGTATTCGGAAATGCGGATATCCCGGTTATTTTCAATGGCCGTGGACACAGCGCCCCGGAGATCGATCTGGATGGTCTCTTCCACCGGCGCTTCCGGAGCCGCAGGCAGTTTTTCCGCAATCAGCATATTGTCGAAATTAACCTGTTTGGAGGGGTGTTCCAGCGCGTTCTGCACCGTTTCCGCCGCCTGTCCCGGCAGGGTGATCTCCACGCCCTTCGCCATGGCCGGCGAAGTCATCAGCGTCAGCGCAGCCATTACCGAAGCGCCAAGCCATTTATACGCATTTCTTTTCATCATGTTCCATCCCTTCTGCATCCATGCACCGGATTTCAATCAATACATATAGCTGAGCCCCACATAGTTGCCGCCGCCTTTCCTCTTTTCCGGCTGGATGGTCGAAACCGTGGCAAAAATGTCGGGAAACACTTCATAGCCGCCCCTGATGCGGACGGTCAGATCATTGGGATCATAAACGTCCGCGCCGATGCGCCAGCGGTCTTCTCTGTAGTCCGCACCGGCGCCGACTTCTCCGCGGATGACGCCGCCGTAGAAATCCCACCGGCCCTGCCTGACGCCGTACTGCGCATTCAGGAGCGAATCCTCACCCAGCGATTCCACGCCGAGCCGGACAAATTTCTCATCGCCGAAACGGAAGGAAAAATTGGGAGAAAATTCTTTTTCTGACGTATTATATAACAATTCGCCCTCCCCGGACAATTGGAAACCGCTCATGACGCCGTCCAGTTTCCCCGACAAATCCCGCGCCCGGAATGACAATTCCTTTGCGTTTTCCGAGGTGGCCGCCAGGTTGTCCAGAATGACCCGCGCCTGCGAACCTGCCCGGCCATCCCGATTGAAGTCGGCAAGCATGCCGCTCATCTGCCGGCTCATGCTTTCCACGTCGCCTGCGATCTGAATGCCCTGCGCAGTAAGCACTGCCAGATTCTGGGTCAGCGTATTGATATTGGCGATGGTGTCTTTCATATTATTCTGTGCGGCGCGGTCTGCCATGACCGCATTCAGCCCGTCCAGCAGCTGCTGCGCCGAATCAGCGAGCCGGTCCATCTTATTCATGGCCGTCTCAAATCCCGGAGCCGCCGCTCCGTGTACGGACATGCCCTCTTCCAGGATGCCGTCTTCCAGCCGTCCTCCGGAAGCACGCACATACATGCCGCCCATGACGCCGCTGGACTGGATGGAAAACGCCGCGTCTTTCGGCACTTCCGTACCGTCATAAAACCGCAGGGAAAGCACCGCCTCTCCGCGGTCGACAAGGATATCGTCTACGCGCCCTACTTCCACGCCGGCATAGCGAATGGGATTGCCCCGCTCGATGCCTTCCGCTTCCTGGAAATAGCCCGTTACATGAAAACCGTCTTTTCCAAACAGCACCAGATGAGAAAGCTGGACGATGATCGCCGCAAAGATGATGAGGCCTGCCAGCGCGAACGCGCCGACCTTCGCCTCGGTGGACCACTTCATTGCCATTCCTCCTCTTCCGGATCTTCCGGCGTCTCCCAGCCGTGAATGAATTGCTGCACCAGCCGGTTTTCCGACCGGTATATTTCATCGGGCGTCCCCACGGCCAGAAATGCGCCTTCGTGAAGAAAGGCCATCCGGTCCGCGATGTCCCTGGCGGATTTCATATCGTGCGTCACCACCACACTGGTGGCGTGCATGGCGCTCTGCGTGTGCCGGATCAGATGGCTGATGGCGGTAGACCGGATCGGGTCCAGCCCGGCGGTGGGCTCGTCATAGAGGATGAGGCCCGGATCGAGCGCTGTAGCCCGCGCGAGGGATACGCGCTTCTTCATTCCGCCGGACAGGCTCGACGGCATGAGACCGCCGATTTCGTCCGCATCAAGCCCCACCATGCGGAGCTTTTCCCGCACGATATGCTGCACATCCGCCTCGGGCAGGCGGGCATGCTGCCGCAGGCCGAATGCCACGTTTTCCCGGATGGTCATGGAATCAAAGAGCGCCGAGTATTGAAAGACCATGCCCATGTGGCGGCGCATGGCGTTCCACTCGTCCTCCGTAAGACCGACAACGCTTTTTCCGTCGACAAGAATATCTCCCTCATCCGGCGCAAGCAGGCCGATGATGAGTTTCAGAATGGTGGACTTCCCCGAACCGGAGGCGCCGAGGATGACCATGGTTTCCCCTTCCGCAACGGACAGATTGACATCTTTCAGAATCTGCCGGTCCCCGAAAGATTTGTACACATGCTGCAGTTCAATCATATGCCCCTCAGAACAGAACCGACGACAACAGGTAGTTCGCCGCAAAGAGCATCACGATGGAGTACACCACAGACTGCGTGGTGGCCCTGCCCACACCCTCGGCGCCGGCAGTGCAGGTCATGCCCCGGTCGCAGCCCACGAGAGCTACAATCATGCCGAAAACGACGGACTTGACCATGCCGATATAAATATCCGACGGTCCGCAGAATACGTCGATGGAATGCAGAAAAGTATAGGCGGACACATTGTCATACAGCGCAGCAATGATCATGCCGCCGGCGATGCCGATGGTCACGCCGAACACATTCAAAATAGGCAGCATGGTCATGCACGCTACAAAACGGGGCACCACGAGATACGCCACGGGATTCACCGCCATGCAGCGCAGGGCGTCGATCTGCTCCGTCACGCGCATGGTGCCCAGCTCCGCCGTAATGGCCGCGCCCACCCGGCCGGCGAGCACTACCCCGCACAGCACGGGGCCGAGCTCGCGGCCCATGCCGATGGCCACGATGCCGCCGATCGAGAATTCTGCGCCGTACTTGATGAGCTCGCCCGCGATCTGGATGGACAGCACCATCCCCGTGAAGAGCAGCGTCAAAGCCACGATGGGAAACGATTTCACGCCGAGCGCAAGGCACTGTTTCGCCGTTTCATGCGGCTGGATCCGGTGCAGCTGACGCAGCGTAGACAAAAAGAGAAGGATCACCGCGCCGAGCTGATGAAATATGCCGAGCGTCGTTTTCCCCAGCGATTCCAGAAAACCGGACACGGGTCTCCCTCCCTTCCCGTAAAATTATGATTATTATTATAATACATCAAAGGTAAGTGAAATTCAAACCATTCCCTTCCGGAGGAGCGGAGAAAATTTTACCATCCGGCGCGCAGCCTCTCCCTCTTCTTTCCTCCCACAGAAAAGCGTCTCTGCCGGGAGCCGGCCATTCCCGCACACCGCCCAAAAGGCGCGGTCTCCTGCCCTCCTCCAAACGGAGTTCATCTCATACAGCCGGACCATTCACGCAAAAAAGGAGCTCACGCTCCTTTTTTCTGCCGCTCAGGCGTTGTTCTCCCCGTCTTTCGGCGCGTCTTTCTTTGCGTTTTCTTCCAGATCTTCTTTTTCCCGGTTCTTCAATTCCAGCCGCATCCGGTTTTCCTGGGCGCGGTTTTTCTTCATCTCCGCAAGCGTCCTGTCCCGGTCCGCCGGAGTCATCACACGGAAGGTAAACTGACCGTCGCCATAAATGACGTAATCCGTATCCACCCGTGCGGAAGGCGATTCTTTCTCCTTCGCGGGATCCTCCTTGTTCTCCTGCTCTTTCAGATAATCCGGCTGCTCCGGCTTCTGCCGATTCTGGATCTGCGCGCCGTCTTTTTCGTCCCCATCCCGGGTAATCATACTCACGTTCGGGTCGAGGATCTCCACCACCACCTGATTATTCGAGTCTTCTTTCATGAGCCGGTCCTGCAGATCCCGGAAATCTTTGTAAGTGCGGAGCCGCTCCAGAATTTCGCTGGTAAGATTGTACTGCTGCTGCTGGATCAGGTACGGCAGGGGCACCACGCCGCCGCCGCGCACTTCCAGGATCATTTCTCCTGCAGGCTGATCTTCCGGCACGGTAAAGGTCAAGTCCTTGTAGAATACGTCCCCCCGGTACGGCTGGAGCCGCACGCGGATAAAAATGGAATCTCCCGGACTCACCACCATGGGCGTAGCCGTCGCGTCCAGCAGCTGCGCCGTGCGCCGTTCCTTCGTCACATCCATGGTCACATCGATGCTGCGCAGCGGATACGCTTCAAACCGATTCTGCGCCAGGAGGCGCACCACATTGTACAGTTCATCCACGCTGCGCTCCGCCGCGTCCGACGAAGACCAGTACAGATTCCGTCTCGTAAAAGGCTTCTGTTTGTCGTCCTCCGGATAGAGTGTGTAGGAAATTCCCACTGTGCCCTCCCCGCGCCGATCCATGACATGGCTCACCGCATTGTACACGGACGTGGCCGCCAGGGTGGGCAGCAGCATTTCATCGCGGATCATTCTCACGTGCAGGTCCTTTTTCTGTCCGAGATCCGTATCGGTCACCGCCGCATGCAGGGCGGTGCTCGCCGGCAGGACGCCCTCCACGCCTCCGATGCCCGCGCCGCGGTCCTGATCGACGGTGCCGATTTCCGCCCCCACGGACCCCAGCTTGAACGGTACATTCTGACTGGGAATGACGGTGAAAATATACGAA
Organism: uncultured Veillonellaceae bacterium; assembly: GCA_958348245.1. Classification (GTDB taxonomy): domain Bacteria; phylum Bacillota; class Negativicutes; order Veillonellales; family Dialisteraceae; genus UBA1822. The sequence goes on along the minus strand of CATVYJ010000001.1, from coordinate 118,102 downwards.
TTGTGCATGAAATACCCTGTGCCGCCGCGGCTCATAAACGGATGGCCAAAGGCCACCATGCGCCCGCCGTCTACATAGGTCACTGTCCCGACCGCCCCAAGCTTCAGATCCCCCGTCACAAGGGACGCCGCGACCGCTCCGCCCGGCTCAAGCGGAAACGCGCTGTCATCATTTCCGGCGGACGCCGCTGCGTAGGGCGTCATGTGGAAATCTCCCATCTTCTCCGTAAGATACGCCAGCGCGCCCGGAGTATAGCCGGACGCCATGAGCGGCGTGTCGATGGGCACCAAGCCTTCTGAGGGCCGCGGCGCAAGAGACGGCGCCTTCCGGTCATCCATCGTCCACAGGGCGAGCATGTCGGAAATGGGCGTCACCATGCCGATGCGTCCCCCCGACTGCGGAAATCCGTACGCCACCGCGCCGAGCAGTTTTCCATCAATATAGACCGGGCTGCCGCTCATCCCCTGCGCGATGCCGTTTGTTTCTTCAATAACCGGGCCGGATACTTTTACCAGCACGAGATCGCCGCCATTTGCGCCCCGATCTTTCATCACGCCCAGAACTTCCACGTCAAATGTGGAGATCTCCCGGCCGTGCACCACGGTTTTGGCATAGCCCTGCATGCCTTCGCGCACGTCCGACACGGGCAGGAACTCCTGCTCTGCCGCAGCCTGACCGCCGCACAGCGCGCATGCGCAGAGGAGCGCCGCGCCCCACCGCTTTGCGTATCGTTTCCACCGGCTCATGTTCATGCAGCGCCTCATTCCGCCGTCTCCAGCACAACCACCACATCGCCCCGGGCCACCGTGTCGCCCCGGGTCACGCATACCTCCGTCACCGTGCCGTCTGCGGACGCTTTGGCAGCCGGCACGAGGCCTGCCAGCGTATTCACTTCGGCGAGCACCTCTCCTTCCGTCACCGCTGCACCGACTGTCAGTACGGACTGTACGGCCCCGCCGATGACCGCCTTCTGTTCCACCACAGCCGCTTCCGCCGTCCCGGCGAGCAGCGCCGCCAGCGCAAGCGCCCCCGCCGCCATCCACTGTTTCATGATTCCTCCTTATTTCTTCCCGCCCCGCGGGTTTCCTGTCATACGATTATCTGTATTCTACCATAAAGCAGGCCAATTGGAACGCATGCAAAAAACGGCGGGCCTCAGCCTGCCGTTTCCATTTGTCTGGCTTCAATGCAGATCCTGCAGAGAATCGCGCATATAATCCATGTACTCCAACGCTGCCCCCGCGCCGATGGCATTCACATACATGGGCTGTTCCACCACGTACGCGGGAATCCCCGTAACGCGGGTAACCATCACGTCCAGCCCCTTGAGCTGCGCGCAGCCGCCGCTGAGCATGATCCCGTGGTCGCGGATATCCGCCAGCAGAGCCGGCGGTGTTTTCTGGAGCACGCCGAGAATTTTCCGGCAGAGCACCTGCATGATCGGCCGAAGCGCGTTCGCCGTATCCTCTCCGGTGACGCCCACCTTGACCGGCAGCCCGCTCTCCAGCGACTTGCCCGCCGCCTCCGCCGCTTCGAGTGCGCCGGTCACATCCCAGAGGATCCCCAGCTGCTGTTTCAGCCGCTCCGCCGCCTGCCGGCCCAGCTGCACTTTGTATTTCTCCCGCACGCGCGTCATTACCGCCTGATCCATGGAAAGCCCCGCTTCATAGGTCGAGTCCGTCACCACGATGCCGTGTCGGGATACGATGGACACGTTTGCCGAGCCGCCGCCGATATCTACCACCATCGCGCCCTGCATGCGGTCCGTATTGACGCCCATGCCAAGCAGCGCCGCAATGGGCTGATCGATGAGCACGGCCTTCCGCACGCCCATATTGACGGCCGCTTCAAGGAGCGCCCGCCGCTGCACGCCGGTGACGCCCGCCGGAACGGACACAATGAGCCGCGGATGGAAAAAGAGGCTTCGCAGATAGGACTGGTTGATAATGGAGTTCAGCAGATACGCCGTGGCGTTGTAATCGATGATGGCGCTGTCCCGCAGCGGATGAACGATGCGGATGCTCCCGGGCGTACGCCCTTCCATCTCTTCCGCCCGCGTGCCGTATGCAAACATTTCTCCGTTTTTTTCGCGCACCGCCACCGCCGACGCCTCAGGATAGATGAGCTGTTTTTTTCTGACATAGATCACCACGTTGGACGTGCCGAGATCCATGCCGATGTCTTCCGTCCCGAACGAACCGAGCCAGTCCAGAAAGCTGAATCCCGGTCGGCGCACCGTCTGCCGGCTTTTCGTCTCAGTTTGTATTGACACGGGAAATATGCGCTCCCAGGCCCTGCAGTTTCTCTACCAGATGATCGTACCCCCGGTCGATGTGATGCAGATCGCCCACTTCGGTCACGCCGTGCGCGGCGAGCCCCGCCAGCGTAAGCGCCGCACCGGCGCGGAGATCGGTCGCCCGCACGAACGCCCCCTGAAGAAACGGCACGCCCGTGACAATGGCTTTCCGCCCTTCAATCTGGATAGAAGCGCCCATACGCTGCAGCTCACCCGCATGCATGAACCGGTTTTCAAAAACAGTCTCCGTGATGGTGCTCACCCCATCGCCGACAGTCATGAGCGCCATGAACTGCGCCTGCAGATCCGTGGGGAACCCCGGATACGGCAGCGTCTTGATATCCGTAGAGCGGATACGTCCATCGCTGATGACGCGCACCCGGTCGATGTCTTCCTTCACCACCCGGACTCCCGCTTCCGTAAGCTTGGCCAGGAGCGGCTTCAGATGCTCCGAGAGCACATTTTCCACCACCACATCGCCGCCCGCCATGGCCGCGGCAATCATGAACGTGCCCGCTTCGATCCGGTCCGGAATAGCCGTATGCGTCACGCCCTCCAGGCGCTTCACGCCTTCCACGCGGATCACGTTCGTCCCCGCTCCCTTGATGTTTGCGCCCATGCTGGACAGGAATGTCACAAGATCCACAATTTCCGGCTCTTCCGCCGCATTTTCAATGACCGTGCGTCCCTCCGCCAGAGCCGCCGCCATGAGCACATTTTCCGTGGCTCCCACGCTGGGGAAATCCAGATAGATTTCCGCGCCCTTCAGGCCGCGGGGGGCGGAGGCTTCCACATAGCCGTTGTGAATCTGGATTTTCGCGCCCATCGCCTCAAAGGCTTTCAGATGCAGATCGATAGGCCGGCTGCCGATCATGCATCCGCCCGGCAGCGCGATCTTCGCATGCCCTTTCTTGGCGAGAAGCGGCCCCATGACGAGAAAGGACGCCCGCATGCGGCTCATCAGCTCGTACGACGCTTCCGTCCGGTCGACGTGAGACGCGTCGAAAGTCATCTCCCGGCCTTTGCGCCGAATCTTGACCCCCAGGGACTCCAGCACACTGCAGATGGTGCGCACATCGTCCAGCTCCGGCGCATCTGCCACAGTGGCCGGCGTCTCCGGCAGAAGCGCCGCCACGATGATGGGCAGCACCGCATTTTTGGCGCTCGAGATACGAACGGAACCGCGAAGCGGAGTTCCTCCTTCAATGACTAACTTTTCCAAATACGTTCACTCCTGTAGCTGTACCAATGGAATTTCTCTATCGTATATGCGGAAGGACGTCTCAAAAGGGCGCCCGGTAAATTCCCCACTATCATAACACAAAACGGGCGGATGAGCCACGGCGTCTCAATCGAGACGGCTCGTGATCTCCTTGATGCTCGCCGTATCGCCCAGAATCACCAGCATATCCCCCTTCTGCATGGCCATATCCGGGCGGGGATTGATGAAATTTTCTTTCTTCCGCCGAATGGCTACGACAGTAATGTGATATTTCCGGCGCACGTCCAGATCGATGAGCGTCTTTCCGACCCAGTCCGCCGGGATATGGATGGTCACCACGGTGATGTTGTTGTTCATTTCAATATAGTCCACGATGCCTGCGGACGTGAGATTGTGCGCCACGCGGATCCCCATTTCCTTTTCCGAGTAAATGATCTGATCCGCGCCGATTTTCTGGAGCATTTTTCCGTGAAGCTCGTCCAGTGCCTTCACGACGATGCGCTTCACGCCCATGTCTTTCAGGAGCAGCGTCGTAAGAAGGCTCGCCGACAGGTCGCCGATCGCCACCACCGCCACGTCGGCATTGCCCGCACCAATCGCATTCAGATTTTTTTCATCCGCCGCGTCGGCGCAGACCACATAGCCCAGCTTGTCCGACAGGTCCTGCACCACGTTTTCATCTTTGTCCATGGCCATCACATCGTACCCCATCTGGTCCAGCGTGAGCGCCACGCTTTCCCCGAAGCGGCCCAGACCGGCCACAAAAAACTGCAGTTTCTGTTCCATGGATTGACTCCTTATCCGATGACTACATTTTCCGTGGGATACCGGATCTGCCCCTGATGCCGTTCCGCAAACGTAAGCGCCAGGGTCATCACGCCGATGCGTCCGATGAACATGGAGAAAATCAGCACGATCTTGCAGAAATCGTTCCACCGGTCCGTAAGCCCCACGCTGAACCCCACGGTACTGAATGCCGACACACCTTCAAAGAGGACTTCCTCGAGACGGAATCCCTGCGTATCGAAGAGCAGCAGCAGAAAGACCGTCAGAAATGTCAGCGCCAGCGACAAAGTAAATACGTGAAACGCTTTGGAAATAAACTGCTCGTCGATCCGCTTGTGAAAGACCACCACGTCCTCCCGGCCCCGCAGCCAGGACAAAACGGAAAGAAACATGACGAGCACCGTAGTGGTGCGCACGCCGCCCCCGGTTGACACCGGCGCCGCGCCGGTAAACATGAGAAGCATCACGATGAGCTGCGTACTGAGACTCACATCGGCAATGTCAAAGGTAGTAAACCCTGCCAGACGGGAGGAAATGGACATGAAGAACGAATTGAGGATCTCCATGAAGACATTCATATCCCCCATGGTGCGGGGATTATTCCTGTCCATGAGAAAGAACACCACCGCGCCGAAGAGCGTAAAAAACAGTTCCGCCGTCAGGACAAGCTTCGTATTCAGCGAAAGATGCGACCAGGACCGCTTCGTCACCACATCGTCAATGACCACGAAGCCGATGCCCCCGAGAAGCATGGTGGCGCTCACCACGGCGCATACGAAGGGGTCCCGCGCAAAGGGAGAAAATCCGCCGTTTCCAAACAGATCCAGCCCGCAGTTGCAGAATGCGGACACGGCGTGCCAGTAGCCGTAATAAATGCCCACCGGCCCCATATCCTGGCAGAAGTGAATGGACAGGAGCGTCCCCGACACAAATTCCACCAGGAACGTCATGGCGATGATTTTCCGCACGAGCAGCACCATGCCCGAAGGCGTCTGCAGATTGAAGGAATCGCTGATGAGAAGCCGCTCCTGCAGGCGGATGCGGCGGCCCGTGGATATCCCCATGATGGCCATGATGGTCATGATGCCGAGCCCTCCCACCTGCATCATGAGGAGCATGAGCAGCTGCCCGAACAGCGTCAGATCCTCCTGCAGGTTAATGAGACTCATGCCGGTGACGCTCACCGCGCTCACCGCCGTGAAGAGCGCGTCCACAAATCCGATGGGCCGCGCGCCGGTCTGCGCCGCCGGAAGCATCAGGAGCAGCGCGCCGACCAGCATGAATACGGCAAAGCCCGACAGAATCAGCGCCCCCCGCTGAAACCGACCGAAGATGAGAAGCAGAGACTGTATCATACGTTCCCCTTTTCATGAATTGCCCGCGCCGCGGGATTTCTTTTATTATATACCGCCCGCGGGATTTTCCAACGGCACAGGAAAAGCCGGGAAACTTCCCGGCTCTCCGCTATGTTATTGTCTCTTCGCGCCGTCCAGCATACCGTACAGGATGTCTACAATTTTCTCACTGCTGTTTTCCGGCATGGGGCCGCACCGGTCGGCCATGCGCTGCCGCTGTTCCGGATGCAGAAGGATCTCCCGCACCGTGGCGGCAAGCTGCCCCCGCTTCACCCATACGGCGCAGCCTTTCTCCGCCAGATGCGCGGCGTTGGCCATTTCCTGTCCGGGAAGCGCGTTCACCAGCACCATGGGCAGCCGCATGGTAAGCGCTTCCGTACAGGTAAGCGCCCCGGGCTTCGTCACGATGAGATCCGCCAGGCCCATGAAATGCGCCACTTTATTGGTATAACTGTGCAGTTCTACGGGATGGCGCAGCTTGTCCCGGAGGGAAGCCACTTCTTCATAGGCAGAAATATTCTGTCCGGTAATCACGATAAAATTCCGGATTTCCTCCACCGTATCGAGCCGCTTCAGCGTATCTGTAATATATCCGAGCCCGAGCCCTCCGCCCATGATGAGCACCGTCCCGGGCCGGCGCTCCGGATGGCGCCGCTGTTCTTCATAAAACGCCCGCCGCACGGGAATCCCCGTGGTGTGAATGATCTCCCGCGGCACACCGTGCGCCGCCAGCTTGTCCGCCAGCTCCTGCGTGGGCACGCAGTACCCGTCGAGATGTTTGTAAATCCACAGCTGATGAATATCGAAATCCGTAATGACCCCGAGGAGCGGAATGGAAAGCGTCCCCTCCTTTTTCAGCAGGTTGGCCGCGCACGCCGGGAAAGGATGCGTAAAAATGAGCGCGTCCGGCTTCAGCGCCGCGTTGAGCCGCTTCATGCGCCTGCGAAAACTCCACGAGAGCAGGCTCTGCACGCCGTTTCCCAGATAGCGGTTCTGCGAATTGCTGTAGAGACGGTTGTAAATGATGGGAAACACATCCAGCATCTTGAGATAGCTTTTCTTGATAAGCTGATCCAGCGAAAAGCTGTCTCCGGAAAGAAAGTCCAGCACGCGGGCGCTGTCGCAGGGATGGCTCAGCTTGATGGCCTCCGCCACAGCGCGCGCCGCCTGGGAATGACCGCTCCCTATGGATGCGGAAAGAATAAAAAATTTTCTGTGCGGTTTCATACACGGTCCTGATCCATGACTAAGCGGCCTGGCCGCCGGATACTGCAAGGCTTCAAGCATGCTTTCATTATACCATAAAAAAGCATGCCGCCTCCCGGCCATGCGCACCAAAAAAGAGCGCGGACATGCCGTGCTCTTTTTTCGCGATTACTGATTGACTCTTTCTTTCAGCTGCTTGCTGACCTTGAAGGCCGGAGTTTTAGAAGCCGGAATCTGAATGACGCTGCCGCTGGACGGGTTGTGGCCTTCTCTGGCTTTACGCTGACGGACTTCAAACGTACCGAAGCCGATGATCTGTACCTTCTCGCCCTTTTCCAGCGCGGCGCTGATCACATCGATCACGGCCTTGACGGTTTTTTCCGCGTCTTTTTTCGTTACTTCTGCTTCCTGGGCTACCGCAGTAATTAATTCCGTTTTGTTCATTCTAAAACATCCTCCTTCATACTGTTCAGGATTTCCCCTGAGTTGTTCTATACTTTCTTCTCGTTCAGCAAAGGTCGCTGTCCTTCAGGCGTTCTCTCAGCCTCTGAAAATCTTCCGGCTCCGCTTCCGTGACCGACCGGCCCTTTTCCCGGAGTTCCGTTTCCCATTCGCCGAACTGTTCAGCATAAAGACTGTTGAACCGGTGCAGTGCCAGCTCCGGCTCCACATCGAAGTCCCGCAGCAGAGCAACCATTTCAAAAAGCGCTTTGCCAAAGCAGCGCTCGACCGTTTCCGGAGCGCTGCCCGTCTCTGCCATTTCCATGGCCTTCCTCCAGGAGGACTCAAAGCGGTCTCTGCGGTCTTCTGCATTTTCAGCCTTTTCCCTGCATATAGAACTCACTTTCTTTTGCATTATACACGCAAAGAGTAGACTTGGCAAGCAAGGCGAAAGCCCGGCCAGCAGATGCTCTCTGCGCTTTTTCCGCATCTTTCGGATTTCCCACGTGCCCAGAAGCTCGGCGGTCTCCGCTTCTGTGAGCGTTCCGAAGACGTACGGATGGCGCTCCACCATTTTATCGCAGATTCCATTCACCACATCCTGCATGGTAAAGGCCCCTTCTTCCTCTGCGGCGCGCGCATGAAAGACCACCTGATACAGCACGTCGCCCAACTCTTCCTTCAGGTTGTCCCGGTCGCCCCGGTCGATGGCATCCGCCACCTCGTATGCTTCCTGAATGAGGTAAGTGCGGAGGGTCTCATGGGTCTGCGCCCGATCCCAGGGACAGCCTCCGGGCGCTCGGAGGGCCTCCATGACCGCCAGCAGCCGGTCTATGGAAAAAGAATCCGCACTCCGGCGGAGACAGGCCTCCGGATCAAAGAAAAGCGCGCACGGCCCATCTGTTTCCGAAAATGAAAGCGCCCCGATGACTGTATCTGTTTTTTCGCGTCCGTCCCTGCGCCAGAGCTGCGCCGGGGACGCCCCGTCATACCGGGACAGCAGCAGGCGGCGCAGGCTGTCCATTGTTTCCGCATCGCCAATATCCGTCACCAGAACCGGATGAAGAATTGTCGCGGGAAGCCGCCAGAAAGAAGAGGCTCCGCACACGGTGAAGCCTCTCTGCCAATCCACTCCGGCTTCATGCAGTACGCTGAAGTCCATATCAGGATTCCTTTTTTCCAAAAATATCGATTTTTCGAATCCCTGCCGCGAGCTTTCTTCCGATCTTCGGCACGCCTTCCACATCTTCCGCGCGCACGGTATGCGTCAATACGATGGCAAAAGCATACACCACGACGCCCGCGCCGATTGCCGCAAGCGTGGCGAGCGTATTGCTGTGCAGCACGGGATACATGACGGAATAGACGCCCAATACCGCCGCGCCCATGGCGCCTGCCGAAAGGAAGCACCGCAGGGTATGGGCGATGTCCATTTTGTACTTCATGTATTTATAGAGGAAGTACAGATTGAGCAGCGCCGCCACCCCGAAATCGGCGTTCGTCGCCCATGCCGCGCCGAGCACGCCCAGACTGGGCATCGCCGTCAGATTCCAGGACAGGAGAATTTTCACGCACGCGCTCACCACCATATTGAGGAAGGGAATGGCCGTCCGCCCCATCCCCTGCAGCACGCCCGTAGTCACCTGCTGCACCCCCAGCAGAAATACGCCGAAGCTCATGACGGCGATGCAGGGGCCGGCCTCCGGCGTCGCGTAAAGCATGGCGGAAATCGGCGTAGCAATGACGCACATGCCTACGAAAGAGGGCACGGTGATGACATTGGCCATGCGCATGGCCAGTCCCGTGCGCTGTGCGATCACATCGGGATTGCGCCGGGCCATCGCTTCGGAAATGACCGGCACAAGACTTGCCGCAAGCGATGCGGTCATGATGGTGGGCATGTTGACCAGCGCCGTGGCCATGCCCGTGAGATACCCGAAAAGGGTCGTGGCCTCTTCCACGGCAAAGCCCGCCACCTCCAGCCGGCGGGGTACGATGATGAGGTCGATATTCGACACGATGGGGAGCATGATATTGGCCAGCGACACGGGCAGCGCCAGCATGAGAAGGCGCCGGATGATTTTGCCCGTGGTGTCCGGCACGATGGACGGGTCCTGCGCGGCTTTCATCTCTTTCCGCCAGCCCCGGTTCTTCCAGTAGAACACAAGCAGCACAAGGATGCCCACAAAGGCTCCCGGTGCCGCGCCGAAGGTCGCCCCGGCCGCGCCGAACTCGAGGCCGTGCGGCATGAGGAGCACCGCCAGGCCGATCATGATGACCACCCGGAACAGCTGCTCCACGATCTGCGACACCGCCGTGGGCGTCATATTCTGCAGCCCCTGGAAATAGCCCCGGAGCGTGGCGAGCACCGTCGCCATGAGAATCGCCGGGGACAGCGCGAGGAGAGACCAGTAAGCCCGGGGATCGCGGACGATGCCGCTGTCGATGAGCCACTGCGCCCCGAAGTACAGAAGCGCGCTGAAGAAAAGCCCCGTCGCGGTGAGCGCCATGAGCGAAATGCGGAAAACCCGCTGCCCGCCCAGATAATCGTGAACAGCGTTCTTTTCCGCCACCATGATGGAAATCGCCACGGGAAGCCCCGCGGACGATACGGCCAGGCAGAGCAGATAAATCGGATAGGCCATCTGATAGAGGCCGATTCCTTCCCCGCCGAGAAGACGCGACAGATAGATGCGGCTGAACGCGCCGATGAATTTGACGAGCAGCCCTGCTACGGTCAGAATCAGCGCGCCCTGCACAAACGTATTCTTATGCACGTGAAATTCCCCCAGAAACCGATGTGCGGATTTTCGCATGGAGCATGCGCAGAAAATCCGTGAGCCACTTCATGGGTTCGCCAGAAATGGCGGCTTTTCTTATTTTAACACGGGTAGGAGCCTGAGGCAAAACGCGCAGCTTCGCCAGCCATTCCCGGGGCAGCTGCGTCACGTCGAACCCCGTCATGGGCTCTTCGTCCGCCCAGGTGAGCAGCCAGCTGTCCCCGTCAGTGACGATACTTCCGATGCCGAGCGTCCGGGCGAGCACCCGGAGACGCGCCGCATCAAACAGTTTTTCCACCGGCTCTGTCGGCGTACCGTACCGGTCGATCACTTCATCGATGAGATCTGCCAGCTCCTTCTCTGACGCGGCCGAAGCAAGGCGCCGGTAGATTTCCATTTTCTGATCCGGCTTGCCGATGTACGCATCGTTGATATAGGCATCCTGCATGAATTCGATCACCGTATCGGGCAGTTTTTTCGGCGGCGGCCGGTGCTGCTTTTCCGCTTTCATCCGGCGGATGGCGTCATCCAGCATGGTGCAGTACGTGGCAAACCCCACCGCGGCGATATTGCCGTGCTGCGCCGCGCCGAGGAGATTGCCCGCGCCGCGGATTTCCAGATCGCGCATGGCAATCTTGAATCCCGCGCCGAGCTCGGTAAATTCCCGAATGGAATCAAGACGCTTCTCCGCCACTTCGGAAAGCACTTTTCCACGGCGGTAGAAGAAATACGCCCGGGCGATCCGGTCCGAACGCCCCACGCGCCCCCGCATCTGATAAAGCTGCGAGAGGCCCATGCGGTCCGCGTCGTACACAATCATGGTGTTCGCATTCGGCTGATCCACCCCGTTTTCAATGAGGGTCGTACAGAGAAGCACATCGTATTTTCTCTCAAAGAAATCAAACATGATCTGTTCCAGCGCATCGCCGGTCATGCGCCCGTGGGCGATCCCGATGGAAATATCCTCCGGCAGCATCCCCCGGAGGTGCGCCGCCATGGCATCGATGGAGTCGATGCGGTTGTAGATGAAATAGGTCTGTCCACCCCTTGCCTTTTCCCGGAGAATCGCTTCCCGGGCAATGCGGTCGTCGTACTCGGTGACGTAGGTCTGAATGGCATGGCGGTTTGACGGGGCCTGCGCGATGGTGACCATGTCCCGCACGCCGGTGAGACTCATATGCAGCGTACGGGGAATGGGCGTCGCCGAGAGCGTCAGCACGTCGATGGCGCTGTCCCGGGATTTCCATTTTTCTTTCTGCACCACACCGAAGCGCTGTTCTTCGTCCACTACAAGAAGGCCCAGCCGCCGGCACTCGATTTTTTTCGAAAGGATAGCGTGCGTGCCGATGAGCACATCGATGGAGCCGTCCGCCACGCCTTTCAGGATCGCTTTCCGTTCTTTCGCCGTACAGAAACGGTTCAATACGGCGATGCGCACGCCAAAGCGCTCCATCCGTTCAGAAAACGTCTGGAAATGCTGCTGGGAAAGCACAGTGGTCGGTACGAGCACCACCGACTGGTATCCGCTCATGACGCACTTGAACACCGCCCGCATGGCCACTTCCGTTTTTCCGAACCCCACGTCTCCGCAAAGGAGCATATCCATGGGCTCGGGCTTTTCCATGGCCCGCTTGATGGCTTCAACGGCGGTGAGCTGATCCGGCGTCTCCACATAGGGAAATGCCTCTTCAAATTCACGCTGCTCCGGCGTATCCGGATCAAAGGCGATGCCCGGCGTGATTTCCCGTTTCGCGTAAATGGCGAGCAGCCGCTCCGCCAGCTCCTCGATGGACTGCTTCGCCCGGCTCCGGATCTTTTCCCAGGAAGCGCCGCCCATTTTGGACAGCGCCGGCGCTTCGCCTTCCGGACCGATGTATTTTTCCAGCGTGGTGATCTGCTCCATGGGCAGGTACAGTTTGTCTCCGCCGGCGTACTGGATGGTTACATAATCCCGGTGCATGCCGTCGATTTCCATGGTGCGGATGCCAAGGTAGCGCCCGATGCCGTGTACGCGCTGCACCACATAGTCGCCCTGCGCAAGGTCGGAAAAGAACCGGACCTGCTGCCCCCGGGACGCCGCGCGAAACCGGCGGAGCTTCGGTTTTCCAAGCACATCGCCGGCCGCAAAAAGCGCAAGCGCCATATCCGGCACTTCAAAGCCCTTTGTAATCACGCCGGGAAGGACCGCCGCCTTCCCGGCCTCCGGCCTGTCCGAAAGAGGCACCCCGTTTTCCCGAAGCGCCGCGCGGATCTCTTCCGCTTCCGACGGACGGGGGCACGCTACGGCCACGCGCCAGCCCTCATCCAGACGATACCGGATCTCGTCGGCAAAGAGAGGGAACTGCCTCTGGAAATTGGTGGCGGTCTGTCCCCGCCACATGGCCGTGCTTTTCAGCGCCAGCTCGGGAAAGCTCCGGTTCAGCAGAGAAAAGACGAGCGTCTCTCCCCGGCGGACAGCCGCACGCTCCCATCCCGCCGCGCGGTCCCGGTTTTCCTTTTCTTCCCGCAGATAGGCCCGGAGCGCTTCGGCGCACCGCTGGGGTTCGTCATAAATGAGCAGTCCCTCTCCCGCATAATCGCCCAGGCACGCCGTCTCCTCCCCGTCCAGATGAAGCGGCAGGAGCGACGCGCTCTCTTCCGACGAAATAGACCGCTGGTCATCTTCATTGAAACGGCGGATGCTGTCAATTTCATCGTCGAAAAATTCAAGGCGGAACGGATGCGCTTCATTGACCGCAAAAATATCGATGATATCCCCGCGCACGGCAAAATGGCCGCACCGCTCCACCTGATCCACCCGCTCATAGCCATAGTCCACGAGCTCTGCGAGAAAAGGCTCGCGCTCAAGCACGTCCCCCACGCGGATATTTTTCCTTTTCCGGAGAAGCAATCCCGGCGCGGGCAGCTTCTGCGCCGCCTCTACCGCCGTGGCCAGCACCACCGCCGGTTTTCCGCCCGCCAGCGCGGCAAGCGCCTGCATGCGGCTCCGCAGCGTTTCCGTACCGGAAAACGTCACGGCGAAGTCCGCTTTTTCCACTACGGGAAAGGGCAGAATCTCCACACCCGGCGCAAAGAAAGCCAGATCTTCCTCCCAGCGGAGGATATCTCTGTGCTCCGGCACAATGCACACCGCCGGGCGGTCTTTGCGGCGAAGCGCCGCGGCGATCCAGGCTTTCTGCGCGCCGTCCGCGCCGCACACCATGGCCGCCTGTTTCCGCGCCAGTACGGCCCGGGTGTCTTTCAGCAGTCCCGACGCGCGGAGCGCTTCCGTCAGCGCGGGCCCGGCGGCATATCCGGCGGTTTCCTGATCCGTCATGGCTTTGCCTCCCAATCGTCTGCCATGCGCCGCACCGCATCCCGGCCGTGCAGCGCTTCAATGCGCGCCTCAATGGTTTCGCCCCGGTAACGGAAGCCGGGAGCAATATCCGCCATCGGCACCAGCACAAAAGCCCTTTCCCAGAAGAAAGGGTGCGGCAGGCGGAGGAACGCGCTGTCCCGCACGACCCCTTCGCCGTAAATTAAATCAAGATCCAGCGTGCGCGGCCCCCAGTGAACGATCCGTTCCCGGCCGTGCGCTGTTTCGATAGCCAGCAGTCTCTCCAGAAGCGCTTCCGGAGAGCCCTCCCAGGCTGCGCGCACCACCGCATTCAGAAACGGGCCCTGATTGATATTTCCCCAGGGCTGCGTCTCATACAGCGGTGAACGCGCCAGGACGGCCGCGCCTTCCGCCTTCATGGCCCGGACCGCGCTTCGAAGCGCCGCCGCCCGATTTCCCAGATTGGAGCCGAGAGAAATATAATACTCATTCATGGCGGAGAGTCTCCACGGTGACGGACAGGTCGTCGAAAATCCCGGGCACCGGCGCGGAAGGCTTATGTACCGTCACGGCGATACGCTCCACTTTCGGAAAAGCGGCGAGCACGCGGCGGCCGATTTCCCCCGCGAGTTTTTCAATGAGCGCATACCGCTCCTCCTCCGCAATGCGGCGGACAAGGCCGTATACGTCTGCGTAATTCACCGTGTCTTCGAGGCCATCTGTCCGGCCCGCTTCCGCAAGCGGCAAATACAGCTCCGCGTCAATGACAAACCGCTGCCCCAGCCGCTGTTCCTCCGCCATGACGCCGTGACGGCCGTAAAAAGTCATGCCCTTCAGACAGATTTTGTCCATGGTTTCCCCCTTTCCGGATAGAGCAGTGCATCCATCATGCGCACCATCCGCGCAGTCATGCGCACATTGTGCACGCGCACCATGGCGCAGCCCCTTTCCTGCCCCCAGAGACAGACCGCGCCGGTGCCTTCATCCCGTTCTCCCGCCGGCAGGTCCAGCACTTCACCGATAAACCGCTTCCGGCTTGGCGCAAGGAGTACGGGAAAAGACAGCTCTGTAAGTTCTCCGATGCGCCGCACCGCTTCAAGACTCTGCGCCGCGTCCTTGCCGAAACCGATCCCCGGATCCAGAATGATGCGGTCCTCCCGAACGCCGTGTGCGAGAGCAATCTCCACAGAGCGGGAAAAGAACGCCTTCATGCAGTCCATAAGGTCGCCGTCGTACTGCGTGTCTTTCTGATTGTGCATGAGAATCACCGGCACACCGGACGCCGCGGCCACATCCGCCATCTCCCCCCGGTCGTACTGAAAGCCCCACACATCGTTCAGTATGTGCGCTCCCGCGCGGATCGCCGCTTCCGCCGTCCGATAATGGTAAGTATCCACCGACACCGGCACGGGAGACGCGGCGAGCACCCCCGGAAGACAGGTCATCAGGCGGGCCGTCTCCTCCTCTGCGGAGAGCGCCGTGCTGCCCGGCCTCGTGGATTCCGCCCCCACATCGATCAGATCCGCGCCCTCCGCGGCCATATCCGCCGCATGACGGGCAGCGCGCGCCGCCGTATTCCATGCGCCGCCGTCGGAAAACGAGTCGGGCGTCACATTGAGCACGCCCATGACCGCCATGCGCCCGCCCAGCGCGAGCGTCTTTCCATCCGGCCATTGGTATTGTCTTACAGGATTCATGCCGACCTCCGCTTTTACAAAATATGTCCTATTATACACCACCGCCGCACGGGGAAAAACAGGCGCAAAAAAAGCGGCCTGCGCCGCTTCTTCTGGCTGTACAGCCATTGAGGAGTATGACCGCACCGCAGCCGGATTGATCATCAGGGAAATCATCATCAATCCGGCTCAAAGGGCTGTCCCTTTGCCATGGCATTTCCTCCATATACATTTATTATACCTGTAAACAAGGCAAAATCAAGAAGCTGTCCTTCTTCATGCATAGAAAAAACGCATACATTATCTCATGGACGACACGCATTCCTCGTACAGCCCCGCCGCATCCGCCGCGAGGCGCAGCACCTGCCGGCACGCGTCGTACACATCCTTTTCCGCCAGCACGGACAGAGGCGCCCCATTCCCCCGGTACAGCGCGCTCACGCCGTCAAGATAGCCATCCCGGCCCCGCGCCTCATAATTTCTGATTTTCTGTGCCCGCGCCGCCGCCCGGGCCGCGTCTGCCGCCTCTGCCGGATCATAGACCGCGAGGCGCGCCCACTCGCGCAGCGCCCGCGCGGCGAGCTCTGTCATAAGCGTCCTTTTTTCATCTGCCGCGTCCGGGCAGAGGCGGAGCCGTTCCGCCAGCGCATCCGCCGCGGGGAGCAGCGCGCAGACCGCATCTGACAGAAGATGCGCCGCCGCGTCCTCACTCCGCCCCGGAAACGCGCGTACCGCCTTTTCCCGAAGCGCAAGCGCCGGGCCGCGGTATTCTTCTGTAAGCGCGCGCATCTGCTCTTCTCCTTCCTCTACGGAGAGCGCGCCGTCCGCCTCGCCCTGCAGAATCAGTCCCGCGTCTCCGCTCATCGCGGCCGTGCGCCGGAGCGCGTCCAGCCATTTTTCCTCTTTTCCGTTCATGGTGCCTCCTATATCGTTTCCTGTATTGTAGCAGAAAGAGTGCCCAAAAGAAAAACTCCCGGTTCTCCGGGAGTCCGCTGTCTCAGGATAATTGTTTGAAGAGGCTTACCATTTCAAGCGCATCCATGGCGCATTCGAACCCTTTGTTGCCGGACTTGAGCCCCGCCCGGTTCAGCGCCTGTTCCACCGTATCCGTAGTGAGCACGCCGTACAGCACGGGAATGCCCGAAGAAAGCGACACCTGCGCGATGCCCTTCGTCACTTCCGTTGCCACGTGCTCGTAATGATCTGTCTCTCCGCGGATGACCGCGCCGAGGCAGATCAGCGCGTCGTACCGTCCGGACTCGGCCATTTTCTTTGCAGCCGCCGGGATTTCAAACGCCCCGGGCACCCACGCGAGATCCACCGTGTCAAGATCCACGCCGTGCCGGGCCAGCGCATCCGCCGCGCCGTCGATGAGTTTCGACACAATCACTTCGTTAAAACGGGAAGCCAGAATCCCCACGCGGATCTGACTGTCTTCAAACGTACCGCTGATAATGCGCATCATTCATCCTCCTTGTCAAACTGCAGCAGATGCCCCATTTTTTTCTGCTTCGTCTTCAGATAAAATTCATCCTCTTTGCCCGCTTCCATCTGGATGGGCACGCGCTCCACGATGCGGACGCCGTAGTCGGATACCTCTTCGATTTTTTCCGGATTGTTCGTGAGGAGCCGGATGGTCTCCGCGCCCAGGTTGCGCAGCATCTGCGCGCCCACCATGTATTCCCGGAGGTCCGCGGCGAAGCCGAGCTTCAGGTTCGCTTCCACCGTGTCGTAGCCCTGGTCCTGCAGCGCGTAGGCGCGGATTTTATTGATGAGGCCGATACCGCGCCCTTCCTGGCGGAGATAAATCAGGACGCCCCTGCCTTCGGCGGCGATGCGCTTCATGGCCGCGTCAAACTGCTGACCGCAGTCGCACCGGAGCGATCCGAAGCAGTCGCCGGTGAGACATTCCGAATGAACGCGGCACAGGACGGGCCGGCCGTCCGCCACGTCGCCCATGACGAGCGCCACATGATGTTCTCCGTTCAGTTTATTGATGTAGCCCACAATGCGGAATTCCCCGTACCGCGTGGGCATGCGCGCTTCCGCCACGCGTTCCACGAGCTGCTCGTGCTTCTTGCGATAGAGGATGAGGTCCTGAATGTTGCCGATCTTCATTCCTTTTTCCTTTGCAAGGCGGAAGAGATCGTCCCGCCGCGCCATGGTGCCGTCGGGGTTCATGATTTCGCAGCAGAGGCCTGCGGGCTTGAGACCGGCCATGCGCGCCAGATCCACCGTGGCTTCCGTGTGTCCCGGCCGTTCGAGCACGCCCCATTTTTTTGCGCGGAGCGGAAAAAGATGCCCCGGGCGGCGGAAATCTTCCGGCTTCACGCCCTCTTCCACTGCCTTGAGCGCTGTGAGCGACCGGTCGAAAGCGGAAACGCCCGTGCCCGTATCCTTGTAGTCGATGGATTCCAGAAACGCCGTATGATGGTTATCCGTGTTGCGGCGGATCATCGGCCCGAGGAAAAGGCGGTCCGCGATTTCGCCGTCCACAGGCATGCAGATGACACCCTTCGCCTCGGAAGCCATGAGGTTCACATTCTCCGGCGTGGCAAATTCCGCGGCGCAGATATAGTCGCCTTCATTTTCCCGGGATTCCGCGTCCTGCATGATGACGCACCGTCCCTTTCTGATTTCTTTTACGATTTCTTCGATAGAATCAAATTTATACTCCATAATGACCTCCTGTATGGAAGGAACGAAGGGCGTCCATGGTGAGGCCCCGTTCCGGAACTGGCTTCATGAGCTGCTCCACATACTTGCCGAGCATATCGCACTCGATATTGACCGCTTCGCCGGGGCGCTTTTCGAGAAGCACGGTCTTCACGCCCGTGTGGGGAATGACGGATACGGAAAAGCCGCCGCCGTCCCGCGCCGTCACGGTGAGGCTGACCCCATCCACTGCGACGGACCCTTTTTCCAGAATATAGCGCATTTTATCCGGCGCAAAGGCAATGCGCACATTCACCGCATTTTCATCCGCCGTGAGAGAGACGATGCGCCCCGTACCGTCAATATGCCCGGAGACGAGATGTCCGCCGAGCCGGCCGCCGAGCCGGAGCGCCCGCTCCAGATTGACCGGCGTGCCCGTTCGAAACTGTGCAAAGGCCGTGCGCGCCATGGTTTCCGGCGTAGCGTCCGCCGCGAAAGCATCCTTCCACAGCTGCGTGACCGTGAGACACGCGCCGTTTACGGCGATGCTGTCTCCTTCTTTCGTACCGTCCAGAACGGTATGGCAGGCAACGATCAGCTTTGCGCTGCGGCTCGTCCGTTCCACCCGGCGGATGGTTCCGATTTCTTCAACGATTCCCGTAAACATGACGGCCCTCCCTGTCTACATAGGCGGTGATTTTCAGATCCGAGCCGGACGCTTCGCAGGTCATATCCCGGAGGCGGACCGCATCGGACAAATGCGCCGCGCCGAATCCGCCGAGCGGCGATGGAGCCCGGCCGCCCCCGATAAGAAGCGGCGCCGCGTAGAAACAGACTTTGTCGATGATGCCCGCTTCAAGCGCCGCCGCGGCGAGCGTGCCGCCCCCTTCAAGCAGGATCCCGTCGATGCCGCATGCGGCGAGACAGGTCATAGCCAGTTTCAGATCCACTTCCCCATGAAGCCCGTCTGCCACGATGACATCCGCACCAAGCGCCTGCACGGCGTTCTTCTTTTCTTCCGGCGCCTGCGACGTGGTGAGCACGATGACATATCCCGGCTCGTGAAGCGCCGCCGCGGCGAGAGGAATGCGGAGCTGGCTGTCGGCAATGATGCGCACCGGATCCTCTGCGCCGGGGATGCGCGCCGTAAGCCGCGGATTGTCCGCGAGAATGGTGCCGATGCCCGTCATGATGCCTGCGTACTGTGCGCGCAGGCGGTGCGCGTCCTCCCGCGACGCTTCAGAGGAAATCCACTGGGAGTCGCCCGTATGGCAGGCGGTCTTTCCGTCGAGAGAAACCGCCGCCTTGTACAGTACGAAAGGCTTTTTCTCCGTTACAAATTTCAGAAAGACTTCATTCATCCGGCGGCAGTCTTCTTCCAGCACGCCCACCGTGACGGGAATGCCCGCGTTTTTCAGTTTCTCGATGCCCCGTCCGGACACGAGCGGATTCGGGTCCACCATGGACGTCACCACCCGCCCCACCTTTTTCCGGATAATGAGGTCCGCGCAGGGCGGCGTCTTGCCGTAGTGCGAGCACGGCTCGAGCGTCACATAGAGGGTCGCGCCTGCGGGATCTTCCTGGCAGCTCGCAAAGGCATTCACTTCCGCGTGCGGGCCGCCGTAGCGCTCGTGCCACCCTTCTCCAATGATACGTCCGTGCTTCACGAGCACCGCTCCCACCAGGGGGTTCGGCCGGGTATGCCCCAGACCGCGCCGGGCGAGCGCCAGCGCGTGTTTCATATATCCTTCATCTTCAGAGGAAAACAAAAAGCCACCTCCTCTTTCTCCCAGGACGCGGCTATGAAGTGCTGCCTCTTCTTTCATCCAGACTGTGGAGACGCGCTCCATTACTGTCGGCCCCGGAATCGCACCGGGTCTGCCTCGCGGCTCGTGGGCTAGGAGCAGCGCTCCATTACCACCGGTCAGGAATTTCACCTTGCCCTGAAGAGAATTGTATTTTTGCTCAATTATACACAGAAACGAAATCCCGCGCAACTCACAGGCCGTGCGATGCCAGCACGCGGCGCACCTTTTCCGCGATGCGCTCCGGAGGAAGAAGCGCGCCTTTTTCCATGGAGGCCACGCGGTCCCAGCCGCAGCGCCCGGCGAGCATGCGGTACGCGTCGTGGCAGCGGCGAAGATATTCCAGATGCTGCTCGTGGATGTCCATGGAGCCGCCTGCCGCGGCGCGCTGCCGCACGAGCGCCTCCGTCACGTCCAGCGGCACGTCAAGGAGGAGCACCGCGTCTGGACGGGGCAGCCCGAGCAGGCCGTACTCCGTTTCTTCCAGCCACTGGAGAAAGCGGAGCCGCTCTCTTTCGCTGTCGTACTTCGTCATCTGATGCACCATATTGCTCGTCGTATATCGATCGGCGATGACGATGCCCCCTTCCTCGTAAAAGGATTTCCACTTCATGCGGTACGAAGCAAAGCGGTCCAGCGCAAAAAACAGCGACGCCGCATAAGGATTGACATCGGAAGGATCGCTGCCGAAATCGCCCTCGAGGTACATCCGGACGAGCGCAGACGATTCGCTTTCGTAGTCCGGAAACGATACGCGGCGCACCCGCTTTCCTTCGCTGCGGAGACACGATTCCAGCAGGGACGCCTGCGTCGCCTTGCCGCTGCCGTCGATCCCCTCCAGTACAATGAGAAATCCTTTCATAACCGCTCCTTTCTCATACGGAAAAAGGAGACCGGCAGTTCGGCCTCCTTCCGCAGCGTTTACTGCGCTTTTTTTCCATGCTCTTTTTTCGGATTGAACTGGTTCATGGCCTTATCCACGCCGAGGCGGAGCGCCCCTTCTATGGAATCGGCAGTATGCTGCTTCGCCGCTTCGATTGTCTCCACGTCGTCGCCGTAAGGCCGGCCCAGCACATGCTGCACCACCGTGTGTCCGTCTTTGGGATGGCCCACGCCGATGCGGAACCGGTTGAACTCTTCCGTGCCCAGATGGGCAATGAGCGACTTGATGCCGTTGTGCCCGCCGGACGCGCCTTTTTTACGGATGCGGGTCTTGCCCGGCGGCAGATCCAGATCATCGCATATCACGTAAATGTCCTCCGGCCCGATCTTGTAGTACCGCGCGAGGGCGCCCACCGCCTCTCCGCTGTTGTTCATATAAGTCAGGGGTTTGACAAGCAGGATCTTTTCCCCTTCCCGCGTACACGACGCGATCTCCGCCTTCATGCTTTCCTTCCAGACGGAAACGCCCCAGCGCCGGGCCAGTTCGTCGATCACGTCGAAGCCCATATTATGCCGGGTGTGCGCATATTCCGCCCCTGGATTGCCCAGCCCTGCAATGAGTTTCATGGACGGGCTTATTCCTTGTCGTCAAAAAGCTGGCTCACGGACACTTCGTGAAAAATGCGCATGATCGCTTCGCCGAGGAGCGGCGCCACGGAGAGCACGGTGAGCTTCGGCTGCATCTTTTCCGGTGGAATCGGCAGCGAATTGGTGACGATCAGTTCTTTGATGTTGGAATTGCGGATGCGTTCCGTAGCGGGATCGGTCAGCACCGGATGGCATACGGCGGCGTAGACGGACTTTGCGCCCGCTTCCGCAAGAGCCTTTGCCCCTTCGCAGAGAGAGCCCGCGGTGTCCACCATATCGTCTACGATGACGCAGTTGCGGCCTTCTACGGTGCCGATGATGTTCATGACTTTCGCCACGCCCGGTTCGGGACGACGTTTTTCAATGATGGCAATGGGCGCACCCACACGGTCCGCCAGTTCCCGCGCGCGGGTGACGCCGCCCAGGTCGGGCGACACGATGGTGAGATCGTCCAGATGCTTGCCCCGGATGTAGTTGGCCAGAAGCGACGCGGACATGAGATGATCCACGGGCACGTCGAAGAATCCCTGAATCTGCCCTGCATGGAGGTCCATGGTGACCACGCGGGTCACGCCCGCCTTGGACATGAGGTCAGCCACAAGCTTGGAAGTGATCGGCTCTCTGCCGCGGGTCTTGCGGTCCTGCCGGGCATAGCCGTAGTAGGGCACCACCACGGTGATATGCCGCGCGGAAGCACGCTTCAGCGCATCCACCATGATGAGCATTTCCATCAGATTGTCATTGACGGGCGCGCCGGTGGGCTGAATGACGAAGACATCCTTGCCGCGGACGCTTTCATTGATCATGACCTGGATTTCACCGTTGTTAAACCGTCCGCACATGGCTTTCCCCAGCGGAATGCCGATGTAGTCGCAGATCTCCTTTGCCAGCACGGGGTGCGCCGTCCCGCTGAAAATCTTCAGTTTGGATTCGTCTTCCATTTCCATTTTGCCTGTCTCCCCTTTTTAAAACTGCATTACCATGCACAATACAACTATTATATCATGGCGAGGACCATTTTGCGCACAATTTGAAAAACATCAGATTTTACCGCGCAAACCCTTCATTCAAATTTTAATCCATTTTACGATGCGGTACAAATTTCTTTTTTCATTTCTGCCTTTTTTCTGCCCATCTATACCAATATTCTCAATTTCCCATGTCAAAGCGAAAGGGGGAGGATGCCATTGGCTCCCTCCCCCTTTTTTATCTATTCAATATGGAAACTCCCAAAACAATCGCCGCCACAACCGCCCACGTGTCCCGCTGCCGCTCAATTCGTTTCTGTGTTCTCTTCGCCTCTTGCGCGGATGCTTTCAAGTATTGATTGGCCGCGTCCAATGAGTTCTGCAATGTCACTGTTGCTTTCCTTGAGCTCTCGATTTCTGTCCGTGAGGTCGTTAGCTGTTCGTTGAGCGTCGTCAACTGCTCCTTCTGCTTGGTCAAGAGCCCTTGCTGTTCCGTCTGCTTGCTGCTGAGCTGACTGAATATATCCTCCAACGTCTCCAGTTCCCGCGGTGACCTCGCAGGTGGGCGTAGAGCTCGTGGTGTTGTCCACCGTGGCGGTGACGCTCGTAATGGATGCGGCGGCGCCTGCTGCACCCGTGGCCCCCGTATTGCCTTTATCGCCTTTCGGGCCCTGCGCCCCGGTGTCGCCTTTTTCACCCTGCGGCCCCGGCGTGAGCTCGATGCCTTCGATGCCCTCCTCCATGTGATTGAGCGCATCCTTTGTAATCAGTTCTCCGTCTTCCCAGACATGTTTCTCGTAAGCCATGCTATACCTCCTTCAATCTGCTTTCTCCGACCTTTGCCTTCCCTACCAAGGGCACATCATCGGATTCCTCCCCGCTGTCCGAGTACTCTTTGCCACTGATGCAGCACTCCTGAATCATGCGGACGATCTCGTATTCCGTCTTGTCCTTCACGGCGGATACGGGGAACTCCTTACCAAACATATCGATATATCTGAGCAGCCATGTGAACATCTCATCACCTCCTTCGCAAATGGGCATAAAAAAAGCACTCTTTCGAGTGCTTGAAACAATTCCATACTCAATTAAGATATTTCATCATCTGCAGTAAATATTCTCCCTTAAAAATCCGCCCTTCTTTTTCTTCCAGAGTTCTTTTGCCGAATACGATAAATCCGTTTTCTTCATAAAAACCTCTCAGCTTTGGCGTATCTTCACATTCAAGGTAGACCAGTTTCCCTCCAATGAGTGCTTGAGACCTGCGAACCATATCACAGGCAATTTTCAGAAGTTCATCTCCACAAATCAGCTTATCATAATGATTCTGGAAATTTTTACCAAGCTGACCTATTAATGGAGCAGAAATAATTCTTTTCTTTATCCCGTAGTCATAGGCGCCAAACCGATTCACCCGTCGCTTCCATTTGGCATTCAATTCTTTAATGTCCACATGAAAATATTTGGATGCCAGAGCGAAATACCCCACAAGTACCGGCTTTTCCTGATAGGAAGCAAAAACCAGATGTGTCGCCGATATTCCTTCTTTTTCAAAGCTAATCGCTTTATGCTGCAAAAAATACTCCACATCATTATTGAACGGACAGTAAAAGCCCGATAGAATGTTATCCAATTCCTTTTCGGACAACATTTCAGGCTTTTCCTCTGTTACGCGGATGAGGTCTTTCAATATGACTGTTGCGAATCCCTTCATTTCATTGAAAACCCTCCGCCTTATTTTTTGATGGCATTAATAAAATCTTCCATTTGTTCTTCTTTGATTTCCCGAAGTTTACGGCTGAGTACAACGTCTTTTCCCTTTTTATTTTTTGCTTCCTCCAGAGCCGTAATAAAAGCCTTCGTTTGTTTATCCCCCCTTATATTCACACTCGTCAAAATGCTTCTTGTGGCCATGTTCATGCACCCTTCCTGAAAAAATATGTTATTATAATTTACTGTTGCCACAAAGTAAAACCATAGAATATATGCTGTCTTCGTTTTTCTTGATTATAAAAGAGCAGAAAAATCATTGCAAGAAAATAAGGAACATTTTGACACGCCATAATTCTTGTCAAGAATTATACCAGCATATTTTTCATCCGTTGCTTATTTTCTGTATCGCCTGATTATACCATCCGGCCGGGGAAAAGCACAGGAGCCATAGTAAAAGCCGTTTGCATGCCGTGGGAATTTCTCTCTTGCTTTCTTGTTGCTACAGCAGTATAATCGTAGCAACAGGAAACGGAGGTGAATATTATGGCCAACAGTGGCCGACCGAAATCCGCCAATCCAAAGGACACGATGATTCGGGTTCGCATGGATAAGGAAACCGTCTCTATGATGGATACATGCGCAAAGGAATTAAATACTACGCGCTCTGGCATCATCCGAGAAGGCATTCGGCGGATTTTTCAAGAAATCCAAACAAAGTAAAAGACTGCCCACCGTGGAAAGTATGCAGTCCTTTACAGCTCGGAGATTGCGTCTCCATGAAATATTCTATCATGGAGGTGTGTCTCATTCAATGAAAGGAACACACCATGAATGATTTGGTAGAAATCAGGAAGAATCAGGTGGTTACCTCCTCGCGGCAGGTGGCGGAGGTTTTTGGGAAAAGGCATTGCGATGTCTTACGTGGGATTCAAAATTTGACCTCAACGCAAAATTGCGTTCAGTGGTTTTATCGGAGTCAATACAAAGATGCCTC
Source organism: uncultured Veillonellaceae bacterium (assembly GCA_958348245.1). Taxonomy (GTDB): domain Bacteria; phylum Bacillota; class Negativicutes; order Veillonellales; family Dialisteraceae; genus UBA1822. The sequence continues at coordinate 93,359 of CATVYJ010000001.1, read as the reverse complement.
CGGAAAAATGAATCTCGAATACCTCATGAATCGGGACGGGTTCTCCCTCCTCGTGATGGGATTCACCGGGAAGAAAGCCCTCGAATGGAAGATCAAGTACATCGAAGCGTTCAACGCCATGGAAAAGGCTCTGAGTGAAAAATTCGCGCCGACGCTTCCCGAGAAGCCCGGCTGGAGATACACGTGGCACGGCGTCCCCGTCATGCCTCTGACCATGCTCGAGAATCTTTTCGGCATTAACCGCTCGTGTATGTTGGAGGCGCTCAAGCAGGATGGCATCCCGTATACTCTCCTGCGATACGGGGATATGGCCTCGTTCAAGAAGGAAAACCGCAGCAGATCCCCCGCCGGAAAAGCGGTAATCCTCACAAAGGCCGCCGTCATCCATCTTTTGAAAAAGTATGATTCTCCGGATAATGGGATTTTCCGCAGGATCATCCCCTTTGTCGAAGCTTACTTTAAAGACACTCCAGGCACCGACAAGAACTCCCAAGCGAGAGAAATCATGCAGAGTGTCCAAATGCGAAAAACCTACCTCAACATGCTCATGGAATCTTTGGGAACTTCCAATCACATCCCTGAGCTTCGAGACGCGGATATCCGCATGGCGCAATATCTTTCCCAGCAAATTACTTCCATACTCATTACCCTTCATGATGTAGTCAACGAAGACTAAGCATAGTAAAAGCCGTCTGCCTAAGCGGACGGCTTTTTATTTTTCTACTTCAATAGATTTTACTTCGTGCTGCATGAACTCCACATAAGAGTGATTCGGATCATTCATTTTACATGTTATGCTCCCTTCCCCCTCCTCATTGTCATACTTACTGGTATAGAAGTCGACATACCCGTGCCATTCTTTCCCATCAGTATCGATAATCTTTACCTTTTTCCCGTCGTAACCATACAGTGAAACCATGTTTTACTCGCCTCCTTCATCCGGTCTTGTGGGAACTACATGCAGCCCAGTTTTTGAATAATGAATCGTTATGCGTTTTGTCGAAACTTCTTTTTTTGTTTTTTCATCAACCATGACACCGACATTATAAGGAAGTGTAATAACTTCTTTGTGCTTCCATTCGTCCCGTTTATCTGTCGGTATAAATCCAGTACCTGCATACTGATTCACGATGTCCTGTATTTCATTCAGAGGTATCAGCATGTAGCTCCGTCCCTCCTGATACAGCGGAGAGTTCTTATCATGCCGCGCCTGTTTTTCTTGATTCACCGTCAGGCTGATTTCGCCGGACGCTATCTTTTCTTCTATTATAGCATGTCTCGGCGGCCGCTGCCCGATGTCTGCCAGCGTCTTCGTCTTTTCCACGTAGACCGCCTTCCAGTCTTTGTAGGCCATGTCGGGGATGTAGGTTGTCTTCCCCTCTTCGTCTCTCGAGGCGCGGAGGCCCTCTGCATTGTCCCCCATGTAGGGCACGATACAGGAGCGGCACCAGCAGTGGAGGGGCGGCGCGGTGACGCCCGGCTGGAAGTCTTTCACGGGGATGATTTTCATATCCATGCTCCGGCAGATGTCGGAGGTGCGCCGGTCCAGCGTGGCCACGAACTGGTACTTCTCCACGCCGAGATATTTCAGGCCGTCCAGACTGCCCTTTGCCGCGAAGAATGCGGATTCGGTAGCGATGAGGCGGCCCGCACTGGAGAGGGAGACGCCCATGCGCTTTGCAAACCGGCGCACGATGGCGTCCTGTGGATCGCCGCGGATGAGCCCCTGCGTGAGTTCGTCCTGCAAAGTGCGGAGCAGTTTGTCCTTGTCCCGCCAGATGCGATCGGAGAAGTTCATACCGTCTGCCGCCCAGGGCTTTTTGATGACCGCATCGACGGCGCTCTCCGGCAGGGACGCCACTTCGAATCCGGTGTGGAAACCCTCCTGCATGGTGTAGCAGGTCTTGTAGTAGCTGTCCTGATAGGTGCGGCGCACGGCGCCGTCCAGCCCGTCAATGTAATTCCCGTAGAGCTCTTCCAGATGATGCTGCATCTCGATTTTGAGCGCTTCCAGACGGGAAATATGAAAACGGGCGGAGGCGTTTTCGAGCTGTTTCGACCAGTCAGCGGAGACGCCGTTTTCCCGGCCGTGTTTGATGTAGTCTTCCACGGTCCATTTAAACTCTTCGAGCTCGTCCTTCCGGAGCAGTTTCTGCGCGTCTTGGAGGGAAATTTTGTTGTTGTCCGCAAAGCGCTGATACCAGACGGCGATATCTCTGTCAATGGAGCGCTGGGCACGGCGGAAAATCTTCTCTGCTTCGTCGTAGTAGTCCATGCCGTCTTTCAGCAGCGATTCGTTGAGCGTCTCGAAGCGCTCTTTCCAGTAGTCCTGATCCGGCATGGCTGTCTCCCTTTATTCCTGATTTCCCGCGGGCTGTCGGCCCGTCTGATTCTGCCGGCCAAAGGAGGCGCGGTAGGTATCCGTATCCTCCGCGGCTTCTTCTTTTTCTTTCCGGAGTTCCTTTTCTTCCGTTTCCGGATCATCCACAAAGGGATGATTCTTGAGAATGGTCTTCGTGGACAGGATGCCCACGGATTTACTGCACATATCCGCCAGCTCAGAATCGTTGCGGATGGCGGTTCGTGTCCACGTCTGGATAACGTTTTCCGGCTCCGCGATACCAGACGCCCGGCAGATGGCCCGCACAAGGTTGTCCAGGCTGAGGCGGAACTCGGTCTCCATGAGACCCGCCTTGAGCTCGAGCAGGGAGTACAGAAATTTCATGGCTTCCCCGGAGGTGCGGTCGAAGGACTGCTGCTGCGGGTCCACGCCCTGCCCCATATCGAAGATGGCTTTCCGCGTGAGCTCCAGCAGCTTGTCCCGCGCCTCCACGGGGATGTCGATGGTCAGGGTGGATACGCCTGATTTATCTCCGTCGCCGGTAGATTCCACCTGGATGGTCTTGTAGTATTTCAAATCATCCAGAAAGCGGCGCGTATCTGTTCCGCCGTAATTGGTGAGCACGAGGATGACCTCCTGAATATCTTCGAGGTCGTCCACGAAGCCGGAGAAGGTCTTGTCGTAGGCATCGATGAGGTCTTTCACGCGGTCCAGATCGGAGGCTCCCCGGCTGTTGTTGGCAAAGGGAATGAATGGCACCGCGCCCATGCCGTGCTTCCATGTGTTCGTCGGCTTTGTGAGGCCGTCCAGTACGACGCTGAACCGGTCGAGCGGCTGGAAAATCTCATTTTTCTGGCGGTAGACGGCGACTTCTGTATCATTCCAGAACTCGTACACCTTCCATTCCTCCCCATCATCGTCCAGCGTGCGGTAGCAGCGCATGACAGCCGCCAGATTGACCTGCAAATCATCGGTGAAGATGGGATAGACCTGAATAGATGGAATGGGCATCCACTGGAAATTTCCATCGTCGTCTTTCCAGTAGTGCACCCAGGAAACGCCCGCATTGGAGGCGTCAATGCAGAGATTCTTGATTTTCTTCCCGTAGGCGTTCCCGAGGACAGCTCGGACCTTTTTATTAGCCGTCTCACTGCCCACGTCGAAAATCGGCGGCGCGGTGAAGAGATAACCCGCCTTCTGGTCCACGAGCAGAGCGTGAAAATTGAAGGCGATGCGGTTGTCTGCATGTCGCAGGATGTTCTTCCCGTCCTCACCACATTCCGTCTTCGGCCGGCGGAATTTGATGTCATTCTGCCCAGTGTAGTAGCGGTAGGCCACGGCGGTATGCGCGGCCTTCGCTTCCCGCAGTGCGTCATATTTGACCGCGAGCCGCTTTGCTTCTTCCAGTTCCATGTCCGTCTCCCTGTATATAACTTGGCAGGCGCTGCGCGGTTCGAACGCGCACAGACGGTTTTGGAGACCGCCATGCTTCCATTACATCAAGCGCCCATGAAAAAAGCCCCCGTGAGGGAGCGCTTGTTTTTTATTACCATCTCATGACCTTCACTCCGCCGCGCCGCATGTCTTCCTGCATAGCGTATCGGCAGGCGTCGATAGCGTGATTGTCTTTGTCCGGGTAGGCGCTGATGAACTGCCCGTCCCGGTTTCTCTCGTATTCATAGCCTACAAATTCGTGGAAGGCATTGGGACAGCGCCGCTTGTCAATGTAGATGGTGTCCAAGCTCTGGAGCCATCGGATGCCGTAATCCACGCTGTCCGGCCCCTTCTTCGCGCCGTACATGCGCAGACCGCTGTCCCGCATCTCCGCAATGCTCTTCGGCTCCGCACTGTCCGCCCAGATGACCGCCGACGACGTGATTTTCCGCCGGATCATCTCCGCCGCCCGCGTGTTCGTGAGCTTCGGCTGGTAGATTTCATCGAAAATGTAGAGTGCTTCGTGCTTCGCATCGTAGTGCATGCACAGAAAGGCGAGCGGGTCTACCGCAAAGCCGAAATCGAGGCCGTACCGCCTGCGGTCAAAATGGGCGACCTCCTCATCCGTCATGGGCCGGTCCCGCACGTTTTCGAAGACAGATCCTCCCGTGCCTGTGACCTCTCCCAGATATTCATGCCGGTAAGCCCGCTCATTCCTCTGGCGGAGCCGGTCCGCATCCTCCAGGAACTGCGCGCCCAGCCAGTCTGCCGGAACGCTCCGGTAGTCCGAATGATGGAACAGCCGGTCCGGCTGCTCCATAAGCATTTCTTCATTCACCCAGTTGTTCGCGCTCTGCGGCGGATTATAGATCCCAAAGCACCAGAACACCGGGCCGCCGCGGAGAAGCGATGATTCACGCTGCGGATTTCCTCCATGCCGCTGAACTGATCCAGCTCTTCGCATATATGTTGCGCATGTACCGCTTCCGTACATGCTCCATGTATTTCTACATGGGGCAGACTATCTCATGCGCATCGCTGCGCCCCTCCTTTTCGAGGCCGCTTGGCCCCTACTCTACTCGCTTCCAATAAAAAAGCCCGCATCTGCGGGCAATAGAAAAGCAGAACCGCCGAAACGATTCTGCTCTGACAGGCGCCCGGATTTGAACCGCGATCTTTCTCCTTCAAGGCGTGCCCCCCGTACACTACGACCTGTCATATGACGGGCGCCCGGAGTCGCACCGAGGTCTCCTCTATCAAGGCGTAATCCTTCTAATACCACTACCCGTCATGTTTATTTTCCCATATTTTTGTTACAAATTCAATCATATCCCGTTCTTTTTTCGTAGGTCCCCGTGTACCATGTTCGTCATGAATATATCCTTACATAGGTTCCCTTGGTGACTATGATTCAAATCTATCTCTTTTGCCTTTCTTAGTACGACAAATATTAGAGGTGATACCATGAATTTTAAATACAATTTCTCCGCGCGTCGGAAGGGCAAGGGATAGCAGCTTGTTATGGATTATAAAGACGGCTCGCTCTGGCGACAGAAAACGAAGGCGGGCTTTGCGACGAAGCGGGATGCTCTCGCATACCGCCAGACGCTGCTACGCGCGGTGGAGGGTCTCATAAAAACGGATCGCCAGTTCCATGGTCTCACACTCATGGGATTTGCCCGTCTGTACTTGGATGCGCGGAGCGACATCACCTTTGGGACGCGGGATAACTACCTCCGCGCAGTAGCTAATATAACGGAGATCTGCGACAGGGACATTTCCCGCATCAAATATATCGACGTGGAACGGCAGATGGCCGCTTTCGCCCACTTGAAACCACGGACGAAGGCCATGTACCGTGCTATCATCAAGAGTATTTTCGCCTCGGCTCTCAAATATAAAGCAATCGGAGAAAATCCCGTCGCTGAAATGAAGACGACCGATGCGGAGCTGGCGAAGTCGTGCGGGAAGCTCCGCACGCTCACACGGGAGGAAACGCAGTATCTCATCGACCATATGACTGACTCCAAGTACCATCTCATCATCGGGATATGCGCTACGACCGGCGTGCGCGTCGGCGAGGCGCTCGGCATCTGCTGGAAGGACGTGGACTTCGTGAACAGCCGGATTTCCATCAACAAGCAGTTCAAACGAATCGGCAGGAAGGACGGTAAGCCGGTGCTGGGCCTCGGTCCTGTAAAGAATAAAAACGGCAACCGTACCGTACACATGCCGCCCGTGCTCCAGCAGGCACTGATGAAATGGAGACGCACCTCCGTCCTCTACATGGACGGCCGGCTCACAGACATCCGCTACGCTTACCCCGTGAGCCGCACGCTCGCCGGCATATTTCCCGATCACAGCATTCACGACCTGCGGCACACTTTCGCTACATTCATGCTCTCCTCCGGCGTAGACATCCAGACCGTCGCCGCGCTCCTCGGAGACTCCATCGCCACGGTGGAGAAAACGTACATCCACTATACGGAGGAAATGAGAAAGCAGGCCGCCAATCACCTCGACCGGTTCTTCGGTTAATTTTTTAGGAAATTTTTTCTGCCTTTTTTTCTGCCCAAATACAAGAAATCCCCGATATTATCGGGGATTTCTCTTTGTTTTTTCTAAAAATAATTTTACCACATCAATCCTTGTATGTGTCCTCTTTTACCCAGTGTTCGATATTTTTCTGCTTTGCCCGGGCTACGGAGAGGGCTTCCGCCGGCACATCCTTTGTAATGGTGGAACCGGCGGCGGTGAAGGCGCGCTTCCCGATATGAACCGGCGCCACCAGATTGGTATTGCAGCCGATGAACGCATGATCGTCCACCACGGTGCGGTGTTTCTTCCTGCCGTCAAAATTGACGGTCACCGTGCCGCAGCCGAAATTCACCTGTTCGCCCACATCGGCGTCGCCGCAGTAGATGAGGTGCGGCAGCTTTGTGCCGCTGCCCACGCTGGAATTTTTCACTTCTACAAAATTGCCCACTTTGATGTGATCGTGCATGACCGTATCCGGACGGAGATGGACGAAAGGTCCCATTTCGTTGTGGCTGCCGATCGTGCAGTCATGAGCATACACGCGGTTCAAATGATTGTCGTCGCCGCAGATCACGTTGTCCAGCTCCGTATCCGGCCCGATGCGGCAGCCACTGCCCACAACGGTCTTCCCTTCCAGGATGACGCCCGGAAGGAGCACCGTATCGCGTCCGACCTTTACGTCCTGCTGGATGTAGACCCGGTCCGGATCGATAATGGACACGCCGTCCGCCATGAGCGCTTCCGCCTTTCTCCGGCGGAGCACTTTGTCCGCCGCGGCGAGCTGGCTTCTCGAATTGACGCCCATCGTCTCTTCCGCATCGTCCGCCGGAACGGGCACCACGAAGCGCCCTTCCCGGATCATCAGTTCAAATACGTCAGTGAGGTAGTATTCTCCCTGCGCGTTGTCGCAGGTAAGCTTCGGAAGCGCCTGCAGGAGCGCTCCGATTTCAAAACAGTACGTTCCCGTATTGATTTCCTTCACGGCGAGCTCGTCCGGCGTGCCGTCCTTCTGTTCCACGATGCGCACCATGTGGCCTTCGCCGTCGCGGATGATCCGGCCGTATCCGAACGGATTGTCCATCACGGCGGTGAGCACCGCCGCGGCGGCGTTCTTTTCGCGGCATTCGTCAATGAGCGCGCGGATCGTTTCACTCCGAAGGAGAGGCGTGTCGCCGCAGATAACAAGCACGTAGCCCTTTTTCCCTTCAAGATACGGCGCCGCCTGCATCACCGCGTGGCCCGTACCGAGCTGTTCTTTCTGCTCTGCATAGTCCGCCGCGTCTCCCACGGCTTCGCGCACCATGTCTCCTTTGTATCCGGTGATCGCGAGGCACGAGGCGCATCCCGCTTCCTTGACCACACGGATGACCTGTTCGATCATGGAAATCCCGTTCACTTTGTGCAGCACCTTGGGAATATCGGACTTCATCCTCGTTCCCATGCCGGCCGCAAGAATCACGGCGGTTATATCGTTCATTGCTGTTCCCCCAGTTGCTGAAAAAATATGCCGGAGACCGGCGCTCTTATTGTAGCAAAGGCGTCCGGGCGCCGCAAGAATGCCATGCAGGCGCTTTCTTTATTATAAAGGTTCATCCTGTGAATTTCTATCGCGCCGCGCATTTTCCATCCGCCTCCGCGGCCTGCCCGCGCGGTCCGCCGTGCAAAAAGCAGGACAGCCGCCGCCGTCCTGCCTGTACATCATTCCGCAAACGTCACTTTGAAATTGTCTTTTGCCGGACGGGGCCGAAGCGTCTGCGCGCTGTGCCCCACGGCGAGGCCGCACAGCGGCACCGCGTCCGCAGGGAGGCCCGCCATTTCCTGCCATTTCTTTTCCCCGCGGATGGAGAAAATCATGCCGTGGATATACACCGAGCCGAGGCCGAGATCCGCCGCGGCGAGATGCATGTTTTCAATCAGGCACGCCGCGTCGTACTTGGCGATTTCCTCAATGGCCTCCGCCGTCTTCGACACGAGGATGAAAAGAGGCGCTCCGTATGATGGGTCTGCCGCCTTTCCCGTCACCGCCGTAAAGGTCTCTTTCATGCAGGCCAGCACGGCCGGGCTGGTGATCACCGTCAGCATGTATCCTTTGCTGTTGTGCATGCCCACCGGCGCAAGCTGCGCCGCTTCAAGAATGGCATCGATGTCTTTCCGCGCCACCGGTTCGGCGGTATAGCCCGCACGGACTGCCGCATATGAAGCGTATCAAAAAATTCCATGAGAATCCCTCCTTTTATACATAAGCCATGCCCTCGGCGGCAATGCGTACGGGACCGCCGATGCGTACGGAAAGAACGCGTCCGTTTTCCGCATGGGCTTCTCCATAAATAAGTCCTCCCGCCTGCACGGCGTCGATGCGGACCGAACCATTCGCTTCCACGGCCAGGCATGCCGCCACCGCCGCGGTGCCGCTTCCGCAGCTCGACTCATTCACCAGCGTGTCCGTGTCTTTCACATAGACGAAGGGATCAAGCCGGTGTCTGTCCCAGAAAAGAATGCCCGCTGCTTCGCCGGAGGATACGGGATATTCCCGGAGCACCGCGCGGACAATGTCCCTTTTCTCTTCCTCCGGAGGCATCGGCCCGCAGCAGCAGTAATGGGTGATCCCCCGGAAATCGGCCCGCCAGAAAGCGCGCCCGCCCGCTTCGACAGATGCCACCGCCGAGGGCAGCGGCATCTCCGCCGTTACATCGAATACGGCGCGGCCCGATGCGCGCACGGTGCACCGCACGTTGTGCTCAATGCCGGAACAGGCAATGGCAAAGGATATTTCTTCTCCCTCCGCCATGACAGGCTGCCACCGTTCCCGGTCAAAAACAAGCCACGCCGCGGCGGAACGCACTGCATTCCCGCAGAATTCTCCACCCATCATGCGGATTCCCAGATCGCACGGCCGGGGCGGATGCCCGTCGAGGAACGCCACCTGCTCGGCAGATATGCTTCCCGCCGTCATCAGGGTCCGCGCCAGCCCGCTCTGCGATTTCTCATTCACCGGATCCAGCACGAGAATGGTGATATTGCCCGATGGGTCCGTTTTTACGAAATGAAGCTGTTCCGTTGTCTCTGTGTCAGTCATGCCTGTCCTTTCTTTCCACTTCCGGAATCATCCAGCGGCGCTGCTTTTCTTCAATGCGCCGGCACAGCGTTTCCCGTGCCGCAGGGGTGAGATGGGAGAGCGGCGCGGGCACCCGTGCGAGTCCTCCTTCGGTTTCCGTCCCCACATAGATTTCATGCCATCGCGGAGAAAATCCTGCGACATCATCATAATCAATGACATAATAAACCGGCCGGAGCCATCCCCGCCAGCCTTCTCCCCCTGCGCCCGGCGCCAGGACGAGAAGCGCATCCCGACAGACCAGTACGACCGGCTCATGAAGGCGGTGAATCCGCCAGAGAAAAAAGAGTACCGCCGCGCATGCCGGAAAGAGCCGCATCCACCGTCCGTTCACGCCCCATACGATAAGCACCGCCGCAAGCAGCGCGTACAGCACGGATACTGCAGCGGTCCAGGCTTTCGCCCGGCGTCCTGCCCACTCAGGCACACCGTACACGTCTTTGTCATATCTGTCCAGCATATTACTTCCGTCCGCCCCGCGGCGGCGTCCATGGCCGGCGGCTCCGGGGATCGCCGAAGACGGCGTCATATACCATCCATCGGCGTACATCCTGCTCGCTCCAGGGACGCTCTGCCGCCCGGCCGGTTTGTTCCACCGCAGAAACGGCAGGACGGGGAGACGCATCCGCAGATGGTTCCGGGACGGGAATGCGCCGCAGATACTCCGCATAGCGCCGCTGCCTCGCCCGCTCCGCCGCGTCCGCTTCTGCCGCCGGCGTCTGACGAGGCACCGCGTCCGGACGCGCCGGAGCTGCCGCTTCCGTCCGGGCCTCATTCACCGACGTTTCGTTCCGGTCCGCCGGTTCCGGCTGATCCAGCTTCCACGCGCGGCGCAGCTTCTTCCGGAACGCTTCATAATCGTAGCTCCCCGGCGCCGATTCTTTCGGAGAGGCCGGCGCGGGACGGCCCTCCGTGCGCGTCCGCTGCGGCGGAGGCGGGTTCTGCCGCTCTGCCTGCGCCGGTGGTTCCTCCGGCCTTCCGGATTCCCCGGACCGTTCGTCCGGCGTGCGCCCGCTCTTACGCCGTTTCTGGAGGGACGAGAAGAAATAGATCAGCGCCGCGAAGAAAAATATATTCAGCCAATCCATGATCCTGTCCTCCCGGGATGGTTACCGCCCGTCCGTTTCACCGCTTCTGCCGGCGATGGTCTGCCGCATATCCGTATCGGCGGCGATATTCTGCAGATTGTAATAATCCATCACGCCCAGGTGCCCTTCCCGCAGCGCTTCCGCCATGGCCCGGGGCACATCCGCCTGGGCCTCCACCACTTTGGCCTGCATTTCCTGGGTATACGCCTTCATCTCCTGCTCCTTCGCCACCGCCATGGCGCGCCGTTCTTCCGCCCGGGCCTGTGCGATCTTTTTGTCCGCTTCCGCCTGATCCGTCTGGAGCTGCGCCCCGATATTGCGTCCCACGTCCACGTCGGCGATATCGATGGAGAGGATTTCAAAGGCCGTACCCGAATCGAGCCCTTTGCCGAGCACCGTGCGGGAAATGTGATCCGGATTTTCCAACACGTCCGTATGATGTTCCGAAGAGCCTACGGTCGTGACGATGCCTTCGCCCACGCGGGCGATGATGGTTGCTTCCCCCGCGCCGCCCACGAGCCGGTCAATATTCGCCCGCACGGTTACGCGGGCGCGCACCTTGAGTTCGATGCCGTTCTTTGCGACAGCGGAAATGGTAGGCGTCTCGATAACTTTCGGATTGACGCTCATCTGCACCGCTTCCAGCACGTCGCGCCCGGCCAGATCGATCGCCGCCGCCTGCTCAAAACTGAGGGAAATCTGCGCGCGGTGCGCCGCAATGAGCGCATCCACCACGTTGTCCACATTGCCCCCTGCGAGGTAGTGCGCTTCCAGCTGGTTCGCATTGAGGCCGAGGCCTGCCTTCGTCCCTTTGATGAGAGGCAGCACAATCATCCGGGGCGATACCCGGCGGATACGCATGCCCACCAGATTGAAAAGAGAAATGCGCACATCCGCGGCGAGCGCGGAAATCCACAGGCCCACCGGCACGAAATGGAAAAAGAGCGCCGCCGCCAGAACGACAAGCACAAACGTAATTACCGGGACTGCAACTATCATAGCCATCCTCCTTATATAAGGGTCGTTACTCTGCGGGCGTTTCCCGCACCACCACGCGATTGGACTCCGCTTTGACCACCACGACGGGACGGCCCGCTTCCACGAAGTCGCCCTGCGACACCGCGTCGAGCACCGTGCCGTCGATTTCCACTTTGCCCGCGGGGCGGAGCACCGTCCGGGCCGTGCCCCGCCGTCCTTCCCACCGGGAAAGGTCTTCCGCCGACGACACATAGCCTTTCTGCGATGTCAGGCTGAGAGAAAGCGAGATGCGCTTCCACAGGCGGTTCTCCGACAGGCGGCGCGCGATGAGGCAGAGCCCCGCCACCGCCGCCGTCAGCCCCGCAGCGAGGATATACATGGCCTGTCCATCCGCGCCGAAGAGAAAATACAGCGCTGCCGCGATGGATACGAGACCGGCCACCGCCGCCGCGCCCGTCGCCAGAAACAGCAGATCCAGAACGATCAGCACCAGCCCGCCGAAGAAGAGCGCCGCCTCCGCCATGGGCCATGCCGTATCGTACCAGTGGCTCCACAGAAGCAGCAGTCCGAAAAGCGCCGCCACAAGTCCGCCGCCCGAAAATCCCGCGGTTTTGATTTCCACCAGAACGGAAATGAAAATAAGCGCTGCCAGAATCGCTTCGATCACGGGATGCTGAAGCAGTTCCATATCCCCGCCTCCTCTCCTTCTGATTTCAGTATATCATATCAGTTCGTGAGCGACCGGAGGGGCGCAGGGATGCGCCCGCCCCGGGCGATGAATTCGTCTGCGCGGAAGCGGTTCACATCGATCACCGGAGCATATCCCATGAGGCCGCCGAAAGTCACCATGTCGCCGGGCTTCTTTCCCGGCGCCGGGATGAGCCGCACCGCCGTGGTTTTGTTATTGATCATGCCGATCGCCGCCTCGTCGGCGAGAATGGCGGAAATGGTGGCCGCGCTGGTATCTCCCGGCACGGCAATCATATCGAGCCCCACCGAACACACACAGGTCATCGCTTCGAGCTTTTCCAGCGTAAGGCTGCCCCGCTGCACCGCCTGGATCATCCCCAGGTCCTCGCTCACCGGGATAAACGCGCCGGAAAGGCCGCCTACGCTGGAGGACGCCATGAGGCCGCCTTTCTTCACCGCGTCGTTCAGAAGCGCCAGCGCCGCCGTCGTTCCCGGGCCGCCGCAACTTTCGAGCCCCATTTCCTCCAACACGGCCGCCACGCTGTCCCCTACCGCCGCCGTGGGCGCAAGAGACAGATCGATAATGCCGAAGGGCACATGAAGCCGCTCCGTCGCGGCCTGCGCCACCATCTGGCCGAGGCGGGTAATCATGAACGCCGTATCTTTAATGGTTTTTGCCACTACGTCAAAAGGCGCGCCCTTTACCGCCTCCAGCGCGTGCTTCACCACGCCCGGCCCGGAAACTCCCACATGAATGGCGCAGTCGCCGTTCGTCACGCCGTGAAACGCGCCGGCCATAAACGGATTGTCCTCCACGGCATTGCAGAACGCCACAAATTTCGTGCATCCGTCCGCATCGGTTTCCTTCGTGCGCTCCGCCAGATCTTTCACGATTTCCCCCACGCGGCGCACCGCGTCCATATTGATGCCCGCCTTGGTGGAGCCCACCGCGACGGAACTGCAGATGCTTTTCGTCGATGCAAGCGCTTCCGGAATCGATGTAAACAGGATCTCATCGGAGGCGGTCATCCCCCGGTCCACCAGCGCGGAAAATCCGCCCATAATATCGATGCCCAGCGTATCTGCCGCACGCTGCATGGTCTCGGCAATCTTCACATAATTCCGCGCGCCGCATCCGCCCGCCACCAGCGCAATGGGCGTGACGGAAATGCGCCGATTTACGATGGGCACGCCGTACTCGGCGGAAATGGCGCGGCTCACTTCCGTGAGATGCTCCGCCTTCCCGCAGATGGTATCGTAAATTTTCCGGCACAGCACGGCTTCATCGTCGGAAACGCACCCGAGCAGGGAGATTCCCATGGTGATGGTGCGCACGTCCAGCTTATTCTGGTCAAACATGCGCTCCGTGGCAAGAATGTCTTCAAAGTCCAGCATGGCGTCCTCCCTCAGATGCGGTGCATCGCATAGAACACATCCGCCAGCTGCGCCCGCACTTCCACCCCGAGCGCTTCGCCCACGTTGCCCAGTTCTTCCTGAATGACGGCGAGCGTGTCCGGCGACTGCTCCATATCGCATATGAGCACCATATTGAACATGCCGTCTACAATGGCCTGCGATACGGAAAGAGTATTGATCTGATGGCTGGCCAGCCCGGCGGATACGCCGGCGATGATGCCGACCCGGTCTGCGCCGAGGACAGTGACTACGATTTTTTTCATGAAAAGCTCCTTTCTGCGGGATCTCCCGCCGCACCCTGCTGCAATTTTCTTCATTATACCATGAGCGCCGCGCCGGCCTTTGCCGGAAATTCCCCTGCCGCCTGTCCGTCCGTTCTCTGCCGAATCTATCCGGCACATTGGGAAAAAATGAGAACCGGCCGCTTCCGGGGATCATGTCACTGTCCCGTTACTTTTCCGTTCTCATCCGGCAAATCTCTTCTCATTTCTCTAAAAAATCTGCGTTTCCTCCGTATCCAAAATGTTGAAAATAAAAATTCGCTTGTGCTCCCGTCTATCTCTGCAAAGGTTATGAAATAAATTTATACCCTTCAAAACAGTATAATTCCCCAAAAAGAACGTGTATAATAAGAAGAAATAAACATTTTCTATATTCCCTTTTGGGTTTCCGATGGACAGAAAGGATAACGCATGAAACCACTGAAATACATTTCCTGGAACGTGAACGGCCTCCGGGCGTGCATGAAAAAGGGATTTCCGGAGGCATTCGCCGCGCTGGACGCGGACTGTTTCTGCATCCAGGAGACAAAACTCCAGCCCGGACAGCTTGCGCTCGATCTGCCGGGGTATTACCAGTACTGGAACAGCGCGGTCAAAAAAGGCTACAGCGGCACGGCCCTCTTTACAAAGCGGGAACCGCTCTCCGTATCGTACGGCATGGGCCTCGCCGAGCACGATCAGGAAGGGCGGCTCATCACCGCAGAATTTCCCGATCACTACCTCGTGGTGTGCTACACCCCGAACAGCCAGCGCGGTCTCACCCGTCTCTCCTACCGCATGCAGTGGGAAGATGATTTCCGTTCCTATCTCACGGAGCTTTCGCAGAAAAAGCCGGTGGTTCTCTGCGGCGATCTGAACGTGGCGCATAATGACATCGACCTTGCCAATCCTGCGCAAAACCGGAAAAACGCGGGCTTTACCGACGAGGAACGCGGCCGGATGACAGCGCTTCTTGCGGCGGGTTTTACCGATACGTTCCGCTTCCTCCATCCCGACGCCGCCGGCGCCTACTCGTGGTGGAGCTATTTTGCCAAATCGCGGGAACGGAATATCGGATGGCGCATTGATTATTTTCTCACGTCCTCCTCACTGGACGGGCGCATTGCCGGCGCGTCGATTCATCCTGAAATTCACGGCAGTGACCACTGCCCGGTGGAGCTCCTCCTTGCTCCGTCTGTTTTATAAGTAAATTTTACATTCGTTTTATATTCTGTTGCGGAAGGTTTATGACCTCCGGGTATATTGAGGAAAGGGGGTTTCCTCATGAACAGGCACTCCCCGCCTCCTGTTTCCCCGCAGGCAGCTCTGCTGGCGGAAGCGATCGACCGGGCGGCGGACGGTGATTTCGCCGCGCCGCTCCCCGAAGGCGGACCGCCGGACGTGGTCCGTCTCGCCGCATCGTTTGCCGCTCTCCGGCAGCGCCTCGCGCGGGAGGAGAAAGAACGGACAAAACGGGAAGAAGAACGGCGCGCGGCGGTCTCCGGCATTGCCCACGACCTGCGCACGCCGCTTACCACGATCATCGGTTTTACGGAAGCGCTGCAGCGCCGCCTGGACCGCACGCCGGAACGGCGGGACGCGTATCTCGCGGCCATTGCGCTCCGGGCGCAGGATCTCTCGCAGCTGATCGACGAGCTGTCCGCCGCCGGCAAAACGGGCGGCCTGCCTGCGCTCCACCCGGAGCCGGTGCGGCCCGCGGCGTTTCTCCGGGACTGGGCGTCGGCGCATGCAGAGCGTCTCCGCGAAGACAGGGTGACGCTCGTCATCGATGCGGACCCGGAGCTCTCGGTGCCGCTTGACCGGCAGGCTTTTCAGCGGATTCTCGCCAATCTTCTCACCAATGCCGTGAAATACCGCACGCGCTCCGCTTCAGAAGTGACGCTCTCGTTTCACCGCCGCGGCGCACAAGCGGTCTTTACCTGCCGCGATGACGGCCCGGGCGCGCCGGAAGGCGCTCTTGCCCGCCTTTTCGACACGGGATACCGCGCGTCCAATGCGGACGGACGGACCGGCTCCGGCCTCGGGCTTTCCGTGGTGGCGCAGCTGGTCAAAGCCCACGGCGGAAGCACCTCTGCCCGAAATGAAAACGGACTGGTCCTTACCCTCACATTTCCCATGACAGGAGGTTTATCATGTTAAACGTACTCATCGTAGAAGACGATTCTCTCATTGCCGAGCTGGAACGGGATTTCCTCGAACCGAACAATTACGTGGTGCGCATTGCCGAAAACGGCGAAGAGGCGCTGAAAATCATGGAAGAGGTCAAAATCGACGCCATTTTGCTGGACGTGATGCTTCCCGGCGACGACGGCTTTTCCCTCTGCCGCAAGATGCGCGAAAAAACGGATGCGCCCATCCTTTTCGTCACCGCCCGCAAGGAAGAAGTGGACAAGATCCGCGGCCTCGGCCTCGGCGCAGACGATTACATCGTGAAGCCCTTCAGCCCGACGGAACTGGTGGCGCGTCTCCGCGCGCATATCTCCACCCATCAGCGCCTTCTGAAATCGGAAGCGAACGCGCCCGCCGTGGAAGAAGGCATCACCATCGACAATCTCACCATCCGCCCGAAAGCGCGGCAGGTGATTCTCGACGGCAAGGACGTATCCCTCACGGGCAAGGAATTCGACCTGCTCTGCTTCCTCGTGGAACATCCCAACGAAGTCTTCTCGAAAGAACAGCTTTTTGAAAAAATCTGGAGCCTCGACCCCATCGGAGAACCGGCCACGGTCACCGTACATATCAACCGCCTCCGCGACAAACTGAAAGCCATCGCGGGCCGGCCTTATGAACGCATCGAGACCGTCTGGGGCGCGGGTTATCGTTTCCACATGGACTGAGAAAGGCGATCTCATGCGTATACTTGTGACCGGCGGCGCCGGTTTTATCGGTTCCCATCTGACGGACGCGCTCCTTGCAGAAGGGCACGCCGTCACCGTACTTGACAATCTTTCCACCGGCACAAAGGATTTCCTGAATCCCGCGGCCGAATTCATCGAAGCGGATATTCGCGACCGGGACGCGCTCGCCTTCCTCCGGAACGGCGCGTTTGACGTGGTCTACCATGAAGCGGCGCAGACCATGGTCCCCGCTTCCATCGACGACCCTTATCACGATGCGGACGAAAACATTCTGGGCCTGCTCTCCCTGCTCGAAGCGGCCCGGCGGGGCGGCGTACGGAAAATCATCTTTTCCTCCTCCGCCGCGGTATATGGAGACAATCCCGCCCTTCCGCTCACGGAAGAAGAAACGCCCGCTCCGGCATCGTTCTACGGCCTCACGAAATGGATGACCGAGAAGTATCTCGCGCTGTACCGCACGTTTTACGGCCTTGACTATACGGTCCTTCGGTACAGCAACGTGTACGGCCCGCGGCAGGGCGCGCACGGCGAGGGGGGCGTCATCTACATTTTCGCAAAACGCCTTGCAGAGGGAAAAGACCTTACCGTCTTCGGCGACGGCGGACAGACGCGGGACTTCATCAATGTGCACGACGTGGCCGCCGCCAATGTGGCCGCCCTCACCCGCGGCAGCGGCGCGGTATGCAACGTGAGCACGGAAACGGAGATTTCCCTGAATGCGCTTGCCGCGGACATGGTGCGCCTCTCGGGACGGCCGGCGGCGGTTGTGCACGGTCCGGCCCGCGCGGGCGATATTTACCGGTCCTGTCTCTCCAACGGCCGGGCCAGGGCGCTCCTTGGCTGGGTGCCCCGCATCCCTCTTGCGGACGGTCTTGCGGAGACCATTGCCTTCTTTGCAGCTCAGCACCAATAAAAAAGCACGCGCAGCGTCATCCCGACGCTGTTTTTGCGTGCTTTCTTTTTGTCTCCATTTTTTGCAGGATTCACAGAGTGAGGTGCAGCAGCTCCGCCAGCTTCCGTGCCGGGCCGTCCTCGTCGTTCGTATACGGCAGAATCTCTTTCGCCGCCGCCTTCGCTTCCGGTTCCGCATTGGCCACCGCATAGGACCGCCCCGTCAGAGACAGCATGGAGGCATCGTTTTCCGTATTGCCGAACGAAACCATGTCTTCCGGTGCAATGCCCCACGACGCGCCGAGCGCACGAAGGGCCCGCCCTTTTGACACGCCCTTTTTGTGCACGTCCAGGAAAAAATCGCCCGGATGCACCAGTTCCACTGCGCTGCCGTAGCGCGCGGCGAGATACGTCCGAATGGCTTCGCGGCGCGCGCCGTCCTCCTCCACCACGATGAGCCGCGTGGGCTCCGTCTCCGGATGATAAAACGCTTCTCCCAGATAGACCGCGTCCTTCGCACGGTATCGCCGGGTTTTGTCCGCGGCCGCCGAAGGCGCGGGCAGGCAGATCTCATCGTCAATATACGACTGCATCAGCCATCCGTGCGTCCGGCTTTCTTCCAGAATCTGCGCCGCCGTCTCCAGGGGGATGCCTTCCCGCCTGAGAATCCGTCCCGATTCGGCCAGGCCCACCCACGCTCCGGTGTAACAGATGACCGGCACGTCGCCCAGTCCGAGCCGGTTTGCCTTTTCCCGCGCCGAATCAAACATGCGCCCCGTGGCGACAACAATGCGGATGCGCCGCGCCGCTTCCCGGATGACCGCCCGGGAATACGCGGAAATGGTCATATCGTCATGAAGCAGAGTCCCGTCCAGATCGATCGCCGCCAGCTGTAATGCCATGGTTTTCCCTCCCCGCCGGCCCGTAAGGCCGTTTCTTCTTTTTTCTTTATATTATATAATATGATCATCTGTTTATCATCGGCTGCGAAGCGGCCGACCGTTTCCAGGGCTGAGGGCTATGCTGAAATACCGGTTTCTTCTCATTCTCACCGCCGCCATCTGGGGCTTCGCCTTTGTGGCGCAGACCGTCGCCATGGACGACATCGGCCCGCTTACGTTCAGCGCATGCCGGTCCTTTGTCGGCGCGGCGTCTCTTCTGCCGGTGCTGCTGCGCCATACCCCCGCGCCGCCGCTGCGCCCCCGGACTTTTTCAAAGAGTGCGGCGGTCTTCATCGCAGGCTGCTTTCTCTGCGGGGGCACCGTCTTTCAGCAGATCGGCCTCGTATATACCACCGCTTCCAAAGCGAGCTTTATCACCGCCACATACATCCTGCTCGTGCCCCTCTTCGGGCTTTTCTTCGGCAGCATTCTCCGGCGGAATCACGTCATCGGCGCGGTGCTCGCCATGTCCGGCGTGTATTTCCTCACGGTAACCGAGTCGTTCACCATCGGCGCGGGCGACGCGCTGATTTTCCTCTGCGCGCTCTGTTTTACCGGACATATCCTGTATCTGGACTATGCGTCCCAGCGGTACGATCCGGTAGAAATCGCCGCCGGCCAGTTTTTCGTCTGCGGCTGCCTCAGCCTCGCCGGCGCGCTCCTTTTCGAGACCATCCGCTGGGACGCCATTCTCGCCGCAGGACCGTCCATCCTCTATGTGGGCGTTCTTTCCTCCGGCGTGGCGTACACCCTGCAGATCATCGGCCAGCGGCATCTGCCTCCTACGGAGTGCTCCATGCTGCTCAGTCTGGAAATGGTCTTCGGCGGTCTGTCGGGCGTACTGGTTCTCGGCGAATCCATGACCGCCAGAGAATGTCTCGGCGTGGTCCTCATGACCCTCGGCGTCTTCTGGTCGCAGCTCCCCAGCCGGCCCGTGCTTCATCTCTCCGGCATCCGGTTTCCCCATTGATCTCACTGATTGCATCAGAGAAAGGACTTCCCATGAAACTTGTCATCGCTGAACCGCTCGCCGTCGACGCGGCGCTCCTCGCTTCCCTCTCCCGTCCCTTCTGCGAAAAGGGATGGACCTGCCAAATTTACGACACACGTCCGGCGGATCAGGCCGATCTTGCCCGCCGTCTCGCCGACGCGGACGCCGCCGTCATCGCCAATTATCCCTGTACGGCGGAAGCGCTTGCCGCCGCGCCCCGCCTCTCTTATCTCTGCGTGGCCTTCACCGGCGTGGATCACGTGGACACCGCGTACTGCAAGGCGCACCGCATCGCCGTCTCCAACTGCGCGGGCTACTCCACCGAAGCGGTGGCGGAGCTTGCTCTCGGCATGGCGGTTTCCCTCATGCGCGACCTTGTCCAGGCCGACCGCGCCGCGCGCAGCGGAGGAACGAATGCGTCTTTCCTCGGAGGAGAACTCGCGGAAAAAAAATTCGGCATCATCGGCACCGGGACCATCGGCCGCCGCACCGCGGAGCTCGCCCGGGCCTTCCGCTGCGACGTCTGGGGATGGAGCCGCACCCCCAGAGACGAGGCGATCCATTATACGGATCTGGACACGCTCCTCTCCTCGTGCGACATCCTGTCCATTCATCTCCCTCTCACAGAACGCACGCGCGGCCTCATCGGCAAGGAGAAAATCGCAAAGATGAAACCCGGCGCGCTCCTCATCAATACCGCCCGCGGCCCCATCGTGGACTATGCAGCGCTCGCCGCCGCGCTCCGGAGCGGGCAGATCGGCGGCGCCGCCATCGACGTGTACGAAGGAGAGCCGCCTCTCCCGGCGAATCATCCCCTTCTTTCCGCGCCGCACTGTCTCCTCACGCCCCACCTCGGCTTCTACAGCGCGGAAGCCATGGAACGGCGCGCGGCCATCGTCTTTGACAACCTCGAATCATGGTACGCCGGCGCGCAGAAAAATGTGATCTGCTGAAAAATTTTTCATGAAAAAGCCCCCGCACAGCCACAGGCTGTGAGAGGGCTTTTTTGGCGCCGCGCCTCATCCGTACCGCCGGGGATGCGTTCCAGAATCCGCGCGGGCGCGCCGCAGGCACAAAAAATCCCGGCTGCCTTGAAGCAGAACCGGGATATGTTTATTGGCTTTTCCGCGCGGCAGTCCGCCTGCCGTCCTGCACGTGCTTCCTCCACAGAGCGGGCATGGCGATGGCCGCCACGATGAGGAGAATCCCTCCCGCCTGCACCGCCCCGAACGTGGTGCCGAAGAGCAGGTAGGACAGCACAACCGACGCCACAGGCTCCACCGTGGTGGTGAGGCTCGCCTGATCCTCCGAAAGATACGCCAGTCCTGCATTATAGCAGACAAACGCCACCGCCGTGCCGCACACGATGATGACAAAAAGGTCGAAGAGAAGCTCCGCATGGAAAAAATCAAGGAAATTCAGATGGTCCGTGAGCCCCCACGCGGCCAGCGCGCCGAAGAGCATGCCCCACGTGAGGAGGAACGAATTGTCCAGCCGGCCCACGAGATGCTTGGGAAACACCGCCGCCACCGCGTAAAAGACCGCGGACGCCATGGACCAGAAAAAACACGCCCGCGATACGGAGAGCGCGTCGAGACGGCCGCCCGTAGCGAGAAAAAACGTGCCCGCGATGGCCATGAACACCGCAAGAACGCTTCCCGGTTCCGGCCAGGCCCGGCGGCGGAACGCCAGCCAGCAGATAACCATGGCGGGACAGGTATACTGCAGGACCGTCACCACTGCGGCGTTGCCCAGATCGATCGCCTCAAAATAGGCGAAATGCATCGCCATGAGCCCCACGAGACCGTAGAAAAGGATCTGCCCCCACAGGCCCGGCGACGCTTTCATCACCGCCCAGTTGCGTTTCCAGCGGCCGCGCCCCACGGTGATGCCCGCCATGATGGCGCTCGTGCAGAACATGCGGATGGTGGTGAGATCCATCGCGTCGAGATCGCTGTGCGCAAAGAAATGCTGCGCCGCCACGCCGCTCCCCGCCCACATCACGCCGGCGGTCATGCAGAAAAATAAAGCCAGTCGCTCCATAGCCGTCCTCCCTGTATTCCCCATGGTACCATACGACCCGCCAAAAAGAAAAGCGCCTCTGTGCATATCTTCTAAGGCCTGACGATATGCACAAAGACGCTTCATTTCCCCGGCGGCAAATGACAGATGAATTATATCACGACTTCTTACAGCTGTCACTTCCATGACTCAGCCTATTTTGTTTCCGGCTCGCCGAACTGCTCCTGAATGGTGCTGATGAACGCCCGGAGCGTCACCAGCCAGTCCAGCACCTGTTCCTTCATGTACGGCACGGCGGCGCGGCCCTTGTCGGTGATGCTGTAGATGCGTTTGCTCCGTTTGTCCGGCGAATCCCACCGGCTCTCCACGAAATGTTTGCTCTCCATGTAGCGGAGCACCGGGTAGAGCTCGTTCGGATTCGGGCGGTACACATTGTTCGTGCGTTCATAGATTTCCCGCTCGATGCGGTTGCCGTAGTTGCTTTCTTCCGTGAGAATGTCCAGAACAAATGTCGCCGTGAGGAGGCGCTTCCACTGGCGGCGGCGGGCCAGTTCATCGATTTCTTCTCTGTACTCCGGCACAGCCTGCGTCTGTTCTTCTGTATCCATCATGTCCCCCTTCCCCGATACCGGTGCGCGCATACTCTGCAAATTTGATTCCTGCATTTAATTTCATTATAAATGATTTGCTCACTGCATACAATCCTTTTTATTAATGAAGTTATTATCTGCTTTTTTGCCCGCCGCGCCGGAAAAAGGGCAAAGGAAAACTCCCCCGCCGTACAGACAGAGGAGTTTCTCATGGATTCAGTCCGCGAGATCGTTCCGCAGCGCGCGGTGCGCCATGCCCACCGCCACTTCGTTGAAGCGGAGCACGCCCACGCCCACATAGACCGCCACGCAGAGATGCTCGTTCCACCGGGCGATGCCGATCTTGCCGCCCACATTCATGCCGAGCGCCTTGAGCTTGATCTGCTCGATGGCGGATTCCACCGCGCCCAGCACCGCGCCGTCCCCCACGTGCGTGTCGGAGATGACGTGCTGGCGCTGCGCCGCCACGATGGCCGATTCAAAAATCTTCGGCAGGATATCCGGGAAGCGTCCGCCGAAATTCACCGCCACCGCGCGGATGCCGTTCCGGGCGAGCTCGCCCCGGAGTACGGTCTCGTCGGCGCGCGTCTCGGAGATGGCCATGCGGAGCGCCGCCCGCCCCACATCGGCGCTCTGCAGCTCCCGTTCCATCACAGGCTCCGTTCTTTGATTTCACGGATGAGCTGCGCGATGAAGACCGGCAGCATCTGGCTGCCTTCGTCGCCGCCGCTTCTCGTGCGGACGGAGACCGTGCGGCTCTTGATTTCCTTGTCGCCGATGATGAGCATGTACGGCACCTTTTCCGTCTGGGCCTTGCGGATCTTGTAGCCCAGCGTCTCGTTCGCTTCTTCCAGCTCGACGCGGATGTTGGATTCCGCCAGCTCGTCCGCCACCTCACGGGCGTATTCCAGATGGGACTGCGCCACGGGGATGACCTTCACCTGCACCGGTGCAAACCACGTGGGGAAAGCGCCTGCGAAATGTTCGATGAGAATGCCCAGGAAGCGTTCCAGACTGCCGTAGCCCGCGCGGTGAATCATGACGGCGCGGTGCTTTTCGCCGTCTTCGCCGATGTAGTTCACATCGAACCGCTCCGGCAGCTGCATGTCCATCTGGATGGTGCCGCACTGCCAGGTGCGTCCGAGCGAGTCTTCGATATGGAAGTCCAGCTTCGGCCCGTAGAACGCGCCGTCCCCTTCGTTGATGACGTAGGGCACGCCCGCCTGTTCAATGGCGTTTTTCAGCGCATTCGTGGAGATTTCCCACAGCTCGTCCGAGCCCATGGAATTTTCCGGCCGGGTGGAGAGTTCCACATGGTACTGCAGGCCGAAGACGCCGTACAGATCCTGATACATGTGGAGCGTTCCGATGACTTCCTTCTCCATCTGGTCGGGCGTCATGAAGATGTGCGCGTCATCCTGAGTGAAGCAGCGCACGCGGAAGAGGCCGTGCAGCGCGCCGTGCAGTTCATGCCGGTGCACCAGCCCGAATTCGCCCACGCGCTTGGGGAGCTCCTTGTAGCTTCTCTGCTTCGTCTTGAAGTAAAGGATGCCGCCGGGGCAGTTCATGGGCTTTACCGCGTAGTCTTCGCCGTCGATCTTCGTGAAGTACATGTTTTCCCGGTAATGATCCCAGTGGCCGGACTGGATCCAGAGCTTCTTCGACAGAATGACCGGCGTCATGATTTCTTCGTAATCGTATTTCTTGAACAGATCCCGTTCATAATCCATGAGGAGATTGCGGAGCACCATGCCCTTCGGATGGAAGAAGGGGAAGCCCGGCCCCTCTTCATGGAAGCTGAAGAGGTCCATCTGTTTGCCCAGCTTTCTGTGGTCGCGCTTTTCCGCTTCCGCGCGGACAAAGAGGAAATGCTCCAGATCTTCCTTCGTATAGAACGCGGTGCCGTAAATGCGCTGGAGCATCTTGTTGTGCTCGTCGCCGCGCCAGTACGCGCCGGCCACGGTCATCAGCTTGAACGCCTTCACCTTGCCCGTGGAGCGGACGTGAGGGCCGGCGCAGAGATCGGTGAAGTCGCCCTGCGTGTAGAGGGAAATCACCGCGTCTTCCGGCAGGTCTTCGATGAGCATGACCTTGTAGTCCTGATTTTCTTTTCTGAAGAAATCCAGCGCTTCTTCCCGGGAGAGGACTTTCTTTTCGAGCGGCAGATTTTCCTTTACGATCTTCGCCATTTCCGCTTCGATGGCGGCGAAATCGTCCTGGCTGAATACGTGATCGCTGTCGATGTCGTAGTAGAATCCCGTGTCAATGGCCGGGCCGATGGCAAATTTGGTGCCCGGATAGAGATGCTGCAGCGCCTGCGCGAGAATATGCGAGCAGGTATGGCGCAGGGTAAAGAGACCTTCTTTATCCTCTTTCGTATAGAATTCCACGTGCGAGCCGTCCGTGATGGGTTCGCGCAGATCGGTGAGCTTCCCGTCCACGCCGGCGGCTACGGCGTCGCGGCCGAGGCTGTTGGAGATCGCTTTCGCCGCTTCAAACAGCGGCACGGCGCTTTCAAACTCTTTTTCTTTTCCGTCTTTCAGAAAAATCTTGACCATGATTCCTTTCCTTTCCGAAGAAATCCGGACCTGGGGCGTCCGTCTTTCCCAAACCAAATAAAAAAGCTCCCGTCCGCAAGGGACGAAAGCTGTCTTCCGTGGTTCCACCCAAATTGATCCCGCAGGATCGCTCGCCGGCCGGTAACGAGGCCATCCGTAGGCGCATACTCGGTCTTCCGCGCCTCTGCTCCAGAGGGGTGACGCACAGGGTCCGCCGTCCATTTCCACCAGCCATGGACTCTCTTGGGGCTTGTCCGCTGCCGCCGTGTCTCTGTCACTGCATGTATTGTGCTTACTATAGAAGAAATCCCCCCGCTTGTCAAGAAGGAATTTCCGTCTTCTTTTCTTTCCGCTGCGCCATGTAGAGCCGGTAATAGAGGCCGCCCCGGGCCAGGAGCGCCTCGTGCGTGCCGTCTTCCGCGATGCGTCCCCTGTCGAGGACGATGATGCGGTCCGCGCCGCGCACGGTGGAGAGCCGGTGCGCGATGAGGATCGTCGTGCGCCCCGCGGAGAGCGCCGCGAGCGACGTCTGGATGTCCTTTTCGGTCTGCGTATCGAGAGCGGACGTAGCCTCGTCCCAGATGAGGACGGGCGCGTCTTTCAGAAACGCCCGGGCGATGGCGAGGCGCTGCTTCTGCCCGCCGGACAGCTTCACGCCCCGCTCCCCGATTTCCGTGTCGTATCCTTCGGGCAGTGCGCGGAGAAATTCGTCCGCCTGCGCCCGCCGGGCCGCCGCTTCGATATCCGCGCGGGACGCGCCCTCCCGTCCATAGGCGATATTGTCCGCGGCGGAATCGGAAAAGAGAAACACGTCCTGCGGCACGAGAGCGATCTGCCCGCGCAGCGCCCGCTGTGCAAACGCCCGGAGATCCGTGCCCCCCAGCGCAATGCGCCCTTCCTGCGGATCATAAAAGCGGAGCAGAAGGCTCACAAGCGTGCTCTTGCCCGCACCGGTCTCCCCCACAAAGGCGGTGGTCTTTCCCGCCTCGATGACGAGAGACAGATGCTGCAGTACAGGCCGCGCCGCATCATAGCCGAAGGTCACGTCTTCGAAAACGATATCCGCGCCGGCGGCGGATACGGGCATGGGATGCGCCGGATCCTCCACTGCCGGACGCTCCGCCATGATTTCTTCAAAGCGCCGGAGCCCCGCCATGCCCCGCTGATAGATTTCCACGAGAAGCGTCAGCCGGAAGATGGGCTTCATGAAAATATTCACATACAGCAGAAACGCCACGAAATCCGAAAAAGCGAGCGTCCCCGCATGCATCATGAGGCCGCCCGCGAGCAGCACCGCCACGTGGATGCCGTGGGTGAAGAAATTGATGCCGCTGAAAAAGCCGGCCACGAGGCGCGCCGAGGTGCACCGTGTGCGGCGCAGGATTCCGCTGACCTCTTCAAACCGGCGGAGTTCATACGGCTCGCGGGCAAAGGCTTTCGTGAGGCGCACGCCGGATAAGCTTTCCTCCGCGCGGGCGCTCACCTCGCCCATTTTTTCCCGATTCCGGCGGAAAGCCGCCTTCATTTTCCGATTCGTATACACGGACTGCGCGGTCTTGAGCAGCAGCAGCGTGCTGATGAGCAGCGCCAGCCCGGCGTTCATCCAGAAGAGAATGACGATGGTGCCCGCCATGGTGACGGCGCACACGAGGAAATCGTTGGGCCCGCGGAAGGACAGCTCGCTCACTTCCGTAATATCGCCGGTAATGCGGGATAGAAGCTGTCCCACCCGGGCATTGTCAAAGAAGGAAAAGGACATCGCCTCCAGATGCGCGAAGCAGTCCCTGCGCATGTCGTGCTCGATGCCCGCACTCATGACGCGTCCGTAATACGCCACGGCGTACTGCATGAGGAAGCTTGCCCCGTACAGCGCAAGAAGCGCCGCCGCGCCTGTCCAGAGCGCGGCCAGATCGCCCGAAGGAAGCACCCGGTCGATGAGATCCCGCACCGCCACAGGGAAGACCAGATCCAGCGCGGATACCGCACACGATCCCGCCGCGACGCCGGCGAGAAGCGTCCGGTACCGCCGGTAATAATGAAACAGATCGTACATGGCGCCGCCTTTCTTCCCGAAAAATTAAAATTTTCTTTTCTCCATTGTATCACATCAGCCTGACGCTCGCTGCGCCGGGCTGCCGCCCCTGCAAAACCGCCACGCAAAAACGCGCTCCGAAGAGCGCGCTCTGTACGGGCATCACATTCCTCTGTCCCTGCAGGCCGTTTCCTGCTCCGCGAGCTTTGCATTCCACAGGCGCTCGCAGAGATACTCCGCGCCGCGTACGCCGCAGAAAGGCAGATCGGTCAGAAACAGCCGGTCCGTCGAAGGATACGCGATGTGGCACGCCGTAAACGGCTTTTCCAGACGGAGAAGGCGCGCCGTTTCGTGCGAGCTCCCCATGACAAGGCCCCCTGTCCATCCTTCCAAGACGTCCCGCACGGCCGCATCGTCCCGTCCGGCGGTGAGCACCTCGTCCGCGGCGGGAATGGCCCGTTCCGACGGATGCTGCAGCAGCACCGTGAGGCGTTCCGTATCCGCCCATTCGCCGCGCACCGCTTCCGCCAGCCCGGCCGCTTCCGACGGCAGCGCCGCGATGAGAATGCGGTCGAACCACAGCGGCCCCCAGAGGGATTCCATATCCATGGTGATGTGCCGCAGCGCCGTATTCCGCGCGCGGATCTCCTCCCGCACGGGCGTCATGTTTCCGCCGGGCGCCGCCGCGAGGATGCGCGCGAGCCAGGTCTCCGTGCCCCGCATGCCGTAGGGCAGGCCCGCGGAAATCCAAGGCACGCCGAAATCCCGTTCCATCGCTTCCGCCGCGCGCCGCCCCAGTTCGTCCCGCACGACGATATTGAGCGAGGCCGACGGCGCGCGGAGGATCTCTTCCCACGAGCTGCCCGCGCCGGGCGCGGCGGTCACAGTATAGCCCGCGAGGCGGAGAAGTCGCTTCATTTCTTCCGTATCCTGCCGTCCCTGGAGAAGGAACGGCGTCGCGCCGAGGAGATTCACCGTCTTCGGCACGGTTTCCTGCGGCTTCATTTCCTGCACGACCCGGAGGAGCCCTTTCTCCCAGCCGCCGGCAAATCCGCCGCGCACGCCGCCGCTGTCCATGGCGTACACCGGCCAGGGCAGATCCGCCCGGGCGGCGATGCCCGCGATGTCGTCGCCGATCATGCTGATGCTGCAGTTATTCTCCACAAAAACCCGCTCGGGCGTATCCATGGCCTTGACGGCGTCGAAACCGCGGAGCAGGTCGTCCTCCGTGCCGTACACGATGGCCGTGCCCCCCGGCTGCGTACAGGTCATGCGCTGCGACAGATAGCCCGCGGCGTCCTCCAGATACCGCAGGGCATAGAAATAGCACCACAGCGGGCCGTTCACAAGGACATGGCTCTTCGGGATGCCCATGAAGAAGGCCGCAGAGCCCGTGAGCGCGCAGGTGTCCGTATGATGGCACGCCGCTTCCCAATCCGACTCAGACATAGGCGATGCCCCCTTTCTTCCCGTACCGGCAGAGCAGCCGGTAAATGCCCCGGAGCATGGCGGCCTCTCCGGACGCGCCGATGAGCGCCACCATGGGCAGGAAGAGCTGCTTTGTCCCCGGGTCGAGCAATTCATCTGTAGTGAGCAGAATGTCCGCGCCGCGGATGACCTCCCGCCCTTCTTCCGCAGAGAGCACCGGCGCGCCACACGCCGCGCGCACCGCCGCTTCCATGTCCGCCCGGTCTTCTCCGGTCAGATTGTCGTAAAGCACCACCGCGGACAGCGTCATGGCCAGGCGCTCAATCGACTGCACCGTATCCGCCGGCTGGTAATGGGCCAGCGTGCGCCCGATGCCGAGCACCGCCCGCTTTCCGGCGGTTACAGGCCGAAGCGTCTCCACGAAATCGTCCAGTTCCTTTTCCTTCCGCGCGAGAAGCGTCCGTCCGTCCTGCTCCCTTCCGAGCCGGGCCGCGAGCGTTTCAATGAAGCGCTTCGTATTATCCCAGCCGATGGGATAGACCGGCGGGAGGAAAGAAATCCCGAACGTATCCTCCAGCTTCCGCGCAAGGCCTTCCAGCGGGCCGTTTGTCTGCCCCGCGCTCCCGAGGATGATCCCCAGTTCCGCCGAAGGAATCTCCGGCCATTCCTCGAAAGGCACGAATCCAGGAAACTGCCATTTGGCATCGAGGCCGAACCAGGCGAGCATCTCCCGCACCTCCGACGCATACTGCCCCCAGGGCCCCATCTGATCGCCGAGGAGCAGCACCCGCCCGGGCACGTGCGCCTGCGGACGGAAAAAACGGCGCATGATCTGCTCTGCCATGGCAATGTATCCATCGCTGTACGCGCCGCCGAGAAAGCCCGCCGCCGGCGACAGGAGAATGGGAATGCCCAGCTCCGCTTCCGCGTCTTCGCAAACCGCTTCCACATCGTCGCCGATGACGCCCGCCATACACGACGTCGCCACGGCAATACACCTGGGATGGTATGTGTCCGCCGCATAGCGCAGCGCGTCGGCGAGGCGGTCCGTGCCGCCGAAAATGCAGTCTTTTTCACGCAGATTGGAGGAAATAAGCGGCGCGGCTTCGAGCGTCTCCTTCCGCCCTTCGGCAATCATGCGGTACTGGCTGCCCCCGTCCATGGTGGAGGCGATCTGCGCGCAGCCCCGCGGGCTGTGAAAGACCACCGCGCAGCCCTGGCAGAAAGCAAGCGCCCGATATACGCCGGGCATGACGCAGCTGCACGACTGATTCTTCGTGAGGAGCCATTTAGTCGCAAGTGCCATACTTCGTCACCAGCTCTTCCAGCTCGTCAAAAGTCACCGGCGTCGGCACGGTAAGCGCCGTATTCTCCCAGATGGCCCCGGCAAGACGGCGGTACACCTCGGCCTGCGCAGACTCCGGCGCGTACTGGAGGACCGTCTGCCGGTGATTCTCCGCAAGATTTACGATTTTATCCCGGGGAACGAACGCGATCAGCTGCGTGTGGAGCCGCGCTGCAAATTCCGTGAGAAGTTCCTTCTCGCCGGGAACGTTCCTGCTGTTGCCGATGATGCCTGCAAGGCGCACCTTTCCCCGCGCGGCAAAGCGGCGCACGCCTTTGGCGATATTGTTCGCCGCGTAGAGCGACATGAGCTCGCCCGAAGAGACGATGTAAATATCCGTGGCGTATCCTTCGCGGATCGGCATGGCAAAGCCGCCGCACACCACGTCGCCCAGCACGTCGTAGAGCGTGAGGTCCGCATCGGGCAGCGCCTTCATGCGCTCCAGAAGCTGCAGCGCCACGATGATGCCGCGGCCCGCGCAGCCCACGCCCGGCTCCGGTCCGCCCGCTTCCACGCAGGTGATGCCGTTCCATCCGGTATGGACGATGTCCTCTGCGCGGATCTCCTCCGGCTCGGACGTGCGCACTTTATCCAGCACGGTCTCCCGGCAGATGTGCCCCAGAAGGAGCCGCGTGGAATCATTTTTCGGATCGCATCCGATCTGGCACACGTTTTTCCCCATCAGGCTGAGCGCGGCAGACACGTTCGACGCAGTGGTGGACTTGCCGATGCCGCCCTTGCCGTAAAATGCGATTTTTTTCATACAACCTCTTTTCCGGACGGCGCAGGCCGTCCCGACCAGGCGGATGGCCTCCGCCCCTCTGTAACCGATCTACTGTATTGTAATCCCCCGGCGCGCAAAAATCACCGGAATATTCGTTTCCGCGCGAAAAAAAGCTCCAATGCAGCGCATCAGAGCTTTTGAAAACAACCGGGAAACTCACGCATCCTCCGCCTTTGCCTTGTGGAGGCTTGCGTTCCGCTCGCTGTGTCCGCGTTCGTGCCACTTCACCCAGATAGAGGTGGCCACACAGATGGACGAATACGCCCCGCTGATGAAGCCGATCATCATGACGAGCGCGAAGTTTTTCGTCGTGTCCCCGCCGAAGAAATAGAGCGACGCCACGGCAAACATGGTGGTTGTGAGCGTATAGCAGCTCCGGCGGATGGTCTGCCGGATGGAATCGTTCGCCAGCACCTCGTAGCTGTCCGTCTTCCTGTGGGTATGGAGATTTTCACGGATGCGGTCGAAGATAACCACCGATTCGTTCATGGAGTACCCCAGGACCGTCAGGATGGCCGCAAGGAAGGACCCGTCGATTTCCAGCTGGAAAAAGGCAAATACGCCGAGCACCATGAGAATATCGTGGCAGATGGCCGTAATGGCCGAGATGGCGATGCGGTGCTCAAAGCGGAACGACATATACGCGATGAGGAACCCGAAAGAAAGCACCACATTGAGCAGCGTATTCTTTGTCACTTCCGATCCGATGACCGCCCCCACCGTTTCGATGCGGTTCATCTCCGCGGCATTATCCGGAAGCGCGATGTCCGCCACCACCTTCTGGGATTCTTCCGACGAGAGATTCCGCGTGCGGATGATGACGTTCCGTCCGGATTCTTCCTGCGTATCGCCGGAAAGCTGGATGACGCTCGTCTCAAGGCCGTCTTTCGCGAGCCCTTCCCGGACCTGCGCCACCGTCACCGGCTGCTGGTATGTCACGTCCAGAATGGTGCCGCCCGTAAAGTCGATGCCGAAATTAAACCCGTTCATCACGATGGAGGCAATGGAGAGAATCACCAGCAGGCCCGACAGCGCGAACCAGTATTTGAAATGGTGCACTACATTGAACCGCTTCATCTGTCGTACCCCCTTTTGCCGCCGAACCACCACGGATTATGAATCCACGACGCGTCGATGAGGAACATGAGCAGCGTGCGGCTCACCGTAATGGCCGTGAACATGCTCACCGCCACGCCGAGGCCGAGAGTGAACGCGAAGCCTTTCACCGTGCCGCTGCCGAGGAAGAACAGGATGGCCGAGGTGATGATGACCGTCATGTTCGCGTCGAAAATGGTGGTGAAGGCCCGCTTGAAGCCCGCCTGAATGGCGAGGCGGAGAATCTTGCCGGAGGCGATTTCTTCCTTGAACCGTTCAAATATGAGAATATTCGCATCCACCGCCATCCCGATGGACAGGATGATGCCGGCGATGCTCGGCAGGGTCAGCGTCGCGGAGAGCCCCGACAGGATGCCGAGGAGAATCAGCACGTACACGAGGAGCGCCACGTCCGCCACAAAGCCCGCCATGCGGTACATGGTCAGCATGAAAAGCACCACGAGCGTGAGGCCGATGGTAAAGGCCGTCACCGATTTATCCTTCGAGTCCTGCCCGAGGGTTGGCCCGACGGTGCGCACTTCCATGACGGACATCTTGAGCGGGAGCGCGCCGCTCCGGAGAAGGATGGCCAGATCTTTTGCCTCGTCCAGCGTGCGCTGTCCCGTGATGACCGCCCGGCCTCCCGTAATGGCTTCGTTGACCACGGGATTGGTGAGCATCTCCCCGTCGAGGTAGATCCCGATGTGCCGCCCGATATTGGCTTCCGTAAGCGCCGCGAATTTATCGCCGCCCTCATCGGTAAATTCCAGAGCCACCACGGGATTTTTCCCGTTATCCATCTGCTCCCGAGCGTCTTTCAGGTCTTCCCCGGTGAGCGCCACGCGGCCTTCTTCATCCTTGAATTCCAATACGGCGGTCTTGCCGATGGTTTCGATGGCCTTCTGCGGATCTTTTTCACCGGGCAGCTCGATAATGATGCGGTTCGCCCCTTCCTGCTGAATGAGCGGCTCCGTGAGGCCCATCTCATTGATGCGCTGCTGCATGATGGCGATGACCTGCGTCATCCCCTCCTGCGTCACCGGGTTCTGCGCCGTATCTTCCGCCTGCATGACGATGTGCGTGCCCCCCTGCAGATCGAGCCCCTGCCGGATGCTGCCCGCCAGCCAGCCGATCGTCCCCGCAAAAACGGCGATGATCGCGCCCACCACTACCCAGAAGCGGAGGAGCGCGCCCGTGCGGACGCCGGCCTTCTTCGTATTGTCTTTCACTGTTTCACACCCTTTCCGCTTATCAAGCGGACTCTTTTTTCCGTCACAAATCCGCCCATGCGCTGATCGTGCGCATCAGACGGCACCAGCGGCACGATCTGGAAATCCCAGAGCACCGCCAGCCGTTTTTCCCGCGCCACCCGCGGCAGGTACCGGTCATAATAGCCTGCGCCGTGCCCGAGACGGCGCCCCTCTTCGTCGCAGGCCACCGCGGGCACCAGCACCAGATCCATCGCTTCCGGAGCCGCCGCCGCATATCCGGGCGGCAGGTCCCGGAGGCCGTAGGGCCCCGCGGTGAAGTGCTCCATATCGAGAAGCCGCCCCGCCTCCATGGCAAAGTGCGGCAGGCATACCGGCACGTACACTTCTTTCCCTTCCGCAAGAGCCCGCCGGATGAGCCCGTCCAGATTCGCCTCGCCGGGCAGCGCCAGATAGGCCAGAATACGCCGCGCACTGCGGTATGCGGAAAGCGAGGCGATGCGCGCCGTCAGCGCTTCCGCCATGGATTCCGCCGCATCAGCAGAAAGAGCCCGCCGCCTGGCGAGCAGTTCCTGCCGGAGCGCCCGTTTCTCCGGCTCCGGCGTCATGCCTTTTCCTCAGAATCGGCGGAGGCTTCCGCGTCTTCTTCCGCCGGCTTCTCCGGCTTTTCCGCAGGCTTTTCGTCTGCATCTTTTGCGGCGCTTCTCATAATGGACGCCTTATCCATGGTAATGACCACCTTCGGCGCGATCTCCACCGTCACCACATCGCTCCGGATGGAGCGGAGAACGCCGTATATCCCTCCGGCGGTGACCACATGGTCTCCCTTTTTCAGCGAATGGAGAAATTCATTTCTTTCCCGTTCCTGTTTTTTCTGCGGGCGGTACATGAAAAAATAAAACACCGCAATCAGCACCAGAAACGGCCAGAACATTTCCACAAACCCGGTCACTTCGTTCACACAGATTCACCTCCTGCAATAAATACACTTTTTCAGTATACCACAGCCCTTTCGAACTGTCTTGAAAGAAATATGTAAAATTGCGGTCATCGCGGGCTCTTCCGCCGCCGGACAAACACCTGCACCGGCGCGCCGAACGCTTCCGTGAGCGGCCCTTCTTCAAAGCCCATCTTCCGGTAAAACGCCCGTGCTGCTTCCCCTCCGGGCACGCCCGCGGGATGCGTCATCAGCGTCATGGTCTCCGCGCCGCCGAGAGCGCTGTCCATGGCGCGGACCAGCGCCTCCGCCGCGCCCCGGCGCCGCGCATCGGGACGGACCGCAAGGAAATCGAGCGACGGAGGCTCCGCCGTATAGAGCAGCATGCCCGCGAGACCCGCCTCGTCCCACGCGCCGAGCGCCCGGCCCGCCGCCATATAGCGCAGCACCGCTTCCTCATGGGCGCGAAGCCCCGCCGGGCTTTCCAGTCCGGGAAAAAATTCCCTCACCGCCTTCGTGAGTGCCATCCAGCGCGCAATCTCCGCCGCGCCGCTTTTCCGGATTTCCATCGTCTCCTCCGTACAAAAAAAGATGTGCCGCAGGGACACATCTCTTTGTGACTTACGCGTTCTTCGCCGCTTCAGCGAGCTTCGTGAACGCTGCCGGATCGTGAATCGCCAGCTCGGACAGCATCTTGCGGTTCACTTCGATGCCCGCCTTGTTCAGGCCGGCGATGAGCGTGCTGTAGGTCATGCCGTTCATACGGGCCGCCGCGTTGATGCGGACGATCCAGAGCTTACGGAATTCTCTCTTCTTGGCTCTGCGGTCTCTTCTTGCATAATAGAGAGCCTTCATTACCAGTTCGTTCGCTTTGCGGAACTGGTTGTGGCGGGCGCCTCTGTAGCCCTTCGCCAGTTTCAGAATCTTTTTATGACGTGCGTGGTTGGTCATTCCGCTCTTTACTCTTGCCATGGGTGTATTCCTCCTTCAATCAGCCGTTCGGAAGCATTCTTACGACGCGCTTGTAATCCGACTTGGAAATCATTGCCGCTTTTCTGAAGTTTCTCTTTCTCTTCGGGGACTTCTTTTCCAGAATGTGGCTGTGGAAGGCTTTGTTTCTCTTGAACTGACCGGAACCGGTTTCAGTGAAGCGCTTGGCAGCAGCGCGGCGGGTTTTCATTTTCGGCATAATCAATCTCTCCTTTATCAATTTTTCGGCGCAATGACCATCGTCATATTGCGGCCTTCGATTTTCGGCGGCTTCTCACGAACAATCGTGTCTCCGAGCTCCTTGGCGACGCGCTCCAGCACATCGCGGCCCAGCTCCGGATGGGTCATTTCGCGTCCGCGGAACATGATCGTCACCTTCACCTTGTTGCCGTCAGCGAGGAAACGCTGCGCGTGCTTGAGCTTGACGAAGAAATCGTGCTCGTCGATATTCGGACGGAGCTTGACTTCCTTGATCTGGAAGATCTTCTGTTTCTTCTTCGCTTCCTTGTCGCGCTTCTGCTGTTCGTATCTGTACTTGCCGTAGTTCATGATGCGGCATACCGGAGGCTTGCCGTTCGGCGCGACCTCCACGAGATCAAGTCCTTTTTCCTCTGCCAGGCGAATCGCATCGCGAAGAGCCATGATCCCCAACTGTTCGTTTGTATCGCTGACGACCCGGACCTCGCGGGCGCGGATCTGCTCATTGATACTGAGTTCCTTACTTATTCTTTTCACCTCCGAAAAAGACTTCATTGCAAGGAAAAGCGGACAGCCTAAGCCGTCCGCCCTGAATTCATACGTGACCTTAGTAGCGTGAGCCTTGTAAGGTGAGAAGCGGATGACTTCTTCTTGCAATCAATACGTTGCCTATTATATCCGCCGCCTGCGCCTTTGTCAAGACTTTTGCCGTCATTCTCCCTTCGCGCTCGGGAATCCGTTCCGCTTCGTGATGACCGTCTGGCCGCCCATGTACGGACGGAGCGCCTCCGGAATGACGATGGAGCCGTCCGCCTGCTGATAGTTTTCCATGATCGCGGCTACCGTGCGGCCTACCGCGAGGCCGGAGCCGTTCAGGGTATGCACGAATTCCGGCTTGTCTCCCGGATGGCGGCGGAAGCGGATGTTGGCGCGCCGCGCCTGGAAGTCGAGGCAGTTCGAGCAGGAAGAAATTTCGCGGTATTTATTCTGCGCGGGCATCCACACTTCGAGATCATAAGTCTTCGCCGAAGAGAAGCCGATGTCTCCCGTGCAGAGGCACACCACGTGGTACGGCAGGCCGAGGCGCTGGAGCACGCGTTCCGCTTCGGCGGTGAGGCTTTCCAGCTCATCCCAGCTGTCTTCCGGCTTGCAGTACTTCACCATTTCCACCTTGTGGAACTGATGCTGGCGGATGAGGCCCCGCGTATCCTTGCCGGCGGAGCCCGCTTCCTTGCGGAAGCACGGCGTGAAGGCCGTCACGTGCACGGGCAGGTCTTTTCCGTCGAGGATTTCCCCCGCGAAATAGTTGGTGAGCGGCACTTCCGCCGTGGGGGTCATGTACATGTCTTCCCCTTCCACCTTGTACATATCGTCGGCAAATTTCGGAAGCTGGCCCGTGCCTGTCATGGACGCGCCGTTGATGATGTACGGCGGAATCACTTCCGTATAGTCGTTTTCCCGGGTGTGCATGTCGAGCATCAGATTGTAGATGGCCCGTTCGAGGCGCGCCGCCGCGCCGAGGTAGAAATAGAACCGCGCGCCGGACACCTTGCCCGCCCGTTCGGAGTCAAGGATGCCCAGCTCCTCGCCCAGTTCATAATGCGCCTTGACGGGGAAATCAAACTGCGGAATCTCGCCCCAGCGGCGGACTTCCGGATTTTCGCTGTCGTCCTTGCCCACCGGCACGGATTTGTCCGTCATGTTCGGGATGCGGAGGAGCAGCGCGTGCAGCTTTTCCTCCACCGCTTTCAGTTCTCCGTCGATAGCGGCGATCTTATCGCCCACTTCCTTCATTTCCGCAATGGCCGCGGACGCGTCTTCGCCGTTCTTTTTCGCCATGGCGATCTTCTTCGTCTCCGCGTTGCGCTGGCTCTTCAGCGCTTCCGTCTGCTGCACGAGCGCGCGGCGCTCTTCGTCCAGCTTCAATACTTCGTCCAGATCGAACGGATTGTGGCGGTTCTTCAGGTTTTCCTTCACTTCATCCGCATGATCTCTGATGAATTTCATGTCCAGCATTTGTTTCGCCCCTTATGAAAAACTACAAACTGCACAAAAAAAGCCTTTCTCCCAAGGGACGAAAGACTTCGCGGTGCCACCCCACTTGCATTGCTGCCAGCTCGACGTACGGTAACGGATACCTCCGTCCGGCTCCTCGCCGGCCGCTCCGGAGTGGAAACTTCTCTCTCCCCTGCGGGCTCGCACCGGCCGCCCGCTCTCTGAAAAGTTCTGACAGAAGATTTTCTCCTTCTCTGCGTTGCATTCATTATAGCGGCTCCCGGCGGATTTGGCAAGGCGGCGGGGAAACGCCCCCGCCGGGGCCGGGCGCTTCATTCCGCGCGGCCGAGAATGGCCTTTGTTTTTGACGGCGGGTACGGCGCGTTCTTCGGCAGGACATACTCCACGGACGTCACGCGCGCCGTCTTCGGCTCGTTCTCCGGGCCGACGGGCACGATGACCCGGCTGCCCGCGCGGATCGATTCGTCCTCCGTGCGGTAGCAGTACGTCTTCCCTCCGTCCGTAAATTCCACGCGGCAGTAGATGTATTCTCCTTTCCGGCGCGGCCGCCAGGCATACCACGCAGGATCAAGCAGACGCCCGCAGACGGCCTGGCCGAGGAAATCGCGCAGTGTTTCTGCAAAGGATTCCCAGTCTTCCGGAAGTTCGTCCGCCTGAAAATTTCCCGTCCACACGGATTTCGGCGCGCCCCGGTAACAGGCTGCGAGCCGATACGTTCCCTGTCTTCCCGGCTGCGGGGTCCGCCCGGGAATAACGGGCGGCATCCTGTCCGGCGCAACGGCCGGCATCATCCTGTTTTCTTTTCGGAACGGCGCGTACACATCCCACTGCCGCAGCAGCTCTTTCACGCCTCCGGTCAGCTTGACGGTCCGCTTACCGCCCGCCTCACAGCGTACATAGGTCAGCGCATCAGCGTCTCTATCCACGGCGAGCCTTTCCATGCCTTCCCGCGCGATTCGTCGAAACGTCGGCGGCCGCTCTCTCTGCGCGGGGCAATAGGTCATCTCCACACGGCGCAGGTCCCATTCGCCCCCGCGGTCTTCAAAAGCCCACACATCGGGACGGCCCAGCGCCTCTCTCACCAGTTCGGACAAATCCACCGCGCCCAGTCCCGCGTGGAGGCTGCCGCTGTATTCCGCGGCGTCGCCGTCCCCGCTCTAGAGTTTCAGCTTCCAGTCGCTGCCGTCGCAGACCAGGTCCCGGGCACTGCGTTTCAGCGCACCGCTCTGCGCAAACAGGGTCAGCACCGCGAAGAGGCGCTGCCATGCACGGCGCGCCGGCGCTTTCCACTCCGTCCGCTTTTTCCGGTACGTGCCGCACACCTCCGCCGCAAACGATTCCGTGCGCCGCACCCGGCCGTCTTCACAGACGGCGAGCTGTTCTTCGAGCTTGTCTCCGGGCGTCCATAAGCGAAGCCCGCCCGCCGACGAGGCCGTACGGAATTTTTTCACACCGCCGCGGAAGCGCGGGCGCTGTTCCGGCCCGGCCGTGAGAAGCGACAGCCGCAGAAAGGCAAGCAGAAACCACCGCTCGTCGTCCTCTTCCCTGCTTCGGGGATCGGCGCACCACCGCGTCACATATCTCCATTTGGAAAAAATCGCCGAGCCGAGAAGAACGGCGTCTTCGATTTCATTCACGCGGAGCGCCAGTGTCTGCGCTTCAAAAAACGCTTTGGAAGAAACGGCTTTCATAAAGGCTTCTCCGCCGTCCATGGCAAACCCCAGCCGCTCGCAGCGCTCCCCGAACCCGTTTCCCAGCAGACGCGCCAGCGGCAGGGCCGGCGCGGACCCGCGATACGCGTTCAGAAATTGTTCCGCAAATTCGTGAATGGCCTTCCTGTCCATGGATATCCCTCCTTAGCCGCAGTGTAGCAGAAAGAGACGGGAAACGCAAAAGGCAGGAGGCGGAGCGGATGGCTTCGCGTTTCCTGCCTTTGCCGTATTTTTAATTCACCGCCGGCCGTCTACGGCGCGGGCGCCGAGGAGCTGCTTCAGCGCCTGCTCGGCGTCTTCCGTGTAGTCGAGGTAATACTCAGGATTCATGGCGATTTCCTGCCGGGAGCTTTCGATGTGGAGGAAAACCGGGGTCGCGCCGTGATGCGCGGCGAGGATCCGCGTGAGGCCGTCCACTACGTCCTGCGATTCGTGGCGGCGGTCCACATAGAGATGCACTTCGGACACAGGATACCGCACGGTCTGCCCCGCCTGACCGAGGGGCAGAATCTCCTCGGCGAGAATGCGCACGTCTTTTTCATTCGCCTGAATGCGGCCGCGGATGCACACGAGCGCGTCGGGCCGGTCGAGGAGAGGCTTCGCCTTTTCCCATACCGCAGGAAAAATGACCGCTTCAATGGCGTCGTCGTAGTCCTCGATGGTGGCGTAGCCCATGGGCTGTCCTTTTTTCGTGATTTTCCCCTTCACGCGGGCCACCGTGCCGCCTATGGACACGGCCTTCCCGTCGTACTTTGTGACGTGACTGTTGATTTCATAGATGGGCGTGCACCGCGCGAGCGCTTTCCGGTAGTCGTCCAGCGGATGGCCGCTCACGTAAAAGCCGAGGAGGTTCTTTTCCCAGTGAATTTTTTCGGAGGCCTCCATATCCGGCACATCGGGGTACGAAATGGTTTTCGCCTGCGTCTCTTCCCCAAACAGGCTGATCTGCCCGGATTCGCGGTCCTGCCGGGCGGAAGCGGCGCTCGAGAGGGCTTCGGGCAGCACGGCGAGAAGCTGCTGCCGGTTGTATCCGAAAGAGTCCATGGCCCCGCAGCGAATCAGGCTTTCCACGGCGCGGCTGTTCATGGTGCGCGCGTCAATGCGCTCGAGGAAATCCGTCAGCGAGCGGAAAGGCCCGTCTTTTTCGCGGGACGCAATGACGGCGTCCACTGCATTCTCGCCCACGTTCTGCACGCCCGCAAGTCCGAAGAGGATGCGCTGCCCTTCCGCGGTAAACGTCTTGGCGCTTCGGTTGATATCCGGCGCGGCGATGTCTACCTGGTGGCGGCGGCAGTCCTCGATATAGCGGCTCACTTTGCTTTTATCTCCGTTGTAGCAGGTCATCATGGCGGCCATGAATTCCGGACGGAAATGGGCCTTGAGGTACGCCGTCTGCCAGGCGATCCATCCGTAGCACACGCTGTGCGATTTGTTGAACCCGTAGCCCGCGAAGTGCACCATGAGATCAAAGATGTAGTTGGCCGTCGCTCCGTCCACACCGTTTTTCTCCGCGCCGCCCACGAAGAGGTCGCGCTGCTTCTGCAGCACTTCCGGCTCCTTGTGCCCCATGGCGCGGCGGAGCAGATCTGCCTGTCCGAGGCTGAATCCGCCCATGACGGAAGCGATGCGCATGACCTGTTCCTGATAGAGGATGACCCCGTACGTCTCTTTCAGGATGGGCTCCACGAGGGGATGGGGATACTCCACGGGGATTTTCCCATGCTTGCGGTTGATGAAGTCTTCCGCCATGCCGCTGCCCAGCGGCCCCGGGCGGTAGAGGGCCACCATGGGGATGAGGTCTTCAAAGCATTCCGGCTCGAGCTGCATGAGGAGGCTCGTGAAGCCCGGCGACTCGGACTGAAAGACGCCCACCGTATCGCCCGCGCAGAGCATGCGGCACGTGGCCTCGTCCCGGCTGGGGAGCGCGTTCACGTCGAGGTCGATCCCGCGGTTTTCCCTGATCATTTCCAGCGCGTCGTGGATGACGGTGAGATTCCGCAGGCCCAGCAGGTCCATCTTGAGCAGGCCCAGCTCTTCGTCCAGGTCCTTTTCGTACTGGGTCTGGAGGAAATCATCCTGCGTGAGCTGGATCGGCACGTAATCGTCCACGGGGGACGAACAGATGACCACCCCTGCGGCGTGCGTGCCGGACTGGCGGGACAGGCCCTCGAGCTTCAGGCAGTGGTCGATGAGCGTATGCACCGTACTGTCCCGCTCGTAGAGCGCGCGGAAATCGTGGGAGCCGTCGAGGCTTTTCCGCAGGGTCACCCCCGGACCGGAAGGCACCATCTTGGCGATCTGATCCACATCGCGGAGGGGCAGGCCCATGACGCGCCCGACATCGCGGATGACCGCCCGCGCGGCGAGCGTCCCGAAGGTGATGATCTGCGCCACGTGATCCTGTCCGTACGTGCGCGCCAGATATTCGATGACTTCGCCCCGCCGGCGGTAGCACAGGTCCGTGTCGATATCCGGCATGGACACGCGTTCCGGATTCAGGAACCGTTCAAACAGGAGATCGAAGCGGAGCGGGTCCAGCTCCGTGATATGAAGGAGGTAGGACACGATGCTCCCGGCGGCGCTGCCGCGGCCCGGCCCGATGGGGATGCCGTGGGTCTTCGCGTAGCGGATGAAATCCATGACGATGAGGAAGTAATCGGAGAAACCCATGTGGTCGATGACGCCGAGTTCGTAGTCGAGACGCTGCCGCACCCGGTCCGTCACTTCCGGATACCGCTCGGGAAGCGCCGCTTCGCAGAGCTTCCGCAGATATGACCGGGCCGTCTCCCCCTCGGGCACGGCAAAAGACGGCAGCTTGTGCTCGCCGAAGGTGAACGTCACCTGACAGCGGTCGGCGATCTTTTTCGTATTCTCAATGGCCCCGGGAAATTCTCCGAGGATGGCCTCCATTTCCTCCCCGCTTTTGCAGTAAAATTCATCGTTGGCAAAGTGGAAATGATCCGGATCGTCCAGGGTCTTGCCGGTGGAGATGCACAGCTTGATCTCCTGGCTGCGGGCGTCTTCTTTCCGCACATAATGGAAATCGTTCGTGGCGACGAGGCCCACGCCGTACTCCTCTGCCAGCTGCGCCAGCACGGGACGCACGGCCGCTTCTTCGGGCAGGCCGTGATTCTGAATCTCCACAAAATAATTGTCCCGCCCGAACGTATCGATA
This sequence comes from uncultured Veillonellaceae bacterium, assembly GCA_958348245.1. Lineage (GTDB taxonomy): Bacteria > Bacillota > Negativicutes > Veillonellales > Dialisteraceae > UBA1822. The sequence continues at coordinate 51,707 of CATVYJ010000001.1, read as the reverse complement.
TAATACTGCATCACTTTCCGCGCTTCCTCCATGTCTCCGTCGAGAATGGCCGCGGGAAGCTCTCCCGCAACGCACGCCGAGAGCGCGATGATGCCTTCGTGATACCGGGTGAGCACATCGTGGTCTACGCGGGGCCGGTGATGATAGCCTTCCGTCCAGCCCCGGGAGCAGATCTTGATGAGATTGCGATAGCCCTCATTCGTCTCCGCCAGCAGAATGAGGTGATACAGCCTCTCCCGGCCGCTTTTATCGAAGCGGCTTTTTTTTGTGACGTATACCTCGCAGCCGATGACGGGATGGACGCCCTGCTTCACGCACTCCTTGTACAGGTACACCGCGCCGTACATGACGCCGTGATCGGTGATGGCGACGGCGCTCTGCCCGAGACTCTTCACATAAGACACCAGGTCCGGGATGCGGCTGATGCCGTCAAAGAGACTGTATTCGGTATGGACGTGAAGATGTACAAAGGGATCCATGATGCCCTCCCCTTTCGTGCGATAAAAAAAGCAGGCGCTCCGGCCTGCGTGCGGTTTATTTCTTTTCCTTCTGTGCTTCCGGCCCGGCTGTGACGATATCGCCGTTTTTCTCGGCTTCCTGTTTATCCTCTTCCGACAACCGGCTGCCGTCCAGCACGATTTTGACGCCCATGCGGTCCAGCATGTCGTCGATGGTATAGGTCGTCTTGAATAATTCGCCCATGGCTCCTCCTCAGATGTGGTCCTCCCACTGATAAACGACTTTTTTGCGGAACAGACGCCATGCGAAGACGCCGAGGCTCCATACTGCCGCCGCCGCGAGGAACGCCGCCCCCGGGACGGAATCCATGCCCGCCTTCAGCGCTTCCATATCAATGACGTGAATTTTTGGAATGACCATGACGTACGCGGAAAAATAAATCGCCATGGCAAAGAAGGACGACGCGTACGCCGCGGCCAGTCCCGCCGCGGGATGCCGGCTCCGGGTGAAGAAAAACGCCGCCGCAAAAAGGAGCGCCGTCGCGATGAGGCTCATCCAGAAATAGCCCCCCGCTTCCCACTGTTCGCCGAGGCTCAGCCGGAGCGTCACCGCAAAGATGAGATACGCCGCGACGGAAAGGCAGCTCGATACGAGAAATGCCGCGCGGAACCGCTCTCCCAGAGGATTCACCACCTTCACCGCGCCGTAGAGGCTGCCGATCTGGAAGCAGGCCAGTACCGTCCACACCGCGCAGAATACGCCGGACAGGGTAAAGACGCTCCCGTCGTCAAACAGAATGGCCGTGCCGAGAAGCCCCGTCAGAAAAAGCGCCACCAGCGCAAATACGGAGAGCCCCTTCATCATGGCCGGCGACGAAAACGTTTTCGTCAGAAAGACCGCCGCCATGCGGAGCAGCGCCCCGCCTGCCACAAGCGCAAGCATGGTCATATACCACGCGTGGAGCCCGCTGTCCTGCGCGTCGGGCAGACACATGCTGAGCATGAAAAATCCCATGAAAAACCACAGTTCATTTCCGTCCAGAAACGGGCGCAGGAGCGACAGCACCGCCCGGTTTTCCTCCCGGCTGCGGGACACGAGCGGCGCGGCGAGGCAAAGCCCCCAGTCCGCCGCTTCCAGTACAAGATACAGCGCAAAAAAACAGGACGGCAGCAGCAAGGCCGCTACAGATGCCTCCATACATTCCTCCTTGTATTTTCCATCACGGATGCGACTTCGTATTATCCCCTTGATTATATCACAAGATGAAACTTTTCCCCAACGCGTTCCTGCGTGCTACAATACAGACAGATTTTCCGGGAAAGGAGCGCCTGTCCATGTCTGTTCTTCCGGCCCGACTGTTTTCTCTCCTCCGCCGGCGCGCCGCCGCGTACGGGCAGCGGAAACTCCGCGCCGCTCTGCCGGGGCTTCTGTGGTGGATGCCGCCGTTTTCCGCGGCGTTCGCGCTGCGCCATCCGAAGCGCGCGTTCTGGGCGTTTCTTTTCTGCCGCTCCGCACAGCTCAGCTGGCGGCTGCTCCTGCGGGCGCTGAAAAAATAACCGGAGATGCCTCCCACACAAAAAAGACCGTGTCCATCCGATACGGTCTTTTCGTCTGCCCTTTATCCGCGGAACGCTCTCACCATCTCCACGAGACGGATCATCTTGGCGCGGTCCTTGAGGCCGTCCGTCTCGGCCCCGCTGGAAATATCCACGCCGTAAGGATGATAGGCCAGCGCCGCGTCGAGATTGCCGAGGCCGATCCCTCCCGCCATGATCCACGGCTTCTTCATGGGCGGGATGAGGGCCCAGTCAAAGGACCGACCCGTGCCGCCCCGCCCGTGATCGAGGAGAAGGTAGTCCGCGGCGGTGTCTTCCCAGCGCGTCACATCTTCGGTGGCCTTCACGGATACCACACGGATGAAGGGACAGGAAATCTGCCGGCGCAGCGCCAGCAGATACTCCTCCGGCTCGTGGCCGTGGAGCTGCACATACTGGATGACGCCCGCCCGGGCGAGCGCCACGATGTGCGCCGGATCGTCGTTCACAAAGACGCCCACCGCCGGAATATCCGGCCGGAGCGCGCGCCGGATGGCCGCGGCCGTTTCGTCAGAGAGGAAATGCCGTCCATGGTCGAAGACAAAGCCCACCCAGTCCGGCGACGCCAGATTGGCCGACTCCGCGTCCTCCACGCGGGTGAGCCCGCACAGCTTGATCTTGCTCATGGTTCCCCTCCTTGTCCCGTTCCCGATTTCCACCCATTATAGCATGTTCCTTCCCGCTCTGCGCGGCGTATACGGTCCGCCGCCGTCAAAAAGGAAGGCGCGCCCGCGCCGTACAGCAGACACGCGCCGAGAAAACGCATCCTCCACGCAGGGCCGTCCCGCCCATCCGCGGCGGCCCCGTCAGGAAACGCGCCCGCGCCGGGCGACAGCAAAGCCGAAGCGGTGCCGCCCCCGAAGAAAACCGCCCCCGTCTCCGCGCCGGACAGGGGAAAGAACGCCGCGCCGGCAAGGCCTGCGCCGTCCGCGGCAAGCGCGGCGCAGCCCGCCTCTTCCGCACTGTGGAAGAAATAAAAAAGCGCCGCCGCTTCTTCCGTTCCGCGAAGCGGCGCGGACAGGCGCTCTTCCATCGATCGCGCCGTCCCCGCCGCCCTCAGAGGAGACCGGGTCTCCCCGTCCGCCGCATATCGCCGCTCCCATCCGTCCCCGTAGAAAGAAACGGCACGCTGGCCGCACCTGAGAAGAAGCGCCGCCAGAGCGCGCCGCTCTTCCTCCGCAAATACGCCCGCGGCGGCCAGCGTGCGCGCCGCCGCAGGCCGCCGCAGCGGCAGGAGAAAAGCGGACAGCGCGGAAACGGCCTGCGGCTTCGCCGAACGGCTGTCCGGCGGGAAGGCATGATGGCTCTGCATGGATTCTCCTTTGCAAAAAAGATGCATCCGAAGACGCATCAGTGATTTCGCTCCCACGGACTGGGCGGCGGCTGAAACACGGCGCCGGACAATTTCCGCAGAGACACGGGTTCGCCAGCGAGAGCCGCGAGCTTCCGCTTTCTTTCGTCCTGCGCCCGCGCTCTCTCCCCATACCTGACCGCGTTGCCGATCAATCCCGCCGCACAGAGATTCGTCACGAGCGACGTCCCGCCGAAGCTGATAAAGGGCAGCGGCACCCCGGTCACGGGAAAAATGCCCACCACCATGGCCATATTGAGAAATCCCTCCACGGCAATGAGCATGGACAAGCCGTATACCACGAGCGCCGGATACAGCCGGGGAATGCGCCCGGCCATGATGAAGCCCAGATAAAGAAGGCAGACGAAGAGCGTCAGCACAAAGCCCGACGCCAGAAATCCCCCTTCCTGGCTGAGCACGGCGAAAGCAAAGTCCGTATACTGCTCCGGCAGATACAGGAATTTGGAAAGCCCTTCTCCCGCCCCCTGCCCCGTAAGGCCGCCGGACCCGACGGCGATGAGGCTCTGCACCACCTGATAGCCCTGATCGCTGGCGTAGCGGAAGGGATCAAAGAGCACCATCACGCGCTCCCAGCGGTACGGCTCAATGTAGGCGAGAATAAACAGCCCGAGCAGCGCAAGGATGCCCGACCAGAGCACGTCGCTCCAGGGCTTGCCGCAGAGCACGTAGAGGAAAATGGGAAAGCCGAGAATGAGCGCCGCCGTGCCCATATCCGGCTGCAGGATGACGATGGCCGCAAAGGCCGCCGGAATCAGGAGCGGCACATAGCCGTCGGCCACGTCGGTCCATTTCTGTATATGCCCGTGAAACGGCTGATGAAACAGATAATGCATGCAGCCCGCCAGAAAAGACACGGGCCGGCCTGCCTCTACGCGGTCTGTGAGACAGGCCGCCGCCCAGAGGATGGACACCACTTTCGCCAGCTCCGACGGCTGCAGGCTGAGCGGGCCGATCTGCACCCACCGCTGCGCCCCGTTGATGACGGGCCCCGCCACGATGACCAGCGCGAAGAGGAAGAAAATCGGCACAGTGAGCGCCCCTTTCCACCGGCGGATGACCGGCAGGGGCAGCTTATAGCAGACAAGAAGCCCTGCCACCCCCGCCGCCAGATAGGCCGCGTGGCGCGCCGCATGGTAGTACGGACTCATGCCGTTCTCCATGTTCATATAAAAAGTGGCGCTGTACACATTGACGAGCCCGATCACCGACAGGAGGAAAATAACCAGATAAAACCAGCCCAGAAGAGCGGCGTTCGACTTTACTTCTCCCTCTCCGGGATCTGAGCGGCGAGACGGCATATGCGGTTCCCCTTTCTGCTGAACTTCTCTTCATACTCCGTCTGGGCGTCTCCGTCCACGGGATGCGCGTGCAGATCGAAGGTGACGCTCCGGAAGCGCCACCGCATCTCGCCGAACTCCGCAAGGGAAAAGGCGAAAAGCCCCGTATTGTCCGTCTTGAACCGCACTTCCCCGTCTTCCCGGAGAAGCTTTGCATACTGCGAAAGGTATCCGCGATAGGTGAGACGCCGTTTATAATGGCGTTTTTTCGGCCAGGGATCACTGAAATTCAGATAGAAGCAGTCCACCTCTCCCGGCGCGAAAAGCGCGGAGAGTTCTTCCGCGTCCACCAGAAGAAGCCGCACATTGGAAAGCGGCGGATTGGATTCGGCGATTTTCTTTCCTGCGTAATACAGCACGCCCGCCTCCCGCTCGATGCCCACGTAATTCACCTCGGGATGCATGGCGGCCATGCGCGCGATGAACTGGCCTTTCCCCGTGCCGATCTCCACATGAAGCGGATACTCCGGATGCGGGAAAAGGCTCCGCCAGCGGCCGGCGATGCCTTCCGGCGGCGCGAGGAAAAGAAAGTCTCCGTAGGCTTTGATGGCTTCATCAATCCAGGGTTTTCTGCGAAGTCTCACGGTGGTCTCCTTTACGTTTACGTTATGGAAAATGAAAAATCCTCTGAAAATTTACGCGGCAGGCCGTGTTTCTGCCGGCTCGGCGGGAACCGTCTCTTCCGGCGGCAGTTTCCGCCAGTCCGCGTTGTTCCTTTCTTCCTGCGGCGCAGGCGCGGCATCCGGCTCATCGTCCGTAAGCCGGTCTGTCCCGGTCTTTTCCCCTTCTTCCGGCTCTTTCTCCGGCGCAGAGTCCGGGGCCGGTACGGCTTCCGGCATCGGGGCGGCCTGATCTTTCACGTCTGCCGCGCGTTCTTCCGTCACGGCGGGCACAGGCGCTTCATAGGATTCTTCCTCCGCCCAGGCCGGCTCTGTGCCGGGCGCCGCGCCTCCGGGAAGCGCCTCCGGATAGCCCGGAGACGGGTCGCCGCCGCGGTCGTCTTCCGCAAAGCGGAGCTCCGCCAGCGCTTCCCGGCCGCGCGTGAGCCCTTCCACGTCTTTGGACACCCAGATATTGCCGTACATGGTCATAAGCTGCTCCGGCATTTTATTGTACCTTATGCTGAAAAGATCGGCATGCGGGTCGTAATGCGCGGCGCGAATGCCCATAAAGCCCAGGAATGTGTCGTAGAGCATATCGTTTGTGAAGGGCGTATGCACCCGGTTCTTGATCCACTCCATGTTCCCGGGATGATTGTACCAGTAATTGTCCGACGTGTATACCCAGAAGGGGATATGCACCATGGTGAAGTCAAACATATCCGCATTGTGTCCGGGGCGCTCCGTCACCTGTTCCGCATGGTCGGAAAAATACATGACGCCGTCCGCGCGGAGCTGATTCACCGCCGTCGTCATGATGCCCTGCAGGACAAAATCATTATACAGGACGGAATTGTCGTATTCGTCCGTCATGATCTCCGCCGTGGTGCGTTCCCGGCTGGTGTCGATGGGATAATGATAGAACGAGCCGGGATAGCGGTCCCAGTAACTCACATGGCTCCCCATGAGATGGATCACGATGAGCTGCCTCCGGTTCTCCGGGTCCACTTTCTGCAGATAGGGAATGAGCGCTTCATCGTAATCCTTCGTGATGACGTTCGTGCCGATGTATTCGTTTACCCAGTACTGGGTGTCGCAGGTGGAGCCAATGGCGCCGATGGGCGTATCCCACACGCCGTAGCGGGACTGGTTGGAAATCCAGGTTGTTTTGAATCCCGCCGCGCGGGCCATGTCGATGATGGAATACGCTTCGGCAAGAGCGATATCGTTGTACTGGTTTTTTTCCGTAAGGGCGTAGGTCAGCACCTGCACCGTCTGCGTATAGCAGGCGTACGCCTTGTCAAAAAAGGTATAGTGGTAATCCCTGGACGCTTCCGTCTGGAACGGCGTGGTTTTGCGGGGATAGCCGTATACGTTCATGTGATCCCGGTTCAGTGATTCGCCGATGACAAGCACGTACACCCCGTCCGGCACGGCGCGGAGCTCGGCCAGCGTCTCCGGATCGCTGATGCGCATATGCTTCCGGTTTTCCAGAATTTTCTGATATTCACTGAAACTTTCCAGCGTTTCCTTCGCGGCGTACACCACGTGCGCCAGCTGCGTCCCCGATGCGGACCACCAGGCGATGCCGCAGTTGGCCAGGAAGAGCACCAGCACGATGATCCGCTCCGCGAGAGGCATGCGCCGCTGGCGGATAAAACTCAGACGGCTCATGCGGAAAAGGAGCCATCCCAGGCAGAAGAGGGCCGCCACGGCCGCCGCCAGCCCCGCCCAGGGAATATTCACGCGCACATACTCCATCGCTTCCGATACATTGGTCTGCGCGAGCGCGAGAAGCATATTGATCGACAGCAGAGAATGCGCCACCATGTAGTAGCCGATATAGGTGAACTGGATGAAACTGTAGAAAAAAATCACGACGAGACAGAGCACGCGCATCACCATGCGCCCCCGACCCGGCAGCAGCCACGCCGCGGTGAGACACGACAGGAAGAGATAAAGCGGCGTACTCATCTCAAACGTGGTGTCCGCCATATCGAGGATATGATTCGTCTGCGTCGCCAGATACGGCACCACAAGCGACAGCACCCACAGCAGCAGGATGGTCGTCCACAGGCTCGCCGCCGCACGGTACAGATGGCGGCTGCAGAAAAAAGCCGTCACAAAACCGATCTGCAGAAAGAGGAAAAACATCTTGATCTGCGAGGAGATCTGCCATCCTCCGGGCGACCCGAAAAGCCAGTTCAGAAAGAAGGCCACGCCAAAGGGGATGAGCGTCGCCGCACACCAGAGAAGCCGCATTCGCTTCACGTATCTCAACATTTTGGTTTCGTCTCCGTCAGGTAAAATCCGCTGTCCGCGGGCCGGTCCATGTCATGATTCCGTCAGTCTTTTGTCCGTTTTTTATTGTATCACATCCCCGCAAAGGAAAAACTTCCCCGCCCACGCAAAAAAAGAGAGCCGAAGCTCTCCTTTTTCCCGTTCTTTTTATTCTTTCCTGCTGTCGCTCAGGATCGTCCCGCCGACGCCGATATTGTCCAGGTCGCTTTCCTTCAGGAAGACATAGAACAGAGACGCCGGCATCTGCATGATGCGCGACGCGCTCTCCGTAAATTCGCGGACGAGCTGCCGCTTCTGCTCCCGAGTGAGGTGCGCGGCTTCCAGCGTAATCACAGGCATAGATTTCCCTCCTTTATCGAATCCCCGTTTCCCGGAGAAGCGCCGCTGGATTGGCGCGGAATACTTTCTCCGCCAATTCCTCCGGCAGCGTCTCCTCCATGACATCCGCCAGTCTGGCGGCGACCGGCAGCGCGGTGAACGGACTGTCGCTCCCGTACAGGAGATGGGAGTCGTCCGTCACCTGCCGGAGCAGGCCGAGCTGCTTCGGCATGGAAAATCCCGCCAGATCGTAATAGAGCCGGGCGAGGTCGCCCGCCACATCGAGAGATCGGTCCGCCAGCAGCACCGCGCCGAGCGCGGCCAGCCGGTCGGACAGGACCGGGAGGAACGCGCCGCCGTGGGGCACGACGAAGCGGATATTTCCATATTTCCGCACCGCCCCCGTCACGAGCAGATTCGTCACCGCCCGGGTGGTCTCGAAGAAATATTCCATAATCGGCGCGGGGACCGCCTCCGAGCCGGGCGCCGGTACGGGCGGTGCCGTGGGATGGAGCGTCACCACCACCGGTTCGCGGTTCAGCTCTTCCATCACCGGGTTGAGCCGCGCGTCGCCGAGATAAACGCCCCGGCAGGACGTGAGCAGCGCGAAGCCCCGGATGTGAAGATGCTCCCGGCAGTAGCGGATCTCGTCGATGCTGTCCTCCACCTCCGGCAGAGGCAGGCTCGCCAGCACCCCGTACCGCTCCGGACAGGACGCCGCCAGCGCCGCGCCGTATTCGTTGCACGCTCTGGCCGTGTCGCGCGCCTCCGCCCGGTCTCCCATGTGGAAATGCGGCGAAGACACCGACAGCGCCGCGAAGGAGATGTGCAGCCGCTCCATGTACGCCTGCTGCCGCTCCGGTGACCATTCCGGCGCCTTCACGCCGTCCGGCGCGTCGATGTGGTGCCGCGCGAGCAGCGCCTGATACGCCGGCGGGAAATAATGGCTGTGAAAATCGATTTTTTCCTGCATTTTCCCGCCTCCTCTTTTATAAGTGACGGCCCAGCTCATACGCTTCCTGCATATAGGGCGACCGGCGCGTCATGGCGGGCGTGCCGCAGCCCCGACCGAGAATCATACCCCGGTCGCGGAAGCAGAGATATTTCACCAGCGTTTCATAATGCGCGCGGAGCGCGTCGAATGTCCAGCTGTCCCCGTTCCACGCGGCGGCGATAAGCGCCGACTGCATGCGCCGGCTCTGGATGCTGCTGTTGAACGCGCAGAACCGGTCTACGAGCGTCTTCAGCTGGGCGGACATGCCGTAATAATAGAGGGGCGTCACAAAAACGAGCATATCCGCGTCAAGAATCTGCGGGCGGATGGTTTCCATATCGTCTTTCTGCACGCACGGCCCTTCGTAGCCGCAGCGGACGCATCCCGTGCAGGGATGGATGCGGGCGTGCGCCGCGTCGACCGCGCGCACCGTATGGCCCGCTTCTTCCGCGCCGCGCACAAATTCCGCGGCGAGCGCGTGGGACGAACCGTTCCGGTTCGGGCTGCCTTCCAGTACGAGAATGTTCATGGCCGCTTCCTCAGAACTGCGCCGCCCACTTGCGGAGCGACGCTTCCGATTCGCCGCGGAAAACCTTTCCCTCTTTCAGCACGGCTCCGGGGCAGCACGGCGCAAGTTCCTGGCGGGTCCTGCCGAGGCCGCTGCCGCCGGACGTGGCGAAAAGCACCACGGTTTTGCCGGAGAAATCGTAACTCTCGAGGAAGGTGCGGATGATTTTCGGCGCGGTGTACCACCAGATGGGGAAACCGAGGAAAATCACGTCGTGCCCGGCGATGTCCGCCCGGGTGTCGGCCAGCGCGGGACGCGCGCTGTCGTCTTTCGCTTCGCGGGACGTGCGGGACGCGCTGTCGTTCCGGTTGAGGTCCCGCCCCGTGTAGGGCGTCTCCGGCCGGATTTCATACAGATCGGCCCCTATGGCTCCGGCGAGCCGTTCCGCCGCGCGGCGCGTGGTGCCCGTCGCGGAAAAATATGCTACCAGTGTCTGACTCATGGTTGTCTCCTCCTTTTACTGTACCGCCTCAATGGTGATGGTGCCGGACAGCCGGGCGATCTGGTCCATACCGTCCGCTACGAAGCCCAGTTCGTAGAGGTCGCTGTTCGCGCGGTACTCGTCAAAGAACAGGACTACATTGCCCCACGGCGCATAGTAGGCCAGCGTGCCCACCTCCATTTTCGGGTGCGGCGTGTCTCTCAGGTCGAGCGCCGCCGGATAAAAAATCTTTTCGTTGGTGCTGAAGTTTTCCACCTGCGTGGTGAGCGGCAGCTGCCGGTACAGCGACTCCGCCGCCGGACTGTCGTTCAGCGTGTAGCGCACGGTGTGGCCCGCCTCGTCGGAAATGCGGATCATGAGCGCCTCCTGCCGTTCCGCCGCAGCGGGCGCTTCCTGCCGCTCCTGCGGCGCGGGGGCGGGCGCGGCCGCCGGTTTCTGCGCGTCCGACGCGCTGCACCCCGCGATGGCCGCCGCCGCAAAGAGCGCGCACAGCGCGGCTGTCCACTGGTTTTTCATACAACCCCTCCTTCACTGTACGAAGCGGATGCCGTGGAGCCGGTATACCTCGGACAGGGCGGGAATGTCGAGGATGAGATGCCGCCCCGTATCCATGGCCTCCACGGCCCGCATGTCTTCTTCGTTCAGCGCAAAATCGTCCACCTGGAAATTTTCCGCAATGCGCGCGGCGTGCACGGACTTCGGAATGGCGGCGACGCCTTCTTGCCGGAGCCAGCGGAGCGCCACCTGCGCGGGCGTCTTTCCGTATTTCTGTCCGATGGCGGACAGGACCGGATCGGTGAAAAGGCCCCGCTGCCCTTCCGCAAAGGGCGCCCACGCCATGGGCACGACGCCCTGCTCTTTCAGGAACGACCGCAGCGCTTTCCGCTGGCAGAAGGGATGAATCTCCATCTGGTCCACCGCGGGCACGACCCGGTGGCTCAGGATGAGGTCCGCCAGCCGGTCTTCGAGGAAATTGCACACCCCGATGGCGCACACCCGCCCCGCGTCGAGAAGCTCCTCCATGGCGCGCCAGCTTCCGTGATAGTCGCCGTAGGGCATGTGGATGAGATACAGGTCGAGATAGTCCGTGCCGAGATTGGCGAGCGTCTTCTCAAAGGACGCCATCGTTTTGTCGTAGCCCGCGTCCTGTATCCACACTTTCGACACGAGGAAGAGGTCCCGCCGCGCGACGCCGCTCTCCCGCACCGCGTCCCCCACGGCCCGCTCGTTGCCGTAGCACGCCGCCGTGTCGATCATGCGGTAACCCGTGCGGATCGCCTGCCGCACCGCCTCGCGGCACGCCGCCTCGTCCGTCACCTGGAAAACGCCCAGCCCGAGCATGGGCATCTCCACTCCGTTATTCAGCCGTATCGTATCCATAGGCACCTCCGTCTTCCGCGTCTTTCCGCGGTCTGTTTTTCCTGTCTTCGTTATACCGCAGCGCGCGTCCCATGCATAATGCTTAGTTAGAATCGGGTTCCATGCTCCCGGAGAATGTGCAGAAGAAAAGCCGGCGGCCCGCAGGCCGTCCGGCTTTTTCTTCATGATTTCTGATTGAGCATCGCGATTTGGCGGAGCCAGTTCTGCACGTACGTCTCCGACATGCCCCGCTCCCGGAGGCGGGAGACTTCCCGCACCACGACCGGGTCCTTCAGCAGTTCTTTCACCGCCGCGTCCACGCGCGCTTCGTCTTTTTCGTCCATGGATTTATTCCTTCGTGTCGAGGAACGCTCTGGCCCTAGCGATGTTCGCGCGCACCGTGTCGCAGCACGCCTTGAATTCCGCCCGTTCTTCTTCGGTCAGTTCGTATTCCATCACTTCTTCCACGCCGTTTTTCCCGATGAGGGCCGGCACACCGCAGAAGATGCCCGTCTCGCCGTATTCGCCGTCCAGCGGGCAGCTGCACGGATAGATCTTCCGCTCGTCGTGGAGCACCGCTCTCGCCAGCGTCGCCGCGGCGAGGCAGATGCCGTACTCTGTGCAGAATTTGCCGCTGTACGTCACCCAGCCCGCCTTGATGGTCTGGTTCTTCACCGTTTCCTTGTCGAACTGGAAGCGCGGGTCCGCCTCCATCTGAGCGAGCGGCTTGCCGCGGAAATTGATGAGAGACCACGGCACCATCTGGCGGTCGCCGTGCTCGCCCATCATGAATGCATTGAAGGAATGGTGCTCGATGCCGGTCTGCTGCGCGATGGCGCTGATGAGGCGGGACGAGTCGAGGAGCGTCCCCGTGCCGAAGACGCGCCCTTTCGGGAGGCCGCTCACTTCCGCAATGAGGTGGGCCACCACGTCGCAGGGATTCGTCACGTTGATGAAGAAGCCGTCAAAGCCCGCGGCCATGATTTTCGGGATGGTGTCCGCCACCTGGCGCACGGTGAAATGCATTTCGTCGTCCCGGCTGCCCGTGGCGCAGAGGGTGATGTCCCCCAGTGCGTTGATGATGATGTCGCAGTCCGCGAGGCCCGCGTAGTCCGCGATCTGGTAATCCACGCGGTGCGGCATGAAGTACACCGCGTCCATCAGGTCCTGCCGTTCGCTCACCACTTTCTGCTCTCTCACGTCGCAGAGCTTCACCACGTCCGCAATGCCCGTCAGGCCCAGCACAAACGCTGCATGCGCGCCCACATGGCCCGCTCCCAGTACGCCGATCGTTACTTTCTTATTTTCCATTCTGTGTCCTCCTCTGTGCAAATCCTGCGGAAGCTCCGCGGCGGATGAAATATAGAATAATGCCATCATACCATACTTATTACGAATAGGAAAGAGCACCCGGGACGCCGCGGCAAACGGGCGCAAAAAAATACAGCACCCGCAGAGGATGCTGTATCCGGCTGTCTTATTTCAGACGGAGGCCGAGGCGCGCGCCGAGCGTTCTATACCGTTCGAGATCGGTGCGGCGCAGATAGTCCAGCATGTTCCGGCGCTGGCCGACCATTTTCAGCAGGCCGCGGCGGGAATGATGGTCTTTCTTGTGTTCTTTCAAATGTTCCGTGAGGATGACGATGCGCTTCGTGAGAATTGCAATCTGTACTTCCGGGGAACCGGTGTCGCCGGGATGGGTGGCGTACTGTTCGATGACTTCTTTCTTCTGTTCTGCAGTAAGCATACTATTCTCCTCCTGTTTGGGAAATTGCTGTATCTGAGTGATTCGTCGGAGTACTCGAAGGACTGAGACACAGTTCACATACAAGGAGATTATACACGGTCCGTCCGGAAATTACAAGCCGTTCAGAGCGGACGCACCGCCTCTTTCAGCCCGCGGACATAGGCGGCGAGCGCTTCGTCAGCGGCCGCGCCGTACTGGCCGATGAGGCTCACCACGCCGCTCCCCGTGATGACCCCGTCCGCGAGCCGCGCCATGGCTCGGGCCTGCTCCGACGTGTGGATGCCGAATCCCACCGCGCAGGGCACGTCCGTCACCTCCCGCACCGCGGCGATCGTCTCCGCCAGGTCCGCGTCGAAGCCGCCCTCCCGCATGCCTGTGACGCCCATGGACGACACGATGTAGACGAATCCCTCCGCCTCCGCCGCGATGGCCTGCACGCGCGCCTTCGACGTGGGCGCCACGAGCTGGATGAGCGCCACGCCGTACCGATCCGCGAAAGGCCGCGCCTCGCCCTGCTCTTCCAGCGGCAGGTCGGGGATGATGACGCCGGAAACGCCCGCTTCCGCGCAGTCCCGGAAGAACGCCTCCACGCCGTAGGAGAAGACCGGATTGTAATAGGTGAGGAAGACCAGCGGGACGGCGCTCTCCCGCCGGATGGCCCGCGCTTCTTCCATGGCCTCGCGGAGATGGACGCCCCGGGCGAGGGCCCGCACGTCCGCCTCCATAATGACCGGCCCGTCGGCAATGGGGTCGGAAAAAGGCACACCGATCTCGATGAGGTCCGCCCCGGCCTCCTCCATGACCTTCACATAGCGCACACTGTCCTCGATGGACGGATCGCCCGCCGTGAGGAAGGCGATGAGCGCTTTCCCGTTTTCAAAAGCCCGTTTCAACTCGTTCATGATGCCCTCCTCAGTCCCGTAATTCTTCTCCGCGGTAGCGGGCGATAGCCGCTACATCCTTGTCCCCGCGGCCGGAAATCGTGACGGCCATGACGCTCCCCGGAGCGAGCGTCCGCGCCATGCGCCGGGCCCCCGCCACGGCGTGCGCGCTCTCGATGGCGCAGATGACGCCCTCCGTGCGCGCCAGATATTCGAAGGCCTCCACTGCCTCTTCGTCCGTCACGGGAATGTACTCCGCCCGGCCCGACGTGTGGAGCGCGGCGTGCTCGGGGCTCACGCCGGGATAGTCGAGCCCCGCGGAAATGGAATACACCTCCGTGATATTGCCGTCGTCGTCCTGACAGAAGAGCGACTTCATGCCGTGGAAGACGCCCACCCGGCCCCGCGCCATAGTGGCCGCATGGTACGGCGTGTCCACGCCCTTCCCGCCGGCCTCGCAGCCCACGAGCCGCACCCCTTCGTCCGGCACGAAGGGATAAAACGTGCCGATGGCGTTGCTGCCGCCGCCCACGCAGGCCACGATCATGTCCGGGAGCCGCCCCTCCCGGCGGAGGATTTCCTCCCGCATTTCCCGGCCGATGCAGCTCTGGAAATCGCGCACCATCGCAGGAAACGGCGCGGGCCCCACCGCCGAGCCGATGAGGTAATGCGTGTCCCCGCAGCGGGCGCTCCAGTCCTGCATGGCCGCGTTCACCGCGTCCTTCAGCACGCGCGACCCCGTGCGCACCACGTGCACCTTCGCGCCGAGGAGCTTCATGCGGTACACGTTGAGCGCCTGCCGCTCCGTGTCGATCTCCCCCATGAAGACTTCGCACTCCATGCCGAAGAGCGCCGCCACCGTGGCCGCCGCCACGCCGTGCTGCCCCGCGCCGGTCTCTGCGATGAGCCGCGTCTTGCCCATGTGCCGCGCGAGGAGCGCCTGCCCGATGCAGTTGTTGATCTTGTGCGCTCCCGTGTGATTCAGGTCCTCCCGCTTGAGATAGACCTTCACGCCGAGGTCGGCGGACATACGCTTCGCCTCGTACAGGAGAGACGGCCGCCCCGTGTAATTTCGGTTCAAATCGTCCAGCTCCGCCAGGAAATCCGGATCGTTTTTATACATTTCATAGGCGTCCGCCACGCGGTGCACCTCGCTCATGAGCGTCTCCGGCACATACTGCCCGCCGAACGGGCCAAATCTGGTTTCCATCTTACCGCCTCCCTTTCGTTGTATCCCGGAGCCTGCAAAGCAGCGCGCCCCGGTCCTCCGCCCGCATGAGCAGCTCCCCGATGAGCACCGCGTCCGCTCCGGCGTCCTCCATGCGCCGCACATCGTCCGCACTCTTCATGCCGCTCTCCGCGACGACCACGACGCCCGGGGGAATCTGCGGCCGCAGCCGCTCCGTGAGCGTGAGGTCCATGGAGAAATCCCGCAGATTTCTGTGATTGATGCCTACCATATCCGCTCCGGCGTCGAGCGCGCGCCGCACTTCTTCCGCGCTGTGCGCCTCCACGAGCGCCGCAAGGCCCAGCGCCTGCGCCCGCGTACGGAGCCGCCGCAGCTCATCGTCCGTGAGCAGTGCCGCAATGAGGAGCACCGCCGACGCGCCCGCGAGGGCCGCCTCGTCCACCTGACAGACGTCTGTGAGGAAATCCTTCCGCAGCACAGGGAGGGATACCGCCCGCGCCACCTCCCGCAGGATATCCACGCTGCCGAGGAAGTGCAGCGGCTCCGTGAGGCACGAAATGGCCGCCGCCCCCGCCGCCTCGTACGCCTTCGCGATAGCGAGATAGGGAAAATCCTCCGCGATGACGCCCTTCGACGGAGAGGCCCTTTTCAATTCGCAGAGAAAGGAAAGACCCGGCGCGGCGAGACGCGCCCGGAACCGCGCGCCTCCGTCCGTATGAAATCCGTCCGCCGCTTCCCGGAGGCGCGCCGCCGTGCCGTCCGCCCGCATCCGCCGCACGCGCGCCCGGGACTCCGCGGCGATCTGCTCGAGAATCATACCGCCTCCCGCGCCGCCGTCCGCGACGCCCGGACAAATGCGTGCATCAGCGCCCGCGCCCGTCCGCTGTCGATGAGGCGCGCCGCCATGGCCGCCCCCGCGCGCATCGTCTCCGCCCGGCCGGTCACATAGAACGCCGCCCCCGCGTTGAGGAGCACCGCATTCCGCCGCGTGGCGTACACGCCGTCCCGGCGTCCCGCAAGCACCGCCTCCGTGATGGCCGCGTTCTCCTCCGCGCCGCCGCCCACGAGGTCCGCCTTCCGTCCCCGCGCGAGGCCGCAGTCCTCCGGCCGGATGAGATACGTCCGCCGCGCGCCCCGGTCCAGCTCGCACACCTTCGTCTCCGCCGACGGCGAAATTTCATCCATGCCGTCCCGTCCGTAGAAGACCAGCGCCCGCTGGACGCCCAGCCGGTCCAGCACCTCCGCGATGGGCTCCACCAGCGCCTCGTCGTACACGCCGATGCAGTCGTACGCCGCGCGGGCGGGATTCGTGAGCGGCCCGAGGATATTGAAAATGGTGCGGATGCCCAGCTCCCTGCGCACGGGGCCCACATATTTCATCGCCTTGTGATAGAGCGGCGCGTAGAAGAAACACATGCCCACTGTATCGAGAAGACGCGCCGCCTCTGCCGGGCCCTGCTCGATCTCCGCGCCCAGCGCCTCCAGCACGTCCGCCGCGCCGCACTTCGACGACGCCGCGCGGTTCCCGTGCTTCGACACCTTCACGCCGCCTGCCGCCGCGACGAACGCCGACGTGGTGGAAATATTGAACGACTGCGAGCCGTCCCCGCCGGTGCCGACGATCTCCAGCAGGTCGCCGCCGTACTGCACAGGGAGCGCATGCGCCCGCATGCCCGACGCCGCCCCGGCGATTTCCTCGGGCGTCTCCCCCTTAATGCTCATCGCCGTGAGGAACGCCGCGGTCCGCGCCGCGCTCACCGTGCCGTCCATCATCTCATAGACGCTCGCCTCCGCCTGATGGAAATCGAGGTCCCGTTTCTCTGCCAGTAATTTGATTGCTTCGGTAATCATGATAAGCCGTCCTTTCTTTTACAAAATCCCTCTGTCTTTCATAAAAGAACCCCGGCCATCGGCGCATCGCATCCATGCTCTTCTCCCTTCCGGGACGGCCAACAAAAAAATCCGTCCCTGACAATCTTGCCAAGGACGGATACAGTGTCTCCGCGGTGCCACCTTGCTTCAGGATGTGACTCCTGCACTTTGTCGGGATACCATCATATCCCCGGCTACTGACGTAAGCCTCACGTCGCAGGATACTCGTCGCCTTTCCCCTGCGCCCTCAGCGGTCCATTTGACGGTCTGCGTTCTGCCGGATTCTCATTCTCCCGGCTCCCTGTAAGTGCACGATCCGCCGTTATCTCCGCCTCTGCGGTTTCTTCTTCTGATCTCTCAGAAGAAATAGGTATTGTTGTATGAAGTTGTTCTCATATTACCGGATACGGAACCATTTGTCAAACGGAAATTTTCAGTAATTCACCCGCTTCTTCATGATTTTCCGCTCCTCAATAAGCATCAGCGGGAGAAACCCAGTGATAAAAACGTAAAAACAGCAACAAAAAAAGACCGCGCGTGCGGTCGATGAAATGAGGGAAAACTCACAGGCCGTCCGGCAGGCGGTGCAAAAAGGGGCAGCGAACGAGGAGGTTCTGGGCGATGAGGCCGGTGAAGAGGCCCGCGAGGGCCCCCGCCGCGGCAAGAATGGGGAAGTAGGCGAAGATGGAGGGCGTGCCGAGCATCCACACGGCGCAGAGAATCTGGCCGCCATTGTGGAGGACGGCGCCGCAGACGCTGGCGAGCCAGAGACGGCGCGGGAGGACGTGCTTCAGAAGAAGCATGCCTGCAAGGCACGCGAGGCCCCCGGCGAGGCTGTAGAGGAGAGCCGCCGCCTGCCCCGCGAAGATGGCTGCGAGGAAAATGCGCGCGAGGAGAATCATGAGGGCCTCGCCCGGGCGGAAGCGGTACACCGCGTAGACGGTGACCACATTTGCCAGGCCGATTTTTACGCCCGGCACGGGAAGGGGCGGCGGCACCTGCATTTCGATGACGAAAAGAATGAGCGACAGCCCCGTGAGCAGCGCCATGGCGTTTAACCGCCGGATGGACATGGCGATCCCTCCTTTCTTTCAGTCAGCCCACTGGATAACGAGCCGGTGGGGCAGGCACACGATGGGAAGGCCCCCTTCCGTGAGCTTTCCCGATTTCACACAGATCTGGTCCGGGCAGTCCGCCGACCGCATGCGGATCTCCCCCGGCGCGATGCGGATGGTATTGGAATGCGCCCCATACGGGACAGTCATGTCCTCCGTCTCCGTCACGGCGTCGAGATCCACCCGGCGGATGACCGCGCCGTCCTGCACGATTTCCGCCGTGCGGGGCCCGGACGACGTGCCGCAGGCGGTCATCAGAAGAGACAGGCCCAGAAGGAGCGGCAGTCCCGCCGCATGCTTCCGTTTCATCGGTACAGCACCTCCGCCTTTTCCTCCGTATACTCCGGCAGGATAGAGAACCGGTCCGCCGCGTTTTCCGTGACGGTGATATGCCGTCCGCTTTCGATGAGAATCATGGCGAAATCGCCGCGGGCCCGCCAGTACGCCTCCGCTTTTTCCTTTCCCATAACGAAGAGCGCCGTGGAGAGCGCGTCGCACACGAGCCCGTCCGGGCCGATGACGGTGACGGAGAGAAGGCCGTTTTCCGCGGGATATCCCGTGGACGGGTCGAGGATGTGATGGTACCGTCGGCCCGTTTCGTCCGTGAAGTACCGTTCGTAGCTGCCGGAGGTGACCACCGCCTCGTCCCGCACGGCGATCATGCCCGCGTAGCCTTCGCTGTCGGGCGCTTTGAGTCCCACTTTCCACGGCGTGCCGTCCGGCTTCGTCCCCACCGCTTCGATATTGCCGCCGAGGCTCAGGATGGCGCTCGCGACGCCCGCTTCCCGGAGGACGCGCCCCGCTTCCCGACCGGCATAGCCCTTCCCCACCGCGCCGAGATCAATTTCCATGCCCGGTTCGAGGGTGAGCGTGCGGCCCGCGAGGTGCGCCCATTCCCAGCCCGTGCGGGCAAGCGCATCGGCGAGCGCTTCGGGAGACGGCACCTGCTGCCGGTCTTTCGTGAAGCCCCACGCTTCCACCGCGGGATAGATGGTGGGGTCGAGCGCGCCGCCCGTCTCCTTTGCCATGGCGAGCGCCGCGCCCACCGCCTCCGCCGCGTCCGCTCCAAGATCCACAGAATTTTCCATGCGGTGGTTCACGCGCCACACATCGCTCCCCTCTTTCGTGACGGAGAGCTCGTCCTCAAGGGTGCGGATGCGCGCTTCCGCTTCTTTCATGCCTTCTTCCGCATGCGGCCCGTAGGCGGTGAGGGTCATGTACGTGTCCATGGCGAAGAAATTCCGGCTGTGTTTCTCCGCGGCGTCGCCGCCGCAGCCCGCAAGGAAGACGCACACCGCGAGGAGCGCGCCCCAGAGCGCTTTCATCAGAAGCCCTGATCCGCGAGCCACGCGTCGATGCGCGGCTGCGCGCCGTCCACGTCGGGCCGGTATACGCCGATGGGCCGTCCCACCGTGGCCGAATCGGGCAGCGCCGCCCGGAGGTCGTCCACGCTTTCCGCGAGGCCGCCCGTGCCGTGGGCGCAGAAGGGAATGACCGTCTTGCCCGAGAAGTCATAGCTCTCGAGGAAAGTCAGGACCGGCATGGGAAGCGTATACCACCAGTTCGGATAGCCCAGGAATACTACATCGTACCGGGCCATATCCGGCACGGTATCCGTGAGCGCGGGCCGGGCGCGGGACTGCTTTTCCTCTGCCGCGCGGTCCAGGCATTCGTTGTAATCGCTCGAATAGGGCTCCGTCACGCGGATGGAGAAGAGGTCGCCCCCGGTGCGTTCCTGAATCCAGCCGGCGAGCTTCGCCGTATTGCCCGGCGGGAGCACGCTCGCCGAGGTGGACGCGTCGGGGTTCACGGACGACGGATCGTCCACATGGGTATTCTCCGCCCAGGTGAAATAGGCGATGAGCACGTTATGCCCCGTTTTCTGCGGCGAGGTCCGCACCGGAGGAGAGGCCGGCGCTTCCGCCGCGTCCTTCGTCTGCGCCGCTGCCGCCGTTGTCTGTGCGGGCGCGGATTTCGCTTCTTCCGCGCCGCATCCTGTCAGCGCCGCCAGCAGCCACGCCGACAGCGCGAGCGCCATCCATTGCTTCATGAGTTCCTCCTTTCCCGGTCACGCTTTTTCGTAGACCGTGTGCACCCAGTCTTTCACAACCTGTTCCGCTGAAGGAATGTCCGTGGATTTCAGATGATATCCTTCCAGGACGCGCGCGCCCGGCTCCGCTTCCCGAATCGCTTCCACCGTATTCGCAAGGCCGTTCACGCCGGACGTGCACACGGGAATAAGGGTCTTGCCGGAGAGGTCGTACGCGTCGAGAAACGTGTACACCGCCATGGGCATGTCGTTCCACCAGTTCGGATAAGCGAGGAAAATCACGTCGTAATCCGCCATGTTGTCCACCGTGCCGGTGAGGGCCGGACGGGCCTTGTCCGCTTTTTCCTCCGCCGCCCGGTCCAGCACCTCCTCATGGACGTTGGAATACGGCTCCGCCGTGCGGATGGAGAAGAGATCCCCGCCGGTTTCTTCCTGAATCCAGCCGGAAATTTTCGCCATGTTGCCGGGCAGGATGACGCTCGCCGAAGCGGGCATATCCATATCGAGCTTTGACGCGTCCGCTTCAGGCGCATTTTCCGCCCAGGTGAAGTACGCGATGAGCACTTTGCCGCCCTTCACCGCTTCCGTCTGCGCCGCCGGTGCGGACGCCGTCTGCTGCGCCGGAGCGGAGTCTCCCCCGCATCCCGCAAACGTACAGGCCAGGATCAGCGCTGCGGCAGCCGCCGCCAGTTTCCGTTTCATTCATTTCCTCCTCTGCAGCTGCCGCGCGCCCAGCATGGCCTGCCAGCCCAGCCAGATGCAGAGCGCCAGAATCGCCGCGTGGTCTACATAATAGAGAAGCTTTGCTTCCTTGAAATCAAAAAATACATATTCGCTCTGTAAAAAGAGAGAGCCCGTCCATCCCCGGCTCCAGAAGGCGTACGCCCCGTAGAGCGCGAAGAGCGGCGCCGCGGCGGAGAGAATTTTTTTCTTCCCCGCGGAGAGTTTCCGCGTCATGGAGGCAAACATATCCCCGTGAAGTCCGATGTGGAAGCCCATGACGAGAAATCCCCAGTACGCGGCCGCCATGTGCATTTCCCGCCCGAGCATCATGCTGCCGAGCCGCGGCAGGAAAGGCACCGTGGGCCGGGCCAGGATGAGCGAGCTCCAGAGGAGCGCCGCCATCACGAGGAAGAGCGCCAGATTGGCCCCCGCGGTGAGCCGCCGCACGGCGTTCCACCGGCCCCGCCGGAGCGAGGGCGCCCACCGCCGGTTCAGCCAGTGATGGACGAAGAGCAGGAGAAAAAATCCCGCCCCCGCCGCCATGTGCGCTTCCATCCCGAAGAAGGGAAATCCCATGAGGAAAAACAGAACGACTGTCATGCCGGCGTCGACAAGCCGGCGGATGCGTGCGCCGTTCATGGGTTACTGCGCCAGATGGAGGGTCTTCACCCAGTTCGCCACGGTGCTCTCCGCGCCGGACGCAGAAGATCCGCTCACATGGAAGCCGTCCATGACGACCGCGCCGGGCTCCGCTCTGCGGATGGCCTCCACCGTGTCGGAAAGGCGGCTGCCGCCGGAGGTGCAGAAAGGAATGATGGTCTTTCCGGAGAAATCATACTCGTCGAGGAAGGTATAGAGCGCCATGGGCATGTCGCCCCACCAGTTCGGGTAGCCCAGGAAAATCACATCGTAATCGGCCAGGTTCGGGATGTGGGTAGAAAGCGCGGGACGGGCTCCCTGCTGCTGCTCCACTCTGCCCTGGTCGACCGTGGCGTCATAGCCGGACGGATAGGGCTTTTCCGTGCGGATGGAGAAGAGGTCGCCTCCGGCCGCTTTCTGGATATCCCGCGCGACGAGGCCCGTATTGCCCGTCATGCCGTCCGCGGTGGGCTGGACGCTCGCCGAGGCGGACGCATCGGCTCCGGCAGGGAGTTCCGCATTTTCACCGTACGAGAAATAGGCGATGAGAATCCGGGGCTGCCCCTGCGGCGTATTCTGCGCGGACACCTGCGCGGGAACGGGCTGCGCCGGCGCGCCGGACGCGGAGGAAGCGCCGCTCGTACCGCCCGATGCGCACGCGGTGAGCGCGAGAGTGAGCGCCGCGGCGGCGGCGAAAGCACTGTACTTTTTCATGAGAAGTCTCCTTTCTTTCACTGATAGCATGCTATCTATGTATCCTGTCTGTATTATAGAAAAAAGCGCCGCCCGATTCTAATACTTATCCCATATACAGGATTATGCTTCAACTTTATAGGGCGAGGCGGGTGCGGGCGGTCTCATACCCATATTGGTATATGTATATTTTCTCTTACGTTTACAACATGATTTTTATTTTTCTATCATTTTATCTTGACTATTTTCTATTCAAATACTAATATAAGGACATACGGGTACGGCCGGGCCGATACGGCAGCAGGGAAACCGGCTGTACTCCGCAGAAAGTAAAGGAGGTTTTGCCATGACACCACACATGAAAGCACTGCTCGCCGCCTCAATGGCGGCGCTCTGTACGGCGGCGGCGGGACTCACCGCAGGCGCGTACGAGCTGAGCCCGGAGGTCAGAGACGCCACGCCGGCGCTGCGGGAGGCCGCCGCCATCGGCGTATGGACCGGCGGCAATCCGGCGCTTGCCTCTCTGCCGAACAAAGACGCCATCCTCGTGATGACCTTCGGCACCACGTACAAAGACACCCGCGCCAAAACCATCGACGCCGTGGAAGCGGCCATCCAGAAAGCCCATCCCGACATCCCCGTCTATGAAGCCTATACGAGCCATATCATCATCGACCGGGTGAACGCCAGAGAAGGCGTGAAAAAGCTCACGCCGGAAGAAGCCTTTGCCAAACTCAAGGCCGACGGCTATACCCGGGTGGCGGTCGTCTCGCTGGATATCATCCCCGGCATGGAATACGACTATAACCGCATCGCCGCTCGGCTCCACGCCAAAGATTTCAAGGAAATCTCCCTCGCGGTGCCGCTCATGTATTTCCAGGGTACGGAAGGCGAGCCCGATCAGGTGGTGGATTTCCTGAACGCGCTCTCTTCGCAGCTCCCGAAGCGCAGTCCCACCGAGGCCGTGCTTCTCATGGCGCACGGCACGCCGCATCCGGCAAACGCCTATTATTCCGTCATTCAGGACCGCCTCGCCGAGCTCGGCATGAGCAATGTCTACGTCTATTCTGTAGAAGGCCGGCCGAATCTGGACGATGTCATTCCCAGGCTGAAGGAAAAGGGCATCCGCCGCGTGACGCTCATGCCGATCATGATGGTGGCCGGCGACCACGCCAATAACGACATGGCCGGCAGCGAACCGGACAGCCACAAGAGCCTCCTCGAAGCGGAAGGCATTGCCGTCGACGCGTACCTGCACGGGCTCGGTGAAAATCCGGACGTCCGCGCCCTTTATGTAGAGCGGGCGAATGAAGCGGTGGCCGCGCTGAAATAATCGAACCCCCATCTCCCCCCTTTTTTGGCCTCCCGTATGCGGAGGCCTTTCTTTTTTCCGCATCTCTGCGGTCTGTACGGAGGCACGTATGATACGATGGATTTCTTTTGCAGGCGCGCTGCTCCTCTGCGCGGCGCTGACCGCGTGCGGCGCGGACAAAGCCGCTCCGTCCGGATGGACATTGACGTACAAAGACCAGTCCGTCGCCGTTTCCTCGCAGCCCCGGCGCGTGGCGGTGCTCACCACGCCGCTCCTCAATATGAGCTGCGCCGCCGGCGGTCTGCCCATCGCGCGTCCCACCACGGGGAACCCGATTCCCGCCGAAGCGGAAGCGCTGCCCGAACTGGGCCAGGCGCAGCACATCAATATGGAGACGCTCCTGTCTCTCTCGCCCGATTTCGTCCTCGGCGAAGTGAGCCAGAACCGGAAGCTGGAGCCTCTCCTCACGGGCAGCGGCATCCCCTGCCTGCTCGTCAACTACGACGGCATTGACGATAACGTGCCGCTCATGCGGCTGCTGGGCCGTCTCTACGGCACGGAACCGCAGGCGGAAGCGGCCATTGCCTCTTATGAAGAAAAACTGCGGGCCGCAGAGGCGGAAGGCGCCTCGCATGCCCCGGCGCGCATCGCCGTGCTCCGCGCTACAGGCAAAGACGTCACGGCGGAAACGGCCTCCGCCATCTGCGCATCCATGGCGGCGAAACTGCACATGCGCAACGTAGTCACGGAAGGGAAGTCCCTGCCCTCCTCCGCCAAAACAGTTCCCTATTCTCTGGAACAGCTCGCGGCGGACGATCCCGACATCATTTTCATCGTCACCATGGGGCGGCAGCAGGAGATCGCGGCGGTCCTCGACCAGACCCTCCGCGGCAATCCCGCCTGGAGCGGCCTTTCTGCCGTCCGCACGGGCCGGGTCTATTTCCTCCCGCAGGAATTATTTCTGCTGAATCCGGGCATGCGTACGCCCGAAGCGATGGAGCAGCTGCTTCGCCTGGCCTATCCCGCATAAACCGGCCAGCAAAAAAACAGGAGACGCGTCCTCCGGACATGTCTCCTGTTTTTTATTTCACTCCTTTTTCACTCTTTCCGGCAGAGTCCGCGGATGACGACGCCGGGCCGTCCGCCGCGGAGCTCCACCTCCGCGTCCACTCCAAAGGCCCGGGCAATGACGCCGGGGCTCATGACATCCAGCGGCGCGCCGCTCTGCGTGATGATGCCGTCTTCGAGCAGACACAGCTTCGTGGAATACCGGCAGGCCTGCCCGATATCGTGAAGCACCATCACCACCGTGAGCCCTTCTTCCCGATTCAGGCGGCTGACCAGCTCCAGCACTTCCAGCTGATGACAGATATCGAGGTACGTGGTCGGCTCGTCCAGAATCAGGATGTCCGGCTCCTGCGCCAGCGCCATGGCGATCCACACGCGCTGCCGCTCCCCGCCGGACAGCGACGCCGCGGTCCTGTCTTTCAGATGATACGTGTGGGTCCGCCGGAGCGCGTCTCCCACGACGGCCCGATCCCGCGGGGACACGCCGCTCCACCAGTGCTGGTACGGATAGCGTCCGCAGGCGGCGAGCTCCAGCACGGTCATGTCCTTCGGCGTCTCGTGAATCTGCGGAAGGAACGCCGCCGTCCGCGCGAGCTCCCCCGGGCGGTACGAAGGAAGCGGGCGGCCATTGATGACGACGCGCCCCGCGTCGGGCTTCAGATTGCCCGTGATGACCCTGAGCAGCGTGGATTTCCCGCAGCCGTTGCGCCCGAGGAAAGTCACGATGCTGCCCCGCTCCACCGTGCAGTCCGCGCCGCGGAGCACGGTATGGCCTCCGAAAGACACGCGCACCCCGGATACTTCGATCGCATTCTCCATCATGCGCTCCTCCTCAGCAGATACAGGAAAAACGGCGCGCCGAGAAACGCCATGAGAATCCCCGCGGGAATCTCCACCGGCGCGGCGAGGGTCCGCCCGGCCGTATCGCACAGGACAAGCACGCCCGCCCCGAGCAGCGCGGAGCCCGGGATCAGAAATTTGTAATCCGAGCCGAGCATCAGACGCGCCATATGGGGCACCACGAGCCCCACAAACCCGATGAGCCCCGCCACGGACACCGCGCCCGCCGCCAGCAGCGCCGCCACGGCGGTCATGCAGAAGCGGACCGTTTCCACAGGCAGGCCCAGCCCGCGGGCCGTCTCGTCGCCCAGCGACAGAATCGTCAGCGCCTTCGCCCCGCAGAACGCGAGGAAAAGCCCCAGTACGGTATACGGAAACAGCGCGTACACCTGCGGCCAGCTCCGCGCGGACAGACCGCCCACCATCCACAGCAGCGCCCCCTGCACGCGGTCCGCATAGAAGACGAGAAGCGCGGAAATCCCGCTGCCGAGAAACGCGCTCACCGCCACGCCCGCCAGGATAATCCGGCTGGGGCGGATGCCGTTTTTCCAGGCCAGCGCGTACACCGCGCCTGCGGAAAGCAGCGCGCCCGCAAAAGCCGCCGGCGTGAGAAGCAGCCCCGCCTCCGGCAACAGAACGAGCATGACCACGCCCGCCAGCCCCGCGCCGCTGGACACGCCCACGATGCCCGGATCGGCGAGCGGATTTTTCATCACCGCCTGCAGGATGGCGCCGGACACGGCCAGATCCGCTCCCACGAGAGCGCCCGCCAGATTTCTCGGGAAGCGGATATTCCAGATGACCCTGCCCTCCGTCCCTTCCACCGGCCCAAGCAATGTCGACAGAATGCGGCTGAACGGAATATCCGCCGAGCCGAACACCAGACTGCCCGTCATGACGGCGGACGTAAACAGAAGAAATGCAAGCAGAACGGCCCATCGAAACGCGCCGCTTTTCCCTTCCTGCCGATTGTCCTTCATACAGCCTCCTTCGGCGGGATTCCCCGGTCCCGCCTCTCTGCCTATGAAAAAAGCCGCATAAAGCGGCTTTGCGGATTCAGTCTTTCGCACCTTCCACGTAGAGCATATTGTCCCGGCGCACCAGGTTGTACAGCAGCGCGTTGATGACGGATGCCACGATGGGCGAGCCCCCTTTCGTGCCGCGCACGGTGATGTACGGCACAGTGCTTTCACTGATGAGGAGTTCCTTCGATTCCGCCGCGCCTACAAAGCCCACGGGAATCCCCACGATGAGCGCCGGGGTGATGCCCTCTTCCTTCGTCATGCGGAGGGCTTCAAAGAGCGCGGTGGGCGCGTTGCCCACGGCGATGATCGAGCCGTTCAGATCCCGGCCGAAAGAGTTCATCGCTTCCATGGAGCGGGACACGTTTTTTTCCTTCGCGCGCCTGGCCACGTCCGGGTCGGCGATGCGGCAGAAGACCTCGCCGCCCAGCACGGAGAGGGCGCGCTTGTTGATGCCGGTCTGCACCATGGTGACGTCGCAGTAAATGTTGCAGCCCCGGCGGAGCGCTTCGATGCCCGCGGCGACCGCGCCGCGGCTGGTCTGGATGAGATGGCCGTAGTCCACGTCACCCGAAGCGTGAATCATGCGGGAGTACACGGTGATTTCTTCGGCGGTGAGATCGAGGTCCTTGATGAAGGGATAAATCATTTCCATGCTGTTCTCTTCAATGGCCTTCGGATTCTTAATAAAATTCATGATGTTCCTCCATGTATTTCAATACCTGCTCCTCCGAGGAGAACACAGGCGCGCCTGCCAGAGAGGCTTTCGGTCTGTCAATGACGATCACATGGATGCCTTCATCCATGGCCGCCTTGAGTTTTGTATCGCTGCCGCCCACAAGGCCGCTGTTTTTCGTGACCAGCACGTCCGCCGCGCAGTGGCGGATCATGGCGCGGTTCATGTCATACGAGAAGGGGCCCTGCATGGCGATGATGTGCTTCGCCGTGAGCCCCAGCGCTTCGCACTGCGCCACCACCTGCGAAAGCGGGAGCACCCGCGCCCAGAGGGTCTTCCCCGCCAGAGCCGGAGCCCGGGCAAACACGGGCAGCGTCTTTGAACCGGTAGTGAGGAGGACGCGCTCTCCGAGCGCGCCCGCCAGCGCCGCCGCTTCTTCTTCCGTCTGCACCACGTGCAGCCTGTCATAGGCCGGGAGGGCCACGCCGGGCCGTTCGTACCGCACGTAGGCGATCCCCGCTTCCCGTGAAGCGTCCCGGGCGGTCTCGGATACCACCGCCGCGTAGGGATGGCTGCAGTCCAGGATGACTGTCACATGCTTTTCGCGGATCTCCCGGAGCATATCGTCCTTTGTGAAGCGCCCCACTTCGATGGTGATGCCTTCATGCGCGGCGAGGATTTTGCCGTACTGGCTCACGACCGTCATGAAAATCTGCGGACGTCCCGCTTCCGGCTGCGCCGCCGCCCAGTCCGCCAGGCGCGCGCCGATTTCCCGGCCGTCCTGCGTCCCGGAAATGATCCAGATCACAGCCGGTACCCCCGGGGCGTAATCATGAAACCGCCCGACACGTACGTGCGGCTGTTGCCGATGATGACCGTGGACTGCATGTCCACATCTTCTTCCGGCAGTTTTTCCAGCGTGGAAATCGTCCAGTTCATGCCCGGACGGCCCGCCTTGCGCACGATGCCCACGGGCGTCTCCGGCTTGCGGAACTGGAGCGCGATGTTCCGGATCTGATTCAGGTAATCCGCGCGGCCCCGGCTCTTCGGATTGTAGATGGCGATGACAAAATCCCCTTCCGCGGCGAGGCGGGCGCGTTTTTTGATCTGTTCCCACGGCGTCATGAGATCCGACAGGGAAATCACGGCATAGTCGTGCATCAGCGGCGCGCCGAGAGCCGCCGCGGACGTATTCGCCGCGGTGAGCCCCGGAATGATCTCGCACGCGGGTCGCGCTTCTTCCGGCAGCTTCTGTATGAGCTCGAGCACAAGGCCCGCCATGCCGTACACGCCGGGGTCGCCCGAAGAGATGACCGCCACATGATGCCCTTCCGCAGCGAGATCCACCGCCTTCTGGCACCGCTCCACTTCCTGCCGCATGCCGTTGCCCACGACGGGCTTGCCGGCGATGCGGTCACGGATGAGCGCAATGTACGTATTGTAGCCTACGATGATTTCCGCCTCGTCGATCGCGGCGGCCGCTTTGGGCGTCATTTCTTCTTCGTGCCCCGGTCCGATGCCGATGACACGGATAAGCCCGCGGCGATGGCCGCCGTCGCCTCCGGAAATTTTGTTTTCGGGAGCCATGTTTTCCCTCTCCATGCTTCCCTGAGCGCTGCTGATTCGCATACGTTTCCCACTCCAATCGTTTTTTTCACAAATTCTGACTGCGCCACATGGTGCGCGTCCGCCCATTTCCCCAGCTCCTCAGCAGGATAGAAATGGATGGGCAGGCCCATGTGCGCCGCAAACTGCAAGAGTCCTTCTTCATCGGCTTTCACATCTACGCTGGCGAGAGACTTCACCTGCCAGGGAGCCGCGCCGACCCGGGCCAGCGCGCCGAAGAACGCGTCCCGGATGCGCGCTTCCGACGCGCCCCGCTTGCATCCGATGCCGACGAAAAGATTTTTCGGCCGCAGATATACGTGCGGCGCGGAGAGCGGCAGGTTCGCTTCGGAAATGACCGCCGCCGCGGCCGCGTCGCACCTTCCCTCATACAGGGCGCCTTCCACGCCGATGCCTTTGAGCGCGGCCAGCACGTCTTCCGCACAGGGAAGCGCCGGGTCCACCAGCCAGGCAAAGGGCTTTCCTTCGGCGACGGCGCTGTTCACCGGCTTGAGCGCCTCCAGCGGCTCCACGCGCATATGGAGCCGCCGCGCCGCTTCGTCCGGCGCGAGCCGGCCGTGTACGTCCGTGGCGGTGGTGATGACCGGCTCCGCTCCCACCGCGGCGGCCACTTCCCGCGCCCAGGCGTTTGCGCCGCCCAGATGGCCTGAGAGAAGCGAAATGCAGTGGATTCCCCGCTCATCCATGACGAGCACCGCCGGGTCGGATGCTTTATTCGCCACATGAGGCGCGACAGCCCGCACGGCGATCCCCGACGCCATGATGTAGAGGAGGCCGTCGCAGCGGGAGAAAATCTCTGCCGTGAGCGCCAGCGTCCGGTCGAAAAGGACCGCCTCGCCGCCGCTTTCCGCGCCCCGCCGCTCATAGCAGGTGATCCCGGGCAGCGCGGCGCGCACGGCCTGGCCGAGCTCCGCCCCCGTGCGGGATACGGAGATCACCGCGTATTTCATTGTCCGTCCGTGCCCTTGCGGAACATGGTGGTGAACTTGCTGTCATAGAGCTTGGACAGGTCGTATTCGCTGTCCAGCACGCGGCCCACAATGATCATGGCCTGCCGGGTCACGCCCGCATCATGGATAATGTCCGCGATGGTGGCGATGGTACCCCGGAGGATTTTCTGATCCGGCCAGGTGGCGCGCACCACGATGGCCACCGGCGTATCCGGCGCATAGCCCCCGTCCGTGAGCTGCTTCATCACTTCGTCAATGGCCTGCACGGAGAGGAAAATGCACATGGTCGCCTGATGCTGCGCGAGGGACACGAGTTTTTCCTTCGGCGGCATGGGCGTGCGCCCTTCCATGCGGGTGATGATGATGGTCTGCGACACGTTCGGCAGAGTGTATTCCTGCTTCAGCGCCGCCGCGGACGCCAGGAACGAGCTCACGCCGGGCACCACTTCGAAATCTTCGATGCCCGCCGCGCGGAGGCCGTCCATCTGCTCCTGAATCGCGCCGTAAATGGCGGGGTCTCCGGTGTGCACCCGGGCGACGGTCTTCCCTTCCCGCACCGCCCGGATTTCCACATCGAGCACCTCGTCCAGATTCATGGTGGCGCTGTTGTAAATTTCCGCGTCGTCTCTGCCGTATTTCAGAATCTCCGGATTGACCAGCGATCCCGCGTAGATGATGACGTCCGCTTCCGCGATGAGCCGCTGCCCCTTCACGGTGATGAGCTCCGGATCTCCCGGGCCCGCGCCGATGAAATACACTTTTCCCATAGTAATCCTCCTCAAAATTTATGCCTTTGCGGCCTTTTTGACCGCCGTAAAAATAAAGACCGGACTGAGAGGGCTGTACAAATGATACCGGCCGAGCTTTCTCAGGCGGTTCACCTGCATCTGAAAGCCCTCCAGCGTATAATTCCGCCCTTCAAAGGCACGCACAACATCTCCCGTCGTCTCGGCGGTGACCGCCGTCAGCACGATGCGGCCCCCTGCCGGAAGGCGGGCGTCCGCCGCGTCCAGGATGGACGGGAGATGGCCTCCCGTGCCGCCGATGAGAATGACGTCGCACGCCGGCAGCGCCTCCATGGCTTCCGGGGCGGTTCCTTCCACGACGCGGATATTTTCGCAATGGAATTTCTCCGCATTCTGCCGGATGAGCGAGACCCCTTCGGGATTTTTCTCCACAGCGTAGACCGTGCCGGTCTCCGAGGCGAGCGCCGCTTCCACGGAGAGCGACCCCGTGCCCGCGCCGATATCCGCCACGGTGTCCCCGGGCCGGACGGCGGCCTTGACCATGACCATCGCCCGGATCTCCGCTTTCGTCATGGGGACTTTCCCCCGGATAAATTCATCGTCCGCTATTCCAAAGGTATGCATTATCCCATCACCGCCAATACAGACTCGCCAAAACCGGAAAGACGCGCGATGTCCGCGAGCGTCCCCCGGACGATGCGCTGATTTTCATAGGAAATGTGCTCCGCCGCCGCCGCGTCCGTCTCCGCGGGCCATCCCCGGGCCAGAAGCTCGCCCGCGATGTATGCCGGATTGTGCTCGTGGTCCGTGAGGAAAGCGAGCTTTCGTCCCGGCGCATAGGCCAGTTTCTCCTCCGGCGGCACCCGCCCGTGGAAGGAGAGCCAGTCCGCGCCCTGCCAGGATTCGCCGATGGCGCAGTACGCGCCCTGCACGGAGGAAATGCCCGGAATGACTTCCACCGGCACGCCTTCGAAGCGTTTTTTCAGCCACGGAAGCAGGCTGTAGAAGCCCGGATCGCCCGACACCATGACCACCACGTCGTCTTTTTCAAGCGCCGCGGCAATCCATTCCGCCAGGAGGGACAGTTTCCCCGTGACGGGATACGTCTCCTGCCCGTCCGCCGCGAAATCCGCGAGCGCCCGCCGTCCCCCCGCGAGGTACCGCGCGCCGCGGATGGCCCGGAGCGCCTTCGGCAGGATGTAGTCCTCTCCGCCGGGCCCGATGCCCGCCACGATCAGACGATGTGCCATTGTTCCTCCTCTGCGATTGCCTTCGCATGGCTCGACGCGGCGATCACCGTGCCGTCCATCGCGGCGAAGATGACGCCCACCCGGGCCTTTCCGAAAATATACCGCTCGCTCCGCAGCTGCGCGCGCTCGGCCATCTGGGGATACACCGCTTCAAGCCGCTCCCTGGCGATAATCTCCGCCGCCGCGTCCGTAGTGGTGCAGTCCAGAATTTCCTGCACTACGGAGGGGCCCGCCCCGTTGAGCGCGGCGTAGGCGGCGATGGTCTCCATGCGGCCGTCGCTGTTCCGGTTGTATGTGTGGAAGCTCCCGGAGGCGACCTTGACGAGTTTTCCCATATGGCCGATAAGAAGCAGTTTTTCAAAGCCCGCCGCCGCGGCCTGTTCCATCATGTAGCCGATGAAATTGCTCGTCTCGGCGATGGCGTCCCGGGGGATGCCCATGCGGGCCGCCGCGGTCTCGCCGATGCGCCCCGGAGCGAGCACCGCCGTACGGAAGCCGCACGCCCGGATGACGGACAGCTGCGGCGCGAGCGACCGCCGGTACGCGTCTTCGCTCATGGGCTTCACGATGCCCGTCGTGCCGAGGACGGAAATCCCGCCCACCACGCCCATGGCGGGATTGAGTGTCTGCTTCGCCAGCTCCTCCCCATGAGGGATGGACACCGTCGCCTCCACGCCCCGGTCCCGTCCGGCCAGCTCTTCATAGACCCGGCGCATCATGAGCTGCGGTCCGGGATTGATGGCGGGCCGCCCCACGGGCACCTGCAGGCCGGGCTTCGTCACAATGCCCACGCCTTTCCCCGCCTTCAGCACAAGGCCCGGTTCGTCCGTAAAGCGCACCGTCACGACCACCGGCGTGCCGTGGGTGCAGTCCAGATCGTCTCCGCCGTCCTTCAGCACCGCGGCGCGCCCCGCGCCGTCCGACGCCTCCGCCGACTCCACGGGGATCGTGATGGCCGCATGCTGGGGCGAAAGCACGGTCACAGTCTCCGGAAATTCCCCGCGGAGTGCGAGGAGCGCCGCTTTCATGGCCGCCGCAGCGCAGGCCCCGGTGGTGTACCCTTCCCGTACGGGATTTTCCCGATTCGGCGCTTCCATCACCGGTAATTCACGAATTGCAGATCCGCCGGCAGATCCTGATTTTTCAGGAATGCGATGGTTTCCTGCAGAGCGTCCTTATCCCTGCCGCTCACGCGGAGTTCGTCTCCGTTGATTTTTGCCTGCACCTTGATGCCCGAGCCCTTGATGCGCTTCACGATGTCCTTGGCCAGCTCCGTCTCGATGCCGTTCTTGAACGTGAGCGTCTGCCGCACCATGCCGCCTGCGGCGGCTTCCTTTTTCCCTTCGGTGAGATTTTTCAGGGAAATGCCGCGCTTGACCAGTTTGGCGTTTACAATTTCCCGCACGAGGCGGAGCTTGAAGTCATCGTCTCCGAGGAGCGTGAGCGTCCCTTCCGCGAGCGTGACCGAGCTCTTGCTGCCCTTGAAATCGTAGCGCGTGCGGATCTCCTTTTCCGCCTGATTCACTGCGTTGGCCGCTTCCGCCAGATCCGTGCGGCACACCACATCGAACGAATAGTCTTTCGCCATGTTGTCCTCCGTTGTCGCAATCCGTTTTATTAGAAATTCCTGTAAAAGGCTCTTAACTTTCTTATTATATATGGCGGCCCCGTTTTTTTCTACCACTTTCCCGATTTCCCCTCCGGGCGCATGCGCAAAAACACTCTCCGGAATCCGTTCCGGAGAGTGTTACTTCAGTTCCCGGCCAGCGCCGCCTCGTGCGCGAGGAACCAACGGTATACGCTGCGCAGAGGCTCCACATCCTTGAAATGAAAAGGATGCAGGATGCCCGTCAGTCCGGCGATGGCCCGGTGATGGCGCAGGAACGCCGCCGCATCCCGGAGAAGCGCCGCTCCGCCTTCCGACGCATAGCCGTCCCACGCCGCCTGCACCCATTCCTCCTTCATCCAGGGCTCGCGAAACATGCCCTGAATGAAAAGCACCGCGTCGGTCATCTGCCGGTGCGGCAGATCGTGGAAATAGGTGCGGTTTTCCCAGTCGAGAAAAGTCATGCGCGCCCCGTCCCAGGTCATATCCCGCAGCGCCGGGCGGCCGTGATACAGCCCCGCCCGGTGCAGGCGGCAGAGCGCGCGCCCCGCTTCCGCCATGACGCGCCGCTTCTCTTCGTCCGTCCGGTCTGAAAGGAGCCAGTCATGGACCGTCTTCCCCCCGTCGCGGAGCACGAAGTACCGGTCTGTGAGCAGCACCATGTCCGGCGCGCAGTCTGCACAGCTCCGCGCAATGCTGATGCGCGCCACTTCGTAATAAAACTCCCGCTCCACGGAATATTTCACCGCCTGGATGCGGTTGTTCCCCTGTTTTTTCTTGAGCCAGTATGTCTGCTCGTTCCATTCAAAAGACAGCACCCGCTCCGCGGGATGCGCGCCGGCCGCCGCTTCCGCCGCGGCGGCGAGGCTCTGCCGTTCTTCCGCGTTCATTCGTTACTTCTCCACGCCGTAGGGCCACTGAAGGATGCCCCCGAATTCCATCACATGGGTATAGCCCAGAGCGGCCAGCTTCTCCGCCCCTTTTTTGCTGCGCACACCGCTCCGGCAGTACACGAGCACGTCCGCATCCTTTTCGGGAATGAACTCCGCCGCGGTCTCCCGGCGGATGGCACCGAGAGGAAAATTGACCGCGCCCGGCACGTGCCCTTCCCGGTATTCGGACGGCTCCCGCACGTCCAGCACCACCGCGCCTCCCTTGTCCATGCGCGCTTTCGCCGCTTCCGGAGAAATGGACGCATAGCCCGCGCCGCTACCCGCGCAGCCCGCGGCAAGCCCCAGCGTGAGCAGCCCTGCCAGTGCGAAGATTTTTTTCATAAGAACCCCTCCTATATATTCTTAATTTATTATATTCAAAGGGCGCTCTTAATTTGAAAACGATTTTTACACTTTTTATAAACTTTTTACAGAGTGCTGTCGTCCCCGGCGATTTCCGGCAGATGCTTCCAGTATTTTTCCGGCATAAACGACCGGCGGAGTGCGGGATTGATCCGCTCTTCGACGGCGATGTGCCGGTAGTACGTGCGCCACCGCCGCCGCCACGCGCGCTCGTCCCCGCTGTACGCGACGGCGGACCGCTCGGGCACGTCCGCAAGCACGAGCGTCTCTCCGTCCCAGCAGGCGGCGCGCTTCCGGCGGATATCGTGGACGGCCCACGCATGGGAGACGAGCCGCCGGCGGAAATGGAGCGCCAGAAGCGGCAGTACGTCGCAGTCCGGGCTGATCTCCGCATAGTACAGCCCGTCTTCCAGCGTGCCGAAGCGCACGAGCCCCCGCAGCTTTTCCGCCGCATTGCCCGTTTTCTGCGCCCAGGAAAAAACCGTCCACACCCAGGGCTCCGCCCGGTGCGCGCAGAGCCCCCGTCCGAGCCGGAATCCCCGCCGGAGATACGTAAAAAGCGCCGCTTCCCGTCCGGGCGCTTCCGCCAGGAATCCCCGGTACAGCCAGCGGGACGCCGCGCCGCCGCAGGCGTCGTAAAACGCGGCCGCCACGCGCTCCGCATGGTCCGGATCGGTCTCCACATCCTTCTCCGCAGAAAAGAGCGCCGCCGGGGCCGGCCCCGGCAGAATCCCCTCCACGCCGCCCGTGCCGTCGTAATACGCCTCGTATACGGCGGACAGAAAACCGCAGAACGTGCCGTCATACCGGTAGAGCATTCCTCACACCTGCCCTTCAAACAGACTGGTTTCCGTCATGGCGCGCCGCGTTTTTGCGGATACCAGGTCGGCCCGCAGCGTCCGCCCGTCAAGGCTGCCGTAGTACCGCCCGCCCACAGTGATGAAATGGCGCGCCCGCTTCCACACAAGGCCGATCCGGCGCAGGCTGTCCGCCGAGAGCCCGCCGTACCGCCGGAGCTTCACGATGCGCAGTGCCGACCGCACGCCGATCCCCGGCACGCGAAGGAGCGCTTCATAGGGCGCGCGGTTCACCTCTACGGGAAACGCGCCGCGGTGGCGCAGCGCCCAGCACGCTTTCGGATCCAGTTCGAGATCAAAATCGGGAGCGTCCTCCGTGAGCAGCTCGTCCGCGCGGAACTGATAGTACCGGAGCAGCCAGTCCGCCTGATACAGCCGGTTTTCCCGGAGGAGCGGCGGGCGGGCGATGGCCGGAAGGTGCCGTCCCTGCATGACCGGCACATACGCCGAGTAATACACCCGCTTCAATCCCACCGCGCGGTACAGCCCTTCCGACAGGCGCAGAATCTGCCGGTCGCTCTCCCCGCTTGCGCCGACGATGAGCTGCGTGGTCTGCCCTGCGGGCACAAAGGACGGCGCGCGCCGGGTGAGCTTCCGGTCCTCCGCCGCCTCCGCGAGGCGGTCCCGGATGTATTTCATGGGCGACAAAATGGACGCGCGGGATTTCTGCGGCGCGAGGAGCGCGAGAGACTGCGCCGAGGGGAGTTCCATATTGACGCTCATGCGGTCCGCATACCGCCCCAGCTCCCCGATGAGCCGCGCGTCCGTACCGGGAATGGCCTTCATGTGAATGTACCCGTTGAACCGCTCCCGTTCACGGAGCGTACGCGCCACCTGGATAAGCAGCTCCGTCGTGTAGTCCGGCGAACGCACGATGCCCGAGCTGAGAAAAAGCCCTTCGATGTAATTCCGCCGGTAAAACGCCATGGTGACCTGCACGATTTCCTCCACGGAAAGCATCGCCCGGGGCGTGTCGTGGCTGCGGCGGTTCACGCAGTACTCGCAGTCGTAGATGCACGCGTTGGTCATGAGAATTTTCAGGAGTGAAATGCATCGGCCGTCTGCGGCCCAGCTGTGGCAGATGCCCGCATAGCTCGCGCACCCTGTGCCGCCCGGCCCGTTTCCGCGGCGCGACCCGCTGGACGAACAGGACACGTCGTACTTCGCCGCATCCGCCAGCACCGCCAGTTTGTCTTCCAGTTCCATGTTTCCTCCAGAATAGAACATTTTTTCTTTATTGTACCATATGCAGGAAACTTTGTTCTCTCCATCGCGCCGCAAACTTTTTGCCTTTCTTCGCCGCAGCCCCTTTCCGCATGCGGCGGGCCCGATATTTCCGCGGTGCGGGCAGAAAAAATCCTCTGCGAAACCGCAGAGGCACAGATGCGCTGTTTATTTTTTCAGGATGAGGACGTGCCGGTCGTAGTCGGAAGACTCGCGGAGGCCGAGCGCCCATTCGCCCGCGCGGATCACGTCGTCCACCGCGATCGCTTCTATGGGCGTGTAGGTTTTATCCCGGATGGTGTGGGCCACGTGGTCCTGCGAAAGAGGCAGGTCGCTCGAAGAGAGCGCGCACGACAGCGCCCCGAGGGGATGGTGGAGCCGGGCGTTGCTCGGCCCGAAAAGCGCGATGGCCGGCACGCCCCGGCTGTCGAAGACGTACATGGGGCCGCTGTCGTTCGTAAAGCCCGCGGCGCACCACGAGGCGGCCGCCATAAATTCCCCCATGGAGAGGCGGCCCGCGGCGACGACGGCTTCATCCCTGTGCGCCATGACGGACAGCGCCCGTTCGATCAGCGGCATTTCTCCGGGCACGCCGAAGAAAACGGGCCGCCAGCCAAGCGCGGCGAAATGGTCCGCCACCATGCCGTAGCGCTCTGCAGGCCAGTTTTTCTCCGCCGTAGAGCTGCCTGCGGAAAAGCCGAGGAGCCTGTCGCCTTTTTTCACGCCGCACGACGCATAGAACGCTTCCGCCGCGCGCTCCCACGCTTCGCACGTGTAAGTCTGCATGCCGTGGTGCGACAGATCGGATACGCCCACATCCTCCAGCACGCGGAGATATTTCACCGCGGCGTGGCAGTCTTTCCGCTCCACGAGGAGGACGCGGTCCATGAAGAGCCGGTCCAGGCGCGTGCCCGCTTCCCCCGTCCAGTATTTCGGACGCATGGCCAGCGCCATGAGAGACGTGCGGGATGTGCCGTGAAGTACGAAGAGAATATCCGGCTGCATTGCGCCCAGCCGTTTCCCCAGCCGCCAGGTCGCGCCCATGCCCATGGCTTTCCGATCCGCCGGAATGATCTCGTCCACATGGGGATTGTATTGTACGGACTCGACGAAGCGCTTATCCGCCACAAGCACGATGCGCGAATCTTTCGCCGCGCGGCGCAGCACTTCGAGGAAAGGCGTGATGGACACCATGTCCCCGAAGTAGAGCATGTAGAAAATGACGATGGTTTTATGGTTGAGGTCCAGTGCCTTCATTCTGCTTTGTCTCCGTGCTCGCGGATGCGCGCAATGGTCCCCGTGGTGGAATAGCCCGCCACAAAAGGAAGAATTTCCACCCGTCCCGCGTATTCCCGGCCGGCCACTTCGTCCGCGCGGTAATCCCCGCCCTTCACGAGGATGTCCGGACGGAGGCGGGCGAGAAGCTCCCGCGGCGTGTCTTCCCCGAAGACCACCACGTCGTCCACAAACCGC
This sequence comes from uncultured Veillonellaceae bacterium, assembly GCA_958348245.1. GTDB lineage: Bacteria > Bacillota > Negativicutes > Veillonellales > Dialisteraceae > UBA1822. Next base: position 13,509 of record CATVYJ010000001.1, on the reverse strand, counting down.
AGCGCCGCCAGCATGAACGCCCGGTCGCGCTCACCGTTGATGGGACGCTCCGGCCCCTTGAGCCGCCGCACGGAATCATCTGAATTGAGCCCCACGAGAAGATGGTCCCCGAGGGAAGCCGCCTGCTGGAGGTACGTCACGTGCCCCCGGTGCAGGATGTCGAAGCAGCCGTTCGTGAAGACCACAGTCTCGCCCTTCTCACGCCACCGGCGGATTTTCTGCTCCGCTTCCTCCCACGTGAGAGGCCGGTAATTTTTACGGAGATCCCGCCCTTCGCTTTCCCATGCGTCAAGCACTTCCTCCCGCTTCACCGGATAGGTGCCCACGCGGGACACGGCGATGCCCGCGGCGGTATTGGCCAGTTTCAGCGCCGTCTCCGAGTCTTTCCCCGCGGCGAGCGCGGCGGCGAGCACCGCCATGACCGTGTCGCCCGCGCCGGATACGTCGAAGACGTCCCGCGCCATGGCCGGGCAGTGGATGATCTCCCTGGCGCCGATGCTGGTGATACCCTTTTCCGAACGCGTCACATAGAGGTATTTCAGATGGTACTTCTCCCGCACGAGCACGCCCGCCCGCTCGATGTCCCCGTCTTCATTGGGGATAGCCGCGCCGCAGCAGTCGGAGAGCTCTTTCAGATTCGGCGTGATGCCGTACGCGCCGGTGTATTTCCGCCAGTCGCTTCCCTTCGGGTCCACCAGCACGGGAATTTTCCAGCTGTGGCTGCGGCGGATCACCGCCTGCGCCAGCTCCGCCGTGATGAAGCCTTTGCCGTAATCCGAGAGGACGATCACGTCCAGCCCCGCCGCATGGCGCGCGTCCAGCCAGCGCAGCACCGCCGCCGTCCCCGCTTCGTCCAGAGGCGTTTTCTTTTCAAAATCGAGACGGAGCATCTGCTGCCGCGCACCGAGGATGCGCATTTTCGTAATGGTGCTGTATCCGCCGCGCACGAGCACGCCCGCGTCGTCGATGCCGCGCTCTCCGGCAAGGCGGTGCAGGATATGGCCGCTCTCGTCGCTGCCGGCAAGCCCCGTCATGGCCACGGCGCAGCCGAGGGCCGCCAGATTCGCCGCCGTATTGGCCGCGCCGCCCAGCACGGACCGCTCCGTCTCCACCAGCGCCACCGGCACCGGCGCTTCCGGGGAAATGCGGTCCACCCGGCCCGACACGTACCGGTCGAGCATGACGTCGCCAATGACCGCCGCGCGGACCCGCCGCACCTGTTCTCTCAGAAAAATCTCGCCTTCCTGCTTCATCTCTTCTTCTGCTGTCCTTTCGCTTCCTCTACGACTTCCTTCATAAGCGCTTCCCACCGGTCCCACACCGCGTCCGGCCGGTACGCCTGCATGGCGAGGCGCGCCGCGAGTCCCATGTCCCGCCGCCGCCCGCCGCTCCCCATGAGCACGCGCAACGCCTTCGTGAGGGGTTCCGTCCCCTCATCGCAGAGAAGTCCCGTCCGCGGGTCCTCGATGAGCTGGCTCACGGCGGCGCAGCTCCGGTACCCCACGGCGGGGATGCCGCAGCTCATGGCCTCCGTGAGGGCCAGGGGAAATCCTTCGTGATGGCTGGGAAAGGCGAAAATATCCGTCCGGTCCCACACGCTCTGCATATCTTTCGTGGTGCCGCAGAGGCGCACCCGCTTTTCCAGCCCGTATTTTTTGATAAGCGCCCGGAGAGACGCCACGTAGGGCTTATCGTACTGCGCGCCCCAGAGCTCCACCTGCCAGTCGGGAAATTCCGCGGCGAGCGGCGCGAACGCTTCGATGAGAAGATGCTGCCGCTTCGTCCGGCCCGTGAGCCGCCCCACGCAGGCGATGGTATGCACTTTCCGCGGCTGCCCCGGATCGGCAAACCGTTCCGGCGCGGGCACTGTGTTCGGAATGGCGGTAAACCGGTCGTAATCAAGATACTTCTTCGCGCTGTCCGCAAACGAAGGGAGCAGCACCTGAATGCGCGCGCTTTTCGCGAGCGCTTTCTTCTCCGCTTCCGGCGCGCCGTCGAAGATTTCGTCCGGATCGTTGTGAAGCATGGAAATCACAGGAATATCCGTCTTCACGCCCTCCAGCAGGAGCCGCCCCGTGGGTTCCCGGAAGGAAACGATCACGTCGGGCGTCTCCCTCTCGAGGACCGCCCGGAGCGCCGGCGCGGCTTTCGCGAGGAGCCGGTAGTTCTGATTCCGCGCCGCGGCCCGGCTGAAAGGACGCACCGCCTCCCGGAGGATTTTCCCGAGCGTTCCCGGCCGGACCGCCGCACAGCCGCTGACGCGGTACAGGTTGTATACCTTCACCCCGTCGGGCAGGGGAAAGAACGGCCGCCCGTCTTTTTCATCGGCAAAAACCGCCGTCACCGCATGGCCCCGCGCGTGCAGCGCCGCCGCCATCTGAGAAAGCACCTTTTCGATGCCGCCGCTGTATCCCGCGTATTTATGAAAATCTGCCAGTAAAATATTCATGTTCGCTTCTCCTGTGACGCTTTCACACTGCCCTCATTATACCAAAAATAACGCGCCCCCGCGAAAAGGCAAACAAAAAAGACCCGGCGCACCGGGTCCTCTTGTTCATGGTGGAGACGGAGAGGATCGAACTCTTGACCTCCTGCATGCGAAGCAGGCGCTCTCCCAGCTGAGCTACGTCCCCATGACGTTTGACGAGTATGATTATAGCATGAGGACGGAGGTCTGTAAAGTCCTTTTTTGAAATTCTTCTCAGTCTTTTTTCTCCGCAAGGATTTTTTCCGCCGCGCCGAGGACGGCCAGCACGGCGTGCTCGAAGGTGAGGCTCCCCTGCAGATACATGGTATACGGCGGGCGCACCGGGCCGTCCGCGGAGATCTCGATGGTCGAGCCCTGTACAAAAGTGCCCGCCGCCATCAGGATGGGGTCCGTGTAGCCCGGCATCGGCCCCGGCACGGGGCGCGCGTTGGAATCCACCGGCGACCAGCTCTGGAGCGCCTCCGCAAAGAGGCACATATTCCGCTCCGAGTCCAGTTCGATGGCCGTGATGAGGTCGCTCCGGAGATGGCCCGGCGCAGGCGACACACGGAAGCCCAGCTTCGTGAAAACCGCCGCGGCGAGCTCTGCGCCCATGACGGCCTGGCGCGTGATGTGCGGCGCGAGGAAGAGCCCCTGGAAGAAAGGACGGTAGCTCGCGGCGTACGACCCCATTTCCGCGCCGAGGCCGGGCGCGGTGAGCTCCTGCGCGCACCGGTCCACCAGGTCCGCCCGGCCGCAGATATAGCCCCCCGTGGGCGCCATGCCGCCGCCGGCGTTCTTGATGAGCGAGCCCGCGGTGATGTCCGCGCCGAGTTCGATCGGTTCTTCTTTGCAGGTAAATTCGCCGTAGCAGTTATCCACGAAGCAGACCGCGTGCGGATTCTTTTCCTTCACCGTGCGGATGATGGCGCGGATGTCCTCCGGGAAAAGCGCTTTCCGGTCCATGTAGCCCCGGGAGCGCTGGATGAGCACGAGTTTCGTCGTCTCGTCCACCGCGTCCCGGATGGCGTCCAGATCATATGTGTCCCCCCGGAGCGGCGCTTCCTTATAATGGACGCCGCGCTTCGCCAGGCTGTGCGGCGCGTCCCCCGTGACGCCGATGACGCTCTGCATGGTATCGTACGGCGCGCCCACCGCGGAGAGGAGCGTATCCCCCGGGTCCGTCAGGGCGAGAAGCACCGTGGCGAGGGCGTGCGTGCCCGACACGAACTGCGGCCGCACGAGAGCCGCCTCCGCGCGGAACACCTCCGCCCAGATTTCCTCCAGCTTCTCCCGGCCGGGGTCGCCGTAGCCGTAGCCGTTGGACGGGGCGAAATGAAACGCGGAGAGCGCGTGCTTCCGGAAGGCGGCGAGCACCTTCTCCGTATTGTAGAGAGAAATGGATTCCATTTCCTCAAAGACCGGGGCGAGCTCCCGCACCGCTTCCCGGTAGATGGCCTGTAATTCTTCCGTCATCGCTGTCCTCCTTACCGATTATCCACCGTGTCGGGATTCATGTCGTGCCGCAGCAGGCGGTACCGCGCCATGTCCTTCCACTCCGTGCCGGGCCGGCCGTAATTGCAGTACGGGTCAATGGACAGCCCGCCCCGCGGCAGGAACCGCCCCCACACCTCGATATACCTCGGGTCCAGCAGCTGAATGAGGTCGTCCATGATCATATTCACGCAGTCTTCGTGGAAGTCGCCGTGATTGCGGTAGCTGAAGAGATACAGCTTCAGAGACTTGCTCTCCACGATGAGTTTGTCCGGGATATAGGAAATATAAATGGTGGCAAAGTCCGGCTGGCCCGTCTTCGGGCAGAGGCTCGTAAATTCCGGGCAGTTGAACTTCACGAAATAATCCCGGTCGGGGTGCGCGTTCGGCACCGCTTCGAGCAGCGCGGGATCGTAATCAAAAGCGTAGGTGGTCTTCCGGCTGCCGAGCTCTTTCAGCGCGTCCAGCCCTTCCCGTTTTTCCATGGCGTTCGTCCTTTCAATGAAACAATACGCCACTTATTATATCCCATCGCCGTCCCCCTGAAAAGAAGCGCCTCCCGCGGGCATCCTACCGCCTCACCGGACGCCTTTCAGAAAATTTCACATCCGACGCGGAGCTCCTTGCAAAATTCCCAGAGGAAAGCCCGATGCTTTTGAAATCAGAAGAATTTGAAAAATTTCCATTTAGCATTTCCCGAGAACTATATACGAAAAACGCCCTGACATTCATCAGAGCGTCTGGAAAATTCAGTCTAGTTTTCTCTGTATCCATTTTGTCTTCTCCGGCGGATAGGGCGCTTCATCCGGACGGCAGCATTCCATGGAGACAATGCGGGCCAGCTGCGGTTCGGTTTCCTTTCCTGTCGGAACGAGGACACAGTCGCCCGGGCGGAGCGTATCGTCTTCCGTGCGGTAATAGTATGTGCGGCCGCTGTCTTCAAACCGCACTTTGCAGTAGATGAGTTCCCCCTCTTGCGCAGGCCGCCAAAGGTAGAGCGCTTCATCGAGGATGCGGCTGTGGGACGTATCCCGGCAGAAATTCCGGAGCGCTTCAGCGAACTCCGGCCAGAAAGCAGGAAGTTCATCTTCCTGAAAATTTCCCTTCCACACGGATTTCGGCGCGTATCGGTAATGAACTGTCAAGCGATACCGACCGCTGGGACGCGCTTGCTTCCCTCCTCCAAGAATGACGGGCGGCGGCATGAGATCGGCAGCAGGTATATCCTCAGGAGCCATGATTATATCCGCACACTGCGCCAGCAATTCATCCACGCCGCCGTAAAGCACAGATTTGCATTTTTGCTCCCCGCTTTTACAGCGCCATATGACGCAGTCTTTTTCCCCATCTATAAGGAGAACCGCTTTCCGTGCAGGCGCGTAGGATGCATCATCTCCATCGAACCGATACGTCATGTGGATTTTCTGCGGGTCATACTGACTATCTCTGCCGTCTTGAAACGCCCAAAGTTCCCAAAGCCCCAGCTCTTTCCTCAAAATCTTTGAAAAATTGAACACACACGTTAAGCCATATAGCCACGATGTTCCGCCAGCTTTAAAAGCATCTTGTAAATGAGTTCCATGTATTATAAGGTCCCAGCAACAGGCGTCGCGGGACAATCTTGCTTTGCGAAAAACGCCTGAAACCATAAGCAAAGTAAATAACTGCATCAGGTAGTCTGTTTTTTCTCTATTCAGCCGAAACGATTTGGTTTTAGATGTTTCATCTTTTCTCGAGTCTCTTTTATATCTGTAGTACGAAAATTTCACTCGACCATTGCGATGCAGAGTCAATTTCTGTCGATAGGGTACGCCCTGCTGGGGCTCCTTAAACATAGATATAGTGGAAATCAGTTGAACCTTCTGTAATGAGGAAGGAAATCTTTCCGGGTTTTTCCTGTTCTCTGTCAAAACTGACAATCGCAGAAAAGCGAGGAAAAACCATTGCTCCACCTCTTCTTCTTTTCCTTCTCCAAAAAAAGAAGGCGCGTAGTGTCTGTCTTTTTCCCTCTGCCACCGGGAATAAATGGCCGAGCCGAGGATCGCCGCATCGTCCACCCTGTTGATGCAGTACACCAGTCCGCGGGCCGTTTCAAAGACGCTGCGGCCATAGCGTTTCATGAAAGCTCGGCCCCCGTCTATAACAAATCCAAGCGCCCCGCATTGAACTCCGAAGTTTTCATTGCGAATAAAGGCTGTCGGCATGGGAGGTACATTGCCCGCATAATTTCTCAAATATTCTTCCGCAAATTGATGAACGGCTCCCTTATCCATGGTCATCCCTCCTTATCCGCAGTGTAGCAAATCTTCGAGAAGAAATCAAAAGTACCGTCCGAGGCAACACTTTTTAGTCTTTCATGCGTTTTCTTCCAGAATTTTCCGTATCCGCTGCGGAGCCCTTTGCAAAATTTTCACAGGAAATCCAGATGATTTTGAAAATCCGGCATTTTGAAGTCAGAAGAATTTGAAAATGTCCCGCTCAAAATTTTTTCATCCGCTCGTCACTATCCTCCTTTCTTTCCACGCAAAAACGGCCCCGGATGTCCGAAGCCGTTTTACTTTGTCTGCTATTCAGAAGCCCAGCGCGATGCGTCCGTAGACGACGCCGGCGGTGACGAGGGCCATGAGGACGAAGGAGACGTAGTCCATCCCCTTCGGGGCGACGCTTTCCATGAAGGTGCGCCGCGCCCCGCCGAAGCCGCGCAGCTCCAGCGAGAGCGCCATGGTTTCGCTCCGTCCGAGAGACCGCAGCATGAGGGGCCGCACGATGGACATGTAGCGGTGCACTTTCCTGAAAAAGTTGCCTTCCATGGCAAGTCCCCGGCAGGCCTGCGCCTCCGCTACGGCGCGGTTCTCTTCAATGAAATCGGGAATGAACCGCAGGCCCGCGGTGAACATGAAAGCGTATTCGTAGGGAATTTTCAGCTGCTGCACCATGGCCGCGGTGAGGTCCTGCAGGCGGGTCGTGCCGAGGAGATAAATGAAGAGGAGCGTCATGTCCATCATGCGGAGCGCCGCCACGACGCATTCTTCAACGGGGCCGCCGCCGATGTATTCGATGAGGCCGAGGAAGAAAGCGAAGACGCCCAGCATGAGGACCGCTTTCCGGTTTTTCACGAGCTGCCCCGCCGCGAGGAGAAGCAACAGCTCTGCCGCCATGAGCGCCGCCAGCGTGTCCGGGCGGTGCAGCACGAGCGCCCACACGGCCGTCCCCGCCGTGAGCAGAATTTTTGTTATCGGCACCAGATTCGTCATTTTGCTTCCCTCGCTTTCCGGTACATGTCACAGAACGTCTTCATGTCTTTGCAGTACGGCGCGCCGGGAAGCGCCCGGCCCAACCGCACCGACGCAGGACAGGCGAGGCCCCACGCCTCGGGCCGCCCTTCCGCAAAGAGTTCTTCCGGCCGCCCGTCGAAAGCGACTTCATGATCGGCAATGACCACCGCCCGGGTGCATTCCCCGGCGACGATGTCCATATCGTGCGTCACGAGGAGCACGGTGATGCCCGCGCGGCGGAGCTCCGTCATCAGCGCGGAGAGGCGCTTTTTCTCCCGGCCGTCCTGCCCGCTCGTCGGCTCGTCCAGCACGATGTACTCCGTGTGCATGGCGAGCGCCGACGCGATGGCCGTGCGCTGCTGGTCGCCCCGGGAGAGCGTCCGCGGGTATTCGTCCGCCAGGCGGTACACGTCGGCGCGCTTCATGGCTTCGTCCACGAGCGCGTCCAGCTCGGCCCCGCGCCGCCCCTGCTGGTACGGGCCGAAGCCCACTTCTTCCCGCACGGTGGGCATGAACATCTGCCGGTCCGGCTGCTGGAACACGTAGCCGATGAAGCGGCTCCGCTCCGCCGCGCTCTCGCCCGTCACATCCTTCCCATCATAGAAGACCGTCCCCGCGGTGGGCGTCTCCAGTCCCGTGAGCAGCCGCGTGATGGTGGTCTTGCCGCTGCCGTTCCTGCCCGTGATGGCTACGAACTCGCCGCGGTCGAAAGACAGGCTGATGTGCCGCAGGACCGCCGGCCCGTCCTTGCCGTAATGAAACGATACGTCATTGAGCGTCAGCATCCCGCTTCCCCCTTTCCGAAATTCCCCTTGACCGCCGCGACAGCGTTCCCCATGCTGAGGAAGGACCTTTCAAAGGTTTCCCCTTCCGCTTCGAGATCAAGCTGCGCCCGGAAAAGATCCGGAATGGCTTCTTCGTAAATATGCTGCCGGTACATGGCGCGCATCACCGCCTCCGGCTCTCCTTCGCTCACCACGCGCCCGCCTTCCAGCAGGACGAAGCGCTTCGCATAAGGCAGCACCGCTTCCAGATGGTGCTCCGCCACGACCACGGTCATGCCGTAGTCCCGGTTCAGGCTGCCCACGAGCTCGTAGAAATCGTGGATGCCTTCCGGATCGAGCGCCGACGTGGGTTCGTCGAAGACGAGCACCTTCGGCTCTTCCGCCAGCACCGCCGCGATGGCCAGACGCTGGCGCTGCCCGCCGGAGAGGGTGGACACCTTCCGTTCCTCCAGCCCGTCCAGATGCACCTTCGCCAGCGCTTCCTTCGCGCGCCGGCGGATTTCCTCCGGCGGAAAGCCGTGATTTTCCAGCGTGAAGGCCATTTCCTCGCCCACGGTCATGGTGACGATCTGCGCGCCGTAGTCCGCGAGGATGACGCCGATGCTCGACGCGAGATCGGCGATGCTTGTCTGCGTGGTGGCCCGCCCGTCGGTGTACACCATGCCCCGCATGGTGCCGCCGTAATAATGGGGCGCCGCGCCGATCATGGCCATAAGCAGCGTCGTCTTGCCCGCGCCGTTCGGCCCGGTGACCACCACGAAATCGTTTTCCCGGATCTGGAGCGACACGTCCGTGAGCGCGGGCTTCTCCGAGAAAGGATAGGTATACGTGAGATGCTCCACGCTCACGATGCCGGGCTGCGCCTGCCGGAGGACGAGACCGCTGTGGTCGCTGTCTTCTTCTTCCGACGCGGCCATGTAATGCATGGACTCAAAGAGCCGCAGCGCCGGGAAATACAGGAACGGCGTGATGATGGCGTTCCCCACCGCGACGAGCACCACCGCGGGCATGATGCCGTAGAGGTACACATTCATGGGAATGCCCATGACCAGCATGAGAATGGTCACGAAGACCGTGCCGGACACCATGGTGGTGACGAAGCCCGCCAGCATGGGCCGCAGGGAAAATTTCCCGATGCGGATGGGCGGCACGCTGTGGGCAAAGAAGCCCGCCACGTACGCCCCGGCAAATTCGCTCGCAAAGTCCCCGTAAGGAAAAGCGGACTTGCTCGTGAAGACCTCCATGAGCGCCGCCACCATGCAGATGCCGAGGCACTGCCGGTACGAAGGCTTCGTGAGGAGGATGGCCACGCAGTACGTGGCGATCATCCAGTTCGGCGTGAAGCCCGCGATGGACGGCGACACCAGATGAAGAATCATCCCGATGGCCAGCATGAGCGTGGACACCGTGAGCCAGCGGAAGCGTCCTCCCCTCGCCTTGGTAAATACAAGCTGCGATACGTCGCTCACCGTTTCCATATGCTTCTCCTTTCCCGCCCTCCGGCGTCTGTACAAATAAAAAACCTTTCCTCCCCCTGCACGAATGCAAAGGGACGAAAGGTTATGATTCCGCGGTGCCACCCTGATTGGCTCCTGAGAGCCCGGCTCGACATATACATGATAGTATACGCTTTCCTGTAACGGCGAAAGTTCCGTCAGCGCCTACCCCGTCTCCGGATCAGGCTGCCTCTCCCGGGCCCATTCCCCTGACGATAGCATACCGGACTCTCACCGCCGCCGGCTCTCTTTGCTGCGTCTCATCAGCGTACTCTTCCCGCTCACTGAGTTTGCGTTTTGATTTCTAAATTGATGTCAGTATAGCACCGGCCCGCGCCGCCTGTCAACCGGAAACCGCCGCCTTCTCTTTCAGATCATGCCACGCGTCGGCCAGACGGGCGTACTCCTCCATGGAGAACGTCTCCCCCCGGCGCTTCCCGTCGATGCCCGCCGCCTCCAGCATGGCCGCGCCCAGCTCTGCGGAGATGCCGCCGGTCTTCATGGCGTTTGTGAAGACCTTGCGCCGCTGGCCGAAGCCCATCTTCACGAGGCGGAAAAAGAGCTTCTCTTCCTTCACCGCCACGGCGGGCGTCTCTCTCCGGCGCAGCTTCAGCACCGTGGACGTCACCTGCGGCCTCGGAATGAACGCCGCAGGCGGAATGTCCATCACCGGCTCGACAGTGCAGTAATACTGCACTGCGATGGTGAGCGCCCCGTACACCTTGCTCCCCGGCTCGGCCAGAATGCGCTCCGCCACTTCTTTCTGCATCATGAAGACGAAGAGCGAAATGGGCAGCTCCGACTGAATGAGATAGAGCAGGATGGGCGTGGTGATGTAGTACGGCAGATTCGCCGCCGCGTGCCACGTTCTCTCCCCCAGGACCGCCGGAAGATCCGCCTTCAGCACGTCCTCGTAAATGATGCGCACATTGTCGTAGGGCGCCATGGTGTGCGCCAGCACATGTTCAAGACTCCGGTCGATCTCAAAGGCCGTCACCTCCGCCCCCGTGCGGGCCAGCGCCTGCGTGAGCGTGCCGATCCCCGGGCCGATCTCCATGACCGGCGTCCCCGGCGCGAGCTCCGCCGCTTCCGCGATAGCGCGCACCACGTCGGGCCGGATGAGAAAATTCTGCCCCAGTTTGTGCTTCAGCCGCAGATTGAACCGGCGCACGATGTACTGCACCGTCTGGCGGTCCGCCAGTTCCACTTCAAGCATGTGATTCCTCCTCCAGCAAAGCAAGCGCCCTCCGCCATTCCTCTTCGGTGACGCCGAAATGATTGAGCCGTTTCACAAACTGCCTGGCATTGCCGTACCCGATGCCCAGCGCGGCTCCCACGCGGGCCCGGCGCTCCGCCGCATCGCCGCACCCCGACAGCCCCGCCGCGAAAAGATCCGCCGCGGAAAAGTGCTCCGACGGTTCCGCCGTCCGCACGCGCACCTTTGCGAGCGCTTCCCGGATCGCCTCGGGCGACGCGTTCTCCACGCCCACGTCGTCCTCCGTCTGCGCCTCCGCTTTCGGCACAAACGCATGGAGAGCCTCTGGAAAGAGCGCCGCGAGCCGCGCCCGGATGCGCTCCCCCGGGCCGTCCGGGTCCGTGAGAATGATAAGCCCCCGCCGCTCATATGCGGCGCGGAGATCCGCGAGGACCGCCGGGCGCAGGGTATACCCCTCCGTGACCATCACATCCGCATCCACCGCGCGGGTGATGACCGCCGCGTCGGACTTCCCCTCCGCCACGATAACCTGCCGGATCATCAGTCCCTCACCACGTAGCCGATGCCGCGGATCGTGTGGATATATTTCCGCCCGATTTTCTCATCGATCTTGCTGCGGAGATAGCGCACGTACACGTCCACAATATTCGTATTCCCCACATAGCCGTAACCCCATACCTCTTCCAGAATCTGCTGGCGGGTGAGCACCCGGTTTTTATTTTTCGCCAGAAACAGCAGCAGGTCAAACTCCTTTTTCGTGAGGTCGATATACTCATCCCCCACCCGCACCTCATGCCGGTCCGGATAAATGTACAGATCGCGGATGGTGTACGACGGGTCCGCCACGATCGCCGGCGCGTCATGCCGGCGCAACGCCGCCCGCACGCGGGCCACCAGCTCCTTCGTGGCATAAGGCTTCGTGAGATAATCGTCCGCCCCCGCGTCGAGCGCCTGCACCTTCGCGTCCACCGACGCATTCTCCGACAGATAAATCACGGGAAGCGAACTCACCGACCGCACCCGGCCGAGGATGGCGTGCCCCTCCTTCATGGGCGGGTCCGGGTCCAGCACGATCAGGTCCACCTGCCGCTGCCCCGCCAGATCCACCGCCGACTCTCCCGTATTATCATGCAGACACGTGAAGCCCTCCGACTCCAGCTTCATCTGCAGGAAATGGCCCACACTCTTATCGCTCTCGATAATCAACACACAATTCCTCATAGTCTCCTCCCCTCCCGGTCAAAGTCCATGAAAAGAAAGCGCCGCGGCGCGCTTCTTCTTTTATTTTTACGGCGCCGCTCATTTTCCCCTCGCGCTTTCTCATGCAAATCCAGTATTCTCTAATTTTTCTCAATTCCATCATAACATAGGACTTCTCAAAATCAAACCGCCCGGCAATGCAATCCCCGAGGAGAAGCAGATTATACCAATATTCCGCCTATCGTTCCTGATAGCCATTTCAACTCACGCACCCCGCGAGGGGTGCGACATAATGACGCGGGTATTATATGACCATAATTCAAGATTTCAACTCACACACCCCGCGAGGGGTGCGACGACGGTATCTCATAGATTATTAATTATTATTAATAATTTCAACTCACGCACCCCGCGAGGGGTGCGACATCATCAGGCAAATCAAAAGAGACAACGCAATCGAATTTCAACTCACGCACCCCGCGAGGGGTGCGACTAATGACTCGGGTCTGATAACTCCATAATTCCAATTTCAACTCACGCACCCCGCGAGGGGTGCGACGGCGCTCTACCGCAGGAAAGTATCGGCCGATGGCATTTCAACTCACGCACCCCGCGAGGGGTGCGACTCATGGGCATCAATGCGCCGGGAGGGAGCACCGTATATTTCAACTCACGCACCCCGCGAGGGGTGCGACGGATTCGGGGACCGGGCCGTCATGGGCATCTACCCATTTCAACTCACGCACCCCGCGAGGGGTGCGACTATCCAGATACAGCGATACCGACTGGCGCTTCGAAATTTCAACTCACGCACCCCGCGAGGGGTGCGACTAAAGGGCGGCGGACCGAAGGGAGGGAAACCAATATTTCAACTCACGCACCCCGCGAGGGGTGCGACGACGTCGACGTCCCGTGACAGCGTGCCCTTCGGATTTCAACTCACGCACCCCGCGAGGGGTGCGACGTCTGCAACGTCCCCCAATTTAGCGAGTTTTTTCATATTTCAACTCACGCACCCCGCGAGGGGTGCGACTTCCATTTCTGCGTACGATTGAGCCACTTGTCTTTATTTCAACTCACGCACCCCGCGAGGGGTGCGACCCGATTTTGTGTCAAGCGTTTTATGGGGATTTTTTATTTCAACTCACGCACCCCGCGAGGGGTGCGACACCCGTGTCGTGATTCCTTCTTCGCTGTCAATCACATTTCAACTCACGCACCCCGCGAGGGGTGCGACAACTACTATACGTTTATGACGCCGCGATACTACGATTTCAACTCACGCACCCCGCGAGGGGTGCGACGCGCATGGATGGGCGCGCGAAGCAGAGCACGAAGCATTTCAACTCACGCACCCCGCGAGGGGTGCGACTGAAAACGCCGGACGAGCGGTCGCTTATGTTGGAAATTTCAACTCACGCACCCCGCGAGGGGTGCGACCGCTCGTTCCAGATGATAAAGCCAATGCAAAACAATTTCAACTCACGCACCCCGCGAGGGGTGCGACGGGTCGGATTGACATTCGCGTCTTTGCACCTGCACAATTTCAACTCACGCACCCCGCGAGGGGTGCGAC